>CAZPJI010000015.1:49042-52643 GCA_964586925.1 uncultured Gammaproteobacteria bacterium
GGCAGCATGCGTCTGGGTGCGCAGGCCAGCCACCTGACGCCGGACAGCCGGATCCAGCGCATCTATGGCACCGATACGATTCATGAGCGCCATCGCCACCGCTTCGAGTTCAACAACCTCTACCTGGAGCAGATGCGTGCCGCGGGCATGGTCTTTTCGGGCCGCTCCGACGACGGCCTGGTGGAGGTGATCGAATTGGCCGATCATCCCTGGTTCATCGGGGTCCAGTTCCATCCCGAATTCAGTTCCACGCCCCTTGATGGCCATCCGTTGTTTGAGAGTTTCATCGATGCGGCCAGCAAGGCACGCGCGGGATCCAGGCAGGCGGGCAAGGTGGCGCAGGCATGAAACTCGGAGGGCACGACGTCGGCAACGACAAGCCGCTGTTCCTGATTGCCGGGCCATGCGTGATCGAAAGCGAAGCACTGGTCATGGAGGTGGCCGGTACGCTCAAGGAAATCTGCGCCGAGCTGGACGTGCCGCTCGTGTTCAAGGCTTCTTTCGACAAGGCCAATCGCTCGTCCATCGAGAGCTTCCGCGGACCGGGCATGGAAGCGGGGCTCAAGGCCCTGGAAAAGGTCCGCGACGAACTGGGGCTGCCGGTGCTGACCGACGTCCACGAGGACACGCCGATCGAAGAGGTGGCCGCGGTGGTCGACGTATTGCAGACGCCCGCCTTCCTGTGCCGGCAGACGAACTTCATCCTGCGCGTCGCGTCCGCCGGCAAGCCGGTCAACATCAAGAAAGGCCAGTTTCTCTCGCCCTGGGAAATGGGCAATGTCGTGACCAAGGCCAAATCCACGGGCAATGACAACATCATGGTCTGCGAGCGCGGCTTCAGTTTTGGCTACCAGAACCTGGTGGCCGATATGCGCTCGCTGCCGGTCATGCGCACGAGCGGTTGCCCTGTGGTTTTTGATGCGACGCATTCGGTGCAGCAACCGGGAGCACTGGGCGGACGTTCGGGCGGGCAGCGCGAATTCGTGGCCCCGCTTGCCCGGGCAGCGGTCGCGGCCGGCGTGGCCGGCGTGTTCATGGAGACCCATCCGCGCCCCGAGAAAGCCTTGTCCGACGGCCCCAATGCCTGGCCGCTGGGGCATATGCGGGACTTGCTCGCCGTGCTCAAGGAGCTGGATACCGTGGTCAAGTCGCGCCCCTACGCGGAATCGGAATGGCTTCGCGGAACGAACGAATAGCCGGCGCTGACGGGCAGTACCGCGCATGCCTCCCTTATTCAAAGATCGCGCCAAGGTGCTGCGATGGGTGGTGCTCGTTGTGCTGCTGATCTGCTTCGCGCTGCTGCAGCGCGAGTTGTGGTTCGGCCAGGGCGGGCTCCTGCATGGCTGGCATCTGGAAGCGCAAGTGCGGCATCAGCAGCAGCAGAATGCCGCCTTGAAGAACGCCAATGCCCAGCACATGCAGGAGGTCAAGAACCTCAAGAGTGGCACTGCAGCGGTCGAAGAGCATGCCCGCGCGGACCTGGGCCTGGTCAAGAAAGGGGAAACCTTCTATCAGATCGTGCATGCCCCGAAAGCGGCCAGTGCTCCGCCGACACAGACGGCGAAGCAGCCGGGCATCGCACCGGCGCCCGCAACGGGCGGGGGAAAGTAAACGAATGAGCGTATGGGCGGTGGTGCCGGCGGCGGGCAGCGGGCAACGCTTCGGTGCGGACATTCCCAAGCAGTATCTCGATCTCGAGGGCAAACCGTTGCTTGGGCATGTGCTCGACTTGTTTTTGCAGACTTACGGCATCGACGGTCTGGTTCTGGTGGCGGCCAGGGACGATACCCGTTGGCGGAGACTGCTGCCCGACCCGATGCCTCGGCAAGTATTCAGTGCCGAAGGTGGGGCAACCCGTGCAGAATCCGTCCTGTCCGCGCTCGAAACCCTGAAGGAACATGCGCGTCCCGACGACTGGGTCCTGGTACACGATGCGGCACGGCCTTGCCTGGCCACCGAGGATCTGGCGAATCTGATCGAGACTCTTGAGGACGACCCGATCGGCGGTCTGCTGGCCGCACCGGTGGTCGATACGCTCAAGCGTGCCGATGAGCAGGGCCGTGTCGCCGGTACGCAGGATCGGAACGGATTATGGCGCGCGTTGACGCCGCAGATGTTCCGCTATGAATTGCTGTTGAATGCATTACGCGGCGCGCTTGCGGCTGGTGTTGATGTCACGGATGAGGCCTGCGCGATCGAATGGGCCGGGCACAAACCGTTGCTGGTCAGCGGCGGCATCGACAATATTAAAGTGACGCGTCCGGAAGATTTGCCGCTGGCGGCGGCCATCATGCGCTCTCGGATGATAAAATCCTGAGTCATGAATAAGCCAGAACAAACGTCCGAGCCGCGGACCGACTCCCCGGAGTCTGGGGAGAAGACAGCTGGCAAGACCGAGCGCCCGACTGAAATCGGTGGCCCGAAGGGTCCCGAGCCCACCCGCTATGGAGATTGGGAACGCAAGGGCCGCTGTGTGGATTTTTGAATGCTCGAACCCGTGTCGGGTGTAACCACTGGGAGTAAATGCATGTCAACGAACTCCATGCCGACGTCACCGCACATGAGCGTGTACCGCTGGCAAATCACCATGACTCTGTCGATCCTGCACCGCCTCTCCGGCGTCGTGCTGCTCAGCGCCGCGCTGGGGCTGGTCTACTGGCTGGTGGCACTGGCCATGGGGCCGGCGGCCTTTGCCCAGGCTCACTGGTTCTTCAGCCTCTGGATCGGTCAGGCCTTGCTCTGCTTGTGGAGCCTGGCGTTTTTCTACCATTTGCTCAACGGCATTCGGCACCTGACCTGGGATGCCGGTTACGGTTTCACCAAGCGCGTTTATCGCTCCAGCGGATGGCTGGTCGTGGTCAGCGCCGTGGCATTGACCGGCGCAGCCTGGATCATCGGTTGGGTGCTTGCGGCAGGAGGTGCGGCATGAGCGATTTGCGTACCCCCTTGTCGATCGCACGCAGCTGGGGTTCCGGCCACAATGGCACGCGCCACTGGATGGCGCAGCGCCTGACGGCCCTTGCGTTGATTCCCCTCGGACTGGCTGCCGTGATTCTGTTCTTCTGGGTCATGCACCTGGGCTATGCCCAGGCCGTCGCCGTCATGCATGAGCCGTGGGTATTGCTGTTCGTGGTGCTTTTGGTCGGTGTCATGTATTGGCATGGCTTTCTGGGGCTCCAGATGATCATTGAGGATTATGTGCCGAATCACGGCCGCGCCTTCATTGTCATTACGCTCGCGCGCTTTGCAGCTGTCGCATTGGCTTTGCTTGGCGTGATTTCGGCCGCACTCGTCGCATTCAGGAGTTTTTGAGCATGACCGATAAAACCAGCCGGCAGGGCGATTACGAGATCGTCGATCATACCTACGACGTGGTCGTGGTCGGGGCGGGCGGTTCCGGCCTGCGCGCCACACTGGGCCTGGCCGAAGCCGGCCTCAAGACCGCCTGCGTGACCAAGGTATTTCCCACCCGCAGCCATACCGTGGCGGCCCAGGGCGGCATCGCCGCCTCGCTGGGCAACATGGGCGAGGACCATTGGTCGTGGCACATGTACGACACGGTCAAGGGCTCGGACTGGCTGGGCGACCAGGACGCCATCGA
>CAZPJI010000016.1:0-52170 GCA_964586925.1 uncultured Gammaproteobacteria bacterium
TGATCTCTAATAAGGGGCATGCAAAGCTCCTTTCGAGTAACACCCCCACAAACGCCAACGGCCTTTTGACTGCCAATCAGACAGTTGCAGCAAGTTCCGGGCCTAAGTGCCCTTGCCGTGTGCACAACAAACCGGCGCCGGGAGGCGGTATGATCACTGTGATAACGGACAGTCATGGCGGCGTGATAACAATTTTTGTGACAAGCGCTAATGGTACGGTTACTGTTGTGTAGCAATAGAGTAAGCTTGCTCTTAGTGGTCGTATTCAAAAAGGCCCCGCGATAAGCAATCGCGGGGCCTTTTTGCATCGACAAGTTCGCAGATTCGAGCCTGTTTTGACTTCGGTTCCATGACTTCAGACTCTCATGGGTAACTTTTCGTCCCATTGAAGGACCGAAGGCGCCCATCATCTTCGCCATTTCGCCCTCCTTGAACTTCTTCACCGTCTTCCGAGCCTGCTGGAACTGGCTTATTAGGTGGATCGCTCCGGTTCTCAGAACCGTCTGGCGCATGATAAGGATGCCGGCGATTTCCTGGATACTCCGTCATCAGGGCCGGCACGCTTAGAATGTTCGGTATGGAGTTTGTGCATTTGGTTCACTCGACCCAAGCGAGTTAGTCGAACCCGTTTCCAACCAAAATCATTATTTGGTTGCACGATGTCTAACACGACAATTCCTTCCACTTATTCCGAATACCCTTTTTAATCAGATGCCGTTGTCAGCAGGCAGGATTCGTGTGGCTGCTCAGCCGTCCACTGCACTGCTAGTGGGCAGCGGGCTTGGTATGTTTGAGCGAGGTGGCCACCTCGGTTTTCACGACGCGGGTCAACAGCACGATTTCCTCGTCTGTCTCGTCGTAATTCTTGACATCGACCGTGGCTATGCGGCCGCTTACGGCGTCGAGTTTTCCGACGAAGACGTTGTGGCTATCCGTGGTCAGGCGAACTCGTTTGCCGATATAGCGGCCAAGGGTTCCAGCCGGGATCACCTTGTAATTGTAGTTATCTTTCACCGCGACCTCAGTGGAAGCAGGCTGGTTTTCGGATTCTTGCCCTACAGGCTTGATGCTGGTGATGTCGAGGTTGTCGACCGGCTTTCCGTTGACCGAGAGCGCGGGCGACAGATAGTACATCGCGTCCTGAATCGAGTAGAGTCGCAGGGTGCTGGGTTCTATCGGACTCTGCGGCGATATCGTGAGGGTTATGGTGCCGCTATCTTTCAGAAAGTTACGGTAGGCATTAAGCACGTTGTCACCCACGCCGATTCCGTGGCGGGCTAATTCTTTTTTCATATCCGAGACGTGGGCGGTGAGCCAGGCCTTTTTCGTCATGCCGGACCGTTTTAGGCAAAAAGCCTGCACACGTCGGTGCCAGCTCAAGTCGCTGAATGTCATTGTGGCTGCTTCCAGTTTTGGAATGCTTCTCATGTGTCTCAGTCTGAAGGCTCCGTTGGACGCGGCGAAACGCATGTCCACGCTGGTGGAATTAATTCCCTCTGTGTTGGCTTTTATTTTGATACCGATTTCATTGTGCCGTGGTTCGCGTTGCACTTCCACATCCAGGTCGACCAATGCCTGGGTAATGCCCATCTGTTTGAGATCGGCGGCTGAAAACCCGGTTCTGTTGCCGCAATGTTTCCATGCGTCGGAGTAGCCCAGGAAATGTACCAGTCCAAGGTCACCATGGCTATTTTCAATAAATTCACTAGTAATCGGGATAGTAACCTTCTCGAAATCAATGCCGAATGTCTTCGGGATTTCGCCCTCCTGCAGGTCGCTGGCTATGTTCATCAGAGTGAACAAGTTGTCGGATTTAAGTTTTATTGCGCCGACGCGAAAGAAGTTGTTGTATTTCAGAGTATGTACCGAGACGCCGGTGATGCCGGCCATGCCGCTCAGAGAACTGGTGGTGCCCTGATATCTGATTTCGGCTATTGGGGCCACCCATGTGATTACCATGTCGGCCGCTTTTTTGATGGAATGGGCGGCGTAAAGCTTGATGCCGCCATAAGCGACCGGTATTGCGATCACGAGGCCGATAAGAATCTTGCGCCACATCGTTGATATCTCCCCGATACTGTCTGCGTTTCGTTTCTCAAGACGCAGGGAATTTCGGTTAAGAATAACGGAAATTTGCCTCAGCGGTGCAGTTTTTATTGGATCGGGCAGCGCCCCGTCCGGGAAGTTACGGGCAACAGAGTCAACGCCTGCGCAAGATCAGGCTCAACAGCAGACTCAAGCCTATCAGTAGACTCAGGCCGATGGTGCCACCGCCTCCGCTGGCGCCACCTCCACCGTTCGAGGATGGGGATTTTACCGTGACGGTAAGCGTAACCGGCACGGAGGCGTTTTTCTTTGTATCGAAGCAGTCAAGCGTTGCAACGAACTGCGAGCCGGCCGTTTGGTATATGTGCGAGACAGAGGTCGATTCGTTTGTCGTGCCTGAAAGATTGCCGGTTGCCGGCGTGGAGCCGTCGCCGAAGTCCAACCGCCAGGAGGTCAGGGCATTGGAGCCGGCTGTGCACTGGACCTTGAACTGCAGGGGGCTTCCCGCGATCGCCGAAACCGGAGGATCAGGGAGCAGGAATTGCGCCGTTGGCGGAGTGGTGTTGCTCCAGGGCTGGCATGAGCTCGGGTTGAATTGAATGCCGAGTACTGGATGCAGCTCTATGCCATTGGGCGCGACACCGGTTTGCCCATGGATGAAGTCGAAAAATCCTACGCCGGTCAGGCATACCGGGATGTCGGCAGTCTGGAATGTGTCGGTAGCGGAATAGTTGTTGTCGAAAACCTGCCGCGAGGTTTGAATGTCGCCGAGGAACGGGTTGGTGACTCCGACGCACGCCGGATCCGGGATTTCGGCAATCATCGTGTGGCCGGTGCCGTCCGAGATGACCAGGTGGTAGTCGGAATCCGCTTCGAGCTTGTATTTTGTGAGCGTTGCGGTGACCGTGAACGCAGTCGTTTCGGTCGGAGAAATGCGTTGGTCGGAGGGAAGAGTGGCCGGTGCCTGGATGGCGGCTAGCTGAGAGATGTTGGCTGCGGTGCTGGTCGTAATGTCGACCTGGCTCGCATCCGGGTCGGTTCCGGTCTTGACGGCCCAGCGCTCGACGCCGCAACTGCCCGTGGTGGCGTTGGGATTGGGAACCAGCAATTCCGGCTCGCTGTCGTACGCGGGGCCCAACCGGTATGTATCAGCGGCGGCCGCTTTGCCGGTGGCGCACAGGACGGCAACCAGCAAAAGGCCACTGAAGGCGGCGTTGACCAGGCGCATAAGTTCATCCCCCGCCATGTATAACCAACACCATAGCGCGGAATTCTGTCACCTGCATGACTCGGGCATTACTTATGCATGGCTACGGGTATAGTGACGGCATGCTGAAGCTCGAAGGCGTTCGCAAATCGTTTTACGGCGGCGAGGTGCTGCACGGGATGGACGCGCACTTCGAACGAGGCGTTACCGTGGTGATCGGGCCAAGCGGATCGGGTAAATCCACTCTGCTGCGCTTGTTGGCAGGACTGGAAGTGCCGGACGCGGGGCACGTCGTCGCCGATGGGCTCCAGTTGGAACCTGCGCAGATGTTGGCACATCGGCGGCAGCTGGGTTATGTCATCCAGGAAGGCGGCTTGTTTCCGCATTTGACTGCACGCCAGAATGTCGCGCTGATGGCGCGCTATCTCAAGTGTGATGCCGAGTGGATCGCTTCGCGGGTGCAGATTCTGACCGGCATGACGCACTTGTCGCCGGCCTTGCTCGATCGCTACCCGTCTGAGCTCTCGGGTGGTGAGCGTCAGCGGGTGGCGTTAATGCGGGCGCTGATGCTGGAGCCGGACGTGCTGCTGCTCGATGAGCCCCTAGGCGCTCTTGATCCGCTGGTGCGATTCGGCCTGATGCCGGAGCTGGCAGCCGTCTTCCGCGAGTTGAATAACGTGGTGGTGTTCGTTACCCATGATCTTGCCGAGGCGGAGTATTTCGCGGATCGGGTGATGCTGATGCACCAGGGACGTATCGTGCAGTCGGGCAGCTATGCCGATCTGCTGGAACGCCCGGCCAATGAATTCGTCAGCGACTTCGTGCGGGCACAGCGGCCGGTGCGCGAGGCGTAGCGATGAAATGCTTGTCCATTGCTCTCCTAATGTGTTGCCTGTCGTCTGTGGCGATGGCGACCGGTTCGCCGGAGCGGCCCGCCGTCATTGTCGGTTCGAAGGCGTTCACCGAATCGGTGATCCTCGGCGATGTTGCAGCCGATCTTGCCCAACAGGCAGGGGCGCGGGTTCGCGAGCGGCGAGAACTGGGCGGCACGCGGGTGTTGTGGGATGCACTGCTGCACAGTGACATCGACGTGTATGCCGAGTACACGGGTACGTTGCGGCGTGAAATCTTCGCCGGCCGGAATTTGTCCGGCACGCGGATTGCACTGAAAAAAGCCCTGGCAGAGAAAGGTGTCACCTTGGGACCGGCGCTCGGGTTCAGCGACAGTTATGCGCTGGCCATGCGCAAAAACGAGGCGCGCCGTCTGCACATCCATTCGATTTCGGATTTACGCAAACATCCTGACCTGGAGTTTGGTTTCAGCAACGAGTTCATGGCGCGGAGCGACGGTTGGCCCGGGTTACAAAAGGCATATTCGTTGCCACAGACCCATGTGCGAGGGATGGCGCATGAATTGGCCTATCGCGCTATCGCAACCGGTGCGATAGACGTGACCGATGTCTACACAACCGATCCCAATATCCATGCCTATCATCTGGCATTGCTGCGTGACGACCGGCATTTTTTCCCGAGCTATGACGCAGTATTTCTGTGGCGTTCCGATCTGGCAAAGCGAGCGCCGACCGTAGTGGCGGCGCTGCGGCGTTTCGCGGGGCGCATCGACGTCGCAACCATGCGCCGGATGAACGCGGCCGTGCAACTCGACGACGCCGACGACCGTGCGGTGGCGGCCGCATTTTTGGGCAAGAGCGGTTCGGCATCGACGCCGGAGTCAATGTGGGACAGGCTCGCGTTGCGCGTACGCCAGCATGTGGTCCTGGTGGTGATTTCGCTGGGTGCTGCGATCCTGTTTTCTATTCCTCTCGGCATTATTGCTTCGCGCCGGCGGTTTCTGGGGCAAACGATTCTCGCGGTGACGGGCATGCTGCAGACGGTCCCGTCGCTGGCCCTACTGGTGTTGATGATCCCGCTGCTCGGCATTGGTGGACCGCCGGCTCTGCTCGCACTGTTTCTCTACAGCCTGCTGCCTATCGTGCGTAATACGCACGCCGGACTGGTCAACATCGATTCGGCGTTGATCGATTCCGCCCGGGCACTCGGCCTGCCGTATACGGCTCGCCTGTGGCGGATCGAGTTGCCACTTGCGCTGCCGTCCATCCTTGCCGGCATCAAGACCTCGGCGGTCATCAATGTCGGTACGGCCACACTCGCTGCGTTGATCGGCGCGGGCGGTCTGGGACAGCCGATTCTTACCGGCATCCGTCTCAACTCGATTCCACTGATTCTCGAAGGGGCCATTCCCGCGGTGCTGCTGGCCTTGTTGGTGCAGGGCATCTTCGAACTCGTCGAACGTCTGCTCGTCCCGCGCGGCTTGCGCCGTGTTTGAAACTGCAGGGCGGGAGCCGTCCCGCCCTATCCGGGGTCTGCGTCGTTATGCTGTCCTACGGCCAGTGCTCCTATGGACTATTACCGGTTACAGAAACATGCCGCCGGAGGCCTCTATGCGTTGGGCATTGATCCAGCGGTTGTCTTCGGACACCAGGGCCGCAATGACCGGGCCGATGTCATCCGGAACGCCGACCCTGCCCAATGCGGTCTGTGAAGCGACGTAACCGTTGAGCTCCGGGTTGTCGCGCACGGCGCCGCCGCCGAAGTCGGTCTCGATCGCTCCGGGAGCCACGACGTTGGCGGCAATGCCACGCGAGCCCAGTTCCTTGGCGAGGTAGCGGGTGAATACTTCGATGGCACCCTTCATGGTGGCGTAGGCCGCATAGCCTGGCAGTGCAAAGCGAGCGAGGCCGCTGGACAGGTTGACGATACGTCCGTCGTCCGCCATCAATGGCAACAGCTTCTGGGTCAGGAAGAACGGACCCTTCAGGTGGATGTTCATCAATTGGTCGAACTGGTCTTCGCTGGTACCGGTGATCGGTGCGTTGACGCCGATGCCGGCATTGTTGATCAGGACATCGAACGTGTTGCGGTTCCAGTGTTCTTGCAGGGCCGCTTTAACTTCGGCGGCGAACGCGTCGAAGCTTCCGCTGTTGGCCACATCCAGTTGCAGGGCCACGCCTTTGGCGCCCAGTTTCTGTATTTCGCCCACGACTTCTCGCGCCGCGGATTGCTGGCTTCGGTAGGTGATGATCAGATCGGCGTCCTTGCGGGCGAGGCTTAGGGCGGTATTGCGGCCCAGGCCGCGGCTGCCGCCGGTAACGATGGCGATTTTGTTGCTCATGACGGGTTCTCCTTGCGGGTTTTGGATATCGGGCAACACTTTAGTTTTTTAGATTGATCAGATAAACCGGATAAACATGATTACACTGTTCTTTTTCTCTGAACAAAACCTCGGGCGGTGCAGGCCATGGACAGACTGGAATGTATGCGTGTTTTCTTGCGGGTGGCCGAACTGGCCAGCTTTACCGCGGCTGCCGACAGTCTCGGTCTGCCCAAAGCCAGCGTATCTACGGCGGTACGGAGTCTGGAGACGCAACTGGGCACGCATCTGCTGCATCGGACCACGCGGCGCGTCCGGTTGACTCAGGATGGGGAGACTTTCTATGAACGCTGCGCCGGGTTGCTGACGGAGGTGGAAGCGGCTACCAGCATGTTCCAGCAGGCACCGTCAGAAATCCGCGGCCGGCTGCGGGTGGATATGCCGGTCGGTGTGGCTAGTTCCCTGGTGATCCCCCGCCTGCCCGAATTCCTGGACACCCATCCTGCTGTTCAGGTCGAGTTGAGCACGACCGACCGGAGGATGGATCTGATTCGAGAGGGTTTCGATTGCGTGGTACGCGTGGGTACGCTGGAGAATTCCAACCTGGTGGCGCGGCCGCTGGGCGCATTGCGCATAATCAACTGCGCGAGTCCCGCCTATCTGCAGCATCATGGCGAACCCCAGGGGCCTTCGGATATGCCGAATCACCGGCTCGTCCACTACGTACAGACGTTGGGCAAACGGCCGGAAGGCTGGGAGTATTACGACGGCAAACGCTATTGCAGCATTGCTGTACCGGGCGTAATTACCGTCAACAGCGCCGCCGCCTACCAGGCTGCATGCCTGGCGGGGCTGGGCATCATCCAGGTGCCGGAAGTGGGCGTAAGGAGCGAAATCGAAGCGGGCCGGTTGGTGGAGGTGCTGAGTGATTACCCCGTGGAGCCCATGCCGGTCAATTTGCTGTATGCGACCCGGCGAAACTTGCCGCGCCGTCTGCAGGTATTCATGGATTGGTTGAGCGAATTGATGACGGAATATGTCGGGGAAGAATTTGCCAGGGCATAGTTCTTTTCACGATGGGCGCATGTCGGCGACATCCTTGCCGGTGACCCGGTGGCATGCCTTAACTTGAACCAGTCATTGAAGCAATACAGGTATTGGCATCATTGGGTTTGATTGGATATCAGCTTTCATAAGCGGAGCATCTTCCGCCTGCTTTGTGCTTAGAGTGCAATATCAGTCTGATTTCCCCTGACTGGTTTACTTTTTCCGATAGCGATCTGCCAGCGAGAGGACGAGATAATAAGTCGCTGCAGGCGATGTGGCAACCATGGCGATGTGCCAATCCTTCATGGCCATGGCTCCGACCGCAATAACCATCCCGGTCATTGCTAGGTGGTAGGGTAGACGGAGCCACCAACGCGGTGTGAACTTTATTATTTTAAGGCTGAAAGCTTTCGGCAGCAGCCGGTTGTTGAGACTCGAAGGAGCATCTGATTCGAGGCGTGCGTATCCTCTGCGCGGTGTCCGGGAATAGTCGGAATTTTCATGGTGGCATGCAGGGTAAGCGGACCTATCACGGAGCCTTGTGCAGCGCTGGTGTCGCTGGGTTTTGCGAGCAACCTGTTTGCGGTGTCTATGCGGGCAACGGCTTGCGCTGGAAATCCTGGTATGGGGCAGATTTTTCATTGCTTTCTCCAGAGGGTAATGATGTAAGGTTCTTGATGAGTAGTCGAACGGTATGGACTGATTTCGACAAAGATCTGTTGGGCCGATGACACAGGGCATCGAACTATACGCTGGAGGGACCTATTCAATCGGCTGCCGCGCGGGCCGCAGCGGCGCCGAACGGTCCTTTGGCGAACCAGACGAGGGCCAACAGCGCGACAAAAACGCAACCTGAGAGCCAGAAGAAATCATTGGTTGCGAGCATGAAGGACTGTTTGTCGATGACGTGGGCGAATTCTGCTATCGATGTCTTGGCCCCGACCCCGATTTCCGCGAGCTTTGAAAACACGTGCTGCGTGAAAGGGTTGTGCAGCGAGGCCGATGCGGACAGCCGGGCGTCGTGCAAGGCTTGGCGCTGATCCCAGATGGCGATGCTGATGGAGGCACCGAAACCGCCGGCGAGCATGCGCAGGAAATTGAGTAGCCCCGAGGCGCTGGCAACCCGGTGGGGCGCCAATCCAGATAGCGACATGGTGATCAACGGCACGAAGAACAGTGGCATGCCGATACCGAATATCAATCGCGGGATCATTAGCTGCGACAAATCGATGTTCGTGGCGAACCCGGAGACCCAGAAGGAAACGCCGGCGAATAGCGCAAAGGCGATCGTAACGAGTACCCGCAGGTCGAAGCGCTTCATCAAACTGCCGAGCATTGGCGCTATGACGACCGCGAGCATGCCGATCGGCGCGGCGGCGATGCCTGCCCATGTGGCCGTATAGCCCATCTGGGTTTGTAGCCACAGGGGGAAGATGACGACGCTGCCGAAGAAGGCCAGGTAGCCGAAGCTGATCGCGGCCGTTGCCACGCTGAAATTGCGCCGCTTAAACAAGGTCAGATCGACAACAGGGTGCTCTTCGGTCAGCTCCCAGACGACGAAGAAGCTCAATGCCACGGCGGCAACGACTCCGAGCCAGCAAATCGTCGGCGATGAGAACCAATCCAGTTCGTTACCTTTATCGAGCAGAATCTGCAGGCTTGCGACGCCGATGATCAGCAAAGCCAGGCCGATCTTGTCGATGGGGCGGCGCTCCTTGTCGGTTTCGCGACCGCGCAGAATGACGGCGGTGATGGCTACCGCTATCAGGCCCACGGGAACGTTGATGTAGAAGATCCACGGCCAACTGTAGTTGTCGGTAATCAAGCCGCCGAGGATCGGTCCCACCACCGGGGCGACAACCGCTGTCATACTCCAGATGGACAGGGCCGTACCGTGCTTTTCGGGCGGATAATTGGCCAGGAGCAGACTCTGCGAAAGCGGAATCATGGGGCCTGCGACGGCGCCCTGCAAAACGCGGAACAGAATCAGCATCGGCAGCGATACCGCCAGGCCGCACAGCAGCGAGAACAGCGAAAACAGTAGTGTTGCCGCAAGAAACAGCCGCACTTCGCCAAAGCGTTTCCCGAACCAGCCGGTCAGCGGCAACGAAATGGCAAGGCTCACTGCAAAGGACGTGATGACCCAGGTGCCTTCGTCCGGGCTGACGGCAAGATTGCCGGCAATCGTCGGGATCGCGACGTTCGCGATGGATGTATCCAGAATGTTCATGAAGATCGCGAGCGAGACTCCGACGGTCAGCAGCGCGAGCTTGAACCCGGTGATCGGCGGGTATTTATCCCCCATGACGAACTCCTGACTTTGAAGAAGCGTGCTCGGCAGCGGCGACATTTCCCACGTCGTCACCGGTGGTGTTGTCGCGAATGATCGAGGCGATGAGTTGCTCGGCACCGGCGGCGCGCGTGTCGTAAACCGGCGTTGTATAGCTGCCTGGATCTACGATCCGGCCCACGTTGCCGGAGCCGCCGTTCGTGTCGACCGTCACGTCCATCGACAGTCCGACCCGCAACGCATGGCGGGCCAGATCCGATGCGGCAATCCCGATGCGCACCGGTACGCGCTGCACGACTTTGATCCAGTTGCCGGTCGCATTCTGTGGCGGCAGCAGCGAGAACGTGCTACCGGTGCCGGCGCCGAGGCCAATCACTTTCCCGTGAAATGTGACGGAGTTGCCGAACATGTCGGCGTGCATGGCGGCCGGCTGACCGATCTTGATCTTGTCGAGTTGTGATTCCTTGAAGTTGGCTTCCACCCAGACCTGGTTGAGGGGGATGATCGCCATCAATGCAGCGCCGGGTGCCACGTCCTGCCCGACCTGTACGCTCCGCTTGGCGATATAGCCCGAGACCGGCGCCACGATATTCGTCCTTTGCAGGGCGAGATAGGCGGCGCGCACATGAGCAGCCGCAAGTTTGACCTCCGGGTTATCGGCGACGTCTGTGTTGCCGAGCCGGGAGCGTATGGCCTGCAGGGCCTGTCTCGCTTCGGTCAGGCTGAGGTTGTCGACATCCACGACCGTTCCGCTGTGCTCGAGCGACTTGGTCGAGAAATAACCGAGCGCGTGCATGTCCTTATTGCGGCTGTAGTCTTTGCGGGCCAGCCTGAGCGTTGATTGCTGTTTGGCAACCTGTGCCTGAAGCTGTTTCTCGGTCGCATACAGTGCGTTGATGCGGCGGACCGTGGTGGCGAGGCTGGCCTGGGCCTGCTGCAGGGCGATGCGTGCATCGCTGTTGTCGAGGCGGACCAGCACCTGACCGCGGTGGACCTGCATCGTGTCGTCGGCCAGGACCGTGACCACTGTTCCGTGGACCCGCGCCATCACCGGCACCCGGTTGCCTGCAACGTAGGCATCGTCAGTGGATTGGCGGAAACGGCCGATAGTGCCCCAGTAGATGCCGTAAGCGGCACCCGCAACGAGAAAAATCGCGGTGAGGCTTGCGAGCGCCAGGATCCGCTTGCGGCGGCGGGAATTGGAACTCTGCTTGGACTGCTCTTCCGTGCTCATGAGGCCTCCTGGTGGTGTAAAGAAAATGAATAGTTGACTATCTAGTCAAGTTACTGATAAAAAAAGAGAAAATGTTCCTCGGCGCCAATCAGGCGCCGTCTACGCCTGCTCGGTCGAACGCTTGGCCCCGAGTAGTCTCAGTGCCTGCGGGTACAGCCCGCGGAGAGGTTCCGGGTCGTTCATGACCCGCGCGCGGCCCAGTGCTCCTTCGAGCAAAGTCTGGATGCTTTGCGCGGCATCGTCGATATCATCCACATCGACCAGGCCCTCGGCCTGTGCGTCGAGGATTGCCGAGGCGATGTACTTGCGCTTGCGTTTAACATATCGCTGCGAGGCTTCCCAGACCTCTGGATCCAGGCCGCCACTTTCCATGCCGATACTGAAGAATGGACAGCCCAGTACGCGGCCACCCGCCTTGCTCATATCGCTTTGCAAGCGGTACAGCGCCTCGAAATATTGCTTCAGCCGTTCCAACGGCGGGTTGCCGGCGGAAAATGCGGCATCCAGGGTGGGGCGGCTGCGGCTCTCCCAGGCGCTTTCCATGGCCGCTATGGCGAGCGCTGCCTTGGAGTCGAAGAAATGGTAGAAGCTGCCTTTTTTAACGCCGGCGCGCTCGCAAATAGCATCCACCGTCACCGCGTTGTAGCCCCGTTCCCAGGTCAACTCGGTGGCGGCTGCCATGAGGCGCTCTTTGGCATTGCTGGTTCTTCCCATGGCAGGAATTATAGTTGACTATTTGGTCAATTTCAAGAGACTGAGCATGGACTTATCGTGTCGGGTGCTTCGGCCGGTACAGTGTCGCGGGCTACAGGTGAGGTGAGCGGTTCGAAACGTGCCTGGAAAAAGCGGAGCATCTTCGGCTCGAAGACCATGCGCAGGCCCTTGATCTGTTCTGCCCGGTTGCAGACACGGACGACCGATTCGGCGGTAACGTCCATGTGCGCCTGCGTGTAAACGCGGCGTGGCAGCGTCAGGCGCACCAGTTCCAGATTGGGCCGGTTGTGGTCGCCGGTCTCCGCATTGCGGCCCGCCGAAACGATGCCGCGTTCCATGGCGCGGACGCCTGAGTCGATATAGATCTCCGCGGCGAGTGTTTGCGCCGGAAAAGCGTCCTGCGGCAAGTGCGGCAGGATGCGCTTGGCGTCGAGGTAGACGGCGTGACTGCCGATCGGCACCACAACGGGAACGCCCGCCTTGATCAGGTTTTGCCCGAGATAGCGGGTCTGGCCGATGCGGGCGCGGATGTGATCGTCGTCCACGGATTCCTGGATACCTACCGCGATTGCTTCCATGTCACGGCCGGCCAGGCCGCCGTAGGTCTGCAAGCCTTCGTAGACGACCACCAGTGCCGTCGCTTTTTCATAGAGTTCCGGGCTGTTGACGGCAAGGAAACCGCCGATGTTGACCAGGCTGTCTTTCTTGGCGCTCATCGTGCAGCCGTCGGTATAGGAGCAGAATTCGCGGAGAATCTCCGCAACCGGCTTGTCCGCGTAGCCTGCTTCGCGCTCCTTGATGAAAAAGGCGTTTTCGACGGCGCGTGTTGCGTCGAGCATGATGTGGATTTCATGCTTGCGGCAGAGCGCTGATAGGGCGCGCACGTTTTCCATCGACACGGGTTGTCCGCCCGCCATGTTGACGTTGGCTTCGAGGCTCACGTAGGGGATGTGTTCGGCGCCGACCTCGTCGATCAGCCGCTGCATCTTGCCGAGATCGACATTGCCCTTGAAGGGATGCGTGCTTTCGGGATCGTGCGCCTCGTCGATGATGATGTCCGCGAAGCGGCCGCCAGCCAGTTCCTGATGCAGTTTGGTCGTGGTGAAATACATGTTGCCAGGCACGACATCACCCGGCTTGATCATGATTTGCGAAAGGATGTGTTCCGCGCCGCGGCCCTGGTGGGTGGGAACGACATATTCGTAGCCGTAATGCTTCTGAACCGCTTCGACCAGGTGATAGAAATTGCGGCTGCCTGCGTAGGCTTCGTCGCCCGTCATCATGGCGGCCCATTGCCGGTCGCTCATCGCGCTGGTGCCGCTGTCGGTCAGGAGATCGATATAAACGTCCTCGCTGCGCAGCAGGAACGTGTTGTAGCCGGCTTCGGCAATAGCGCGTTTGCGTTCCTCTTGTGTGGTGGTCTTGATCGGCTCGACGACCTTGATCTTGTAGGGTTCCGCCCAAGAGCGGTGTTCAATGACGGACGGATCGGCCTGTTCGGTCATCATGGCAACTCCATCTTCCTTGCGAGCCAGTCAATGGCGAAGAACGGATGATCACCGATTTGCGTCAGCTGCCTGTTGACCTTGATCAAATGGGCACGGGAAACCGCCACGCGTTAACGTCCCGTCATCTGCGGTTTGGATGGGGCGCTGATAAGCGGCGTTTTTCAAAAGGGGGGGGTGATGCCCGGACGAAATGTCTTCCGCGCGCATCCTATGTGTCCTGATTGTACCGGCTAATCTTCGGCCCACCATTCGACGAACTCGGTAAAGGAGATTTTTCCGTTGGCGTCGTTGTCGATCGCGTGGAATCCCGTCCGGGCCTCGCGGGTCGACATTTCCGCCCCGAGCCCGTCGAGTAGTTCCTCGAATTCTCCGAAATCGATCGTCCCGTCGCCATCACGATCGAAGACATCGAAGTCCTCGCGCAGTTCCTTTATCCGTTCCGGTTCCATGCGCCCGCTCCCCAATCATCCGTAACAACTATGACCCGAATACGCCTGCTCGTGCCATGACGCAGATCACGTTGTGTTGAGGAGAATCGGGGGAACCTGATTCCGGGTTTACTTATTGATGCGGCGCTGCCAAGCGAAGTAGAGCAGTGGAATCACGAACAGGGTGAGCACGGTCGAGGCTAGGGTGCCGAAGATCAGTGAGATCGCCAGTCCTCCGAACACCGGGTCGCTCACCATGACGAACGAGGCCGACACGATGGCGAGTGCCGTCAACAGGATCGGCCGCGCGCGCACCGCGCCCGCTTCGATTACCGCGTTGCGTAGCGGATGGCCCTGGCGGCGGTAGTCGAGAATGAAGTCGATCAGCAGCAGCGAGTTGCGCACCACGATGCCCGCGAGCGCGATCACGCCGATCATCGAGGTCGCCGTGAACGGCTGACCGAGCAGCCAGTGCCCCGGGAACACGCCGATCAGCGTGAGCGGGATGCCGCCCATCACCACCAGCGGCATGAAAAACGATTGGTAGTAGGCGGCCAGCAACAGGTAGATCAGCATCAGCGCGACGATGAAGGCCGAACCGAGATCGCGGAACACGTCGAGTGTCAGGCGCATCTCGCCGCCCCAGGACAACTGGTAGTGGCTGACGTCGTCGGGGCGTTTGTCCACGAAGCCGAGGTTGTCGGCGGTGAGATGGTCGCCGTTGGCGAGCTTCATGCCGTTCAGTTCTTTCTGCAGGGTGATGACGCCGCTGACCGGGCTGCCGTGCAGCATGTCGCCGGAGACGTAAACCACCGCGTGCTGGTCCTTGGTGTAGATCGGCTGCGCCACGGTGCCCGGCTCGACGGTCACGACGTTGCCGAGCGGGATGCTCGCGCCGCTGCGTGCATTCAGGCGCAGGGCGAGCAGTTGCTGCAGCGTGCCGCGCTGGGCTTCGGGCAGGCGCACGCGGATGTCGACCGGTGCGCGCGCGGACGGGTCGTGCAGCATCCCGATGGTATAGCCGGCCATGTAATCGTGGATCGTGCGTGCAACCGCGGCCGGGTCCAGTCCGAGCATGGCGGCCTTCTGTTTGTTGACGGCCAACCGGTACTGCGGCGCGTCGGCGGTCACGCTGGTGTCCTGGTTGATCATGCCCCAGACACCGTCGAACTTGTCCTCGACCGTGTAGGCCAGCTTGCGCAGGCGTTTGTAATCGGGGCCATAAAGTTGGGCCAGGACCTGCGCGCGCACCGGCGGGCCGGGCGGTGTTTCGAACAACTTGATGCGTGTCTTCGGCCAGGCCTTGCGCACGGAGGTCAACGCTTTATACAAGTGCTGGGCGATGCCGTGCGAACCGATCGAGCGGTCACCCTTGGGTATCAGGTTCACGCGGATCTGGGCATAGGTCGACCCGCCGTTCATGGCGTCACCGCGCACGAGTGCGGCGAAGTCCGGCGGAGCCGATTGGCCGAGGTAGGCCTCGAAGTTGGTGACGTAGCGGGTCTTGGCGAGCACGCTGGTGATATCGCGCACGACGGCGTCTGTCTGCGACGGCGGCGTGCCGGCCGGTGTTTTCACCTCCAGCAGCAGGGTGTTGGTGTTGTCGTCCGGCAGCATCTTGAGGCCCACGCCGAGCATGCTCAGCGGACCGTTGGGGCCGCTCGGGCGCATGTATTGCCACAGGGGCTGGATCATGGCGGCGAGCAGCAGGAACACGATGACACCGCCGAAGATGTAGCGCGTGCGCCGCGATGCGATCAGCGGGCGCATCAGTTTCAGGTACAGGCGCCGCAGCCAGTCGCCGGCCTCGGTGCCGCGCTCCTCGAGCGCCGGCTTGCGTGCCTCGGCCATGACGCGGGCAGCCTTGCCGCGCAGCCAGCGCCAGGCGATCCAGGGCACGACGATGTAGGCGGTGGCGAGCGAGACGATCATCGCGGTCGGTGCGTTGATCGGGATGGGACGCATGAACGGCCCCATCATGCCGGTCACGAACGCCATCGGAATGAAGGCGAGGATGACCGCGATGGTGGCGATGTTGGTGGGGCGCCCGATCTCATTGGTCGCCCGGATGATGCGCTCGGAGAAGCGCAGTTTTCCGCGCTCGTGCAGGTGCCGGTGGATGTTTTCGATCACCACGATGGCATCGTCCACCAACAGTCCCAGCGACAGGATCAGCGCGAATAGCGTGATGCGGTTGATCGTCTGGCCGATCACCCAGTCCACGCCGAGCACGACGGCGAGCACCAGCGGCACCGTGAACGTGACGATGGAGGCTTCTCGCCAGCCGAGGAATAAAAAGAGAATAATGGCGACCGAGATCACGGCGATGCCGAGGTGCTCGATCAGCGTGTTCACCGCCTCGTCCGCTTTCTTGCCGTAGTTGCGGGTGATGCCGACGTTCACGTCGTCGGGTATCGCGCTGTGCTTCAGTTCCTTCAGGCGGGACAGCACTTCGTCCGCGACGGTTACGCTGTTGGTACTTGCGCGCTTGTCGATGGCAATGGTCACCGCATGCGCTGCGTCGGGGGAAGCCGCCTGGGTGCCTGAAGGGCCGTAGCCGATGAATCCGTATTCGCGAGGCTTGCTCGGGCCTTCCTGGATTTTGGCGACGTCGCGCAGGAACACGGGTTTGTCGTCATGGGTGCCGATCACGATGGCGCCGACCTGATCGGCGTCGCCGATCTCGCCGCTGATGCGCACCGCGGTTTCGCGGTTGTTCGATACCAGGTGGCTGGCGGGCAGCGTGACGTTGGAGGCCTGCAGGGTCTGCTGTAACCGGGTGAGTGAAATGCCGGTGGCGGCGAGTCGCGAAGGATCCAGCCAGGCGGTTACGGCCGTCGACGAGGCGCCGTAGACCTTCGTGTCGCCCACGTCGGGGACGTTGCGCAAGCTATCGGTGACGCGCAGTGCCAGACTGCGCAGCATCGCCGTTTTCATATGTTGTGAACTCAGCGTCAACGTAACGATAGGCACGTCGTTGATGCTGGTCGACTGGATCAGCGGCTGCGATACGCCCGGTGGTATGCGATTCAGGTTGCGCGAGATCTGGTCGTAGACTTTGACCAGACTGCGTTGCGGATCCTCGCCGACCTTGAACTGCACCGTGACGACGCCCATGTCGTTAACGGCGTAGCCATAGGTGTGGTCGACGCCCTGGATGGCGGCCATCAGGTTTTCCAGCGGACGGATGACCTGGTTGTGCACTTCCTGCGAAGAGGCGCCCGGGAAGCGCACGATCACGTTCGCGGCGGGCACCGAGATTTCCGGGTTGTACATGCGTGGCGTGAACAGGATCGCCATGATCCCGAACAGGGCCGCCGCGATCATGAGCAGGACCGTTATCTTGGAACCCAGGAAACGCTGGGTCAGTCTCCCGACGGCGTTCAGTGGCGGCAGTCTCCGTGCCATCTCAACGTTGCTCCGGGTTGATGCGCGCGCCGTTAACCAGCGCGTCGCTGGGGCGGGCGACGAAACGCTCGCCCGCTGCCAGCCCCGAAAGGATCTCGCTGCGGCCATGTTCCTGCTCGCCGATTCGCACCATGCGCAGGTGCACATGGTCTGTCTTGTCCACGACAAACACCGCGGAAATGCCCGCGCGCTCGACCAGCGCGGTGTCGGGAACCAGCAGAGCCTGGCGCGTGCCGACCGGCACTCGTACGCGGACGAAGTCGCCCGAGCCGAGTTTTGTATCGGTGGGCAGGGTGGCCTTGAGCAGATGCGTTTCGGTGGAGGGGTCGGCGGCTGGGCTCAGGCGCAAGACGCGGGCCGCGGTCTGCACGCCAGTGCCGACAACTTGCACCGTGTCGCCGACCTTGAGGGCGGCATAGGCGCTATTGGAAATCTGGGTGTCGACCTCGAGGTGCCCCGGAGACTGGATTTCAACCAAGGGTTTGCCGGGCGTGGCGAGATCGCCCTGCTGCACGTAACGGGCGGTGACGACACCGGCGAACGGCGCACGCACTTCGGCATAGGCGCGCTGGGCATGGGCTTGTTGCAGTTGCGCCGTTGCCGCCTTCACGCCCGCCTGCGCGACGGCATAATTGCGTTTCATGCTCTCATATTGCTGGCGGGTGACCGCATCTTGCTTGTACAGCTTTGAATAGCGGTCGTAATTGAACTTCGCATCGGCCAGGGAGGCGCGTGCCTGGCTCAGCGCCGCCCGTGCCTGGGCGACCTGCGCTTCCACATCACGGTTGTCGAGGGTCAGCAGCAGCTGCCCGGCCTTGACCGTGTCGCCCACGTCGGCGTGCAGTGCCTGGACGTAGCCCGTCAGGCGCGAGGCGATGCGCGCGGAGTTGGTCGCGACGACGTTACCGGGTGAAGACTCGTATACGGTGGCTTGCGTGGGTGCGAGAACGCTGACAGGTGCGTTTGCCGCCACAGCCGTGTCTTGGCCTTTGTCCGAGTGCGAAGCGCCACAGGCGCCCAGCGTCAGCGTCAGCAGCAAAACCGATAGTCGCGAAAAGGAACGGTTCATTCCGAGTCTCCAGGTATCTGGGTAGTGGCCGGCGCGGGCGCCGATTGCGATGCGGGGGCGTTGATATGGGACAGGTCGAGCATGCCCAGCTCGGCCAACAGCGCGGCGCGGCTGACCCGCAGCTGGTAGCGGGCAGTAACGAGGTTGGCCTGTGCTTGTTGCAGCCGGGCCTGGCCGTCGAGCAGCTCCGTGATTGTGGTCAGTCCTTGGCCGAAGCGTAATTTGAGGATGCGTTGGGCTTCGCCGGCCTGGGCCACGGCGCTGCTGCTGACCCCGACGCGATTGGCCGCTTCGCGGGCCATGCGCCAGGAGCGGTCTACCTCCACGAGAAGCTTCTGCTTGTAGGCATCGAAGCGGCCTTCGGCGCTGTCGAGCTTGCCGGTGGCTCGGGCGATACTGCCGCGGCGGGTGCCAAAATCGAACAGATCCCAGGAGACCACGCCGGCGACGGTATAAGACGGCGCCGAAAGCCCCAGAGTGGGATCGTTCCAGTCGCGGCGCAGGACCAGGGAGAAGCGGGGCAGGTAGGCGGCTTTTTCACCGGATACGGCGGCACGGCTGCTGCTGACCTCGTCACGCAGGGCGGCCAGCGTGGGGTTGCGCACTGTCGCTTCGCTTTTTAATTCCGTCAAAGGTGCCGTCGGCATGTCCGGCTCGACGGGGGCGCCGATGGCGATGTCGGTGCCTTCGGGCAGCCCCGTAAGGATACGCAGGTACTCACGCGAATTTTCCAACTGGTCCTGCGCGTTGCGCTCTGCGAGCCGGCTCTGGTCGTAGCTCACTTGAGCGGTGAGCAGGTCACTCTTGAGCGCCGTGCCCTGCTTGTAACGTTTTTGGGCCGTAGCCAGGTAAGACGCCGCCGCTACCCGTGCGTGCGTGGCCACGGCCAGTTCGGCTTTCGCGGCGCGTACGCCTTCATAGGCGCGAAGGACGGAAAAGACGACCCCTTGGCGTGCTGCGATATTGCCGTTGCGGGCCGCCTTGATCTGTGCCTCGGCCCTGGATATGGCCGCACTGGTGCGGCCGCCGGCATACACGGGCCATGCGATTTGCACACTGGTATTGAAGTTGTTGTAGGCGCCGGGGTAGTTCAGCGCCTGCGGTGCCACGTTAAGGGAGCCCGGCCCCGTGAACTGGTCGGCGCCGAAGTCGGCGAATGTGGCCCGGCGCTGGCTGAGCTTGGCGCCGAATACATTGAGCGGATCGTTGCTGCGCGAGGCCTCCAGCGAGGCACTCAACCGCGGCCAGCGGCTGCCTTTGGCGGCGGTAGCCGCGCCGCGGGCGGCTTTCAATTGGCCCCGGCTTTCGCGCAGCGTGGGACTCGATGCCAGGGTCAGCTTCACGGCTTGGCGAAAGTCGAGCTGCACCGCCGGTGCCCCATGGGCGCAAATCGGCGCAGCCAGCACCAGAGGCACAGCCAGGAAGCCGGCCTTAACAGAGAGCGGGCGCATTTCTAGCCTCCTAGCTTTTTTTGCTGCTTCGGCGTGTCCTGCGCGGTTTGCAGTAAGTCGTGTAGAGCACGCCGATGATGTCCAGTGAAGGGCCTTCCGTGAGAGCGTAGTAAATGGCTTGCCCTTCGCGCCGCGTGGTCACCAGGCCCTGTTCGCGCAGGATGCCCAGATGCTGGGAGAGTGCGGAGGGGCTCAGCTGGATCTCGTCCAGAAGCTCCCACACCGCCTTTTCTCCTTCCGTGAGATGGCACAGCACCATGAGTCTTGGCTTGCTGGCCATGGCTTTGAGCAAGGCTTCCGCCTTGTCGGCCTGTTTGCCCATTGCGGTGACATTGACGGCCGGTTTACGGCGGCTTGTTTCCCGTTTTCGAGTATTCATGTTTCACCTCCGAGGGGGCGAGAATCAGGATTTTGACCGGGCGGGGAATGCGGCGCCCGGCTTGACGCCCATGGCTGCCAGGATCTTCGCCAAGGGGCAAAAGCCCGTGAACGAAGCCTGCAGCATGTTGGCGCCTACGAATACGCCCAGCCACAGCCAATACATGCTGACCCAGACGCCCAGAGCAATGCTCGCGAGCACCAACAGGCCGGCAATGCGAAATACCCAACGGTCTATGTTCATGATCCAACTCCTGCCGCATGGCGGCTTTTCGGGGCTTGGCCCACAGGTATTTGATGAGATTATTCTAATTTAGTATGATCTAATAATCAACCCTTCTCCGATTCTTAGCTTTTGATATATCACGGGCCTCTGAAAGGACTGTTGACGCAAATCAAGGCAGGACGGAAGAGGGGGTGTAATCCTTTCAGGTGAGAAGTTCGCGATTGCGGCAGGAGCAGGAAGATGTCGAAATTGATTGTGCTTGGAGCAGGCCTCGGAGGGCTTCCCGCGGCCCTGGAGATGAAAAGCCGGTTTGGGGGGAGGCATGAGGTCACGTTGATCAACAACGCCACGACCTTCCAGTTTGTGCCGTCGAATCCCTGGGTGGCCGTGGGTTGGCGCAGGCCAGATAAGATCGTGGTGGATTTGGAAAAAGTAACGCGCAAGAGAGATATTCATTTCGTTGCCCAGGGCGCCAGGGAAGTAATTCCCGCGGAAAACTCGATCCTTCTGGCTGATGGGTCAAAAGTCGGCTATGACTATCTCGTCATTACGACAGGTCCCAAGCTGGCGTTCGACGCCATACCGGGACTGGGACCCGAGGGCGGCTTCACACAGTCGATCTGCACCTTGAATCATGCGGAAAAGGGCTACGAGGCATACAAATCGTTTCTTGAAAATCCGGGCCCCATAGTTGTGGGCGCCGTCCAGGGGGCGAGCTGCTTTGGCCCAGCCTACGAGTATGCATTGATCTTGGACAGGGACTTGCGCCAGCGTCGCTTGCGCCGTGATGTGCCGATTACGTTCGTGACCAGCGAGCCTTACGTCGGTCATTTGGGGCTGGGAGGTGTCGGTGATTCAAAAGGGATTCTCGAGTCCGCCTTGCGTGAGCGCGATATCAAGTGGATCACCAATGCAAAAGTGGAACGCGTGGAGGATGGCAAGATGCAGGTGGTCGAGCACGACGATGCCGGCGAGCCCAAGCGGGAGGTCGAATTGCCATTCAAGTTCAGCATGTTGCTGCCCTCCTTCATGGGAGTCGATGCGGTAGCGGCTGCCGCTGAGTTATGCAATCCCAAGGGCTTCGTGAAGATCGACGAATACCAGCGCAATCCGAAATATCCGAACATATACTCGGCCGGTGTGTGTGTGGCGATCCCGCCGGTCGAGCAGACACCGGTCCCGACTGGCGCACCGAAGACCGGTTACATGATCGAATCCATGGTCACCGCCATCGTGGAAAACATTGCCGCGGACATGGCGGGACGGGAGCCCGAGGCGCGGGCGACCTGGAATGCTATCTGCCTGGCCGACATGGGAAACAAGGGTATCGCCTTCGTGGCCTTGCCGCAGATTCCGCCGCGTAACGTAACCTGGGCGAAGGGCGGGCGATGGGTACACTGGGCCAAGGTGATGTTCGAGTACTACTTCATGTACAAGATGCGCCGCGGCAAGAGCGAAGCCGGTTACGAACGCAGGCTGCTGCGTTTGTTCGGTATCACCCGCTTGCTTCCCTCTCGCCGCAAGGTCTGAACTTAGGCTGGTGTAAGCAGCACTGAAGATATAGCTGTGCAGCAACCACAGTTACGGCGTCAGCCAAGCGCGGGCTTTCCGCTTGGAACTACAGCTCTGCGTCAATGCAGATGCTGAAGCGCGATGCCTGCAAGTTGTCTGGCCTGGTCAATGTTTGCGGTGGTGGCCTGATGGTTGATGTTGATCACAATCGCGATGCCGTGGGCGAGAATGTGCAATTGGAAGAAGCCCTGCCCTTTGAGCAGTGTGGCCGCTTCGCCCAGTCCCTTCACGTCGGTGAAGCTTGGCTTGGCCATGCCGGGCGGCCAATCGGCTGCAGCCGTCTTTTTTTGCCGTGCGAGTTCGGTTGTAGCATTCTTGTAATGGACGCGTCCGACCAGCAACGAGAAACCACCGCCTTGAGCGGTTGAATACAGGCAGTTCGAAACGGGCGCGCCGTAAGTCTTGATGGGTTTGGTGACGACTTTGGCGGCGAGAATCCTGCCTGCGGCTGCCTTGGGTATCAGCGTGCAGGCATCCGGAAGGGAAGCCGCGTAAGCACCGTTGACGGCAAGCGCCAGCAAGCCCGTCAGAAACAGTGTCGTAATTTTCATTACTTCATTCTCCTGTGCAGGAAATCGGGGTTGATGTGCCTATCGTGAAATATCGATATTGAAACTGCCGCCGAGCCATGTCGTTGCGGCTTGAGATGTACATAGGTATATCTTGCCTGACAGTTTGGATCCAGCCGCTTGTGCAAACGCAAGGCGCAGCGAACCCCGGTTGTCCGAGTTTGAGTCGAGGTCGACGTTATTCTTGAAATCTGAAAATTCCCACCCCTGCACTTCTGGAAGCCCTTTCAGCATTGCCGGCTGCTTGTCGATACTGCCCGGCACACGGCGGAAACGGCGTCCGGCAGGAGTTTTGCCTGCAGGCAAAAGGAAGTGTATATCGGCTGAGCGGCCGAAGCTGATGTCTCCCTCGGGCTGCTCGAAATGCAATGTCCAGGTGTTGAAGTGTGTGCCGTTTTCCTCCATGGAACCGGTTTTACGCAGAGTGACCGTTTCTGGAACGAAAGGCGCTCCGGCAAGTTGGCCATGTGCCGCTCCGCCCGGAAACGCCACTTTGCTGCAATCGGCAGGAGTGGGGGAGGCTGCCGCGGGCTTGGAACAGACGAGTAGCAGTATGGGCAGCGCCGCAATGCCGAGCGCTGATACAAAAAAGGTCGTAAAAAATGAATGTGTATTCATGTGGGTACTCTCATCCGCGGAATCGGAAGGGCTTGCTGGAAGCCATGCAGCGGACCGGCCGGCTTGATTGTAATTCGACCGGCCCGCGTCTTCCCGGAGTTCAGGGCGTGCAGTGCCGCCCATGACACACGACCGCGGTCGTTGCGTCGGCGATGTTGCCGGAACCGTCCGTCACGGGCTGGTCGGCGACTGCCTCGGCGTGATCGACGAGGTTGCCGGTCGTATGCGGCGCCCGTACGCGAATGACGATGACGGCTCTTGCGCCTGCAGCGAGCGGACTCGATAGCGTGCAGGTGACGGTTTGTCCGCTTGCGGAACAATTGCCCGCCGAACGGCGTACACGAGCGGACAGAAACTGCACGCCTGCCGGCAGCTGGTCGGTGACCGTGATGCCGGTTGCGGTCGACGCCGTGCTGGTGTTTTGCACGCGCAAGCGGTAGTGATAACGCCTGCCTGCGCGGACATGGGTCCGGGCATGCAGGGATAGATGCAGTTGGATGCCGGCAAGACGGAAGATGCCGCCCTGTGAGACGGCCGTCACGAATTGGGTGCCCGACCACAGCATGCCGTTCTCCGCGGCTCCGGCGAAGGTGCCGGTTAAATCGGTATAGGTCCACTGAGCGCCATCGTGACTGGCCAGATAGACAACGTGTCCCGTGTTGCCGGCCTCGCCGTTGAGTTCCAGTAGCCCGCCGCCGGCGGCGCTGCTGCCCCAGTAAGTCCCATTCGGGATACCGAGGGCACTGACGTCACGCTGCGTCCAGTGCGTGCCGTCGGTGCTGGTGAACACTTCGCTTTGGCAGGCGCCGGGCGGGCAGGTCGCAAACGCGCGGTAGTTGGTGCCCGCGGCGACGAGGACGCTTGAATTGGCGACCAGCACCGTGGGGCTGAAATCACTCGGCCAGTCCGGCGTGAGCTGGCTCCAGGCGGTGCCGTCGGTGCTGAACAACAAGTGAGGTATCTGTTGGTTGGTAGCCGTGTCGAGGTGATCTCCGAGCGCATAGTAGCCGCCTGCGCCGGCGACGACCTGATTCAGGTACACACCGGCTACCGCCGCGCTGGACTGCGATGTCCAGGATGCACCGTCGGGGCTGGTGAGAACGACGCTCGTTGAGTTGCCGCCGCTATCGTTTTGGCCCACTGCGATGAAGCCTGCCGACGTGCCCAGCAGATCGGAGACATAGGTGTTGGGGTCTATGCCCGCTGTGCGCGTGACCCAGTTGCTTTCGTCGGGGCTCGTGTAGAGTTTGCCTCTTACGTTGGCGGTGCATGCGAATACCCCCGCCGCATAGGCCATGCTCCAGCACTGACTGCTCTCCGTGCCCTGCTGGTTCCATGTCAGGCCATCGAGGCTGACGTAGGCGCTGGAGACGGGAACCCCGCGGACGGGGGCGGGTGCGACGTAGGCGAGATAACGGCTGCCGCTGAACGCGATACCGGCGTAATTGTCGGTGCCCAACGCCGAGCCTGCGCGATTCGTCGTCCACGCGGCAAGGTCCGGCGTGGTGAAAACGGAGCCGTCGCTGGTGGTTATGAAGTAGCTTCCGTTGATGTGTTCGGCCGAGGTGGCGAAGCTGTCGGGGGCAAAGGGATCCGGCACGACATGGGACGTCCAGCTGGCCCCGTCGCTGCTCGTGAATATGGAAACGTCCCGGTTGCCCGAGGAGTAATCGAAGCCGGTGCCGACGAAGCGGCTGCCGTCGAAACGCAGTGCGTTGTTGTTTCCGGCGGCAAAAAGCTGTTCCGGGTTCGGGGTCTGGAGAGTCCACGTGGTGCCGTCGGGGCTCGTGATGACGCCGAATTCACCGACGACGACAAATTCCCCATTACCCCAGGCGACGCCGTCGGCAAGTATGGGACTTGCAGACGTACCGGGATCGGCCAGGTTCCAGGTTGCGCCGTCGGGGCTGGTGAGCACCACGTCCGCTCCGCCCGGGCACGACGTCTGGGACAGGCAATATCCGGCGGCGACGTAGGTGGTTCCGTTCCAGGCGACGCCGAAGAGATAAGCGTTCGGGGAGGCTGGCGTGGAATGCACGGTCCAGTTGATGCCGTCCGGGCTGGTGGCGATGTGACCGGCGTCCTCGACGGCAACATATTGCCCGCCCGCGTAAGTGACATCGAATAGCGTGCCGAGTCCAGTCTGGTGTGTGGTCCAGTTCATTCCGTCCGGGCTGGTCGCTACCCAGCCCGAGTACCCGGCAGCCACAAACCGGCTCTGCGCGGCATTCCACAGGACGCGGTGATAATCGATCGTCGCGTTTGCAGGCAGCGTGGTCTGTTGCCAAGTGATGCCGTCCGTGCTCGTGTAGGTTCCGGTGTAACCGGTCGTGACATAGCGTCCGGCTCCGTAGGCAATGTCATTCAGCCACACGCCCTGGCTGACGTGTTGCCACTGAGCCGCTGCCAGCGCGGGCAGGGCCACAACGCAGAATATTAGTGCAGCGAATGTCTTCATAAATAAACCTGTTCTTGATGAAGGTTTCATGGTGCATCCTCCTCGTTTGATGGAACGTCATTTACTGAAGCGTTGATGGTTGTGCCGTAACGACCAAGGCACAAATGTAAGCGTGAGTAGAGCGAGCAGGGCAAGCAACCCAATGCTTCCACCGCCACCACCACCGGATGTCGGAGCCGCTTTCGTGGTCGAGCTGAAGCTTGCGGTAACGGGTGTGCCGAGCACGGTTGAATTGTTGTTGGGTATTGCTGTGCCGCCGATGGCGAGCGTTGTTGTGATCTTGGTGCTGTAGCTGTTAGAGGACGTGTGTCGCACCGCGACCTGATCACCGTTCTGCACGAAGCCGGGTGCACGGGTCCAGGCGCCGGAATTGATTTCATATTCGCCGCCGCTGACGGAGACGGGTACGCTCGTGCCGCTGCTCAGTCCGGAAACAGTGATCGCATTGGAGGTGATCAGGGTGCTGCGTACCACGCCGGTCTGGGCCATGAACGAAAAGGCGGTTGGCGTGAAATTGAACGCGTCGTTGTCCAGCCGGGTAACAAAGGAAATGCGTCTGCTGTCGGTATTATTGACGGCATAACCCAGGACCACGATCTTGCCGTCGCCCTGAAGCAGCACGGCCGTGGGTTCCGACGCGTAACCGCTGCCGCCGATATTGCTGAAGTCGACCGTGCCGACGCCATTGGTGCCGAAGCTGCTATCGAGTGTGCCATCGGTAAGCAGGCGAACGACATTGAGACTCGTGGAGCCATTGTTGCCGCTTATGAGAGCCTTGGCGTCAGCCTGCGCTCCGACCGGCAGGCGTGTGGTTGTTCCCATCAGCGTGCTGAGGTCGAAGGGGTTGCCGTTGTTGAAGGAAGTATCCACCGACCCGTCAGCAAGGAAGTAGCGCAGGTTGGTAGGTGGCGGTGAATTGTAATCCGCTTCGCCGATAATGAAGCCGTTATCCGGTGCAAGCGCAAGGCCAAAGAGACTCATGCTCGCGGAGCTTGTGACGAAGCCACTGCTGCCGAAGCTGGTATCCAAGGAGCCGTCAGTCATGATGTGGACGACTACCCAGTCATTTGCGCCGCCCCGCTCGCAGCCGACGAGCAGCGTGTCATCGGCTTGCAACCCCGGTTTGCATCCCAGGTAAAAACCGTCTTTGACGGTGGCGATCTGGGCATAGCCGCCCGAACCGAAACTGTTATCCGGAATGCCGTTGGCCGAAAAGCGCCATATCGTGAGTGCGGACTGGGAACTCCCGCTGTCGTAAGCGTCCCCGGTTACTAGGATATGGCCGTCGGTGGTAAGCGAAAGCCCATTGCCTTCCGATTGGCTGAGAGGATTGACTACGTAGCCGGTGCCTGCGGCTCCGAAGCTCGTATCGAACGAGCCGTCGGGGTTCAAGCGCATGATCAGCATGCCGCCGCCGCTGGAGTCGTATGCGACACCGGTAAGCAGGATGCGTCCCTGTCCGTCGATGGCGATGCCGTTGATCTGCATCGTGCCGCCGGAGAAACCGACGGCGCCTGCGGCCAGGGTGACTTCGCCCGTACCGCCGAATGTGGTGTCGGGAGTGCCGTCAGGTTTGTAGGCTGCGATCGCTCCCGAGTCGACATCGTAGTTGCCGCTCCAAAAGATGTCTCCGTTGGATGGATCAATGGCGCCCGCCAGAACATCGTATATGTTGCCGGTGCCGGGATCGATGACCGCCGGCACGCCACCGTTGAACGTGGTGTCGACGTCGCCGGGCGCGGCGCGCGCGGGTACCGCGGTCAGCAGGATGACGGATATGAGTGCGGTGCCGATGGCAGCAATATAATGAATTTTGAAAACGCGTTTCATAGGAAGTTTCCCCTCTACAGAAGCGGCGATTCCCGCCGCGATTGGGCGATGGCGGCGCAGCCACCACGGCACCAGCGCGAGCAGCAGTAATCCGAAGAGTGCGAAGGGGCTGAATCCGCCGCCACCGCCGCCGCCACCACTGGCAGCCGACTTGACCGTGACCGTTTCAGTCGCTGTATTGGAATTCAGGAAACCGTCGTTAACGCTGAATGTAAAGGAGTCGCTGCCGGAGTAGCCGCTCGCCGGCTCATAGGTAAATGCACCGGTTGCGGCATTGGTGATCTTTACCGTGCCGTGGGACGGTTTGGAGACGATGCTGAAGGTCGTCGGGTTGCCGTTGGCGGCGCTGCCGCTGAGCGTACCGCTCGCGCTGGAGCCCGCGTTGACCGTTATCGAGCCGTTGCTGGCGGTAGGCGCAAGCTCCGCTGTCCGTTCGTAGGCGCCGATGTCGCAGGTTGCCGTACCGTTGCCATTGCCGTCAGTGGGGCGCGGGTAGTTGCGCTGGTCCCGGGTGAGCGTTGCGCCCGATGCGTCCGTGCATCCGGCGGGGTTGCCGGCGTCCACCGCCGGGCTGCCCGCCAGGAGCGCCATAGTCTGGGTTTTGCCGCCGTTGTCGGCGAGTGTGCCGAGCAGGGGGTCGATCGGAGTGGAGCCGGTGCCGACCTGGTCGCCGGTGGCGTTGGCGAAGCTGCAGCCGGTGTCGTCGCCGATCAGGTTGTAGCCTCCGGAAGTGAGCGCGCCGCCGAAGGTGCCCACGCAGTCGGGGGCCGTTGCGTTGGCGTCCTGGTTGCCGGCAACGATGCTGTTCTGCAGGGAGACGGTGCCCGTATTCTGGTAAACGTCCAGCCCGCCGCCGCTGGTGGTGCTTCCTTGTACGCTGTTGCCGGAGATGGTGACGTTGTCCAGCGACTCGGTGACCCCCGACGGGGTGCTGTCGATACTGATGCCGCCGCCGACCGCATCGCCGGTGGCGTTGTCGACGATAGACGAATTTCCTGTGACGGTCGTGTCCACGACAGAGGAGTCGGAACCGGAGAACTCGGCATCCAGACCGCCGCCGAAGGCGACAGCGTCGCCATGAGCATCGTTGCCGCTGATTTCACTGTTGGTGATCGTGTAACTCCCGAGCTCGGTCTCGATGCCTCCGCCGTACGCAGGCTCGTTGGCGTTCGTATTGAGTGACTCGTTACCGCGGATAGCGGTTGCATCCACGCTCAGGGTGCCGTTTCTCGAGTAGATCCCGCCGCCGAAGGCACCATTGTTCGTCCCGCCATCGACGACGTTGCCCGTAATCAGACTCCCGTCGAGCACATGGGTGACGCTTACATTAACCGCGGTGATACCGCCGCCGCCTGCGCGAGCGCTGGCAGCGACGCTATTGTCTTTCACCGTAGCGTGATCGAGCGTCAGGGTGCCATTAGTGGCGTAGATGCCGCCGCCGTAAGAGGTGCCGCTGATATTGCTGGTCTCGTTCTTTTCTATGAGGTCACCGTTGAGGACGAGCGTCGAGTTTTGCAGGCGGATGCCGCCGCCGTTGATGACCCCATTACCGTTCTGCACGGTTAGATCATCGATTTCTACGGTGATCGTGCCGGAGGCGGGGTGGATATCGAAGACACGGTCGGCCGCGTCGCCGTCGATGATGGTCTTATCGGTGCCGTTGCCTGTGATCGTCAAGCCTTCGGTAATGTCCAAATCACCGGTTGCCGCAGCGTCCTCGCCTGCTCCATGGAGTTGGAGCAACTGCGGCTGGCCGTCCGTGATTGGGTCAAAGACAATGGTGTCCGGACCAGCCAGCGCATTGGCTTCCATGATCGCTGCACGGAGTGAGCATTGGCCGCTTGCGTCCTGGCAAATGCCGTTTCCGGGATTGACGTCGACACTGTCGGCGACGCTGTTGACGGTGAAAGTGACGCTGACGGTGCGCGGCACTGGTGTGCCGGCTACCGCCAGAATAGGAATCCCCGCACATATCAATGCAGGTAACAGGCGTTTGATGTTCATGATGCATGTCCTCGGTTGCCGCTGTGCGGCGGATGGTTTGAAAGTAATGAGGGGTTGCCGAGGCGCGGCAGGATGGACTCGCGCGCCAGTGCAATGTCGGCGGCGCGTTTGGCCGCTTCGTTTTGTGAGTTGGAAGTTTGCTCCGGACCGGCAGGGGTGGCCGAGCCGATTTCCACGTCGAGCATGACGTAGACGCCGTGATCGAGCAGGTGCAGAAGATCCTGGCCGGGTTGCCAGTAAGCGGCCGTGCCCAATCCCTTTATTGCGACGAGTCTCGTTCCGGAACCCCGCAGTGCGCGCATGTCGCGGTGGAAATAATCGGCGGCGTTTTTGAAGAGCGTGTCTTGTGTTTGTATGTGGACGTCGTCATAAACCGTGATCGCAATGCCTTGGGTCTGGTGTCCGTGGTCGGCAATGATGTAACGGCATTGGTATCCCGTTGCCATGAGTACGGTTTCGCGATGAATGGCGGGTTCTACGTGTGCCTGTAATATTCGTTCCGCGTCGGCACGGGTTACGAGGCTGCATGGATCGATACCTGCCACAGGGGCGCCGGCGTTTGTGCTTCGATGTGCGTTGCAGGCACTTAGCAAGAGGGCTGCGCCGAGAAGCGCAAGCAGCATGCGGTTACTTGTGTATAAACGCCAGACAGACGTCTTTTCCATCTTTGGCGTACCTCCCCCGCGATGAATTTTTTCTCAATCTGGATTAACTATTTGCTTTTCCGCAGGAATCGGCTTTTAATTTGTATGGGAATTCCGTTGTAATTTCGTGGGATCCGGCATGGAGAGCAAAAATGCCCGCGTCGCGGGGGTTGCATACACCTTTGGGCCATACCGGCTCATACCGGACGAGTGCCTGTTGCTGCGGGAAGGGAAACCGGTTTCTCTGACTCCGCAAGCCTATGATTTGTTGAGAATTCTGGTTGAATCCGCGGGGCATCTGAAAACCCGTGAAGAGCTGGTCGTGGCATTGTGGCCAACGACCGTCGTCGAGGAAACCAACCTCTCCTGGAACATACGGGCCGTGCGTAAGGCTTTGGGTGACGACAGCGAAGCGCCACAATACATAGAAACTGTCCGTGGCCGGGGATACCGGTTTATTGCACCTGTTTCGACCGAGCGTACAAAACAGGCAAAAGTAGGAAAATTCTTATCCGGCAAACGTCTGTATGCATGGGCGGGGGCAGGATTGGCCATTGCGATTTCAATAGCGCTGATATCGATGTTCTTATGGCCCCGCGTTTTCGCCCGCAAGCATACGCTGCCGGTCTCTGCCCGGCGTCCGCTGGTGGCAGTGCTCGGGTTTCAGAATCTGTCCAATGCGCGCGGCAGCGATTGGATCGGAACCGCTTTGGCGGAAATGGTCGGGACCGATCTTGCGACCGGCGGTGTACTGCGTACGGTACCGGCCCTGGATATCGCGCGGGTACGCCGGGAATTCAATCTGCCGGCAGGTGGAGCCATGCTCGGCAGGCACATGCTGCACGCTTTGCGCATCAATCTCGGCGCTGATTACGTGGCAACCGGAGCCTATCTCCTGCTCGGTAACGGCAAGGATGCAAGATTGCGGGTAGACGTGAAGCTCGTCAGGGTATCGGATGGCACGGCCGTGGCGACGCTCAGCGAAACCGGCAGCCGTACGCAGTTGTTTGACCTGGTGCGCTCGCTTGGCGTCGCACTGCGCCAGCAACTTGATGTTGCCGGACTGAACGTGGCCGAGCAGGGTGAAGTGCGGGCAACGATTCCGGCTAAGCCTGACGCTGCCCGGGCGTATGCCGAGGGGTTGCAGGCCTTGTCCGCGGGAAACCCGGTTGCAGCCCGCAAGGCATTGGAGCAAGCCATTGCTCTCGAACCGGATTTTCCACTGGCCTATGTCAGCCTCGCCCAAGCCTGGATGAGCCTGGGCGATGAGGTCAATGCACGCGCCGCGGCGAAAAAAGCGCTTGCCAATTCGGCAGGATTGGCGCGAACCCAGCGCTTGTTGATCGACGGGCTTTTTCGGGAAGCCGGACACGAATGGGATCAGGCGGTCGAAGACTATCGAGCGTTATTCACTTTTTATCCCGACGATTTGCAGTACGGATTGTTGCTTGCGCGCGCACAGTTGAAGGCCGGAAAACCTACGGAGGCCCTGAAAACGGTAGCCGCTTTGCGCCGCCTCCCTGCGGCCGCCGGCAGTGATCCTCGTGTGGATATGGCCGAGGCCGATGCCGCAGATACATTGGGAGACGATAAGCGTGCAGCGGCGGTGGCTGCGAAGGCAGCCGCGGTTGCAAAGGCCCGTGGAGCCATTCTTTTGGAGGCGCATGCACTTTCCCATCTGGGCCGCTCTGAAGATATGAGTGGTCAGTACGCGCAGGCGCTGGACCATCTGACTACGGCGCAAAAGCTGTACAAAAACGTGGGAGGCGATGCACTCGATCAGGGGGTCGTGCTTGAACGCCTCGGCAATGCCTATGGCGCTGAAGGGGACTACGACAAGGCCATTCAGGCGTTTGAAGAGGCTAATAAGGCATTTGCCACGGTCGGGAATCGATATTGGCAGGGGGCAGCGATCAACAACATCGGCAACATTTACTATCGCCGCAACCAGCTCGACCAGGCGCGCCGATATTACGAGTTGGCTTTGCCGATGTTCCAGGACATACATCGTGACCTGACCGCAAGTTTCGTGCTTAACAACATAGCCGTGATCCAGGGTTACCAGGGTGACATGGCCGGTGCGATCGGGAATTATGAAAAAGCGCTTGCAATACGCCGGGCCGCAGGTGCCAAAAGGCTTGCTGGTTCCATATTGCTTAATCTCGGTATTGATTACACGGTAATCGGAAAACTGAAGAAGGCGCGCGGTTCACTCGAGGAGGCGATGGTCATCTATAAGGAAAAAGGCGATGACCCGGATGTATCCAATGTGCTAGCGGCTTTGGCGGATATCGATGTTCTGGAAGATAAACTGGAATCGGCGCATAAGCGGTATTTGCAGGCGCTCGCTATTCGCAAAGTTAAGGGCATGTCCAACGAAACGGCGGAAAACGAGCGCGATCTGGCTGAGCTGGAGTTGATAGATAACAAGCCTGTTGCGGCGATCAAACTGGCGGAATCCTCCGCCGAAGAATACGGCAAGGAAAAGGCTGGTACCGACGAGGCGCGTGCCCGCGCCGTGCTTGCTTTGGCTCTTGCCTCCGCAGGCCGCAGCAAGGAGGCCAGGGCACAATTCATATTGGCGCAAGCGCAGTATTCATCCATAGATAATGTGCGCGCAAAGTTACATCTGAAAATCTTGTTCGCACAGATTGAGACTAGGCTGGGCAATCCACAGCAGGCAATAAAGAATCTGGAAAATGTAATAAAGCAGGCCAGAGGGCTGGGCTTCGTGACTTTGGTTTATTGGGCGCGTCTCAAGCTTACAGAGGCGAAGGCGCAAAGTAAAAAAATGAATGCCTCTGTCAAAGCTGCTGCGAGGAGACTGGAAGCGAAAGCGCGCAAGGCGGGTTACCTACTGGTTGCCCGCAAGAGCATAGAGTTGGCGCGGAAGGGGTAAAAAAAGCGGCAGGTCACTTCAAGCGCTTGATAATGCCTGGACTGCCAGGTTGGGAGAAACCCGGCAGTCCAGGCAGACATTTTTCAATGCTGAACCGTAATTGCTTTTCCCGAGCTGCCATCAATCACAGTACGCCTGCCGAGTGGTTGGTCGAGTTTTACAGTCGTCCATTTGATGGCGCGGTATTGCGGGCAGGCCTGGTGCGGGTTGTATGGCTGCGAATAGACGCGATGCAGTGTTATGGTGACCTGTGTGTCGCTCTCGTGGATTTCAACGTTGCCCAGCTTGCCGTAGCACGGGGCATAGCCGGCGCTATAGCGCAGCTTGAGCGTGTCTGGCGAGGACAGGTCCGCGCCCTCGATTACGTAGGTTGACGGCCGGGAAGCGGTCGGCGGATCGGCGGGCGCGGGGTCCGCGCTGGTTGCCGGTTCGAGCGAGCGTGGCTTGTTCGAGTACGGCAATTCGTCGGCCGGGTGGCCTGTCAGCGTGCGCTCGATCCAGCGGTGGATCACGCTGGTCAGTACAGCCATCGGCAGGCTGCCCTCACCGAGGACTACGTCATCGAAGTCGCGCAGCGAATACTTGTCGCCGAGTTTTTCTTTCGCTTCCTTGCGTAGTTTGAGGATATGCAATTCGCCGGTCATGTAGGAGAGCGCCTGGCCGGGCCAGACGATGTAGCGGTCGATTTCTGTACTGATGTTCTGGTTGGAGAGTGCCGTGTTGTCCTGCATGTAGTGCACAGCCTTTTCCCGGCTCCAACCGTAATAATGAATCCCCGTGTCGACGACCAGGCGCACGGCACGCCACATCTGGTAGTTCAAGTAGCCGAATTTGGAGTACGGATTGTTGTAAAGGCCGAGTTGGTTACACAGCGTTTCCGAGTACAGCGCCCAGCCCTCGCCGTACACGTTGTAGTAGGCGAAGCGGCGGAAGGCGGGCAGGCCATGCAGTTGCATCGCCACGGGGATTTGCAATTGGTGCCCGGGGCGGCCTTCGTGGCACATCAGGACCTGGATGTCGTAGGTGGGCCGGGTCTCGGGTTTGTAGAGATTGACCCCGACGTAACCGGCCACGCTGCCGTCACCGGCAGGCGGAACCGAGTAGGCAGGATAGGTGTTGGGCGCGAGGGCTGCCGGAATCGGACGCACGCCGTAAGGGACGCGCGGCAGGATCCAGACGCTCGCAATCTTCACCAGATTCGGGTCTACACGCTTGGTCGCGGCGCGGTAGGCTTCGAGCAGTCTCTGCGGATCCTTGTAGTAGAACTTCGGGCTGGTGCGCAGGTAATGCAGGAACTGCCGATAGGTGCCCTTGAAGCCGATCTTTTTGAACACCGCCTCCATTTCAGCATGGATGCGCTTGACCTGCTGCAAGCCCAGTTTATGGACTTGCGCAGGGCTCATGTCGGTGGTGGTGAAGTGGTGGACGAGGTAGGTGTAGTACGCCTTGCCGTTCGGCAGGCTGGAGACGCCGATGTGTTTGCGGGCATGCGGTAGATAGTCGTTCTTGAAAAACTTCTCGAAGCGCTGGTAGGCCGGGTTGACGACCTCGGCGACAGCTTTTTTTGCAGCTGCCCGCAGCTTGGTCTGTTCGACTGCGGGTATGGTATCGGGCATGTGTTTGAAGGGGGCGTAGAAGGCGCTTTCGGACGGCTTTTTGATGGCGCCGCGGATCTCCGCCGGTACGCGCTTCATGACTATGCGGGGCTGGGTAATGCCCGCATCGATGTCTTCTTGCAGTCTTTGGGTAAAGGCGTCCATGTAGGTGCCGAACGTCTGCAGGCGCTTGAGCCAGTTGCGGTAGTCGGCGAGTGCGTCGAAACGCATTTGCTTGACGCTGCCGGCCAGAAGTTGCGGTCCCCACAACTGGGTGATCATGCCCTGGTCGCTGTCCGGGATTCTTACACCGGCCAGGTTGTCCTGCAATTGGAACTTGAACAGGCGGTAGTTGAGCTTGTCCTCGGGGCTCAGCTGCGCAGGATCGATTTTTTCGAGTGCCGCGAGATTGCCCTGCATCTGGCTGATTTCTTTTTGTTGCTGAGCGCGGCTGGGGTCTCCCCAGCGGTCGTCGTAGCGGTGATCTCCATCGGCCGAGGCTTCCATGGGGCTATTCCGCATTTCCTGCTGCCAGGCATGCATCATCAGTGCCTGCAACTGACTGCCGGCTGAGGGCGTGGCAGTTGAGGCCGGCATTGCCGTATCTGCCTGGTTAGTAGAAGGCGCGGCCTGGCTCCGGGTCGCGCAGGCTGCGAGCAGGCTCAGGCAAAGAACGGTCGGAATAGCTGAGAAGCGCATCGTGGAAGGCCTTGGCAAAGGAACTCAACTATAGCGCCAAACCCCATCTTTATGCACCCGCACCGGTCATCACTATGTGGGCGAAGATTGCTATTCCTTGGCGGTCTTTGCGTCTTTGCGAGAGGAATATCGAAAAAAGGATCGCGGTGGTCACCGTCGCAAACAGTTGGTCGGATCTCCCTTCTGCCCCGCCGGAGTATTTGTCATCAAGGCTGGAAGTAATAGCTTGCTTTCAGGAAGTAGGTGCGCTGCTGGGTGACGAGCCCCGCATTGCCGGTCCCGATATATCCGTTCGCCATGCCCGCGAAAACCGCTGTCCAGGGGTTGAGCTGGTAGCCGACGAGCCATTGCGTCGCGAGGTTTCTCGTGCGGCTCGGGGTTCCGGGTGGATATAAGGCGATGTTGTTGCGTACGTTTTGCTCCTGTGCGATAGCGCGCAGGTAAATGTGGGAGGTGAAGTGCCAGGCCACGCGCAGGTCATAGAGATTGGCGGTGTAGAGACGTCCGCCCACCACGTTGAGGCGCTCGAAGTTATTGACGAAGCTGATTTCGACGTGTTGGCCGGGGTCGAAGCCGAGGGAGGTATAAATTGAGAGCAATCCGCCTTTGCGAGCCTCGACATAATCCACCCCGTCGCCGCCGATGATGTTGATCTGGCCGTTGAGCCAATTCGTTGGCTGTGCGGATGAGTCGAACTCGTATTGGTTGAGCGAGAAGGTCTTGCCCTGGAAGTACTGCTCGTCGTGCGTGGCAAAGAGGATGAAATGGGTCTGGTAGTGGCCGTGCTCGAAGGCATAGAGTCGCATCCGGCGGTCGAGTACGGGGCCGCCGCCCGTCGCGCGGCTCCAGTTGGTAAAGGCTCCAAAACCGCCGTTTTGGTACCAGCCGTTGTCAGGTCCGTAAAAATCGTATTCACCCTGCGCAGCCGCTTCGTCATAGCCGACCTGCGGCAGATAACCCATATCGGCGCGGAAATTGCTGGCGACGTGGGTCGTGGTGACCTGGAAATTGTAATTCCGCCGGTTGCGCGCAAAGTTTACGGTCCACGCATTGCCCGTGATAGTGCCTGGAGCAATGCCGAAGCTGTTCGCGACGGCCGTGGGATAGGTCGTGGTCGAGGAGCCCAGGAGTGCGGTTAGCGTGTCGCTGGGATCGAACTGCCAAGCCGTATCGAAGGCATAAAGACCGTTACTGTAGCCGCCGCCTTGCCGGCCCGTGGCAAGCATGCCCACGGAGGAGTTTCCGGTGTCGTAGCGGTAGCGCAGCAAAGCATCGCGGCTGTTGAAATTGAAAGTCTGGATCGAGGACCTTTGGGAGCCGGGAAGCACGATGTTCGTGGCCGAGTCGTCGGCGGCAAGTACCCCGATGGCATTCGAGCCGACTTGCCCGACGAGTTTAGTTGCCCAGCGAGGGTCGACGATTGCCCTCGTGTCAACCAGTCTGCCGGACGAGTCGAAGGTGTCTGAGCCCTGCAGGAACCCGGGTGTGTTGAATACCTGTGTACCTTGCAGGAAGAAAGGGCGATTCTCGGAATAGAACAGTGCGAACTGCCGGTTGACGCTGAGTTGCAGCGTGTCGGGTGCCACTTCCGAGAAATTGGGGTTCACTGTTGCGGCCCATTCGAGATCAGGGCGCAGTATCCAGCGTGCATCGAGGCTGCCCTTGATGACGGGCGATCCTCGCTCAAGTCCGCCGGATGCGTTGCTATGCGTGTCGGTGCGCAGGACAGTGATTGCCGGGATGAACTGGAAGTTAGCGGCATTCGCGGTAATCGACGTGGCGGTATGCACGACCTGCGCGTCGCACAACAAGCAATTGCTGTTGTAATTAATACGTCGGCTAGTTAACTGATGGCGAAGATTCCGCGGCCAATTGCGAAACAGCATTAATCTCCACACCTGTGGTTTGGCGCTATTCGGGAATTTTATGGAGCTGAAGGGAATCCTCATCACGACTTCGTAGCCGGTTGAAGTTTGTTTGGAGTGGCACGACCAGACTGCGTTGAACGAACTGTATTCGGAGTTCTGCTGCCGGAAAGCATCCCATTCAACACCGCCGGCAGTGCATAGGAACTCATAGGCCCATTGCGTGTCATCAAACGGGCTGAAGAACATCCCAACGAAATCGTCCGAGGAACTCGAGAGATTGTCATGTTCGCGATAGCGAATTTGTATGTTTTGAGGGTGTGGATCGTCAGCCACGAAGCGCAGCCAGAGCGCTTTGGATGTATAGCCGATCTCTGTCCGGGTAGAGACTGGGGCGGGGGCATTATGACCTGGATTGATCTCGTAGGCGATCGAAAAGTGTGCCGCGTGCTGCCAGGCAGCCGAACCGGGTATCCCGCTTGCACTGATCCAGGGGGACAGATCCGGTATGACCGGGACGGCGTTCGCATTGTGATTATTGTCGGCCGCATATGCCGCGGGGAGCATCAGAAGGGCCAGACTGGTAATGATTAGTGGTTTTAGAAAGCACATGAGGGGGGAGGACATATTGTGTGTTGTATATCACTATAACGGCCAAATTCTAGCCTGCAACCCCAAAATCGAATTTTTGGTAGAAAATTGCAACAAATTACCTGTCAAGCGGAAGAGTTGGCGGGTTATGGGCTGTTATCCCTTAATTTTTACTCCCATTTTTATATTAAATCGCTGATTTATATGGCTGTTTCACCCGCGTGACAAAAAGTGTCACTTTTTTAGGAACTTTTCGAAAAAACTAGTATCATATGTATCGAGCATCCTATGGTGCTCTTTCCGCTCCCCCCTCCCTAGAGCGGAAACCGGCAACCCCAAGCCGGAAGTGACTGACCCGGCGGCTCTCCGCCGGGTCTTTTTTTGTGCGTCCTGAAACGCGTGCCGCGCAGCGGTGAGTCGCTCTTTACCGGGCTTTTACTCTTTCCTTGCCCAGGTAGAGGGTGCAGTATTCCATCATTTCCACTTCTCTCGCAAACACGCAAGACGCCAAGATATGGGCGAAGGTTGCTATCTCTTGGCGGTCTTTGCGCCTCTGCGAATGATTGTCGAAACATGAATCGCGCTGGCGGTTGCCGCTCTTGCAGGGGATGTAGGCTCGACTATTTGTTAGTTCGATGCGAAGGCGATGATTTGTCGGTCTGCCGATAAATGGGCCGCGGTCTAAGTGATGGCGTTCGGGTCAGCCTTAGCCTCAGGCGAGGTGCCCGGCGATCCAGGCCCGGGCAGCATCCAGGCCGAGGCCGGATACGGCGGAAAAAGCGAGCGGTTCGGCGTTCGCCGGCAGGCGTGAACGGGCGTTGGCGACAGCACGTGTTTGTGCGTTGCGTTTCAATTTGTCCGCCTTGGTGAGCAACACCAAGGCGGGCAGCTCGCTGGCACGCGACCAGTCGAGCAGTTGCTCGTCGGTGGGCTTGAGCGGCAGGCGGCTGTCGGCGAGCAGTACCAGGCCGGCAAGCGAATGACGATTTGCGAGATACGCTTCTATGAGTTTCGCCCACTGGGCCTGTTCGGTTTTAGGGGCTTTCGCGTATCCATAGCCAGGCAGATCAACCAGGCGGATAAGGGCGTCCTCGTCCAGCGCAAAGAAGTTGAGCAGCCGCGTTCGCCCGGGTGTCGAGCTGGTACGTGCGAGCGCGCGGCGGGTGCATAGGCGGTTGATGGCACTCGATTTGCCGGCGTTGGAGCGCCCGACGAAAGCGACTTCGCGACCCTCGTCGGGCGGCAGGCCGCGCATGGCGGCGGCACTGGTGAGGAAGCGGGCCTGGTTGAAATTCATGTCGTATCCGCCGCGGGTTGGGTGCAGTGTAACCGTCTCAGGAAAAACGTTCGAGGGTCAGGCCCGCCGTGTCGATGGCCGGCGATTGGCCGATGATCCGGTCGGCGACAATGCGGGCGGCGCCGCAGGCGAGCGTCCAGCCCAGCGGCCCGAGGCCGGTGTGCAGCCATACGTTCGGAATCCCCGAAGCTCCGATGATGGGCGGGCCGTCGGGGGTGATGGGACGCAGGCAGGCCCAGAATTCCGGTGCGCCCATATCGGGATACCAATCACGCGCATGACGTTCGAGTTGGGCGAGACGTGCAGCAGGCGCCTCGCGCGAGAACCCGTCGAAATCGGCCATGCCGGCGGCGCGGAAGTGCTCGCCCAGGCGGGCGAATACCAGGTGGCGTTCGGCATCCGCAATCCGGCCGGGCGCTTCGGAGCCTGCGGCCAGCGGTGCGGTCAAGGTATAGCCGCGCAAGGGAATGATCGGCAGACGCATGCCGACGCGGCGCAGCAGCGGAGTGGCTTCGGCGCCGTTGGCGACGACGCAGGTATCCGAGTCTATGGCTTCGCCATTGGCGAGCATGAGCGTGATATTTTCGCCGGTTGGCTGCGGGAGGTGATGAACTTCGGTATTCCAGCGCAGATGTACCCCTCGGGCCGCGAGCCGGGCGGCGAGCTGTTCGCAGAAGGCGCGGCAATCGCCGGTGGCGTCCCCGGAGTAATGAATGGCGCCGGCCGGCTTGATCCGTGCATTGGCAAGCGCGGGCTCCTGTGTGATTATTTCGGCCGGCCCCAGCGTTTCCTGATGTATATGTCTGCGCGCACGTTCGAAGGCACGTGAGGTTCTATATAAAGCGTAGGTGCCGCGCGTATCCAGCGCGATGTCGAGTGCCTGTTCGCTGATCAGTGAATCGAGGCATTCGCGGCTGTAGGCCGCAAGCCGGGTGAGTGTTTCGCAGTGCCGACGGTAACGCGCCGGATGTGCCGAGGCCAGAGCACGCGTCGCCCAGGGTATGAACTGCGGAAAGCCACCCCGTCGAATGCGCACGGGGCGATTGCGGTCGATAGGGCGCCTGAAGAACTCGGTGAATGCCGCAGGCCCGGTCCAGGGCTTGCCGCTCTGGGTGGAGATATGCCCGCCGTTGGCGTGGCTGGTCTCGCTGGCCGGCTCTCCGCCGCGGTCGATGACCGTGACCTCCGCGCCTGTTTCCGCCAGGTACCAGGCTGTGGTGAGTCCTGCGATTCCGCCGCCGAGTATGAGCGCCTTCATTCCCGTTCGATCAGCCTTTCAATCGTAGTGATGACGGCCCATCATCAAGCTGCGGGCCGTATGTATTCCCCGAAGCGGCTATATCAATAGCCTGCGGCCAGCCCCGCCGGTCGGCGCCGGTCGTTCGCGCCGGTGAGCGTTCCGTCGGGCAGCACTACGATCGCCTCCGCCGCCCCCCAATGAGTCTCGTGTCCGAACCCGGTTCTGAACGTGTAGCCCAGTTTCTCGAGCTTTCGCTTGGCGTCGGGCTTCAACGCATGTGGCTCGAGATAGACGACGTCGGGCAGCCATTGCTGGTGGATGCGCGGCGCGTCCACGGCCTGTTTGACGTTCATCCCGCGATCGATCACGTTCAGGATCGTTTCCAACGTGGTGTTGATGATGGTGGAGCCGCCCGGGCTGCCGGTTACCATGAAGACATTACCCGTTTTGTCGAGCACGATGGTAGGGGTCATGGACGAAAGCGGCCGTTTGCCTCCGGCAATGGCATTGGCCTTGCCTTGCACCAGTCCGTACTGGTTGGCTACGCCGGGTTTTGCGGTGAAGTCGTTCATCTCGTTATTGAGCAGGAAGCCCGTCCCCGGGGCGACCTGGCCGGTGCCGAACCAGGAGTTCAATGTATAGGTCACCGAAACGGCATTGCCTTCGCTGTCCACGATCGAGTACTGCGTGGTGTGCATGCCCTCGTTCGGAACCTCGACGCTGCCCCTGTGCACTTGCGAGGAAGGCAGCGCCCGCCATTCCGGGATTTGCTTGCGAATCCATTGAGCATGCTTGTCGGAAAGCAGCCGCCGGGCCGGATTGGTGATGAAATCCGGGTCGCCCAGGTCCGTATTGCGGTCCGCGTAGGCGAAACGCATGGTTTCGACCAGGTAATGCACGGCGGCAACCGAATGGAAAGCATAGTGCGGGAACTTGGGCCATCCCGAGAGGACATTGAGCATTTCGCAAAGCGTGATGCCGCCGGAACTGGGCGGCGGCGCCGAGATGATGGTGTAGCCGCGATAATGGCACTTGATCGGCGGTAACCATTCCACACTGTATTCGGAAAAATCCTTCAAGCTCAGAAGCCCGCCGTTGGCCTTGCTGGCCTTGACGATATCCTGGGCAATCGGGCCGTCGTAGAAAGCCTTGCTGCCCTCTTTGGCGATCAGTTGCAACGTGTGGGCCAGTTGCGGTTGCTTGAGTCGATTCCCCGCGCGCGGAAGGTGGCCGTCGATCAGGAACGCCTTGCGCGCTGCCGGGTTGTTCTCCAGCTTTTTGCCGGCGGCTGCAAACTGGGCGGCATCGCCCGGTTCGAGTACGTAGCCTTTTTCGGCCAACTGGATGGCCGGCGCCATCACTTGGGCAAGTTTCATCGTGCCGTAGCGTTTCAGGGCCGTGTCCAGTCCCAGGACCGTTCCCGGGACGCCTACTGCCTTGTAGGTGTACAGGCTTTCGTGATGGTCGACTGATCCGTCCGGCTTCAGGTACATGTCCGACGTTGCTGCCAGCGGAGCCCGTTCGCGAAAGTTCAGAAACAGATCGCGGCCATCGGCCAGGTGCAGGGTCATGAAGCCGCCGCCGCCCAGATTGCCGCAGCAGGGATGCACGACGGCCAGGGCATAGCCGACCGCAACCGCGGCGTCTACCGCGTTGCCGCCCTCTTTGAGTATCGATACCCCGACCTGTGTGGCCAGATGCTGGGCCGTGACCACCATCGCGTGTTTTGCCCTGACCGGCGCCGGCGCCTTGGCGGCGGCAAGAGCGGGCAGAGCAAGAAGGCAGAGCAGGAGTGCTAGGCGTTTGAATCCTGGGCGTGTTCGCATGGTTGAGTGCACGGCTTGGGTTGAAACGTCAGTTTAACGTGCTTGCCGAAGTTGGCGAGGTCGGTGGTATGGTTCCGGCCGGTGCAATCCGCCCCGGATGGCCGGTTGGGGCGGGATTGTTACCCGTTTTCGGGCTCGAGCAAAGGCTTTTCGCCGCCGAGGCGGGCCACAACAAGGGCGCAAGTCGCATCCCCGTACACATTGACTGCAGTACGCGACATGTCCAGGATGCGGTCGAACACGAACAAGACGGCTATGGCTTCGGCCGGCAGCCCGACGATATGCATGATGACCACGATGGCGACCAATGATGCGGCGGGTATCCCGGCTACGCCGATCGACGTCACGACCGCGGTTACCACGATAAGGAGCTGTGTCGCGAAGCCCAGGTGCACACCGTAGGCCTGGGCCAGAAAAATGACGGCTACGCATTCATAAAGCGCTGTGCCATCCATGTTAATGGTGGCCCCCAGGGGTAATACGAAGCTTGCAGTGCGCCTGGACACCCCCGCTTTCTCGACGCTTTCCAGCGTGAATGGCAGCGTCGCGGAGGACGAGGCCGTCGAGAATGCGGTCAGCAACGCCGGTGCCATGGGCCTGAATAAGCGGTAGGGTTTGCGGACACGGCCAACCGAAAACGCCAGCAGCGGCAGCACGATCAGCAAATGGGTAAGCAGGCCGGCCAGGACGGTTACGGCGAAAATGGCGAGCGGCCGTACCGCCTCGAATCCGGTTTGTGCCACCACTCCGGCCACCAGGCCGAAAACCCCGATCGGTGCCAGGCGCATTATCCAGTCGGTGATCTTGATCATGACCTCATAAACGCCTTCCCAGAACTGCCGGACCGTGTTGGCTGGCTGGCTGTGCAGGCGGCTGAGGGCGTAGCCGAACAGCACGCTGAAGAAAATGACGGCGAGTATGCGTCCGTTGTCAGAGGCTGCGCCCAGGACGTTGGAGGGGATCATGCGTTTGAAGATATTGGCCAGCTCGGCCAGCGAGCCGGTGGTCTGCAGGTGTCCGGCCACGTGGGCGCCCTGTGCATGAAGAGCCAGGGCCTTGCCCACGGGCAGGCCGCCGGATAATCCCGGCGCCACGAGGTTGACCCACGCCAGCCCGACCAGCACCGCCAGAGTGCTGCTCAATAGATAGAACCCCAGCGTGCGGCCTCCCAGTCGCCCCAGCCCCTGACTCATGCCCGCGATACTGGCGATGATCGAGGCCGCGATGAGCGGCAGCACGATCATCTTCAGAGCGTCGAGAAACAAGGTGCCCAGGAAATCGAACAGACTGGCCCAGCGCATGCCCAAGAGGCTGCCGTGCGGGCCGGCGGCCCAACCGGCGATGGCGGCAAGCACAATCGCGATGAGAATCTGCCAATGCAGGGCCAAGCGGATTTTGGGTAGTGGCATCCGGCACAAATCGACCAAGGCATCGGCAGTGTAGCTTAGAAAAGCCGAACAGGACCTAACCAGGTCTCCTGGCGGTGAGCGTCAGTGTTCGCGGGAAGCCCGGGGCAGGGGGGCGCCCGGCGCTCGGGAGGCTTTACTTTGGGTTGGATTTTTAATCCAGGCCGGGTTTTGGGATTTGAGTGTCAGGTTTTCGCCGTGTCGGGAGACTGTCTATACGAGTTCATAAACAGCCAGTCGACATGCATTGGATTCCAGGTTGCGGACTGATGTCTTCTGTCTCTCTGTCGTATTTGTCGGTATGGCTCGGTCTGTGTTGGTGTTTCCAGGAGTTTATTATGTCCAGACGTCATCTTTCCGTGGTTTCATTTTTCGCTCTGGCAGTGTTTGTGTTTTCAGGTTCGGCAAGCGCGGCTCCGGCTCAGAAAACATTTCTGTGGAAAGTCAGTTCCCCTCATCGGGTGCTTTATTTGGCGGGCGATACCCAGATGCTGGTGCCCGGGAATTATCCTTTGCCCAATGCGGTCATGCAGGCATTCAAGCAATCCAGTGAGGTTATGGTGGAAGGCAATACCGATCCCGGGCCGCGTGAAAAGAAACAAGTGCTTTCACTCGTGGTCGAGGATGGCATGCTGCCTGCCGGAAAGAAATTGACTGATGGTTTGAATGCCGAACAGCGGAAGCTGGTCAAGGACGCTTTTTCGAAAGTGGGGTTCCCTTTCTCACGGGCAGATTCGATGCGACCCTGGTTGGCTGCGATCGTGATGATGCAGCTCGCGCGTAAGAAACTGGGTATCAATCCCGCAGACCAGGAAATAGGATTTTTTATCAAGCGGGCAAAGCAGCGGAAACTGCCCGTCAGGCCTCTGGAGTCGGGCGCCTACCAGATAAAAATGTTTTCCGGGATGGCGCGGACGCAACAAATTACGTGGTTAACCGTAGAGGCCCGGCAGTTGCCCGATCTGTCCGCGTCGCGCGCCAGGATAATTTCGGCGTGGCGCGATGGCGACACGAAGACGCTTGCAAAATGGCTCGAAAATCGGTTCAGAGGGTATCCGAAGCTTTACCAGGCATTGGTGACCGGGCGAAATCAGCGTTGGCTGAAGGTCCTTGAATCGTCCCTGTCGAAAAGCGGGAAACCGGTATTCGTTATCGTGGGTGCGGGCCATCTGGCAGGTCCCGGCAACCTGGTGTCTGCATTGCGCGAGGAAGGATACAAAGTCACCCAGTTGTGACTGACCGGGGGGGGTTAATGGGAGTGGCGTAGATGGCGCCATCGTCTGCTTGCGAAGCTAAACGATCGGAGTTCGCGAATTCCGGTGGATCGAGACAAACAGAGTTGCACGTAACCGATAAAAAGTTCGATGAAATACTCGCGTCGAATGCAGCCATGCTGGGCCGCATTGCGGCGAGCTACGAGGCTCAGCCCGCCGCGCGTGAGGATTTGCTGCAGGAGATTGCGCTTGCACTGTGGCGGGCCTTGCCGCAATGGCGCGGGGAGGCTTCAGTACGCAGTTTCGTGGCGCGTGTCGCCCATAATCGCTGCGTCAGCCACATCGTGGCGCAGCGGAGACATCGCCATGACTGCGTCGAGGAGGATGCGCTCGTCGACCAGCAGGCCGATCCGCACCGTGACGCCGTGAGTCACCAGCGCTACGAGCGGCTGCAGCGGGCGTTACGGCGCCTGCCTTTGGGGCAGCGCCAGGCAGTCACCCTGGCCCTGGAAGGTTTTTCACACCTCGAGATTGCCGAGGCGTTGGATATCAAGCCCAATACGGTGGATGCCCGCATCAGCCGTGCCCGCCGCACGCTGGCCAATTACCTGGAGGAGCAGGCATGAATTCCGGAGATTTCTGGGAAAGCATCAAGGAAGACTGGCAATCGGTTTCGCCGACGGTGGACGTGGCCAGGCTGCGCAGGCAAGTGGAGCGCAAGCGCCGCCGCATGTTGGCGTTTCAACTATTGGACACGATCGTTGCGTTGGTTTTTACAGGTATGGTGGCGACTGTCGGATTCCCCGCGGTCCTGCATATCGGCCCCGTAGAGTCCTGGTTGCTGGTGGCTTTCGTCTGGGTAGTTCTCCTTGCGAGCGGATGGCTGCGGTTTTCCACCTGGAATACGGAGGGCTTGGACGCAGCCGGTTTGTTGCGGGTTAGTGTGCGTCGTGCCAGGGGCGGGATGTATTTCGTCTGGTTCAACATAGTTGCCGTACCCGTGCTCTATGCGCTTCTTGTGCCGGGCTACTGGCATATCTGGTCTACGGGTGACGAAGCGAAACAGCATCGGGTGCTTGCCGGTATCAGCTTCGATATCGCTTTTTATTTGCTGATCGTCGGGTGGTCTATTTGGTACGGGCGGCGTCAGCGCCGTAAAATCCGGCGGGCGCGAGCCATGCTCCGGCAACTGGAACAGGAGAATGGAGGCATCGATGAACACTTATAATCCACACCTTGCAAAGGAGAGATATTCGCATGAGTAATGCCATCAGGTTGGACGGCGTGACCAAGCGCTTTGGCGCCCACACGGCTGTCGATCGGCTTTCGCTGGATGTGTCCGGAGGTACTATCTATGGTTTCCTGGGGCCGAACGGGGCCGGCAAGACCACGACCCTGCGCATGATCACCGGCATCCTTACGCCCGATAGCGGGTCGCTTTCGGTGCTGGGCGGGCAGAATCCCTCGGACGTGCGTGATCGTATTGCGTACCTGCCCGAGGAAAAGGGCTTATACAAGGACATGCGCGTACTCGATGTGGTCAGCTACTTCGGCCAGCTCAAGGGGTTGTCGCGATCCGAGGCGCAACGACGCGCGAAGGAGCGCCTGACCGCCGGCGGCTTGGGCAACTGGATGACGTCCAAGTGCAATGCGCTCTCCAAGGGTATGGGTCAGAAGGTGCAGGTGATCGCCACGCTGCTCCACGATCCGGAGCTGGTGGTGCTTGACGAGCCATTCTCGGGACTCGATCCCGTCAATTCCGAGTTGGTGCTTGATCTGATCAAGCGCTACAAGCGCGAGGGGCGCACCGTGATCTTTTCCACGCACGTGGTCGAGCACGCCGAGCAGATCTGTGATTCGGTGGTGATCATCGACCGCGGTCAGCGCAAGGTGGTGGGTACGCTCTCTGAAGTAAAAGCCTCGGCCGAGCGGACGGTGTTGCTTGACTATGAAGGGGATGCGGGCGACCTGGCGGCACTCCCGGGGGTGGTCGAGGCCGACGATTCCGGTCAGCATGCCGAGCTTAAGCTTGCCGCTGACGCTGATGCCCAGAAGCTGTTGGCTGTTCTGATCGATCGGGTCCGCATACGCCGTTTCGATACCCGCGAAGCGTCGCTCAAACAAATTTTCCTGAATGCCGTAGAGGAGTCCCGCCGTGAAGCTGCGTAACATTCTGCTCATCGCCCGGCGCGACTATCTGGCCTATGTCGCGCGCCGCCGTTTCTGGATCGGGGTATTGGCCATACCGATTATTCTTTCCATGTTCATTTTCGTGCCGGCGTTGATACAAAAATTTCAGAGTGCGCATAGCTACGCTGTCGTAGACCAGTCTGGCTGGGTAATCAACGCGGTCAATAAACGCGTAGCAGCGGGCGATCTGACTGTCTTGTTGAATCTGGCAGCCGAAAATTCCGCTGCCGGCAATAAGTCTTCACTGCCGGCGCCGCTTGCGTCATTGGCGACTGCCGCGGGCAAGCTCGATTCTGCCGAACGCAAAAGGCTTGCTGATGCCATCGCCGAAGGCGGGGCAGCGCCGGAAACTCCTGCGGCCCTGTCCATTTGGAAAAAACGAGCCGGACTGCTCGATTGGTATCAAGGGCTGACCACCGAAAAGGCCCGTTCAATTGACGGAAGTCTCGCGATTTCCAGATATCATTTTGTTGCCGGGAAGATGTCTCCAAGTGAACTGCAAAGCAAGGTGGTTAACGGCAAGCTGTTTGCCTATTTCGTCATTCCCGCCAAACCACTCGATCCGGATGCGAATTTTATATACGCCTCAAAGAACTTAACGGATAAAGGGCTGCGCAAGTGGTTCAACGGCAATCTGACAGAGGTCATACAGGCCCGTAAAGTGAGCGGAGTCGGACTGTCTGCCGAAAAGGCGGCATGGCTTAAGGCGCCGGTAATCTTTCAGGACAAGCTGGTCACCAAATCGGGCTCGCGCCAGGCGACGGCCGCGGAGAAAACCGCGCAATGGCTGCCCGTCGGCTACGTGGTTCTGCTTTATATCGCGATCATCGGTGTCGCACAGATGCTGATGATGTCGACCATCGATGAAAAGTCCAATCGAATTGCCGAGACACTCCTGGCATCTGTAGATCCGATGGATGTGATGGCCGGGAAAACGATGGGCATAGCTGCAGTCGGGGCGACAATGGTTTGTGCCTGGGTCTTCATCGTGCTTGTCGTGATTGCCGGCTTCGGCAATATGTTACCGATTGGCGGTTATGCGCACACGCTGATATCAAGTATTTCGATCTGGAGCGTGGTCTGGTTTGTCGTGTATTTCATCCTCGGGTTTTTGCTCTATGCTTCGATACTCGGGGCTATTGGAGCCGCGGTCAACAACATTCAGGAAGCGCAGCCATTTTTCGCCCCGGTCGTAATGTTTTTGTACATACCCATGATCATAATGGCGTTTGTCGTCAAGGATCCCAATGCAGTCTGGGCGCGTGCGCTGTCTTATTTCCCTCCGTTAACACCGTTTCTTATGGTTAATCGAGCGGCTGCTCCGCCGCCATTGGTGGACTATGTCGCAACCACGGCGCTGCTGGTCGTTACCGCAGCGATCATGCTGTTCGTTTCCGGCCGCATATTCCGGATCGGGCTTCTTAATACGGGAGCGCCGCCCAAGGTCAAGGAATTGCTGTCCTGGATACGCACCCCGTCACCTGACAAGGCTGGGAATTAAGGTGTCAGACATAAAAAAGCCGGCACTGTGCGCCGGCTTTTTTCTGGCGCTGCAGTTGAGGGTTCTTCAGTCCGAAGGAGTTTCTTTCTTGTCCTCGATACGCCGGATCTGGAACGGTGGACTGGCTTCGCCGAAGTAGAACGTGCGGTGCGGGAACGGGATTTCGATACCCTCGGCATCGAAGGCCTTTTTAATGCGTGCGAGGAAGGCGCGGCCCGTCGACCATTGCGCGCCGGGGCGCGTTTTCAGCCGTCCCTTCACCACGACGGCGGAATCGCCAAGCTGGTTGACGCCAAAGATCTCCAGGTCCTCGATCATGCTTGCGCCGAACTCGGTGTCCGCTCGCATTTCCTTGCCGACACGTTTGATGACCTCAATGACCTTGTCCGTGTCTTCCTTGTAGGCGACGCCCAAATCAAAGGTGTAGCCGCTCCAGTCGCGGGTCAGATTGGCCAGGTTGTTGATGGAGCCATTGCGGAAGACATGCAGCGCGCCATCGAGGTCACGCAACAGTGTCGTGCGGAAATTGATCGCCTCGACGACGCCACCGGTCCCGTTGATGGTGGCGACATCACCGACCCGGATCTGGTTTTCGAGCACGATAAAGAAACCGTTGATGACATCCTTCACCAGGCTTTGGGCGCCGAAGGACAGGGCCAGTCCGGCGACACCGGCTCCGGCCAGCAGGGCGCCGATTTTAACGCCGAGTTGGGAGAGCAAGGTCAGGGCGACCGCGAACCAGTACAGGAAAAACGACAGGCGCCGCAGCAGGGCAGTCAGGGTCAGGGCGCGTTTCCGGGCTTCTTCAGGGCTGCTGCCCTTGTGTTCGGATAACTTGATGATACGGCGTTCGACACGTGAGAGAACAAAGCGGATCACTAGCCAGACGATTACGGCGCCGATCAGGATAAGCCCGATCCGCAGGGCATCTTCGAAGAGCAATGTGTAATCGAACTGGGAGAGAAAATGACTGAACTGCTTGGGCATGTTCATGCTCCCGCGCGTAAAAGAGTTAATGGAAAGAGGCTAACGAAAGCCTTGCCGTGATGCAAACCGCTTATGTCAGGAATTTATAGCGCTTCCGTGGCGAGTTTGAGGAGATCGGGATCCTGCCCGGCCCAGGCCGGGTATTCCTCGTGGGCCAGGAAACGGCGCGCATACAACTGTGCGAGCTTCGCGTAACGTTCGCCCGAACTTTCGGCCAGGGCATGGAGTTGGGCCACGCTGCCGATATCGGCAAGCACGCGCAAGGCGCTTTTTGAAATCCATTCGGCGCGATCCCGGTCCTGGGCGTCGGCCAGCTCCTTGAGCGTCGCGTCCAACTGCTCGCGAGCCATGTGTGCCTCGTCGGTGTTCGCCGCTTCCAGCAGATTCGCGGTTTCCGCCACGAATGCCTCGTGGGCTTGTTTGCGGGCCATGGCCTCGAGCATGTCGAGCGCCTGGATATTCGCGGGGCCTTCCCAGATCGGAGTGATCAGGGCTTCCCGGTGCCAGCGGGCGATGGCGTATTCCTCGAGGAAGCCGAGGCCGCCGAACAGCTCCATCGCCATTTGCGTGACCGCGGCCGCGTGGTCGGCAGTGCGGTTCTTGGCGAGATGCGACCAGAAACGGGCGGAATGGTAAGTATTCGAATAGGGCGGGCGCTCGTGCCAGGCGCCGTCGAACGCGGCGACGGCCCGGAATGCCAGGGCGGTGCCGGCCGCGAGGCGTACCGCCATGTCGGTCAGGTCGCGGCGCACGAGCGGATGCTCACCCAACGGCTTGCCGAAGGCATGGCGGTGGTTGATGCGTCCGGCGACTTCGTAAGCGGCCTTGCGGGCAATGCCCATGGCGGCCGTCGCGTTGGTCAACCGCGAGACGGTGAGATTCTCCAGCGTGTAGTAGATGCCTTCCTCGGGCTTGCCGATGAGCCAGGCCTCGGCGCCGTCAAGCTCGACTTCGCCTGAGGGCACGGCGCGCGTTGCGCTCTTGTCCTTGAGGCGGCGCACGCGGAAGTTCAGTTCGCCTTGCGCGTTCAGCCGCGGCAGCAGGAACAGCGCCAGTCCCTTGGGTCCGTCAGGCGCGCCTTCCGGACGCGCGGTGGTGATCGCGATATCGGTCAAGCCTGCGCCGCTGGCGAAGTATTTGTCGCCGTCGTAAATCCGCCAGGTGCCGTTCTCGTTTACGGCACGCGCACGGTTCGCCCCGAGGTCGGAGCCGCCCTGGTTCTCCGTCATCCAGGTGGCGCCGAAGGCGTCGCCCGAGAGCAGCTTCTCTTTCCAGGCGGCGTGTTCGGGTGCGTACTTATGGATGGCATACACGGTTTGTTGCGTGATGGTAAGCACGCAAAACAGGCCGGGGTCGGCAATCAGGTAGCCGAGTGCATAGTGGTGGTGCCAGCTGCCGCCCTCGTAGGGCGGGCGCATGACTGGAGCGAGCGTTCGCAGGATGTCGCGCTCGGCCGGCGACAGGCGCGCGCGATCGATGCGTTCGCCGTCCAGGTTGTGCTGGACGAGCACGGGCGGTGCTTCGTGGTCGATATGGTGGCAGGTCTCATAGACTTCACGCCCTGCCAATGCGCCGTAGCGTTCCAGGTCGGCGCGTGCGGCGTTCCACTGGGGCCAGTAATGTCTCAGGATGTTCGGCAGGTCAGGATCGAGCTGCCAGTGGTTCCGGCCCCAGGCGTAGCTGATGTGCTCGAAGCTCATCGCCCCTGCATGGTGCCGGGAATGCGCACCGCGACCACGTCGCCACGGGCGGTGATTTGGCCGCCGGCGGACAGTTCCACGTCTACCAGCACCTTGCGTTCGCCGACCTCGCGCGCCCGGGCCGACAGCTCCAGCGGGCCGGCCGGCGTGGGCTTGAGATAGTCCACCTTGAGGCTCGCGGTGACGAAGCGCAGGGGCGGCTCACTGCCGGGCTCACGACCCTCGGCCTGGTAGGTGGCCGCGGCCGCGGTGGCCATGGCGTGGCAGTCGATCAGCGAGGCGATCAGCCCGCCGTAGGTGAAACCCGGGACGGACAGGTGCCAGGGTTCCGGGGTGAACGAGGCCACCACGCGGTCGCCCTCGACGCGGCTCTTGATCTGGTGCCCGTGTTCGTTCAGCCGGCCGCAGCCAAAGCAGTGGGAGAAGTCTTCCGGATAAATGTCCTGTATCGCAGTGCCGCTCATTGGTTCTCCGAAGCGATCAGGGCGGCCTTGCCGACTTTGTCATTGAGTGCCTGCATCAATGCGCCGACGGCGTCGGGGCCAGTGGGCGTCAAGCGCCAGATGCCGTCCACCACGATGGCCGGCGCCTGGGTGACCCCATAGCGTTGGGCCAAGGATTGGGCGCGGATAAAACCGTTGTCCGTGACCTGAGCCTTCCATGCCGCACCGAATTCGACATCGCCGATGCCCCAGGTCTTGAACAGGGACTTGAGTCGCTTCTGCGTGGACTGCGGATCGGCGGGGTTGGGCTTGATGTTGAACAAGCCGTCCAGAACGGGGTTGGTGACGCCGAGTGTGCGTGATGTCATGAAAGCACGCGCCAGGGGCCTATTGAGTTGGGTCACGAAGGGCTCCCGGTCAATCACCACTTCACTGCCCGCGTTGGCGGCCCATTGGTCAATTTGTTTCAGCAGTGCATGCGAGGTGCTGCTGAAGTCGAAAAACACGATGACGCCGACCTGTTCCGCACCGGTGCCACTGGGCTGGGTCGGGACAAGGCGGCTGATGTCGACGTTCGGTGCGGCGCCCATTGCGCTGCCGGTGAAGGCCAGGCAGCCGAGCAAGGCGATAAATAAGGTGTAGCGCTTGATCATGAGGAAATAGTACACCAGCATGCATTTCCTGTTCCTCTCGCGGAGGCCCAGAGGAGTCTTGAATTCCGTAGGAGCGACGGTCCCCGTCGCGATAGGCCGTGCCACCGGAAACCGATCGTGGCCGGGACGTCCGCTCCTACAGCAGCGGTTTCCAGAATTCCCCTCCGGCTCTTTCTTCCTTTGCAGACTTT
>CAZPJI010000017.1:0-42683 GCA_964586925.1 uncultured Gammaproteobacteria bacterium
ATGGCAGCCTGACTTAAACCAACGAGCCTCCGCGATACCCGGGGCGGTTCATCCCGCCATAGCGCGACTTCCACTTGTAGTAGGTCGCATCGGAGATGCCGTGCTTGCGGCAGATCTCCTTCACCGCTAGGCCGGCATCGGCCTCTTTTAGAATCGAGACAATCTGCGTCTCCGTGAATCGTGACTTTCTCATCGTGAACCTCCTGGCTCGTATGGTGCCAGAAAGCTCTACTTATGACCTGTCCTCAAAATGGGGGAGCTTACGCTATATTGCCGAGGACATGGTCCGACCGTATCTGAATCCGGGACAGCTCGAACATGTCTCGACTGACTGGTGCGTGCCGCATGCGGGCCATCACCTTAATAATCCGAACCGTCGCCAGTCGCAACGCGCCTTCAGTCTGTTGGTCGACGTCCTTGGATGCCGGGATCGAATAGAGCCCGCCAGATTCCTTGTCCTGAATGTGGCCTGGATGGGTCGTATGGTTGCCTTTGTCCGCTTTTATCGGTCAGAAGTTTCCCCAACCAATATTACTGATATTGGTTTTTGGGTCTTTGGGTGCGTGGGTTCTAGAATTTTGTCTATATGGAACCTGTTTGCTACGAACAAATCGATCCAACTCTCTAACGTTCTGAAGAACCAGGGTGCCGGATTGGAAAAATCCCCGCTGAATCCGGTCCATGAGCCTTCGCGCCATCCATCGCGGTATGGAAGATCACCACACGCAACTACTGGATGAAGAGTTTGCACAAAAAATTTACCCCTTGAGTTCAATAGTGAAGGTATGCTCTTGAATAATTCTGTAACCGATTCATTACCGATGAGCGAGAAGTTGCAAACAGCTGCGTCAACACCGATCGTCAGTTTGCCCGCGGCAATCTCCTCGTAGGACAGGGTGTGAAAAACGCCCCCGCCGGCGCGGCGTGCTTCATCAACGAGTTCCGGCACGATATCGGTGCCGATCACCTGTATTCCTTTGGAGCTGAGCTCGCGGGCGAGCCATCCTTCGCCGCAGCCGACATCAAGGACGGAGCCTGGGTGGCAGTCCAGTATGGCATTGACGATGGCCTGATCAGTAACCTGCTTGCGACTTTCCACCTTTCCTTCACGTACAGCGGTAATCCAGGGCTGAGCGTTAAGGCTCCAGGATTCTATGATCTGCGTGTCGTTGAACTGGCTGCTCTTCATGTGGCTTCGCTGGGTCTGGCTTTTGTTCATGATATGGGAGAACCCAAATTGGCGTTGCCTGAATCTTCCCGTGAAACGCGCCTTATAGGGTTTTGAGGCGATGATGGGCGACGGCGCAGGTTGCTCTTGTTGCCAATTGTTTTGATGTTCGTCATGGTTATGGGGTGATCGCTGTAATACATTGCTTGTATCCATGACCGGTAGTTGCGGGGATCGGAGGAGGCGAGGATTGTCTGGATGGTGCTTACTACCGGGGTAGCGCGTGAAGGCGATGTTTGTGATTGATAATAGCTATCTGTTAATTAAAAACAATCAATTTTACAAATCACAATGGGCGGGCTATAACTGAAGCGTGGTTTGAATACTTTGCCCATGAGCGTAAGAGGAGTTGATGTCATGTCTGAGGAGAAATGCCCCTTTCATCATGCCGCCGGCGGCGGTGTGACCAACGAGGACTGGTGGCCCAACCGGTTACGGTTGGACATTCTGCGCCAACACTCGTCAAAGTCCAGTCCTGAGGGCGAGGGCTTTGATTACGCCGAGGCCTTCAAAAGTCTGGACCTGGATGCGGTGAAGAAAGACCTTCACGCACTCATGACCGATTCCCAGGAGTGGTGGCCGGCCGACTTCGGTCATTACGGCCCGCTATTCATCCGCATGGCCTGGCACGATGCCGGCACCTATCGCATCGGTGACGGCCGCGGGGGCGCGGGCACCGGCAACCAGCGTTTCGCGCCGATCAATAGCTGGCCCGATAACGCAAATCTCGACAAGGCGCGGCGTCTGTTGTGGCCGATCAAGCAGAAGTACGGCCGCAACATCTCCTGGGCCGACCTGATGATTCTGGCCGGTAACGTGGCGCTGGAATCGATGGGCTTCAAGACCTTCGGTTTCGGTGGCGGACGCGAAGATATCTGGGAGTCGGAGAAAGATATCTACTGGGGCGTCGAGGACACCTGGCTCGGCGACAAGCGTTACGCCGGCAAGCACGAAGAGCTGGAGAATCCGCTCGCTGCCGTGCAGATGGGGCTCATCTACGTGAACCCGGAAGGTCCGGAAGGCAAGCCCGATCCGGTCGCGGCTGCGAAGGACATCCGAGACACCTTCGGGCGCATGGCCATGAACGACGAGGAAACGGTAGCGCTCATTGCGGGCGGCCACACCTTCGGCAAGACCCATGGCGCCGGTGATGCTGCCCTGGTGGGGCCTGAGCCGGAAGCCGCGCCCATCGAGGAGCAGGGCCTGGGCTGGAAAAGCCGTTACGGTTCCGGCATGGGGGATGACACGATCACCAGCGGGATCGAAGTCACCTGGAGCCAGACGCCGACGAAGTGGAGCAATCACTTCTTCGACAATTTGTTCAAGTACGAGTGGGAGCTGACCAAGAGCCCCGCCGGAGCGTACCAGTGGGTGGCGAAGGGCGACTCGGATCCGGTGCCCGATGCCCATGACGCGTCCAGGACCCATGCGCCGACCATGCTGACCACGGACCTGTCGCTGCGCTTCGATCCCGAGTACGAGAAAATCTCGCGGCGCTTCCATGAGAATCCGGACGAATTCGCGGACGCCTTCGCCCGTGCCTGGTTCAAGTTGACGCATCGGGACATGGGCCCGCGTGCGCGGTACCTCGGGCCGGAAGTGCCGGAAGAAGAGCTGATCTGGCAGGATCCGATTCCGGAGCTCGATCATAAGCTGGTTGAGGATGAGGATGTGGCCACGCTCAAGGCCATGGTGCTCGAATCCGGCTTGACCGTCCCGGAATTGGTCGCGACCGCATGGGCGTCGGCGTCTACCTTTCGGGGCTCGGATATGCGCGGCGGCGCGAATGGTGCCCGCATCCGATTGGCGCCGCAGAAGGACTGGGAGGCCAACGAACCGAAGCGGCTTGCGAAGGTGCTGGAGAACCTCGAGGGCATCCACCAGGCGTTCAATGGGGCGCAGAGATCCGGCAAGAAAATTTCTCTCGCGGACCTGATCGTTCTGGCCGGTTGTGCGGCTGTCGAGAAAGCCGCGAAGGATGCCGGCCACGATGTCACAGTGCCGTTTCACCCGGGGCGCATGGATGCTTCGGCGGAGCAGACCGACGTTCAGGCCTTCGATCCGCTTGAGCCGAAGGTCGATGGGTTCCGCAATTACCAGAAGGCGAAGTACTCGGTTCCGGCCGAGAAGCTTCTGGTGGACCGGGCGCAGCTGCTGACGTTGACGCCCCCGGAAATGACGGTGCTCGTTGGCGGTCTGCGTGCCTTGAACGCGAACTTCGGCCAGAGCCCGCACGGCGTATTCACCGACCAGCCGGAAAAGTTGACCAACGACTTCTTCGTCAATCTGCTGGACATGGGCATCGAATGGAAGCTTGCGTCGAAGGACAGCGAGCTGTACGAGGGCACGGACCGCAAGACCGGTGAGAAGAAATGGACGGCCACCCGCGTCGATCTGGTGTTCGGCTCGAATTCCGAGCTGCGCGCCCTGGCCGAGTACTACGCCACCGATGACGCGAAGACCACTTTCATCAACGACTTCGTGGCGGCGTGGGCCAAAGTGATGGACCTGGATCGCTTCGATCTGACCTGATACCGGGCGTGGGCGAAGCGGCGTTTCGGGTGATACGAAACGCCGCATTGTCAAGCACGGAGGAGTGAAGGAGTTACGGCTCTCCCCTCTTGTCGCGTAGCGGGAAGGGGGGAGAGCCGGAGGGAAATCGGCAAGACAACCGCGTACTTGCTCGCACGTGCAAACAATCGCTTACCAAGGACGGATTCCTGATGGTCAGCCTCTCTTGACAATATAGTTAACATTATAGTTAACTATTAACAAATTCTTTAAGGAGAGAAGCGATGAATGATCCGTTTCGCCGTCCGACGCTTACGGCGGGGGTTTTCTACAAGGATCCATGGGCAGCACTTGAGTGGTTGGAGAAGGCCTTCGGCTGCGAGCGCAGCATGGTCATCACCGATGAAGAAGGTAATCTCGCTCATTGCGAAGTGCGGCTGGACGACGGCCTGATTTTTGTCGGCGCCGAGTGGGCGGATTTCGTCGCCAGTCCGGCTTCCGTCGGGGGCAAGAACACGCAAATGGTCCACATTCAGCTGAAGGAGGGGATCGATGCCCACTGTGCGCAGGCGCGGGAGGCGGGCGCGGAGATCCTGCAGGAACCGACGGATCAGTTTTACGGCGACCGCACTTATCGCGCGCGTGATCCCGAGGGTCACGTATGGAACTTCGGGCAGACGGTCCGCAAGGTCACGCGCGAGGAGGCCGAGCAGGCCACCGGACTCAAGATCGAGGGCTGGGCTTGAGCAAGGCGGCCGAACTCGACCGCACGCTGGCGGCGCTTGCCGATCCGCGCCGCCGGCGGATGATCGAGTTGCTGCGGGAAAAACCGCGCCGTGCCGGTGAGCTTGCCGAAGTCGTGGGTTTGAGCCCACCGGCGCTCAGCCGTCATCTTCGCAGCCTGAAGGCCGGCGGGCTGGTCGAAGACTCGCATCCGGAATTCGATGCCCGGGTGCGCGTCTACCGCCTGCGGCCCAAGCCGATGGCCGATCTCCGGGACTGGCTGGAGCGGACTGAAAAGCTATGGACCGAGCAACTCGCCGCCTTCAAGGATCACGTGGAGCGGAAGCGATGAATTCATGCGTGCTGGTTTCGTTGCGTGTGGGTGCGGCGCCGAAACATGCATTCGAAGTGTTCACGCGCGAAATCGGAAGCTGGTGGCGACCGAATATCTTGTTCCGCTTCACGTCGTCCGCACCCGGCACGCTTGCCTTCGAACCCGGCCCCGGCGGCCGTTTCACCGAAACCCAGCCGGACGGGACGGTGTTCGAAATCGGCCGTGTAATGGTCTGGGAGCCCGGCCGGCGGCTTGTCTTCACGTGGCGCCAGGACAGCTTCGGACCGGACCAGCTCACCGAAGTCGAGGTGCGTTTCGAGCCGGTGGGCGAGGAAACCCGGGTGACCGTCGAGCATCGTGGTTGGGACAGCATCCCGCAGGCGCATGTTGCCCGCCATGGGTTCCCGGAAGGCATCTTTCTGCAGCGGGCCGGCGAATGGTGGCAAAGCCTGTTGCGCTCGTATCAACGCAGATGCTGATGATCTTTTGCCGAATTCTTTTGCCGGTGTAAGCGGCAGGCACGATGGATCGGAATGCTAAGGTAGCGGTTCCCAGCAGACAGCGAACCTGCGTCGATGGATTCCAGCCTCGCGAGTCCCGAGTTTCAAACCGCCGAACGCAATCACGGAATTGATGCGCTGCGCGGTATTTCCATTCTCCTGGTGATCCTCAATCATGTCGGGATTCGTATTCCGCTGGCAAAAACTGCGGTCGGCGCCGTGTTGCCGTCTTGGTTGATCAATGTCCTGAACTGGCGTGGCTACGAGGCGGTGTTCATCTTCTTTGTGATCTCGGGATTTCTGATTACGGGCCTGTCGCTCAGACGCTGGGGCAGCCTCAATCGGATCGGCGTCGGTGGGTTTTACGGCCGCCGCTTTGCGCGCATCGTGCCGTGCCTGGTGACGTTGGTTGCCGTGCTCAGCATCCTGGATATTGCCGGCGTGCCCTACTACGTGATCCATCACTCGAACCAGTCGCTCGGCGGTGCGATCTGGGCGGCGCTTGGCTTGCATTTGAACTGGTACGAGGGGCACACGAATTGGTTGCCGGGCGGCTGGGATGTGTTGTGGTCGCTATCGATCGAGGAGGTGTTCTACCTGGCATTCCCGATCATTGCTCTGCTCACCCGCCGGGCGTGGATCCTGTTGCCGATGCTCGTGGTGTTGGCCTTGTCCCTGCCATACACACGGGATGCCCTGGCCGGACACCAGATCTGGCAGGAAAAAGCATATTTGCCCGGCATGTCGGCGATTGCCGTGGGTGTGATCGGTGCCTTGATCGCTGCGCGCTTCAAGGTGCCTGGACACTTGTTCAGCCGGGCGTTGGCTATTCTGGGCGGCATCGGTATCGTCGGAATGATGACGACTGAGCGTTTGCTTTGGCCCGTGATTGGCAGTTGGGAGGTGTTCTTGCTCGCCTTCTCGACGATGTGCCTGCTGATCGGCTTGCAATGGTGCCGGGCGGCGGGGCTGCGCCGTCCCTGGCCGGGCCTGGGGTGGCTGCGTTCAATGGGGCGCCACAGTTACGAGATTTACCTCACCCATACGTTTGTCGTTTTCGGCGCGGTTGGATTGTTCCGGTCGCTGAACGCGAGCATGCACTGGGGTTGGGTTTGGTATATCCCGATCATTCTGTTGTGCTGGGGGCTCGGGGTCCTCGTTGCGCGCTATTTCTCGGTGCCCTGCGATCGCGCGCTACGCGCGTATCTGCTCCGGCACGAGAAGCGGGTACCTGTCCGTGAATCGATGCCTGCAGAGCCTTCGGCCTAGGAGATTCGCTGCCAGTGATGAATTGGCACCGGGGTCAAGGCTTATGCCGACGTCGAGGGAGGCGCGGCGGAAAGCGCCACCAGAGGAACACCACGTACAGCCACACTGCGATGTATAATACGGTAAAGAACCACAGCGGCAAAGGCCAATAGATCACTTTGTCGATCCAGCCGGCGATCAGGGGTTGAGGATTGCCGTTACCGGTCAGGCGGGACTGCCAGAGCGTCAGAAAACATACGCGTCCGGCAAGCGCTTGCACGGCGACAGCGGCCAGGATCAACAAGTGCGCAAGCCGCCACCAGAATCCGCGTATCCAGCGCCAATGCCGCCACGCGCCCAACGGAATGAGAACCAGTCCCGCCACATTGAACGCAATGAGGGCGACATGCACTCCCAACACAGTCCAAGCCATCATAGCCCGCATGACGTCGCCGTTGAGGGATATGCTTCAAGCATACCCCGGGTCTTTTTTCGCGGCAGATTAGGTTTGACGCTTTTATAGAAAATGTTATAAACATGGTGAAGTTGGGAAAAGCGACGATCAATCTGGCGTTTTAGGCTCTGAGTTCATTTTAAGAATAGTGAAAATAATTTTCCCTGAAAGAGGTGGTGATCGGCTTGCGTTGTTTGTGAAAACCATTTTGTCGACAAGGAATTGCTTGGTAGTAGTAGTCTCGGGGCTTTTGTTGGCAGCAAGCAATTGTTTCGCCGTTCAGGGGGCGGGCGTATCCCGATCTGGCACAGCTGGTAAGTTGGATTCAACAAGCAAGTCCAATATCTGTAGTCCCCAAACAAAGCAAATTTCCGGATGCGCGATTCGCTTCGTGATCCCGCCGCCACAAATCATTGTTGGTACGAGTTCGATCAAAATTGATGGCGTTAAATTGCCGGTTTCCGTCAGGGAATACATGGTCAAAAACGCTCTTCACCGACCATGGTCCACGAGTTCTGAGGATCGAGGGCTGATTGTTTGCCGTTGGGCAAGCAGTTTTCGAGGATCTCGTATCAAGGATCGAATACGCTGCGAAAGTAACGAGGGACATGCTTGGGCGGCGAAGAATACGCAGGAGACATTCGGCGCCGGGGCAGGAGCGACGACGTCTTGTGCTACTGCTCCAACGGTTACGGCGGGTTTGGTCGGGGTCTCGAGCGAGATGGCCGCCTGCATAATGTCGGAGGTGGGCAAATGGGTCAATACGCAATATCCATCCAGGATAGTCTCAGGCATGTCAAAATTGCCTGGAGCCGGCAATGACTACACGATCAAGATTAAGGAAAAGGGCCAGGTCACTTCCGAGTGGATATTCGAGAAAGGTCGGTTGGTTGCTGTCTGGCATAAGCGCCAAACAAAAGCGAAAGGGCATCAAGGCGGCTAGGATCGGGTGATAACGTGTATGGCATCGTTCCGAATATCTCTTCCCGTTAGCGTTGCCGGCCTAGAGCCCTTATAGTTCCATTTGAGCGCCCGTAGTAACAAAAGGGGGCGGGGAGATGCGGAACATGCTGGCGCCGATCCGGGAGTTTCTAAAGCTGGAATCTTCAGGCGGTATCCTGTTGGTGGGTGCGGCGATCCTCGCACTCATATTCGCCAATACGCCGCTGGACAAGTTCTATGCCGAGCTGATCCGGATGCCCGTGGCCATTCGCGTGGGTTCATTGGAAATCGCAAAACCCTTGCTGCTCTGGATCAATGATGGCCTCATGGCCGTGTTCTTTTTCCTGGTCGGGCTGGAGCTTAAACGGGAGATTCGTGAAGGCGAACTTTCCGAATGGCGCAAAGTCGTTTTACCTGCGATCGGTGCCATCGGCGGTATGGCGGTCCCTGCTTTGCTGTATATCGCGTTCAATTCAGGGAACCCCGACGCCTTGCGCGGTTGGGCGATCCCGGCCGCAACCGACATCGCCTTCGCGCTCGGTATTCTTGGACTGCTTGGCAATCGCGTCCCCACGGGCCTGAAAGTTTTTCTGGTGTCGCTCGCGATTTTTGACGACGTTGCCGCGATTCTTGTCATCGCCTTCTTTTATACGAACGAGCTGTCTGTCGTCGCGCTGGTGGTCGGCGGGGCCTGTCTGGTGGTTTTGCTCCTGCTCAACCGCCGCGGTGTGATCTCCATCGTGCCCTACGTGTTCGTTGGCCTCGTAATGTGGGTAGCGGTGCTCAAGTCGGGCGTACATGCAACGCTTGCGGGTGTGCTGCTTGCGTTGTTCATACCGTTGCGTGATCGCGCCAACCCGGAACGTTCCCCGCTGCGGGAGCTTGAGCACGATTTGCATCCTTCGGTGGCTTACGTGATTCTGCCGCTGTTCGCGTTTGCGAATGCGGGTGTCGACCTTGGTGCCGTCGGGTCTTCCGTTCTGCATCCGGTGCCGCTCGGTATCGCTACAGGGCTTTTCATCGGCAAGCAATTCGGCGTATTCGGCGTCTGTTGGCTAGCTATAAAATTCGGCCTGGCGAAGCTTCCAGATGGCGTGGACTGGCGTCAACTTTACGGCGCCTCGCTCTTGTGCGGCGTGGGTTTCACGATGAGCCTGTTCATCGCGACGCTGGCGTTCGAAGGCGGCGCAACCGAGTATCTTGGAATGGACCGGCTTGGCATTCTGGCGGGTTCGCTGCTCTCTGGCGTTGCCGGCTATTTCTGGCTGCGCGCGTCCTTGCGCAGGCGTTCTGCTGCGTAAACAATTTGAGAAAGCTTCGCACCGTTGCCGCCCAGCTTTAGCCGGATGAGGCGGGCTTGGGCTTGCCAGTCTCTCCGATGATTTTGAAGGCAGTACCGACAACTTTGGATAGGTCGCCCATGTCGGCGGGTACGATCATCACGTTGGATTCCTTGGCGATGCCGCCCCACTGCTTGATGAAGTCCTCCGCGACCTGCATCTTCATCGCCTCGTGCGCGCCCGCTTGCTGCAGCGAGGCGCCCACGGTGGCGAGCGCCTTGGCGGTGGCCTCGGCGACGGTTTTCACCGCCTGGGCCTGGCCCTCGGCGCGCAGCACCTGGGCCTGCTTGTCGCCCTCGGCGCGGTTGATCTGCTGCTGACGCTCGCCCTCGGAGACGTTGATCGCCTGCTGCTTCTCGCCCTCGGACTTGGCGATCAGCGCGCGCTTCTGGCGCTCGGCGGTGATCTGCAGCTCCATCGCGCGGATGACTTCCTCGGGCGGGCTGATGTCGCGGATCTCGTAGCGCAGCACCTTCACACCCCAGTTGACTGCGGCCGTGTCGAGCTCGCTCACAATCGAGGCGTTGAGCTCGGTGCGCGAGGAAAGCACTTCGTCGAGCTGTTTCTTGCCCACGTCCGAGCGCATGATGGTCTGTGCGAGCTGCTCCATGGAGGAGAGCGGGTCGGAGGTGCCGTAGGCGGCCGCCTTGGGGTCGGTGATCTGCAGATACAGCACTCCGTCGATCGAGATCTGGGTGTTGTCCTTGGTGATGCACACCTGCTTCTTGACGTCGATCGGCGTCTCGCGCAGGTCGAACTTGTAGGCCACCCGGTCGAAGATGGGAATGATGAGGTTCAGGCCGGGTTCGAGCACCTTGTAGAAACGCCCGAAGCGCTCGACCACCCAGGCATGCTGCTGGGGGACGATGCGCAGCCCGCGGCTGATGATCGTGATTGCCAGGATGACAAGAATCGCGGCGACGATGATGCTGATGGGCATGGGATCTCCTTGTTCGCGGGTGTGTATGGGGCTAGGCCGTACTTTCCGTGGCGGGTGTGATGACGAGCAGATTGCCTTCACGTGCCACGATGCGGCAGGTTGCGCCTGCTTTCGGCGGGGCGGCTTGCTGGTCTTGGAGCCGGGCGTCCCAGGCGGCACCCCGGTAGGACACGCGGATTTTTCCGGTTGGACTTTCCAGGACGGTCACGTCGTGACCGACGTCGTCATTGCTGATCTGATCCGAAGATGTATTCCTGAGCCGTTTTCGTAACTCGTGCGCGAGGGGCATGCCGAGCAAGACAATCGCGGCCAGTACGGTCAGTGACCATGCCAGCCCCGCACCCGCGAACGCCGTGGCGGCTGCGGCAAAGCAGGCTACCGCTACGGCGAGCAGGTAGATGGTCAGGGTATGTATTTCCGAAACGGCGGCGATAGCGCCGATGACCAGGAGCACGATAGCCAGGATGGTTGCCGAATCCATAGGTGCTGCATTCCCCATCTGATTGTCGATTCTTTTAAATTCAATTGTAGCGCAGCGTTTCCACTGTGTCCGGTTGGGTGCGGTGCCGGGAAGATTTAAACTGTTGACTTCCCTTTTCCGTTCTTTTTGCCGTGCTCACGCAGATCCGTCGACTATTCGGGCTCCTGCTGGGGGTCACCATTCTGCTTATCGGTATGGGACTCTTGAGTTCGCTGCTGGGCGTGCGCGCGACACTCGCGCATTTCCCCGGCTGGCAACTCGGAATGGTGATGTCGGGCTATTTTGCCGGTTTTGTGATCGGCAGCTTTATCTGCCCGTGGCTGATACGCAGTGTGGGGCATATCCGCACTTTTGCCGGGCTTGCAGCTATCGTCGCCAGCGCGGCATTGGCCCATGCGTTGGCCATCAATCCCTGGTCCTGGCTCGCCTTGCGCCTGTTGACCGGCATCGCCATGGTCGGCCTGTATATGGTTACCGAGAGTTGGCTCAATGCTACCTTGTCGCGCGAGCAGCGGGTCCCGGTGTTCGGGCTCTATGTCATTCTCACCCTGATGGCGATGGCCGCCGGGCAGTTGCCGCTGCTGGCGGCTCCACCGACCGGGCCGACGCTGTTCCTGATCGCAGGCATGCTGATCGTGTTCGGATTGGTGCCGGTTACGATCACCCGCCTTGACCAGCCGGCCGCCGTCAATTCGCCGAATCTGCCGCCTTGGCGGCTCGTGAGACGAGCGCCGTTTGCCATCACGGCGACCTTTCTGGCTGGTCTTGTGACCGGCGCCTTCTGGGGGATGGGAGCGGCGTTCGCGACCCGCATCGGCCTCTCGGCCGCGGGCGTCGGGGCTTTCGTTGCGGCCGTGATCGGCGGCGGCGTTGTGGCGCAATTGCCGCTGGGGCGCCTGTCCAACCGCCTGGGCCGACGCCCGGTTCTGATCGGTTCCGCGCTGGCCGGTGCGGCATTCGCGGTGTTGATGGCGGCGTCGATACACGGGCCGCTGTGGCTGTTGTTGTTATTTGCCTTCGGCTTCGGGGCCATGGCCTTGTGCCTCTATGCGCTCGCGGTCGCCCATATGAACGATTTGCTCGAACCCCAGGAGGTGCTCTCGGCGACACAGGGTCTTTTGCTTGCCAGTGGTGGCGGCGCTGCCTTCGGCCCCCTGATCGCGGGCGTGATGTTTGATGCCGTAGGTGCTCGCGGGTTGCCCTATTACCAGGCGGCCGTCTTGGTGCTGCTGGCAGCCATCGGAATTCTTCGCAGCTTCCAGAAGGTGGCGCCGAGCCCTGGCGAGCAGGGCGAGTTCGTTCCGCTGTTCATGACATCCCAGGGCGGCCTGGAGATCGCCGAGGAAATTTTCGAAGATTTCGCTCAAGTATCGGAGCCTTTTGATACGGAACAAGGTTGAGTTCTGCGCAGCCTTTACTGCATGCCCGCGACCGGTATAGTAGGCAACGGAGCCATTGAAAACAAAGCGGGGCGGGGATGCTCCACAGCTTCGGTGTCGCAATCGCCCTGGTGCTGGTGCTGGGCGTTTCCATGCAATGGCTGGCTTGGCGTTTCCGGCTGCCGGCGATCGCCTTGCTTACGGTGTGCGGGTTGCTCGTCGGCCCCGTGTTCGGATTGCTCGATCCGACCCGCGAATTCGGTGGCGGCCTGCAGACGGTCATCAGCCTGTCGGTTGCGGTGATCCTGTTCGTCGGCGGCCTCAATCTGCGTTTCCACGAATTGAACCATGCGGCCTCGGGCGTGCGCCGACTCGTTTACCTGGGTGTTCCGCTCGGCTTTGCGCTCTATAGTCTCGCGACACATTACGTCGGTGGCTTGTCCTGGCCGGTGGCGCTGGTGTTCGGCGCCATCATCGTGGTGACGGGGCCGACCGTTATTCTGCCTTTGCTGCGCCAGACGGCGTTACGTCGCCGGATCGCCTCCTATCTGAAGTGGGAAGCGATCATCAACGATCCCATCGGCGCCCTGCTTGCCGTGCTCGTCTTCGAATACTTCCTGTATTCGGGCAGCGGCTGGTTTTCCTGGCAGGTGGTGTGGGACCTCGGCCGTGCCGTGTTGGCCGCCGGTGTGCTGGGCGGTCTGGCCGCTTTTGCGCTGGGGGAGGTTTTCAGGCGTGACCTGGCCGCCGAGTATCTCAAGTATCCATTGACGCTGGCCGCGGTGATCGCCGTATTCGTCGCATCCAACCTGGTCCAGGACGAAGCCGGGCTGCTGGCCGTCACGCTGATGGGCATCGCGCTCGGCAACATGGGATTGGCGAGCATCGAGGAGTTGCGCCGCTTCAAGGAATATATATCGACGCTCCTGATCGCGGTGGTATTCATTCTTCTGACTGCCAGTCTTGACCCTGCGGTACTTCAACATTTGCACTGGGATGGTGCCCTGCTGATCGTAGTCATTATGGTGGTGGTGCGCCCATTGGTCGTGATGCTGGCAACCTTCCGTTCGCGCATGCGCTGGCGCGAACGATTGCTGCTTGCCTGGATCGCGCCGCGCGGCATCGTCGCCGCAGCGGTCGCCGGCGTCTTCGCGCCACGCCTGATGCAAGCCGGCTACACGGATGCCGAGTTGCTGGTGCCGCTGATGTTTGCGCTGATTTTTGTAACCGTGGTATTGCATGGCTCCACGTTGGGCTGGCTGGCCCGGGCTTTGGGTTTGGCCGCGGCGCAGCGCAATCGTTTATTGGTCGTGGGGGCTTCGCCCTGGTCCAGCGAGTTCGCCCATACGCTGCATGAGGCGGGCGTGTATGTATTGGTCGTGGACAATTCCTGGCATCGGCTGCGCGTTCCCCGGTTGGCCGGGGTGCCGGTGTATTACGGCGAGATTCTGTCCGATTCCGCAACGGAGGCGCTGGAGTTGAACGACGTGGGGACGTTGCTGGCGGCGACGAGCAACGATGCCTATAACGCGCACGTATGCACCGCCTTTTCCTCGTTTCTCGGGCAGAACCAGGTGTTCCAGTTGCCGATGTATGCCGCAACGGGAGACTCCAAAAAATACTCCCGTGGATTGCGTGGGCACCTGGCGTTCGGGGAGAACGCGCATTACGAGGAATTGTGGCGCTGGTTCATGCAGGGCTGGACGTTCCAGAAAACGCGTCTGAGCGAGAGCTATACCTATGAGAAGTATCTCCAGGACTGTACCGAGGGAACATTGCAATTAATTACTGTGGGTGCCGATGGAGTGCTGCACATCCACTCGCCGAAAATGTCCTATCAACCCAGGGAGGGCGATACGGTGATCGGCTTTGGGCCAGCGCGTCCGAACGCCGCTGAGAAGGTTGTCGAGCGAAATTGAATGGAGATCCGTTCGTTTGTATTCGGGGGGCTCGTATAAGCATGCGGACATGAGAAAAATGCGCTCGGTAACCATACTGCTGCTGTTTTCGGTGGGGGCCATCAGCCTGGCAGGCTGCTCGGTGTCGACACCGTGGCCCCCTGCCATGCGTTGGAATGCAAGTACCCGGGATGTGGGCCGTACTTTGATGACTCTGCCCGAACCGGGGGGCACGAAAGTGGCAGCGTCGATCGTGACCTATGTGGTCCCCAGCCAGACGGCTGGCGTTGTCGATACGGCGGGACCCTTCATCCAGGATGAATACGGGTACCAGATAAGCGCTCCCTAATACGGCCAATACCGCCTTGTTGCCTTCCAGGAAGATGACCGGAGACCGCTGCGCGGTTCCGGTGGACGCGAGGGTGACGCTCTCCGGCCTCCAGTGGGATCTGGTGTCGTAGCAGGCGCAACCGGGGCACGTCCGGCGCTGGATACCCGTCGCGCAGGTGACTCTGGACGTCGTCGCGCGGGTTGGCGGGAAGCCACTGCTGCATCGGCATTACGAAAGCCGGGCATCAGGTGTCGTGCATGAGGAGCGGGTCCGGCTGAAGGCCGTGCCGCCTGTGCTCGACGACGCGCTTGCTGGAGCGTATGTGAAAGCGTTGCACGGGATTGAGCAGGCGCGCGAAAGCGAGGCTGAGACATGCGCATCCGGCTGATCCTGGCATTGTGCGCGCTGGGAGCCGCCGTGTGCAGTTATGCTGCTGGCCGCTCTTCGCAAGAGCACACCGTTCCCGCCGCCTGGCCGAAGCGGGTGGTGCTAGATGATCGGTTTTCAACTCCAACCAATGCCTGGGTTCAGAGGCAGTTGCCTCAGGCACATCTCTTGCTGGTCGGAAGAATACAGATGGATGTCTCCGACGAATACCGGGGAGACTTTGCGACCGACAAGGTTCCAGCTGCTTTCGGGGGTAAACCCCTGCTTATTTTCCCGTACGATCAATTTGCCCATGATGCCTTGAAACAAGCCGCCGTACACTGGTTTGTTCCGGCCCGTCGGTGCGTGACCGTGCTTGAGCTCGATGCGCGAATATTGCATCTTCGGCACTACGTCGAGCAGCGCGCCGACGGCAAGGTACGAGTGGTGATCCGGGTGCATACGGCTGTCACGGCGAAATGGGGGAGGCAAGGCATCGTTTCCGGTCGCTACGAAGGGTATTCGGCGAGCGCATGGATGCCGCCGGCGCGGACTCGTTATCAGCGTTTCGCTTACCCTGACAACCTGTTTTACCCGTCCCTGTATGGGCGGGTCCTTCAGGCCGCGTTGCAGAAGGCGTTTGGGCTTGCGATGAATGGATTGACCAGTTTTTTGCGCGCGAAACCTGACTTGCGCTGCGCGAAGCTTTTCCGGTGAAGGGACCGTCCGGATAGCGGTCCGCTGCGCCAGTAACTTGCGGGTGTTACAAAAGTTTCATTGTTCGGCTGGAAGGCTTCCTATATAGTGTGGGTTAATGCCAGCGCAGGTATTGCCTGCACACCGTCCGGCCGAATAGTCAGGAGTCGGGACGGGCATCGGATTTCCCGGCTGGCCTCTATGCGGTCCCTGAGCGGGACGGAAGGTTTTAATGAGTTCGAGAGAAATGAGCGAGCGCGCGAAGTCACGCACGACTTCACAGCGCCTCAAATTTACCGGTGGCAATGATTTCCAGATGGAATTGCGCCGTCGGGTGGAACGCTATCTAGCAGACACGGGCAGACGCCAGCGCGATTGCCCGCGGATGTATCTGAAAAGTGGCGTCATTCTGTCGGTGTTCGCCGCCAGTTATGTGTTGCTTGTGTGCGTGGTGTCGACCTGGTGGCTGGCCGTGCCCCTGGCGATCCTGTTGGGCCTGAGCGCGGCAGCAATCGGTTTCAACATCATGCATGATGCGGGGCACAAGGCCTATTCAAAGAGCGCTTTTGTAAACCGGTTGATGAGTGCGATGGTGGAAGTCATCGGCGGCAGCGGCTATGTATGGCACTGGAAGCACGGCGTGTTTCACCATACGTATGTCAATATCACCGGCTATGACACCGATATCAACATGGGCAGTCTCGCCCGGCTGTCACCGCACCAGAAGCGCTTGGTTTTCCATCGCTGGCAGCATTGGTACGTCTGGTTCCTGTATGGGCTGATGGCCATCAAGTGGGAGCTTTATGACGATTTTCGCGACGTCATCCTCGGACGCATGGACGGGCATCGTTTCCCGCGTCCGCGGGGCCGCGATCTGATGGTCTTCCTGGCGGGCAAGGCCGGTTTTTTTGCGCTGGCCTTCGGGGTGCCGCTGTTGTTCCATCCCCTATGGGCGGTAGCCGTGTTCTACGGTGTGGCCGTGGTGGTTCTGGGTGTCGTGTTGAGTCTCGTTTTCCAATTGGCGCATTGCGTGGAAGAAGCGAATTTTCCGCTGCCCGATGAGCCTGGGAAAATGGAGACATCCTGGGGTGTCCACCAGGTCGAGACGACGGTTAATTTTGCCCGCCGTAATCGTGCAGTAGCCTGGCTGCTCGGCGGTTTGAATTTTCAGATAGAACACCATCTGTTCAGCCGCATTTGCCATGTTAATTATCCGGCTATTTCGCGCTTGGTGGAGGAGACATGCCGCGAATTCGGTATCCGTTACAACGTACATGATTCCGTATTTTCCGGCCTGCGTTCACACTATCGCTGGTTGCGGGAAATGGGGCGGGTGCCCGCCCCGGTCTGAATGACTGACGAGAGTGCAGCCGGAGTGTCTCCGACGCCGCTGATGACAGGCTCGCGATCTGCGAAATGTACGCGATGAAGCACCTGATATGTACGATGGGTCGATTGAGGTCGGGCGCAATAATCGGTAAAGCGATTCGCTCATGCAGTCTTGGCAAAAATGTGTAACAGTATTTGCCGAATGTTCGCTGAAAACTGAAGATGGAGTACGTATTCGTTCCGCCAATCCGGCCTTCGCTGCCGGTTATCGGGTCCGAGAGCCGGTTCCCGGTGCGGCGGGTTTATTGCGTGGGCCGAAACTACCCCGAACATGCTCGCGAAATGGGCGATGCAAAGCCCGCAGATCCTTTTTTCTTTACCAAGCCGGCCGATGCCGTATTCGTGCCCGAAGCCCCGGAAGGCGTGGTTCCCTATCCGCTGGCGACTCACCTGTTGCACCATGAGGTGGAATTGGTCGTGGCATTGGGACGGGGCGGTGCCAACCTGGATGCGACTTCTGCTGCCGATAGGGTGTTCGGCTATGCGGTCGGTGTTGATTTGACCCGCCGCGACTTGCAGAAAACCGCGCGTGAACAGGGTCGACCCTGGGATATGGCCAAGGGATTCACGTCGGCCGGACCTTGTACGGCGATACGCCCTGCGGAGATGTGTTTTCAAGAAGGCTTTGGCGGAGCGCTGACGCTGAGCGTCAATGAAGAAGAGCGCCAGCATGGTCGTCTCGAGGACATGATCCTGGGGGTGCCGGAGCTGATTGCCACGTTGTCGCGGATGGATCGTCTCGCGCCAGGGGATTTGATCTTTACCGGGACGCCCGCGGGTGTGGGCGAATTGCGCGCCGGCGATCACGTTCTGGCCGCCATTGAAGGTGTGGGCGAGCTGGATTTTCATGTAGCCGCATGAGGGGCCGGCACCTGTCGTGAAGGCGGGCGTTGCTGTTGCTAAGGCGTAAAATATAGGTACTGAAAAGAGGGCGCGTTTGATGACTGTCTCGACGAGTTTTCCCGGTCGTGCGGAAGCGATGCGGGTTGCCAATCACCATATCGTGCTCGATCATTCCATCCTGCCCCCTTTTCCGGATGAGATGGAAAGCGCGGTCTTCGGCATGGGGTGTTTCTGGGGCGTGGAGCGCCTGTTCTGGGAGGCGCCGGGCGTGTGGACCACAGCTTGTGGCTACGCAGGCGGCGATACGCCGAACCCGACCTATGAAGAAGTGTGCACGGGACGCACCGGGCATGCCGAGGTGGTGCGCGTCGTCTTCGATCCGCGCGAGACAAGTTACGAGAAGCTCTTGAATCTGTTCTGGGAAAACCACGATCCCACCCAGGGCATGCGCCAGCACGCGGACGTCGGCACACAGTATCGTTCGCTGATCATGGTGGCCGATGACCGTCAGGCGGCTGCGGCGGAAAAGAGCCGCATGCAGTATGCCGAGGCGCTGAAGGCTCGCGGCATGGGCGCAATTACGACGGAGATCATTCCCGCCGGCCCGTTTTATTACGCCGAGGATTATCATCAGCAGTACCTGGAAAAAAACCCTGCCGGGTACTGCGGACTCAAGGGTACCGGCGTGGTGTGCGCCATCGGCTAAGGCGTTCCGGGTTCAGGGTCGGGTGCCTATGCTGCCTGCGCTGATTCGTCCTCGGATGAAGTTCCACTGGTAGCTGAAGCTCAGCCGGTCGGTGAGTTTGCGAACCGCCGGCGGGAAGGGCGGAAATGGCGCTGCCAGACGAATGATTTTAAGGGCGGCGGCATCGAGCACCGGATAGCGGGAGTGATGGACGATCTGGATGGATTGAATGCTGCCGTCGGCATTGAGCGTGATCGAAAGCGTTACATGACCATTCTCGATGCGTGTGGGCACCAGAGCGTTGTAGTGCTCATGTCCGACCACCTCGATACGCGAACGCCAGGCTTCCAGGTATGGCGCATAAACGGACGCGCGCGCGTTCGTGGTGGTGGCGTCACGGCGCGGGTTGCGGCCTTTGATTTTGGGTAATGTCACGATGGGCAGGTGATCCTGGTGCAGCGACGCGGCCTGACTGGGGGGCACCAGGCGCGCTATCAGCGGCGGGCGCATCGGTGTCGCTTGATGCAACCGGGCGACTGCCGTTGCCCCGCCAGGACTGTCGAGGACATCCTCGAGGGCACGGGATTGATGCCTGTCCGCATCTGAGGGTGCGCTTGATGGGACCGGTTGCGCCGGCAGACTGGAACGAAAAGCGCTGTTTAGTCTGACGCCCGGATGCGGGAAGGGGTCGCCGGATCCCAGTGCCGGAATCGGCGCATCGAGCCGGCGCCGGTTGCCTGGCCCGCGTTGGTTTGCCTGCGCGAGGTAGTCCATCCGGCGCGGGGGTGGCGTAACCTGAGTGTCGCGTACCAGCGTTACCTCTACCATTGGGTTTTTCGAAGCCTTGGGTACCAGTGAGACGAAACCGACGCCGAGGAGGATCACGCCGTGTGCGAGCAGCGCGAAGATCAGCGCCGTGACGAGGCGTTCGCGTGTGATGACACGGTTACTCAGCGTGAAGGGCAGCTCCTGGAGGCTCATGTCGCTGTGTTCTCCGGGATTCGTGATTCGACGGCGTCGAACAGATCGCCGGCGATATTGAGGCCATAGGCGCGATCGAGTTCGCGCACGCACGTAGGGCTGGTGACGTTGATTTCGGTCAGCGACTCGCCGATGATGTCCAGTCCGACCAAGTCCAGGCCGGCGGCTGCCAGGTGCGGGCCCAGGGTCTCCGCGATGTGTCTTTCCGCCTTCCCCAGAGGGCGTGGTTCGCCGCGGCCGCCGGCGGCCAGGTTGCCCCGGCTTTCACCGCTGGCCGGCAGACGGGCGAGCATATAAGGGACCGGCCGCCCGGCAATTACCAGAACCCGCTTGTCGCCTTCCTGGATCGCGGGCAGGTAGCGTTGGGCCATGGCGTGACGCCTGCCTTTTTCCGTCAGGATCTCCACTACGGAACTCAGATTGGTATCGCCTGGTCCGAGCACGAAAACACCATGCCCTCCCATACCGTCGAGCGGCTTGATGACGATGTGCTCTTCAAGCCTGTGAAATTCCCGGAAACTCTCTATTTCACAGGCAATTAGCGTGGGCGGGGTGAGTTCCGGAAACTTGAGAATGGAAGCTTTTTCGTTGAAGTCGCGTAATGCTTGCGGCCGGTTGACGACCCGGGCGCCCGCGCTTTCCGCCAGTTCCAGCAAATAGGTCAGGTACACATATTCCTGGTCGAAGGGCGGATCCTTGCGCATCAGGATGAGATCGAAATTCCCCAAGGGAACGATTTCGGTCTCACCAAGTGAAAACCAGTCCGATTCGGAGTCCCGGACCTGTAGTTCCTGCACGCGAGCCCAAGCAGCGCCTCCCGCGGCCCAAATCGCGCCAGGCCGCACATAATAAGGGCTGTAGCCGCGCCGTTGGGCTTCCAACAGCAAGGCCAGCGTTGTATCCTTGGCCGGGTGGATGGCTTCGATGGGGTCCATGACTACCGCGAGGCGGCTTCCATGAGCGGATTGGGCAGAGGTAGTTGCCATTGACTCAATAGCTTAAAAGCGAATATTGTGCTAAATAGTAAGGTATATTGATTGCATGCGTGGTCCTGGGGCGCGAACGATATGAACTCGACATACGGACAGAATCGAGACGAGCGTTTGAAAGCTGCCAGCGGTCAGGGGGACCTGGAGGTGAATGAGGCAGTGACGGATTTAACCGGGGTAAAAGTGGTAGTGGTCGATGATTCGAAGACGATTAGGCGTTCGGCCGAATCGTTGCTGGGTCGTGCAGGCGCTACCGTACTGACGGCCGAAGACGGCTTCGAGGCATTGTCGCTGATTGTCGACAGTCGTCCTGATGTCGTTTTCGTGGATGTCATGATGCCCCGGCTGGATGGTTACCAGACCTGCTCCATGGTCAAGAGCAACCCGGCATTTCGCGATATTCCCGTGATCATGCTTTCCAGTAAGGACGGATTGTTCGATATGGCCAAGGGGCGCGTCGTGGGATCAGAAGAATACGTCACCAAACCATTCACTAAAGATCAACTCATTGGCGCGGTACAGCGCCATGTCTCGGCAAAACGCCGGGAAGTCAGCTGAGGTAGAGGCCTTTTACATATGCCAAAAGTTCTGATCGTGGATGATTCTCCTACGGAGACTCACGTCATGCGCACCGCGCTTGAAAAAGACGGATTTGAAGTTCTGACCGCCGAAGATGGTGATACAGGGCTACAGGTCGCGCAGGAATCCTTGCCTGATGTCATTATCATGGATGTGGTGATGCCCGGCGTGAACGGATTCCAGGCGACGCGCAAGATCACCAAGGATCCCAAGACGGCGAACATCCCGGTGGTCATCGTAACCAACAAGGATCAGCCGACCGACGAAGTGTGGGGTATGCGCCAGGGAGCTGCAGCCTACCTGACCAAACCGGTCTCGGCTGAAATATTGCTCGCCAAGGTCCGCGAGGTCTGCGCCTGATATGGCCACCGAGGCGCTAGTTGCTCTCCGTGATCAGCCTTTCGAGCTTCTTCTGGGGCTCGAAGAGGCGATTCTTGGCGAGGGCAGTAGCGCACGCCGGGCCCATGCGAACCTATGGGTCGGGGTGGCTTTCCGCCTCGGCCGCTATCACCTGATCTGTTCACGCACGGAAATCCGGGAAGTGATTATATGGCCAGGCGTGTCCCGCATTCCGCGGGCAAAACCCTGGCTGATGGGGCTTGCCAATGTGCGTGGCCAATTGTTGCCCCTGACCAATATGGCGCGATGGGCCGGACTTGGGGATTCTGTCGTTTCCCGGTCCAGCCGCATCATTGTGGTCAACCATCCGGAAATCCCGGCGGGCTTGCTCGTGGATCAGGTGGTCGGTTTTCGCCGTTTCACCTCGGATGATGCCGCCGGTGCCCAACCGACGACCATGCCGGAGACTTTGACGCCCTTCCTTTTGGGGGGCTATGAGAGAGATAACGAAACCTGGGCAGTATTGAGCCTGCGCGATTTGGTTGAATCCGAAGCTTTCCTGCAAGCAGCTTCCTGATTATCGACCCGTCAAGCATGGACATCATTATTGACCGGGAATATTAGAGGTAAATATCCATGGCAGAGACCAGAACAACGGCAACCGGTACCCTCGTAACCTACATCATGGGCCTTTTGGCGCTTGTGTGTATTGTCGGTGCCGCAGCGGACTTCTTTTTTGTCGCCCAGTACTCGGTGTACGACGCGGAGTTTTTTGGTCAGGCATCCACTGTGGCGGTGCAGACCCAGGCTTTGCCCAATCTGGCGCGTGATGCCCTGGATGGCAAATCCCAGGCTTTCGGTGACATGGCCGCGGGTGCCCAGCGGATGTCGGCCGCTTTGGCGCTGATCGGCACGGGCGACCCACAGACTCTGATGCCCGCCGCGTCCGGTGCGGTCGCCACCAGCCTCAGTCTGCTCCAGCAGCAATGGCAAACGGCGTCCAAACAAGTGCGGACCATTGACCAGGCGCGTACCAGCGTGCTCGTTTCCGTCCAGGCCGCCAGTGCGGTTCGTACGCAAATGCCTGCTTACGTGGATGCATGGGATACGTTGGTCAAGCGCATGACTGCGCATCATCTCTCGCGCGAATTGATTGGCCAGGCATCCAGTCAGGCGCTGATGGCGTCGCAAACATTGCAGTATATGAACCAGATGATGAATGGCACGGGCGACTTTACCGCTGCCGGACAAAACTTCGTCAATAACGTGAATCATTTTGGCGACGTGCTGACAGCATTCATCAATGGTTCCGCGGAAATGAATATTTCCGCGCTTCCGAATGATGCGGACATTCAAGCGGCGCTGGGAACCCTTCAGACCCAGTATCAGGCGCTCAACTCCAACCTGCAGACCCTGGCCCCGATCGCGGGTTCGATCGTGGATTGGCAGAACGCCAGTATTGCCCTGCAAACCGCCGGTCCGAAGATGTTGTCCAATGCGCACGACGTTCTCAGCAGTTACCAGGCGCAACGGAGCGCACGTCCCTTCAAACCGTTATACGGTTACATCCTGGGCGGCATCGCGCTGTTTTTCATCATCGCTCTTGTGGTTCGCTACCAGATGACGGGCGAGGCCCGTCTCGCGGCGCGCGCGCAGCAGGAGATGAACGAGCGAAACCAGCAGTCGATCATGCGCTTGATGGACGAGTTGGCCTCGTTGGCGGATGGTGACCTCACGGTTCAACTTGAGGTGACCGAGGACATCACGGGCGCGATCTCGGACTCGATCAACTATACGATCGAGGCGTTGCGCGACCTGGTGAAAACGATCAACGATACGGCGGTGCAGGTCGATTCCGCGGCGCGCCAGACGGAAGCAACGGCTTCTCATCTGGCCGAGGCGGCGGAAAACCAGAATGCCCAGATCACCACGGCAACCGCTTCCATCGCCCAGATGGCGCAATCGGTCGAGCAAGTATCGGCCAACGCGGAACGGGCTGCCGAGGTGGCACGCAGTTCGGTGAACATCGCGCATAAGGGTGGCGAGGCGGTGCGCCGCACGATCAACGGTATGACCAACATTCGTGAAACGATTCAGGAAACCTCCAAGCGCATGAAGCGTCTGGGTGAATCGTCCCAGGAGGTTGGTGACATCGTTGAACTGATTAACGATATTGCGGAACAGACGAACATTCTGGCGTTGAACGCGGCCATTCAGGCATCGACGGCCGGTGAAGCCGGCCGTGGTTTCGGCGTGGTCGCGGACGAAGTCCAGCGCCTCGCAGAGCGCGCCGCGGGCGCAACGCGCCAGATTGAAACCCTGGTGCGTACGATTCAGTCCGACACGAACGAAGCGATCCTGTCCATGGAACAGTCAACTGCGGGCGTGGTGAACGGTGCCCAGCTTGCCGAGGATGCCGGTCACGCCCTGGACGAGATCGAGGCGGTGTCGAACAACATTGCGAAACTCATTCAGATCATTTCCGGCGCGGCACGCGAGCAGGCACAGGCCGCGAGCGAAGTATCCAGCACGATGAGCGTGATTCAGGAGATCACATCCCAGACCGCGGAAGGCACGGCAGTGACGGCACGGTCCATCGGGAAGCTGGCGGCTCTGTCGGCTGACTTGCGGCGGTCGGTATCGGGCTTCACGCTACCGGACGAGAACGCGGGCATGGCCGGCGATGGAGAGACGGATAACAACGTGCCTAAACTGCGCGAAGCAGGAGATTCGGATCAGGCGGAACTGGCGACCGCGAGCGGCTCGGTCTGAGGCCGGCAAGCGCGATAGCGTGGAGGGGAGCCTAGATGTCTAGTGTAAATCTGGATTCACTAACCTGGATCAAGACAGAACTGGAGCGCTCGCTGGAAGCGTCGCGCCTGCGGCTCGACGCTTTTGCGGAAGAACCGAAAAATACTGCGCTGCTTGCAGAGGTCGTTGATCATCTCCACCAGGTCGCAGGCACCTTGACCATGGTCGAGGTGCGGGGTGGGCAAATGCTCGCCGAGCATCTCGAAGCCTTGACCAGCGCGGTCAAGGAAGGGCGTATCTCGGCGGAACGCTCGCATCTTGAACCGCTGATGCGTGGTTGCCTTGAGCTGAGCGATTACCTGGACCGGATGGTCTCCGGCATGCGTGACAGTCCGGCGGTGTTGCTGCCGGTTACTAATGAGATTCGCGCGTTGTTGGGCCGTGAGCCGCTTGCCAGGCAGAGACGTAAGGCACAATCCATGCCAACGCCTCGCGGTGCCGCGCCCGGGGAGAGTATCTCGGTGCTGGCGGCGCGATTGCGCCCTCGTTACCAGACTGCCTTGCTGGCTTTTTACCAGGGTGCCGGCGGGGAGGAGCCCATACGGCAGATGCGTGCCGTGGTGGCCGAGTTGGAAATGGCCGCTTCATATCCACCTGTATTCGAGTTTTTATGGATTGCGAGCGGGGTTCTCGAGGCTCTGGATGAGGGCGGCCTCGAGAGCACGCTCGGCATCAAAAGGCTGCTGGGGCAGGTAGAACGCGAACTCAAGCGATTGGCGACCACTTCCGAGGCGGCGCTCGCCGAGGAGCCGCCGGAAGCGCTCGTTGACGAACTTCTTGCCGAAATCGAACGTGCCTCATCGTCCGGCGAGCGTGTAGGTGCCATACGCGCTAATTTCCAGTTGGGCAAAGCAGATGACGGCGCTCAACAAGGCGGCACCGGGCTGGGCTCGGCCTTATTGCGGAGTGTCAGCACGGCTATTCTCGAGGATCTCAGCCGCGTACATGATCGCATCGATATTTTTGTGCGTACCGGGCGCAAGCAACCTTCTGAACTAGCCCCGGTCTCTGCAACGCTCAAGAAGGCTGCGGATGCGCTTGGCCTCATGGGGCTTGCCGAATCCGGCGGGCGCGTCAGGCGTCAGAGCGAGGCTGTGGCCGAGATGGCGAGCAGCGGTAGTGTCGAGGAATCAACCCTGCTCCAATTGGCTACCGAGCTGATCGGCATCGAGGGAGAAGTCGAGGCATTTCTGCATGGCGCCGGCATGGATCCCCAGGCGGCGGCTCGGCGCAGTGCCCGCATGGCTACATTGCGTGAGGTGCTTGCCGAAATTTCGCGGATCAAGAATGTCATCGGTGAGCACTTGCGCAACACAGGGGAAGCAATTCCTCTGGGTGATCTGCCGCGACTCGCCGATAATCTGGCTTGTACTCTGGATTTCATGAATTTGCCCGAGGTGGCGCCGCTGGTGCATCGCATGGCGCGCTATCTCGATCGTCTTGCGGCCAATGACCGGATGCCCGAACGCATCGAACTGGATCGTCTTGCGGATGCAGTCGTCAGTATCGAGTATTACGTCGAGGCGTTGCAGCGCGATCACGGCGCGCCCGAGTCAATGCTGGACAATGCAGCGCGCGCTTTGTCGGTTCTGGGAATTGACGAAAGCCAGGGCGCCGCTGTGCCGCGGCAACCGGCGCCAGTCGGGGCTCCGAAAAAACCGGAAGGGCGTGCGGTGCAAGCTGAGTCCGAGGTTTTGGAGATCTCCCCCGAGTTGCCTGCGCAAACCGGAGCGGACGGCGAAGGCTTGACTCAGACCGTCGAAGTTCCAGAAACATCTGAGCAGAGTCAGGCTGAGCCGGTTGCCGCTTCGGCATCCGCGGCTGCAGAAACCCGGATTTCTGTTGAGTTGCCGCCGGTTAGCGAGGAAGGCGCTGATCCGGAGATCGTGGAGATCTTCATCGAAGAGGCCCAGGAAGTCTTCGGCACACTGAACGAGAATTTCCCACGCTGGCGTGAAAATGGCGAAGATGAAGAAGCGCTTATCACCATCAGGCGTGCTTTTCACACCCTCAAGGGCAGTGGCCGGATGGTGGGCGCGAAACGTCTCGGAGAGTATGCATGGGCTTGTGAAAATCTTCTTAATCGCGTGATTGATCACACCCTGCCGATCAGTAATGGGTTGATCGAAATGGTTGGACATGCGATCAAGGCATCCGAAGAATTGCTGCAACAATTCCGTGACGGTGCCGAGCCATCCGCGGATATCGCAGGGATGATGGCGCGCTTGCATGATGTGGCGCGCGGCGATTTGAGGCTGGACGAAGCGGAGACTGAAGAAGTAACTGATGTGGTGCCGGATGAGGCGGCAACGTCGGTTATAGAAGCACAAGAGGAAGCGGTTCAGCCCGCAGTATCCGAGTCGGGTGAACCTGAAGTTGGTGCTCAGAGCGCCCCGGTCGAATTCGAATCGGAATCGATCGAGGTGGCGGCTTCCGGAGTGGACGAGAGTCTTGCCGAGGAGCCGGTCGCCGAACCGACGGTTGCGAGCGGCGAGGACGAGCTACCGGAAGAAGCCGTGGCCTCACCTGTGCCACGCATCGACCCCGTTCTCTATGAAATATACTTCAACGAAACGCAAGCGCACCTCAAAAGTTTGCACGAATGGCTGCAGGCCGTGTCCCAGGACAGCAAGGCGCCCATTACGTTTGAACTCCAGCGTGCGGTGCACACCCTGCTTGGCAGTGCGCGCATGGCCGAAGTTGATTCGGTTTCCGATGTGCTTAAACCGCTGGATCGTCTGGTCAAACTGGCGGAAGCGGAGCATTGGCCGGGTTCCAGGTTGAGTACGGAAATCGAAGCGGCTTCTGCGGCTACCGAGGTCTTGGTTGAAGCCTATGGCGATTCCGAGCGTCCCTTGCCCGACTATACTGCTTTGCGAGATCAATTTGAGGCTTTACTCGACGAACACGATCAGGAACAGGCCGACGAGTTTGCGCTAGAGACTGAAACCTCCCCTGCTGTCGCAGCCGATAATGAAGCTGAAACAGCTGAAGTTATGGAATCTGTGGCAGAGGACGAACCTGCCATGGATACGCCTGTCGATGATGTGCAGGAAGAGCAGGTCGATGAAACCGGCAATCAGGAGGAAATATCCGAACAGCCGGTTGCAAAGCCGGCGGAAGCGCCCAAGCCTGTTTCGCGTCCCGCCATTAAGCCGGCACAAGCCGTCAGCGTTATCAATTTGGCTAGCCTGGAAGGTTACGATCCCTCGTTGGCCGAGGTGTTTCTTGTAGAAGCCGGCGAACTTTTGGAAGGTGCCGATGGCTCGGTCCATAGCTGGGCTCAGGATCACGACCAAACTGAACCCCTGACCGACTTGCTGCGGCGCCTGCACACCCTCAAGGGGGGCGCCCGCATGGTCGGGTTGTCTCCGCTCGCCGACATGAGCCATGAGTTGGAATCGTTGCTGGTGCGCGTGGCAGATGGCCGCGTGGCCGTCTCCGGCGATCTGTTGAGGCTCATAGAACGTGCTTTCGATCGCCTGCATCGTATGCTCGAGCACGCCGCCGGTGATGGTCAGGTTCCGTTTGATACGGCTGTATTGATGGAATTGCAGCGCCATACCGGCTCTGCTTCTATTTACGAAGAAGACGAAGAAGCAGGGGAAGAAGAGCGGGAGATTCAAGAGCAGTCGTCTGCTGTGGCAAATGAGCCTGCAGCCGGGCACGGGCAGGGACAAGAGCAGAAACAGGCAAGCGCCGGCCAAACTGCGGAGACTGTCGAAGCGGAAGATGAGGAGGAAAGGCGGGTTGTGCCGCGCTTGCGCCACGAAATGGCTCGCGTGCGAGCCGACCTGCTCGAGACTTCCATCAACAATGCGGGCGAGTTAAGTATTTTCCGTAGCCGTGTCGAGCAGCAGCTCGTCAATATGAACCTGAACCTGGCCGAGTTGGATCGCACGGTTGAGCGCGTGCATACGCAGTTGCGCGAACTCGATATCGAAACAGAGGCGCAGATTCTTTCCGAGCATCGCACCGAGACGGTAACCGAAGGGTTTGACCCGCTCGAGTTCGATCGATATACCCGCCTGCACGAATTGTCACGCTCCCTGGCCGAGGCCGTCTCTGACTTGAGCAGCTTGCGCTCCTTGCTGGCCAGTGAATTGCAGCAGGCGAATGTGCTGCTGGAACGTCAAGGCCGCGTCAACGGCGACTTGCAGGATGCGCTGATGCGCACACGCATGGTGCCCTTCTCTCTTTCCTCCAGCCGTCTGCGCAGAATTGTGCGCAATACCGCGGAAGAGTCGGGCAAGCATGCCGAACTTAAATTGAAGGGCGTCGAAGGTGAAATGGATCGCCAGGTGCTCGAGCATATCCTGCCGGCACTTGAGCATTTGCTCCGCAATGCCGTCGTGCATGGCATAGAAGATGCCAAAACGCGCCATAGCCACGGCAAGTCGGAAATCGGTCAGATCGAATTGCGTTTGCGCCGTGAGGGCGCCGACATGATTATCGAAGTTCAGGATGATGGTGGCGGCCTGGATCTTAAAGCGATTCGTGCAAAAGCCGAGAAGGAACAGATCATCGAGAAGGGTGCCGAACTCAGCGAACGCGAACTGACCGAACTGGTGTTCCGTCCGGGCTTTAGCACGGCATCCACTCTGACCCAATCGGCTGGACGCGGTGTCGGCATGGATGTCGTGGCCGCCGAGGCGCGTCAAGTTGGCGGCACAGTTGAGGTTGAGTCGACACCCTTCGAAGGCGCTTGTTGGCGTCTGCGTCTCCCCGTCACGCTGGCTATTACCCAGACGCTGTTGATTCGTATTGGTAAAACACTCTATCCCGTGCCGCTGGCCAGCCTGAGTGGTATTCAGCGCATACAGCGTAGCGAGCTGGAAGCGTTGATGGCCATGGACGAGCCTGAATACGAATACGGGGGCAATAGCTATCGGATGCTCTCATTGACCCGGCTGCTGGGCGAAGAAGTGCTTAGTGCCGAAGAAGAAGCCCCGCGCATTCCTCTTCTGCTGGTCGACGTCGGCGGTCGTCACGTTGCACTCATAGCCGATGATCTCGAAGGCAACCGCGAGGTGGTGGTCAAACCCGTTGGTCCACAGGTCGCACATGTTCCCGGCATTTCCGGCGCCACGATTTTTGGTGACGGTTCGATCGGTCTGCTATTAGACCTTGCCTCCCTCGTGCGCTCCTTGCCACAAATCGAAGGACAGGACTTGCCTGCGGCCCACGCGCCGTCTCCCTCCGGGCTGGCTGCCGTTGCGCCTCTGGTCATGGTGGTTGACGATTCAATCACTGTGCGCCGTGTTACGCAGAGACTGCTCGAGCGCCGCGGCGCACGCGTTCTGACGGCCAAAGACGGCGTCGAAGCGTTGGAGCAGTTACAGGATCACAAGCCGGATGTCATGTTGCTCGATATCGAAATGCCGCGCATGGATGGCTACGAGTTGGCCGGCCATATGAAGAACGATTCGCGTCTGCGCAGCATACCTATCATTGTGATCACGTCCCGAACGGGCGAGAAGCATCGTGCTCGTGCAGACCAGATCGGCATTGAACGTTATCTCGGCAAGCCTTATCAGGAGATCGAGTTGCTGGAGGCCATCCAATCTCTGGTGATCGGGTTCGATCCATTGGGGACTCGCACGATGAATGCTGGCCTGCCCGATGAGGGCACGGATATAGGGGAATGACACTTGTCTGCAGATGATCGCGAGCTTTACTGCATCTTGTTGCCGGTAGGTAGCGGCAAGCTTTTGCTGCCGCGCAACATCGTCGAGGAAGTGCGCGGCTTGGCCGAGCCCACGCCTGTGCCCGGAGCACCGCCATGGCTGATGGGAGGGGTCAGATGGCGCGGAAGCACGATTCCACTGATCGCAACGGAACCGCTCATGGGCGCTGCAATTCCCGCACCTTCACGACGTTCGCGGATGATCGTTCTCCGTGCTCCCCCAGGCACCCTCGAACCCGCCGCCATGGCGATTCTTTCGCAGGGATTTCCCTATATCCTGCGCGTTACCCCGCAACTCCTGCTGGGCTCCACGCCGCCTGAAAGCGACCAGCTGGTCGCGCAAATCAATCTCGGTCTGGAAAGCCCGATCGTGCCCGATTTGCCGGCTCTGGCCGCTGAGGCAGCAAGTTTGCTCGCTGCCTGACGAGCGGCTAGCCTGCTAAGCCAACCATTACCTGCTTTCTGTTGTCCTAGTCCGGGACGCGACTCCAACTTCCCCACAAGGTCTGGGCGGCGGCTATGGCTGCAGGCCCCGCGGTTTCAGCCCGCAGCGTGTGCGGGCCAAGGCGCACCGGGACCCAGCCCGAGGCTTCGGCCTTTCCCAGTTCTGTCGAACTGAAGCCACTTTCGGGTCCAACCAGCAGCGCCAATCCTTTTTGGGGCCGGCCCAGGTCAGTCAGACCGCGGGAAGCCTCGGGATGCAGGATCAATCGCAGTCCGTCAAAGTCTTCCTCCCAGAGTTCGGCCAGAGGCCGGGGCGGTTTCAATTCACATAGCCGGCAGCGCCCAGATTGGGCAGTGGCAGAGGCTACAATGGATTGCCAGTGCCCCAGTTTGCGCTCTGCGCGGCGCTCGTCGAGCCGTACCTTGGAGCGCTCGCTGAGCAGGGGATGGATCACGGAAACGCCCAGTTCGACCGCCTTCTCCAGAGTCCATTCCATGCGGGTATGGCGGGAAATCGCCACAAACAGGTGAATGGAAAGCGGTGGTTGTTCTTCCGTGTACTGCAAAGCTTCAACTCCGACGGTTGTGCGTGTACCGTCGTGACATAACCGGGCCGCGTATTCCCGGCCCTCACCGTCGAAGACATGGAGCGGAGCGCCGTCGCGCAGCCTCAATACGCGGATAAGATGATGTTCGACCGTGCTGGTGATCGGCGCGATCGAATTCGCGCGAACGCCAGGCAGGTAGATGCGTGGAATGTGATTCATGCCCTTATTATGATCCGGAGTAGGGGAAAGTCTCCAATGAGGGCGGAGTTCTTATGAGTGAAGGCAGCATGAACTACGGTGTTCCGGAGGTGGACGCAGAGGGGTGGCTTGCCACGGCACACAGGATGCCAAGTCCGCATGCGGACGCGCGTCCCGCCGATATGCAGGTGTCTTTGATCGTAATTCATGGTGTCAGCCTGCCGCCGGGTGAGTTCGGCGGGCGTTGGGTCGAAGATTTCTTTTGCGGCCGGCTCGATATTTCGGGGCATCCCTATTTCCGGGAGATTGCCGGCTTGCGCGTCGCGCCGCATCTGCTGATCCGGCGCGACGGCAGCCTGGTCCAGTTTGTAGCCTGCGAACGCAGGGCTTGGCATGCGGGGCGTTCCGAATGGCGCGGGCGGCGTGATTGTAATGATTTTTCAATCGGTATTGAGCTAGAAGGAACCGATTCGCTGCCCTACACGGATGCGCAATATGCGAGGTTGGTGTCGGTAATTCTGGGCTTGCGTGCCCGCTATTCAAGCATTGATGATGCCGCCATAGTAGGTCATAGCGATATCGCGCCCGGGCGCAAAACCGATCCGGGACCTGCATTCGATTGGGAACGGCTCGGGACAAGATTGGTGCACGCGGGTTACAATTTTCGCAGAGAGCAAACGGCAAAGCAGGGCTGGGGGGCCTAAACGTGAATTTCATCATCATTCTGGTGTCGCTGCTGCTCGACCAGATCATGCGCTGGTTCGAGCATGTTCGCTTGCATCCCTGGTATGAAGTGCCGTTGGCGCGTTGGGCGGGAGCGGCACGTACCGCTACTGCGCCGGCCCAGGCGCTTGCCGCGCTCGCGCCGAGTTTTATCCTGGCTTTTGTCATAGGGGCTCTGGCCTGGGGGCTAGAGCGGCTTAACCCGATTCTTGGTTTCGTATATGGCGTGATTGTGCTGGTGCTCTCGTTGGGGCCGCGTAACCTCACGCTCCAGGCAAGTGCGTATCTTCGGGCGCGCGCGTCGGGTGACCGCAAGCGTGCCAGGGCTATAGCTGCGCTGGTATTAGAGCGCGAGCCGCCCGAGGATTTGTCCAGCGCCGGCGGCGACATAGCCGAAGCCGTGTTGGAGAGGGCGGGTGATTACCTTTTCTGCGTGATCTTCTGGTTTGCTGTCCTGGGGCCTTTGGGTGCCGCGCTGTATCGTGTGGCCGATACATTGGCCGTGCGGGCGAAGATTGACGCCCCCGACAGCGCGTATGCCGATTACACGCAAAGCCTGAAACAGGTGCTGGCCTGGATTCCACTGCATCTGCTGGCCTTGACGTATGCCGTTGCCGGCAGTTTCGACGAAGCCATGAGCGACATACGCAAAGCCTGGCGCGAAACCGGAACGCATTTTTGGGACCGCGGGAATCTGGTGCTTGCCTATGCCGGCCGCCGGGCCGTGCGTGCCGTGGCGCGCGACGGCACCGATGAGGTGGATTTGATGCATGCGGCGGTGGATTTGATACTGCGGGGCTTCATTATCTGGATGACCGTGATAGGCCTGATTACGCTAATGGGCTTGCTGTTCTGAGATTGGCCATTAAAACGCATGAGCTTGCCGGTGTCGGCTTGATTGTTCTTTGTTGTGTAGTTCCTGTCTGTGTACGGGCTGCGCCGGTTCAAGCGACGGATGCACTGGGTGAGCACGTACGTTTGACCGCGCCAGCTCGGCGTATCGTTAGTCTGGCGCCGAGTGTTACCGAACTGGTTTTTGCCGCCGGTGCGGGTTCGCGGCTTGTGGCTGTGTCCGCTTACAGTGATTGGCCTGCCGCTGCGCGCAATCTCCCGCAGGTTGGAGATGCTTTCCGTATTGACCTGGAACGCATTGTGGCACTCAAGCCGGATTTGGTCATCGGCTGGGCCAGCGGTACTTCGCCCAGCGAACGGGACGCGCTGAAGCGTCTTGGCTTTCCGCTATTGTTGCTGGCACCGCGCAAGCTGACCGATATCCCCAGGGCACTGAATCTGATCGGCAAGTTGGCGGGCACAACCCCGGTAGCCCAGCGGGCGGCACAGGCATTCATTGAAGCCCGTGACCGCTTGCAGTCGGCCTATGCCCGTCGCAGGCCGCTGCGTGTTTTCTACGAATTGAGTGATTCGCCGCTCTATACCGTTGGCGGGCCGCAGATCATCAGTCAGGTCATACGCCTGTGTGGCGGGCGTAACGTGTTTTCCGAGCTCGGCAAATTGGCGCCGGTGGTGACCCGCGCAGCGGTGCTGGCGCGGAAACCCCAAGTGATCCTGATCGGCAGTTACCGGGGAGCGGCGTCCGCGCTGGGAGCGTGGAAGCGCTGGTCATGGTTGTCCGCGGTGAAGCACCACAACTTGTTTATTGTGCCCGGCGACATTCTGGGGCGGGCGACGCCGCGCCTGCTCACCGGGGCAGCACGCGTGTGCCGGGACCTTGCGCTCGCACGTAAGCGCATCTATACGTCTAAACCTTAGTCCTGGAAACCCCTGCTCAGCGGCCTTTGATGCTTTCGAGCCGGGCGCTTGCCCACATGACTTCTTCTCCCGACGCTGCGCGTGTCAGTACGCGACAAAGGACGAACAGCAGGTCGGACAAGCGGTTGAGATAGTGCAGACAAGCCGGGTTTACGGTTTCTTCCGCAGCCAGGGCGGCCAGCCGCCTTTCCGCCCGCCGCGCGACCGTTCTGGCGAGATGACAGGCCGCCGCCGCCTGGCCGCCACCGGGCAGGATGAATTCCTTGAGCGGCGGCAATGCAGCGTTGAAGGCGTCCAGTTCCTGTTCCAGCCGTTCCACGTCTGCGGCCTGCACCATCTGGGTGCCGGGCATCGCCAGTTCGCCGCCCAGGTTGAACAGCTCGTGCTGCACGCGCACCAGCGTTTTGCGGACCGGCTCGGGTACGGCGAAGGCGATGACCATTCCGATGGTTGCGTTCAGTTCATCCACCGTACCGTAGGCCTCCACCCGGGGGCTGTATTTCGCGACGCGACTCCCGTCACCCAGCCCAGTGGTGCCGTCGTCACCGGTTCGCGTGTAGATACGGCTGAGGCGATGTCCCATGGTGCAGTCCCGGCTAGCGATACATGGCCAAGATCATAGCAGTGTCGCTTCCCGTTTCGCCGGTTCCGGTATATCGATCTCCTTGCGGTGGGCGAGAAACTCCGGTCTGGGCGCAAGGCCGTTGAATGGCGCGCTGAGAGGGTTTTCGACGCTGTTGAACACGACGAACACGTTGCTGCGCGGCCACGGTGTGATGTTGGAACCCGAGCCGTGCATGACATTGCAGTCGAAAAAGGTCACGCTGCCGGCCGGGCCGGTGGCGTTGACCAGTCCACTTTCCTCGACCATGCGCTCCAGGTGCGCGGGATCGGGCACGCCGAGATCCTGACGCTTGAGCGAACGCTTGTAATTCTCCTCGGGAGTTTCGCCGGCGCAGGAGAGGAAGCTGTGGTGCGATCCCGGGACCAGCATGAGCGGGCCGTTCATTGCGGTGTTCTCGGTCAGCGCGATGGAGCAACTCAGCGTGCGCATTCGGGGCAGACCGTCTTCCACATGCCAGGTCTCGAAATCCGAGTGCCAGAAAAATTCGCGCCCGTGGAAGCCCGGCTTGTAGTTGATGCGGCTTTGCATGATGTAGGCAGCACTGCCGAGGATCTGCCGCGCAATCGACACTACGAGGGGATGGCGGCACAAGGCCGCCGTCGCGCAGTCGAGCAGATGCACCGCAAACAGGGATCGCAGTGCACCGCTGCCGGGCTCGGTGATTGCTTCTTCCCGCTTGGTGATGGCTGCGTCGTCGCGCATACGCTCCAGTTCCCCGAAGACCGGAGCGATCGCCTCCCGAGTGAAGAATCCGGGAAGATGGAGAAAACCGTCGCGGACGTAACGGTCGAGCGTGGTCTGGTTGAGAGGGCCGTCGCCGGTCGAGCCATAGATTATCGGGTCGCGGCGGGGCAACAGTCGATAGTCCCCTCCCGTACGTGATGGATATAGATCCCTTGCCGTGTTCGTCGCATCGTGTGCGATGGCGGTCATGGGCACCTCCTTCGCAAACTTTGGGTCGAATTGGAATAGGAAAAGGGGTTCGCACGTGCACGAACCCCTTATTTTACTTACTGAGATTGTGTCCGACAGCTCCCCAATTCAAGGCGAGGCGCCGGCACGGTTTTCAGAGCGCCACTTACGCGTCTGCCGGCGGCGGATACGCACCGTCCTTGCCATGCGTTTCCTGCCCGGTCACCGGCGGATTGAATACGCACACCAGGCGCAGCCCGTCTTTTCCGGCGCGCAGTTTGTGATCGTCGTGCTGATCCAGGGCGTACATTACGCCCGGCTCGATCCGGTGCACCTTGCCGTTGGCCAATTCCTCGATCTCGCCGTCGCCCTCGATGCAATACACCGCCTCCAGGTGATGCTTGTACCAGAAGTGGCTCTCGCTGTTCGGGCGGATGTGGGTCTCGTGCATGGAAAAGCCCATGCCGTCCTTGGCCAGCAGGAAGCGGTAACTGGTCCAGGTCTCGGCGTCGACCTGTTTGTCGGTGTTCTTGGTTTCGTCGATATGTCTGACTAGCATTAAAAACTCCTCCAGGATTGCTTAAAAATAGGGGTGTGATTCGCTTCAGGCGGCGCTGCGTTTTGCCAGGACCTCGGAGACACTCTCGGAGATGATGCCGAGCCCCTTTTCCAGATCCGCGTCGCTGGTCGTGAGCGGCGGCAGCAGTTTCAGGACGTCGTCGCCTGCACCGGCGGTCTCGATGACCAGTCCGCGCTCGAAGGCGGCTGCGGAGATTTTGCCTGCCATGTCATTACCCTTGAAAGCCAGTCCCTGGATCAGTCCGCGCCCGCGCACTTCGGTGATTTCCTTGTGGGCCTGGGCGATCTTGTCCAGGTGCTGCCGGACCATGCCCGCCTTGTGCAGCGTGTCTTCCTGCAACGCCTTGTCGCGCCAGAAGTCGAGCGCGGCGGCGCCGGTCACGAACGCAGGATTGTGACCGCGGAACGTTCCGTTGTGCTCGCCGGGTTCCCATTGATCTAGGTCGGGGCGTATCAACACTACCGCGAGCGGCAGGCCGTAACCCGACAGCGACTTGGACAGCGTAACCATGTCGGGCTTGATGCCGGCTTCCTCGAAGCTGAAGAAGGCGCCGGTACGGCCGCAACCGACCTGGATATCGTCCACGATCAGGATAATGTCATGGGCCTTCGCGATCTTGGCAAGGCGCTGCAGCCATTCGTTGCTGGCGACGTTGATCCCGCCTTCGGCCTGCACGGTTTCGAGTACGATCGCGGCCGGCTTGTCGACACCGCTGCCGGCATCGTCGAGTACCGTTTCGAGGTAGGCGAGCGTGTCGCCATCCTTGCCCAGATAGCCGGCGAACGGCATCGGCGTGGCATTGGACAGCGGCACGCCGGCGCCGGCGCGCTTGAACTGGTTGCCGGAGAGCGCGAGCGAGCCGAGCGTCATACCATGGAAGGCGTTGGTGAAGGCGATCACGCTCTCGCGGCCGGTGACCTTGCGCGCGAGTTTCACCGCCGATTCGACCGCGTTGGTGCCGGTCGGGCCGGGGAACTGCACGCGGTATTCAAGATCGCGCGGCTCGAGGATCACCTCGTTGAAACGCTCCAGGAAGGTGCGCTTGGCCACGGTGTACATGTCCAGGCTGTGCACGATGCCGTTGCCCTTGAGGTAGTCGATCAGCGCATCCTTGAGGCGCGGGTTGTTGTGCCCGTAGTTGAGCACCCCGGCGCCGGCGAAAAAATCGAGGTAGCGTTCGCCGTTTTCGCCGATCAGCCAGCTTCCCTCGGCTTTGTCGAACACGACGGGGAAGCTGCGGCAATAGCTGCGCACCTCGGATTCAAGCTGGGTGAAAGTGTCGGTGTTCATGTCGTGGTCTCCTGTAATCGAATCTGTGCAATACCTGAAAAATGTCTTGCTGCTGCTCAGGCCCGTGGTTTCAGCGGCCCGATGCGAAGCAGCGGCTCGGGCGCATGCCCGGGTGGGAAAAGGTCGCTCGTGAAGCCGGTTTCGGTCTCGAGCGCGGCGCCCTGTCCGCGCGCGAACGCGGCGAACAGGTGGTTGGAAGGTTCGTTGGCCGCATCCACCGTCGCGGTGAGGAAGCGCGCATCGCGGTTGGCGGGTTGCTCGACGAGTGCGTTCAGGAGGCGCTTGCCGAGACCCTGTCCGCGGCCAGCCGGTGCGACGCCGACCTGCCAGACGAACACCGCTTCCGGGTCGCTCGGTGGGCGGTAGGCGGCAACGAAGCCGGCCAGCTCGCCGTCCTGTTCGGCAATGATGCCGTGCTGCGCGAAGTGCGTGCAGAGCAGGACGTAGCAATAGGCCGAGTTGGATTCGAGCGTTGCGTCGCTTTCTACCAGCGCGTGGATGCGGCGGCCGTCTTCGGCGCGGGGTGCGCGTAATTCCATGGTCACCTCGTTCAGGCCGCGGCCTTGCGGGCCGGGCGGATGAATTCTTCGTGCAGCACCTGCGTAGCGCTGTCGATCGAGCTTTCGGGCAGCAGGCATGAGAGGGCGTCTGGCGCTTCAAGCCACTGCCGGGGCAGGCATTCGAAGTCGGCCAGCCGAGCGGTGAAGCGCCTGCGCGTATCCTCGTCGTTCTCCACGCCCGGACCCACGACCGAGACCGAGCCCATCGTGTTGGAGGCGGTCACCTCGGCCTTGAAGTGTTCGTTGAGACGCTCGCCACAGCCGTCGGGCTCGGAGAGCTGCTCCACCGGCACGAGCATCTCGTGGTGCATGCCGCCGCCGTGGACCGGCGAGGCGCGGTAATGGAAGGGCTCGTTCAGTTCGAGCACGTCCAGGGCCTGCGCCAGGGTGTCCTCTTCGGCGTGGGCTTGCCACTGCACCCGGACCAGGCCGCCGTGGGCCGCAATCCCGACGGCACCGCCGGCTTTGCGCTCGTGGCGGTTCACCAGGGTGCCGCCCGTATCGGAAAAGGTCGAGACGGCAAAGACCGGGGTGGCTGTTTCGCGGGCATATTCCACGGCGCGGGCGTTGAGTACGCGGGCGCCGTGGCGGGCGAGGGCGAGCATGTCCTCGTAGGCCATGCGGTCTATGCGCACCGCCTCGGGCACGACGCGTGGATCGGCGGAATAGATGCCGTCCACGTCGGAGCAGATCTCGCAGCGCTCTGCCTCGAGGGCCGCGGCCAGTGCGACCGCCGTGGTATCTGACCCGCCGCGTCCGAGGGTGGCGACTTCGCCGGCGGGCGTCAGGCCCTGGTAGCCGGCGACCACCACGACGCGCCCGTGACCGAGCTCCTCGCGCACCCGCGCCGCGTCGACGTTGCGGATGCGGGCGTTGAAATGGGTCTCGTCCGTGTGGATGCCCGCCTGTACGCCCGTGAGTGAGATGGCGTCGACGTCGAGTTCGCCCAGGGCCATGGCCAGCAGCGACATTGAGATGCGCTCGCCGGCGGAGAGCAGCATGTCGAGCTCGCGTGGCTCTGGCTCGGACGTCAGCGACTGGGCGCGGCCCAGCAGTTCCGAGGTCATCTTGCCCATGGCCGATACGACGACCACGACGTCGTGGCAGGCCTCGCGGGTCTTGACGATGCGTGCGGCGACGCGGCGCAGATGGTCAAGGCTGGCGACGGATGAGCCGCCATATTTCTGAACGATCAGACTCATATTTTGCTTGGTACTCCGAATAGTGTGCGACAGAGGCTTTGCGTGGTGCTCAACCCGTGGTGGCCGGGGATGCGCCGGTGGCCTCTGCCGCCAGGGTGGTCTCAAGTATCGGTTCGACGGCGTTACTCGAAGGGGTTAATGCGTGCCCGGGCGCAAGCAATGGGGCCGCGTCGAGAGAGTCCGCCTCCAGCAGGCTCACGATGGCCGAGAGTGCTTCCGCGAGTGCCGCGCGGCGAGCGGGCGGCAGCGCACTGAAACGCTCCACAAACCGGTCCTGCAAGGAAGGCGAGGTCGCCACAAGCAGCTTTTCGCCCTGCTCGCTCAGACTGATTAGCACTTGCCGGCGGTCGGTTTCCGAGCGGGCGCGGGCTATCAATCCGCGTGCATGCAGGCGGTCGAGCAGGCCGGTGACGGTCTGCGGCGAGATTGATAATGCGTTGGCCAGTGCGCCGGCGCTCAGCATCCCGGTATTCCTTAGGACCCGCAGGCACAACAGTTGCGCGACGGTCAGTTCATGCGTGCGGGCCAGGTCACGGCTGGCAAGCGACAGTGCACGGACGATCCGCCGGACATCGCGCAGGACGTTTTCTGTTTCGGTTTCATCGGTTTGAGGCTTTGTCATGCTCCGGCTCCGTAAATTCAACACCACGGATATTTCGTTATGCGAAATATTAATGTACGGAAGCATTTAATGCAAGCGGTATTCACTACAATTGGGCCGCATTGGCCGCGGTTCTCCGTACAATGCTCCAGAACACACGGGGGAATCGAGAATCTTGATCTGGATTGTTTTGGCTTTTGTGGTGGCTTATCTGATCGGGTCGGTGCCGGGCGGGCTGGTGCTTGGCCGCATGGCTGGCATTGACCTGCGGGCGCATGGCAGCGGCAATGCGGGCGCCACCAACGCCGTACGCGCCAAGGGAATGGGTTTCGGTGCGGCCGTGTTTGTTTTTGACGCGGCCAAGGGCATTCTCGCCGTGGCGATCCTGCCCTATCTGGTTGCTAAACCGTTCCCGGGCCTGGCGGAAGGCTGTGCCGGCGCCGCTATTCTGGGGCACGTCGCCCCCGTCTGGTTTCGTTTCAAGGGCGGCAAGGGCTTTGCCACCGCGTTGGGCACCATCCTGATTCTTTCGCCGTTAGCTTTGGCGGTAGTGGTCGGTATCTGGATCGTTGTTCTGACGCTGACAGGGTATGTAAGCGCGGCCACCCTGTGCGGGGCCGTGGCTTTTCCGGTTTATGTGGCCTTCGCCGGGCACGGGCGATGGACGCCGTTGTTGCTGTTTGCGATAGCCTTGGCCGTATTCCTCGTGTTTACGCATCGCGCGAATCTGATGCGCCTGATGTGGGGCAATGAAAACCGGTTTCACAAAGTCTGGCTGTTCGGGCGTGGACGTCACTGACTCCGAGCGCCTGCTGGATCTGCTTATCGCCTCTGCGCGGCCCCTTCCGCGCGAGACGGCTGAGCGATTGCTCGGGCTTTCTCCGAAGGTATTGGAGCGGCAACTGGTGCAGTTGCGGGCACTCAAGGTGCCTGTGGAAGAAAATGCCCGGGGCCTCGTCGTCAACTGTGTGGATACGCTCGATGCCCGAGTCATTGCGGCGGCCCTCCAAGATATGCCGTCAGTGCCTCACGTTGAAGTTTGGCGCTTGTGCGAATCCACGAACCTGCTCGCCGCTCACGGTAAGCTCCCCGGTCTGTATCTCGCGGAATTGCAGACGAGCGGTCACGGCCGCCGCGGCAGTGCCTGGCACCAGGCTTTTGCCTCGGGTCTTGCTTTGTCTTACGCGGTTCGCCCGATCCTGCACCGTTTCGATGGTCTGGCTGTGGCCCTGGCTGTGACCGTGGTTGGAGCGTTGGAAACTCTCGGGTATGCCGGTGTACGGCTCAAGTGGCCGAATGATCTGTATTTTGGCGAAGCCAAGCTCGGGGGGCTGATGGTTCAGGCGGAAGGCGGGCGTACGCCGCGCCTGGTCATCGGACTGGGCTTGAACGTCCACGAGGCGCCGGCGCTGGAAGACCGCGCCACCGTGGCTCTGGACCAGGTGGCCAAGCCAGGGCTGATCCGCAATACGCTTGCCGCGGCTCTGGCTCGAGCCTTGTCGGAAGGGCTGGAACGATTTGGTCACGAGGGGTTTGCGGGTTTTGCCGACGAGTATCGCCGGTTGGACCTTCTGGCCGGACGTGCCGTTCGTCTGACTACACCCGGCGGGCTCGTGAACGGCGTCGTTCGGGGGGTCGGCGCGGTGGGCGAGATCGCCATCGAGACACCGTCGGGTCTTTGCCACTACGCGGCGGGCGAAGTGAGTTTGGGCGTATGCCACAGCGTCTGATCGTCGACATCGGCAGCACGCATGTTGCCTGGAGACTGGGCGGAGGGCTCGGACGGGCTCCGCACCGCGGTCACCCCGGATCCGTCATTACGAACGCGGTGAACGACCGGCCGGGCAGCGTTATTGCCGGTGGAGTTGCCCGTCCGCTCGCATTGCAGGAGTTCGTCGATGCGATTGGGGCACATTGGGGATTGCGTCCGAAGATGCTGACGGCGACTGCGCAGGCTCATGGGGTCCGTAATGCCTACTCGCGTCCCGAAGCTCTTGGCATAGACCGCTGGGCTGCGATGGTTGCAGCTTTCGTGCGTTTTGGCGGCCCGGTTCTGGTTGCGGATTGCGGCACGGCGTTGACCGTCGATTGTGTTGATGCGCGCGGGTTGCACCAAGGGGGCTGGATTGTACCCGGGCTCGGATTGTTGCGCGAAGTGCTGGCCCGCGGCACGCGGCTGGAGGTGTTGCCGCCAGCGCAGGCCTTGAGCGGCGAGAAAGTCTTTGGAACTGATACTGAAGAGGCGGTCATCCTGGGCTGCGTAAGTGCGCTCGCCGGGACTCTGGAGCGCGCCCGTCAGGAGGGCTCGCGAGCCTGCGGTGCGGAGTTCCGAGTGGTGCTTACCGGAGGCGATGCCGCCATCGTTCGCGATCGGCTTTCAGGCGATTGGGAAGTGCTCCCGGGTCTGGTGCTTGACGGCTTGGCGTTGCTTGCTGGAGATGGCTCATGAAGTTGGCTGCGCTGATTCTGCTGATGGCCAATATTGCGATATTCCTGTGGTTTCGCTGGGCGTCTCCATTGTCACCGTCCTCCGAAACAGGATTGGTTGCCGCGCCGAGCATCGCGCATCCGCTGCGTATCCTCGGCGGGCCCGGGAACAACCGCGCTTGCTTGCTATTCAATGCCAGCATGGATGCGACGCACGCCCGGGCACAGGCTGCCAGTTTGCGCCGGCAAGGATACAAGGCGCTGGCCGTAACCCGCATCCAGAAGCAGGCCAGCGGTTATTGGGTCCTGCTGACCGGTTTCCGGGATACCGATGCGGCGCGGGCGGCGGCGAACAAGTTGCGCAGCGGCGGTATTCAGGACCTATTCGTGCTCGGTGATTCGAAGGCGGGCAGTGCGACCTTGTCATTGGGACTGTTCCGCGATCTCGATCATGCGCGCAAGCGTGCTGATCACGTCAGGAAATTGGGCTTCAAGCCGCAAATCAGGGAGCGCTTTCGGACCACGCCGCACTGGACGGTGCAGGTTCCGTCTACGGCCAGTGCACGCAAGGCCTTTGCAGCAAGGGCGGCATTGGGCAGCTGCCATGTATCCACCGGCCCGCACGACTGATAAAATGCACCAGGCTCCTGACACCGGGGCTGGCGTAGCTCAGTTGGTAGAGCGGCTGTTTTGTAAACAGCGGGTCGGGGGTTCGAGTCCCTCCGCCAGCACCACTCGGGCTACATGGTCAGAGTCGGTTAATATCTGGCGCTTCCGGGTTCGCAGGCGCTGGGCTCATGAATTCCGGTCATGAAAGGCTTGACTGGGCCGTGCAATTTATTGATAATAACCAGCTTGCTCTCGCGGAGGGGTACCCGAGTGGCCAAAGGGGGCAGACTGTAAATCTGCTGGCTTACGCCTACGTAGGTTCGAATCCTACCCCCTCCACCAGGATAATGGTATGAGTCCGGAGAAAACCCTAAGCGGGTGTAGTTCAATGGTAGAACCTCAGCCTTCCAAGCTGATGATGTGGGTTCGATTCCCATCACCCGCTCCAGTGCGGAAGGTGGCCAGTTCCGCCCATATAGCTCAGTCGGTAGAGCACTTCCTTGGTAAGGAAGAGGTCACCG
>CAZPJI010000018.1:0-40482 GCA_964586925.1 uncultured Gammaproteobacteria bacterium
CTGTTCAGCCCACAACACCTGCAAAACACTTGACCATGAACAGAGTATCTACAAAGTTACTTGTTGACCTTGGGACCGCAGCGGCGCTGAGTTGCACCTGCAATAATAGTGAAATGGCTCGCTATCCCGAACGCATTGTCTGCCTGACCGAGGAGACGACCGAGACGCTTTACCTGCTCGGCGAGCAGGCGCGCATCGCCGGCATTTCCGGATTTACCGTGCGCCCGCCCGAAGCGCGCCGGGAAAAGCCGCGCGTCTCGGCGTTCACCAGCGCGAAGATCGACAAGATCCTCGCGCTCGAACCGGATCTGGTGCTCGGTTTTTCCGATATCCAGGCCGATATCGCCGCCGAACTGATTCGCTACGGCATCGAGGTGCATGTGTTCAACCATCGCACCGTTGCCGGCATTCTGCGCATGATCGAAACCCTCGGCGCGATGATTGGATGTGCGGCCAAGGCGCGTACGCTCGCCGAGCGGCTGGCGGGCAATGTGGCGCGGATTGAGCGTCAGGCGGCGCAGTTGCCCTGTCGCCCTCGGGTGTACTTCGAGGAGTGGGACGAGCCCATGATCTCGGGTATCGGGTGGGTGGCCGAACTGGTGCGCAGCGCCGGCGGCGACGACATCTTCCCCGAGTTGGCGCGCGAATCGCTGGCGAAAAACCGTATCCTTGCCGATTCCGCCGAAGTTGTGAAGCGGGCGCCTGACATCATCCTCGGATCCTGGTGCGGCAAGAAATTCCGCCCCGAAAAGGTGGCGTCCCGGCCCGGTTTCGAGGCCGTCCCTGCCGTGATTAATGGCGACCTGTATGAGGTAAAGTCTTCGATCATCCTGCAACCGGGGCCGGCGTCTCTGACTGACGGTATCGAGGCGCTTTATGAGATTATTGCCTGCTGGAGTATTAACCCGGAAAATTCATGAATTGTGCACGCCCCAGGAGCCTGTCGGATATGAGACTGATCTACTGCGCCGGTGGGAGAGCGGCCCATTTCTCCGATCCTTTTCGTCAAATAGCTACGGCTATTCTCCTCAAACGATCGAAAAAATGGCCTCACTCTCCCACCGTGCTCGCTACGATCGCTCAAATCCGGCAGGCTCCTAGCTTGCCTATTGATTCCACAAGGAATTTTGTTCAGTTGGCCGTAATCGCCGATACGCCACGCCTTCACAAAATTCCCTGTGAAACCACTATGCTGCGCGATCATCGCGCGAATTCACGAAATTTCCGGGTTGAGTCGGGGCGGAGTGATGTCTGAAGGCGGTCATATCGTTGCCATCGGTGGAGCCGGGTTTACCGAGGCGCCATCGAATTTCGCGATCGACACTTACATACTGTCGCTGGCCCGTTGCAATTGGCCGCGGGTCGGATTCATTCCCACCGCAACGGGAGATGATTCGACTTATGTGTCGATGTTTCTGGCGGCCTACAGTGGTCTCGACTGCCGCCCCAGCTACCTGCCGTTGTTCTCGAATACACCGGATTTGACCGATTGGGTATTCAAGCAGGATGTCATTTTCGTCGGTGGCGGCAATACTCTGAGCATGCTCGCCGTGTGGAGGGCCTGGGGGCTGGATAAGCTGCTGGACGAGGCCCTTGCCCGGGGCGCAGTGCTGGCCGGGCAGAGCGCGGGGGCGATCTGCTGGTTCGAGCAGGGCGTGACCGATTCGTGGGCCGGACCGCTACGGGTCATGGATTGCCTGGGCTTCCTGTCCGGAAGTTGCTGTCCTCACTATTGCGCAGAGCCCGAACGTAAGCCTGCCTATCATGCGTTCGTGAGCAGCGGCGAAATTAATGCGGGGTTTGCAATCGATGACGGTGCCGCGCTTCACTTTACCGGGGGCGAACTTTCCCAGGTGGTGAGCTGGCGTGACGGTGCCTCAGCTTATTACGTCAGCCGGAATGGCGATTCGCAAGCGTATGAAAAGTCTATCGAGCCCCTGAAGCTCGAACCGGTCGTGCCGGACTGGCCCGTACGCTAGTCCGACAGGCCGTTAAAAATACGCGGGGGGCGCAGGGCAGTTTGCCAATCTCTCCCCCGACCGAGCGCGTCAGTCCTTGTTGATCCGCAGATGGAACAGGTGTGGGGACTCGCTCGCGACTCTCACCTGGATCGCATAGTTGCCGGGTGTCAGCAGGACATTGTTTCCATAGTGCGTGGTTCCACGGCCTTTGCCCCGCACATGCATGCGTGCCACCGGCAGCGTTTGCCAGCTGCTGGATTTGCCGCCCATCAGGCGGTAGCGGATCCTGACCGAAGCGTTTTCGACTGGTTTGCCCTGTTTCTTGATGAAGACCACCATGTGGTGATTGGGCCGCGGCGATTGCTTGAGCTTGTAGGGCTTGGCACCGCCGTCCCAGGCCATGGCCGAATGTCCGCCGGCAAATGACTCGGCCGGCAGCACCTTGAGGGTAAGCGTGTAAGGGCCGACCTGGGCGGTACGGCTCAGGGATTTCGCCTGGGCGGCACAGGATGCAAGGAATGTGCCTAAGGCGAAAGCGAGTGTGGCTGCAAAAAGGAGAATCTTGCGCATGATGACCTCCGTTCGTTGTGCGTCAAGGACGGGTCAGTCGCTGCCGTGCCTCTTCGTAACGCGCAGCGCTCTGACTAATGATATCCGCGGGCAGGTGGGGCGCGGGTGGGGTCTTGTCCCAGCCGCTGGCCTCGACCCAGTCCCGGATGAACTGTTTGTCGAAGGACGGCGGGCTGATCCCCGGGCGCCAGCTGTCTGCCGGCCAGAAGCGGGAAGAATCCGGCGTGAGGGCCTCGTCGATCAGCACGAGCCGGTCGTTTTCATCGAGCCCGAATTCGAATTTGGTGTCGGCAATGATGATGCCGCGTTCCCGGGCGTGCGCACAGGCAAAGCGGTACAGCGCAAACGCGGTTTCGCGAACCTGTTCGGCCAGTTCGCTGCCGATCAGTTTGGCGCAGGCATCGAAGGAAATGTTTTCGTCGTGATCACCCACCTCCGCCTTGGTAGCGGGCGTGAAGATCGGCTCGGGCAGCTCGTCCGCGAGTTGCAGCCCTGGCGGAAGCTTGATGCCGCAAATCTCTCCGCTTGCCCGGTAATCCTTCCAGCCGGAGCCGGCGATGTAGCCGCGCACGACGGCTTCGACCGGCAATGCCCGCAACTTGCGTACGATCATGGAGCGGTTTGCGACGATGGCGCGGTCGTCCGGGTCGGGTACGGCCTCTTCCAGGGGTATGTCGACCAGGTGATTGGGCACGATGTGGCGCGTGGCTTCGAACCAGAATTTGGACACCGCGGTGAGCACCTCGCCCTTGCCCGGAATCGGGTCCGGGAAGACGACGTCGAAGGCGGAGAGCCGGTCGCTGGCCACCAGCAGCCAATGGTTGTCGTCGACGGCGAAGATGTCGCGCACCTTGCCGCCGTGTACGCGTTCAAGGCCTTTCAATTCGGTGCGGTAAAGCCCATTGGCCACGTCGTTCAGTCCTTGTGAAGTTGGTTCAGTTGGTGAGCCGCGCGCTTCAGGTAAGCACGCACCCGCTTTGCATTCTTGCCGAGGTCCGACAATCCCAGGCGCGATTCCGAGCGCACATTGATGACGCTGCCCGTGTTGTCCGGCATGACGTCGATCGCGATGTCGTCCTTGAAGCCGAACCAGGCCGTGGTGGCAGTGGCTTCTATGTGGCCCATGGAGGGCGCCGCATCGACGATCTTCCAGCCCATGTCGCGTGCCGCCTGCAGTGCGGCCTTGAAGGCGGTTTGCGGCGCGATGCCGGGCGCTTGCAGCGGCCGGATGTCCGGATAGTAGGCATGCTGTACCGCGGTCAGGCAGATCGGGCCCCAGGTCTTGCAATCGTTGGCAATGTCCTTGTAGCGCGGGTTCTTCCGTCCTGCGGGCGAATTTAAAAAGTGGGCCAGCGCGGCCTGTTCCTGCTTGGCGATGTGCGAGCCGCCGCCCCCGTAGTCAAGTCCGTTGGGCGCCTTCGCGCGGGCCTTGGCCAGGGCCGTGAAACGCGGTGCATGCATCGGATTGGTGGCGATATCGTGGATCGGCGGCACTGTGCGCGCATTCTGCAGCATCATGTAGGGTCCTATAAAGGTACCGAGACCGAGGACTAACACGGCCAGGGCCAGCCAAGCTGTTTTCCAGCGGCGCAGCAGCAGAGTAAGGAACAGACCGAGCAGTGCAGCGGCTGCAGCAAAGATACCTACCCAGGCGCCGTGCCGTAGCAAGCTGAAGGCGGTTCCCAGGCCAATGCTCTCGTGTTTATAAAGAGGCCCCGCGCCGGCGACCATAACGACCGCGATCAGAGCGGCGAGCAGGGCCAGCAGGGACCAGGCAAGCAGTACGCGCCCAATGGCTGAATTTGATTTCATGATGATGCACAACCTGTGCGTGGGCCGGGTAGTTAGTGTAGCGCCTCGCCGGCTATCGGGCATACTGTGTCAAAAGTCGAGGAATCGGAATGCAGCAGGGAATCGAGAAGCCCACGGGTTGGCACAGTTGGCGGGGGGAGTGGGCACTGCCGATCATTTTCGTCATCTTCGTCGTGGGCGAGGTGTTCAAGACCCCCATCGCTGAAAACCGGGTCGGGGGGCTGGGCGAGATAATCGCTTTCGTTGGCTTTTTCGCGGGCGCATTGGTGGGCGCTTTCGCTGTCGTGCGCCATGCCGAAGAATTGGCGCACCGGTTCGGCGAGCCCTACGGCACGCTGATACTGACCATTTCGGCGATCACGATCGAAGTGGTTGTTATCGCCACCATCATGCTGAACGGTACGAATAATCCGAAAATCGCACGCGACACCATGTATTCGGTCGTGATGATCGTACTGGCGGGCGTGGTTGGCTTCAGCCTGCTCTCGGGCGGTTTGCGCCACCGCGAGCAGGGCTACAATCTGCAGGGCGCAAGCACGTTTTTGAGTGTGCTGTTGCCGTTGGCGGTGTTGTCCCTGGTATGGCCGAATTTCACCAAGGCCACGTCTTCGGGAGAACTGTCCGTCGGCAAGGCCTGGTTCATCATGATCGGCTCTGTGGCCTTGTACATCATATTCCTCGGAGTGCAGACTATCCGTCACCGGGGGTATTTCACGGTGCCCGCGGAGGCCAATTTGCACACAGGAACGGAAGGCTCGCGCTCCCGTGCGGGCTGGTCATTCCATGCCGTAATGCTGGCGGCCTGCCTGGTGTTCGTCGTGCTGCTGGCGGAACTCTTTTCGCTGCCGCTGAATATCAGCCTCGACCAGTTCGAATTGCCAAGAGGCGTGGGGGCCTTCGCCGTGGCCGCTCTGATCCTGGCTCCCGAAAGCGTCGCGGCGATCCGCGCCGCCCGCGCCAATCACATGCAGCGCGCGGTCAATTTGTCGCTGGGGACGGTGCTTGCCACGATCAGCCTGACCGCCCCGGCGGTACTGGCGATAGACCTGTTTACGCATCACCCCGTGCTGCTCGGGCTCAATCCTGCCAATGCCTCATTGATGGTCCTTACGCTCGGGGTTTCGATCATCACCTTCTCGAGCGGGCGCACCAACATGCTCCAGGGTGCCGTGCACCTGTTGCTGTTCATTGCCTACCTGGTGCTGATCTTCTCGCCCTGAATCGACGGCGACGTTTCCCCTGACGCTTTGCAGGGGCGGCATCTTGTCGGGCTGCATACCTGACCCTCCGCAACGGCGCAACGAGGAAGAGAAGAAGAAATCTCGCCGAGGCGCAGAGACCGCCAAGTTGGAACGAGGTTACTCTCCCCTTTGCTCGCATAGCGAGGAAGGAGGAGCCGGAGGGGGATTCTTCGAATAATCGCGGCTGAAGCCGCTCCTGCAAGAGGTGTTGGCGTTTGCGACAGGTTCGTCGCAGCAGTCATTGTGAGAGTTTTTCGTAGGGCCGTCAGGCGCAAAACGCTTTACCGGGTTGCCGGGGATGTTCATTTTTCAAAGATTTAACAATGGGTTAGTGAAAGGCTGACCGGGAAGCTTGCATTCCCCGTCAATTGTGATAGTGTTATACCCAAGCATATCGGTATAAGACCATGAGGCAGCCATACGATGGATAAAGGGGAATTGGATTCATTGCGCATCGACCGGGGTAGTGAGGTCCGACCAGCACGGCGCGGCCGTTGGCCCTGGGTGCTCGCCGTGGTTCTGGCCGTCACAGTGGGCGCCGGGATAGGTGGCTGGCAGGTGCTGCGGGCCAAGCCGGTCACGGTACAGACCGTGATGGTCGAGTCGCAGGCACCTGCTGCGGCGAATTCCGGTGGCGCCAGCGTGTTGAATGCATCGGGCTATGTCGTCGCGCTGCTGGCCTCTACCGTGTCCTCGCAAATCACCGGGCAGATCGCCGAGGTCGTTACCGACGAAGGCGAGCGCGTCAAAAAGGGCCAGATCCTTGCGCGTCTGGATGATCAGTCGCAGAAGGCGGCCGTCGCTAAGGCGGCGAACCAGCTCGACACCGACCAGGCCAATGTGGCCAAGGCCCGCGCTGAGCTCCAACGGGATGCGCTGAACCTGCGCCGAGTACAGGCCATGGCGGCACAGCATCTCACGAGCACTTCCGATCTGGACGATGCCCAGTCCCAAGTTGCCATTGACAAGGCTTCGCTGGCCGCGGCCCGGGGACAGCTCAAGGTCGACCGCGACGTGCTGGACAGCGCCAAGATTCGGCTCGGCTACACCGTCATTCGTGCGCCCTTTGCCGGCGTGGTGACGGAAAAATACGCCCACCCCGGTGAAATGATTTCCCCCGCCGCGGTGGGGGGCTACACCAAGACCGGCATCTGCCGGTTGGTCGACATGCATTCACTCGAAATCGATGTCGACGTCAACGAGAGCTATATCCATCGCGTGAAGCAGGGTATGCGCGTTGAAGCGGCGCTCGACGCTTACCCGAACTGGCGCATCCCTGCGCATGTGATCAGCATCGTGCCCACTGCCGATCGCCAGAAAGCCACCGTGAAGGTGCGCATCGCCTTCGACAAGCTGGATCCGCGGATCCTGCCGGACATGGGTGTACAGGTTTGGTTCTACGACACGCCGCATCCAGGGAAATCGACGGCCACGGCCAGCGCCGAAAATTCTGTTGCCACGCCGAACCTTACCGTGCCACGTAGCGCGGTCCGGGGCAGTGGCTCATCCAGCTACGTTTTCACCGTCGTGGACGCGCATGCCCACAAGCAGACCGTGCAGACCGGCGCCACGTCCGGTGGCCAGGTCACGGTGCTTGACGGCCTCAGTGCCGGCGACATCGTTATCACTCATTCCGACAAACCACTTGCGAACGGTATGCCGGTCCGGTCCGCCAAGGCCGGTTGATGTCATGCAATCGCAGACTCAGGAGAACACCATCATGTCCGCCACTATCGCTTCCATGAAAGCTCCCCGTCCGGAGACCGAGCCCGCCCTGGTCAAGCTGGAGGGGGTCACCAAGACCTACCGGCGCGGCGGCGAAACCGTCGAAGTGCTGCAAGCTCTCGACCTGACCGTGCCCGAAGGCGACTTTCTCGCCTTGATGGGCCCCTCGGGTTCGGGCAAGACCACCTTGATGAATCTGCTCGGCGGCATCGACCGACCGACCTCGGGCATGATCGAAATCGGCGGCATGCGCATCGACAATCTCGGTGAGGCTGCATTGACGAAATGGCGTGCCCGCCATGTCGGCTTCATTTTCCAGCTCTATCATCTGCTGCCTGCCCTGTCGGCGGAACGGAACGTGGAATTGCCGTTGTTGCTGACCCGGTTCTCGCGCAGCGAGCGCCACCGCCGTGCCCTGGCGGCTCTGAAGCTGGTGGGACTGAACGAGCGTGCGAAGCACAAGCCGACGGAACTGTCCGGCGGCCAGGAACAGCGTGTAGGCATTGCTCGGGCGATTGTTACCGATCCGACGATACTGCTGTGCGACGAGCCCACCGGGGACCTCGACCGCAAGGCCGGCGACGAGATTCTGGAACTGCTCCAGGCGCTCAACGAGGAGCACGGCAAGACCATCGTCATGGTCACCCATGACCCGCGCGCCGCGGCCTGCGCGAAGCGCACCCTGCACATGGACAAGGGGCGGCTGGTTGACGAGCCCCGGCACTGACCGGTGCCCATGCACGGCGTTATGAAGACACGAGGATTCCCGCGATGAAATACTGGCCATTACTCTGGAGCAATATCAAGCGCAAGAAACTGCGCACGATTTTCACCCTGTTCGCAGTGACGTCGGCGTTCGCTCTGTTCGGCCTGCTGGCTTCGATGGCACATGGCATGAACGGCGTCATGCAGATAGCGAGCGCCGAGCGTATCCAGACCAGTGCCAAGCTGGGTGCGTTGCCGATTTCCTACGGCCCCAAGATCGCCGCGGTACAGGGGGTGACGTCGATCACCTGGTTCAATGGTTTCCGCGGCTATTACCAGGACAAAAAGAATACCTTTCAGGTCGTGGCGACCAACCCGGAAGGCTTCCTGAAGGTCTATCCGGAAGTACGGTTGAATGAACAGGCCCGCAAGGCCTGGTTCGGCGACAAGCCCGGTGCCGTCGTCGGCAGCCTGATTGCCAAGCGCTATGGCTGGAAGGTTGGCGAGCGCATTCCGGTGCAGAGTAAAAACATCACCAAGGAGGACGGCACGCATACCTGGTACGTCACCCTGGATGGTATTTATAATACGGATCTGCCCGATCGCTACAAGAATTTCGTGCTGATCCACTATCAGTACTTCAACGATTCCATCGCCAAAAACAAGAATTACGTCGGCGTGTACAAGGAGCGCATTGCCGATCCGCGCCAGGCGGCTGCTATCAGCAAGCTTATCGACGACAAGTTCACAACGTCTTTCCCGCAGACCCGTACCGCCTCGGAGGCCGCTGATACGCAAACCTTTATCCGCGAGTTCGGCAACATCGGGTTTATCACGTTCGTCGTAGGCGCTGCGGTGTTCTTCAGCATGCTGCTGGTAACCGTCAACACGATGTCGCAGTCCGTGCGAGAGCGTACCTCCGAACTTGCCGTATTGAAAGCACTGGGATTCGGGCGCGGTACGGTCTCGGGGTTGGTGCTTGCCGAAGCCGTTGGCGTCACCGCCATCGGCGGAGCGTTGGGGCTGGTCATTGCCTGGTTGCTCGCCGGGGCGATATACAAGAGCGTGCAGGATGTGCTGCCCGCGCTGGGGCTGCCGCCTGCCGCGATAGGCCTGGGAATTCTGTTGATGATCGTATTCGGCGTGATAGCGGGCGCGCTGCCGTTACGCCAGGTGTTTCACCTGCGCGCCGCCGATGCACTGAGGAGGGCCTGAGATGTCACGGCATATTTCACCACTTATCTGGGCGCGCGAAACCGCGTCGGTCTGCAAGTTCAGCCTCGGGTCCATACGCTTCCGGTTGCAGCCGGCGCTGATCGCCGTTATCGGCTTCTGCGGAGTCGTGCTCGTATTCATCGGCCTGCTCTCGATCCGGGATGGGCTTACCTCCGTACTCAGCCATACCGGGTCCGACGATGTGGCAATTGTCTCCCTGAATGGCCCGGGCATGGTCGATTTGCCGATGTTGCGCACGATCGGTGAAGCCCCCGGCGTAGCCCACGGTCCCAATGGGCCGCTGGCTCTCGGCGACATGGTCACCTCGCTCATGGTGCATAAGAGCGCCAAGCAACTCGCCGCCGTGACGTTGCGTGGTGTGGGCCGACAGTACAAGGCGATCTGGAACAAGATGCATGTCATCAAGGGCCATATGTTCAAGCCCGGCCTGGACCAGATCGTCGTGGGCCGTTCGACCGCCGCACAGTTTCCGCAGTTGCGCCTGGGCAAGACCTTTCACTGGAATCACAAGGACTGGAAGGTCGTGGGCGTCTTCGCCTCGGGTGGCGACATGCACGAATCCGAGGTCTGGGCCGATGTGCACGACGTCCAGTCCGCCTATAACGCGGGCAACACGTTCTCCGGGGTCTACGTCAAGCTGACCTCGCCGGGCGTGTTCGACAAATTCAAGAAAGCACTCAAGAGCAATCCGCAATTGAATGTGTCGGTGGACCGGGAAAGTACGTTCTTCGCCAATGAATCGAAGGACCTGAACAGTGTGATCACGATCGCAGGCGGACTGATCGCACTGCTCATGGGCATCGGCGCGATGTTTGGCGCGTTGAATACCATGTATGCGGCCGTATCGGCCCGGACGCGCGAAATCGCCACGCTGCGCGCGCTCGGTTTCGCGCGCTCGCCGGTTGTCCTGTCGGTGGTGTTCGAGGCCCTGTTCCTGGGTGCGGTCGGCGGTGTCGCCGGCGGTGCGATCGGCTACCTCATGTTCAACGGCTTCAAGGCCACCACGATCGGCAACGGCGGGATGCTCGCCTTCCAGTTCGCGGTGACGCCGACGCTGCTCGCAACGGGGTTGATCTACGCCTTGCTGATGGGACTCGTCGGCGGCCTGTTCCCGGCCATTCGCGCTGCGCGCCTCCCCATCGCCACGGCCATCCGCGACGTCTAGCCGGGGTTGGGCAGGCAGGAGACTATGGCAATTAGCAAACCAGCCGGCCTGTGCAGTCGATGCACAGGCCGGCTGGTTTCAGACGCCTTCGGACTCTTTGTTACCAGGTGAGGCTTGCGCTGAGCTGTACGGCCCTGGCCGGCATCACATAGAACGAATCCGGGCCGAGTTCGCTTTCCGCGACGGCGGGACGGCGATCGGTGAGGTTCGTGCCGTCGAGTCGCACAGTCCAGCGTCCGAAGCGGTAACCGGCGCCTGCGTTGAGGGTGCCGTAGCCGGGCGCGCGGATCTGGTTGTCCATGTCATAGTAGCGCGAACCCACGAGTTCGACATTGGCGTAGGCCAGCCAACCATCACTCTCGGGCATGCGGCTGACGCCCGCCTTGAACAGCTGGTGTGGGGACATCACGATCTGGTTGCCGGCGAGCTGGACGTTTTTGCCGCCCTTGTTGACCACGAAGTTCGTGTATTGGGCATCGTGGTAGGCGTAGGTCGCCGTCCAGCGCCAGCCGTCTCCGATGCCGCCGTCCAGTTCCGCTTCGATGCCGCGCAGGCGCTGCTGACCGCCATTCCGCGTGCCCGGCAGGCCGCCTTCCGAGGCGGGGATTACGACATTGGAGAAGTTTACCCAGAACAGGTTCACATTCCATCCGAGGTCAGGGGAGACGGTGTAGCCCTTGAGTCCGGCCTGGTAGGACTGCGCGGTCTCCGGCTGCAGGATGTCGCCCTCGGCTTCGGGGCCGAAGTCCACGGCGGCCGGCTTGAAGGTGTTGCCGTAGGAGACGTAGGCGACGGCCTTGCCGGCGTCGCTATTCCAAAAACTGTAGCTGATCGCCGTCTGGCCGCTGAAGCGCGTGTTGATCTGCGTCATGGAGCCGTGCTGGGGTGGGAGCCCGCTGGCGGCCGAGGGCCACAACGCGGTGTCGCGGTTTTCCAGCGTGTGGTTCAGGCGTAGGCCGAATTGAAAGTCCCATTTCGGTGCGAAGGTCCAGTCGGCCTGGGAGTAGGCGCCGAAGAATGAGCGCGTGTCCTGCAGTTGAGTTTGCTCGTCGACGGGTAGCGTGTTGCTATTCGGCGCATTGCCGCCATTGGGTTGCACGTAGTACTCGTAGTTGTTGCTGTTTTCCCGGCCCCAGCCATAAAGGAAATTGACTCCGCTCACCATTTGCAGGTTGGGGCTCAGCGGATAGGTGTAATTGCTGTCGAAGTAAAAGCTGTTGCGGCTGACGCTCTGGTTGTAACCGTCGGCGTTGGGCGTGCCGCCGGTCTGGAAATTGCCGGCGCGCAGGAAGCCGCGCACGTTGCGCAGGTGCTCGAAAGAGGCGGCCAGCGTGGTCGACCAGGTGCCGCTCCCGAGCTGGGCGTCATAGCCGGTGTTGAGCTGGTAGCGTTCGGAGTTGATTTCCGAGTTGCTCGGGTTGTGGTTGGAGTCGATCGGCACTGCCGGATCCAGGCCGCCAGCGGCATCGCTCAGGGGGACGGGACTCTGCGGCTGCTGCTGGAGCAGCAAGGCGTCGAAATCGATGTGGAACGTCCCGGTCTGCGTGTCGACGGCGCCGCGATAAAGCAGATGCTGGCGCTTATAGCCGGCGCGGAAGTCGCGCATGCCGTGCTGGGACACGTCCAGGGCCAGGGACTGCTTGAACGGGCCCTTTGTGGTCAGTGGCGCCGAAAACGACAGGCTGCCGGTGTCCCAGCTTCCAAGACTTGCGCTCAAGGTGTGGGTAGGGTCGCCGGCCTTGCGGTGGATGATGTTGATGACGCCGACGAACGAGGTCGCGCCGTACTTCACTGGCGCTGCCCCGCGGATGATCTCGATGCGCGCGACATCGTTCAGGTCGATGCTCGGCAGGGCGGGATTGAAAGCGCCGCCCCACGGTACGCCGTCCACCAGCAAAAGAAAGGCGTCGAATTCCTGCAAACCCTGGAACTGCGGCACCGAGCCGGCCGGGCCGTTGTCCCCGCCGGGGGCTATATAGACGCCGCCTACCAGGCTGAGGGCCGTGCGCAGGTTGGTGGCGCCGAGCCGTTCGAGCTGGTCGTGGGTGATTACGGTCACGCTCTTGGGCACCGTGTCGACCTTCTCGGGCCGCGGCGTCGCGGTGACCTCGATAGTGTCCAGCTGCACCGTCGGGGATGGGTTGTCGGTAGCAGTGGCAGGCGCGTCATGGGCCATCGCAAGCGCCGGGAAATATAAAACTGCAGCCGCCGCGGCGAGCCTCAGGTTATGTCGGTTCATATCTATCTTGGGGGCAAAATCAGCCCTGCATTTTATTACAGGCGGATCACCCGCGTCCGGGCCGCCATCCCCGCGCCCCGCGAGCCGGTCAGGACGTGCCCGGGTAGGCCCAGACGAGCTGGTCGCGCCCCAGCTTGAAGGTGATGGATTCTTCGACGTTACAGGTGCGCATCGGTTCGCCGTCTATGGTCCTGGGCCAGTAGCTCCAGATATGGAGGATCCGGATCGCCGCTTGGTCAAACATTCCGCTGGGCTGCGATTTGATTGCCTTTGGATTGCTGACTTTGCCATCCTTGTCGATGCAGAAACGTATCGTTACTTTTCCATGACGGATATGGGAACCGCTGGGTAGGCTGAGATCATCGGTCCGGATGGCGGTTGGGCGCTGGTTGACGAAGGTAGGGTCTCGCGCCAGGCTGGCCTGTCCAACGATGCGTATCCGATAAGATAAATCACAGGTGGTTACATAATGCGAGTCAACCGCTTCGCGCGCGCTGAATTTCCAGGATTTAACTGCGGCTATTGCCGCGCGATTATATAAGCCGTGCGGAAAGGACTTGTATGCTTCCACATTCTCGGCTTGCCCTTTATCGTCGACACAAAACCTGACGTCGACTCTGCCGTTTACCAATGGCTTGTGATGCAGGTTCGGCATCTGAACCAGGGTTACCCATTGTTTATTTTTCTTGTTTGAAGCACGAATGCCTGTCGTGGCAGGTGTGGACTGGACGATGACTGTCCGTGGCGGTGGTTGCTTGCAGATCCAATGGATGATGCTTCTGGTGTGGCTTCCTATGTCACCTATAAAAAATTCAATATCCTGGACAATGCCCTTGACCGGGACGTTGGTGGATTGGCCTTTTTTATTGGTTACACGAAACCGCCATCTTGAAATTGCTTGTATTGCGGAATGGTCGAAGACGTCATTAGGGACGCTTGCCAATGCCTGTAAATGTGTCGGATGGCCCTTGGCGTCCAGATCGAAAATCACGCGTACGCATCCTTGTTCTCCTGAGGAGGAAGCATTGAGTGGGTAGCGTGGCGGGGGGGGTGTATACGGGGACGGCCCGCATTGTGGCACTGGTTCCCGATCCGGGGCTGGCAGTCGAATCCTGCGAGCCGTTGTTTTTTGATGTGCTCGACACGGCATTATGCTGAGAGGCGCAGCCGGCCACTAATACGATAAAGGCCATCGAGGGGATCAAGTAACGCATTAGCTTCTTCACGGGTGGAAGCGGATCTCCTTTGGATCAGGCACGGGGAATAGAAAATCGACTACCCCCGTGCCTGCTGATCGGGATTGTTATTTAGTCGGTTCGGGCATGGCCGAGGAGTGATGGTCCATGATGCACCAGTGACCGTGTTGCTTCTCATAGACATAGGTATAGCGGGCCTGCACGCTGGTGCTCTTGCCGTTCTGCGTCAAGTGAAACGTATAGATGCCGGAGTTTATTGCGGTATTGGGTCCCAGTACACGGATGTATTCCTTGTCGATATGTCCGACCGGTTTCGATTTCAGGAAGTAGGTGAAGTAATCCACGATCCCTTTGTGAGTGGTGCGTACCTGGTTGGATACGGTCGGCAGCAGTACGGCGCCATGCGCGCAATACAGCTTGGCCACTGTTTCAGGGTTGCCTGTCTGCAGGGCGCTGTTCCAGGTTTTGAATAGGTTGGCGATCTGGCCGTGGCTGGGCATTTTATGAGTCGCCGCTGACGCTGTGGCAGTCGCGGCGGCGACGGCCGTCAGAACTGAGATGCTGAGTAAATGACTTGTTTTCATGCTTGGTACCTGTAAGGTTGATTAGATAAGGACCAATGAGCGAAAAAATGCTCTCGCCATTCGTGTCCGCTTGAAGTATAGGTGGTTTTCATGAAGAGTGCGGCTCTGTGAGCCGCCGTTCCCCGCCTTTTGCCACCGCGGGATTATGCGCCGCCCGCTTCCGGGAGGGTGAGCGTTGCCTTCACCAGCATCTGGTCTTCGTGTTTCAGTCTGAATCCCAGTTCCTTGCACAAGGCGAGCATCGGCGTATTGGTTTCCAGTATGTCGCCGGATATTTCGCGTACGCCTATCTGGCGCGCATAATCGATGATGATGTTCATCAGCCGCCGTCCTACGCCCTGGCCGGCTACGTCGTCAACAACGGTGATGGCGTATTCCGCCTTTTCGCGGTTGGCATCGCTGATCAGTCGCACGCCGCCAAACAGTTCGGCTTCGCCCGGTGGCTTGTCCTCGGCGATGACGAATGCCATTTCGCGGTCGTAGTCGATTTGCGTGGCCCGTGCGGCGAGTTCGTGCGGCAATTCTGCAAGCGTCTGGAACAGGCGCATGTAGCGATGTTCCGGGGACAGTTTGTGATAGGCCTTGCGCATGGGCAGCTCATCTTCGGCACGGATCGGGCGCAACAGGCAATGCCGTCCGTCAGGCAAGTTGAATGATTGCTCCAGTTCGCGCGGGTAGGGCACGATCGCGAGCCGGTCGATTGCGTTTCTGCGTGTACGTTGGAGGCGAATCCGGGCATCGAGCACGGTTACGCCATCGGGGCCGGCGAGGATGGGGTTCAGGTCGAGATCGACGATTTCCGGGAATTCGCAAACCAATTCGCTGAGGCGGATGAGCAGTGCTTGCAGCGACTCCATGTCGATGGGAGGCAGCCGGCCGCCTGCGCCGGCCAGCACCTTGTGAATACGGGTTCGTTCAATGAGGTCCTGGGCCAGTTTGGCATCCAGCGGCGGCAAGGCCAGTGCGGTGTCGTCCATCGCCTCGACGGCGACGCCGCCGGCGCCGAATACGATGACTGGGCCAAAGATGGGATCGAGCGTGAGCCCAGCTATCAGCTCATGGGCATCGGCGCGTTTCACCATGGTTTGCACGGATACGCCGGACAGGCGCGCGTCCGGGTAACGTTCATGCAGACGCCGGACCATGCTGCCGGCGACGCGGCCGACCTCCTCGGCGGATTCTACGTTGAGCGCCACGCCGCCTACATCGCTCTTGTGCAAGAGGTCCGGGGAAAGGATTTTTACCGCGAAAGGGGACTGCATGGAACGTGCGGCTTCTTCGGCCTCGGCTGCCGAGGCGGCGCGCCGTGTTTCGTTCACGCTGAATCCGGCGATATTCAATAGTTGCTTGGCATCCGCCTCGTCGAGCCAGGCGCTGCCGTTATGCAGATGTTCCTTGATCAGCTTTCGAACTTCCGAGCGGTCGTTTTCTCCGCGCAGAGGAAAGGCGGGGACCGTGCGGTTCAGGAAATCCAGTTGCCGGCGGCGGCTGACGAAATGCATGAACCCGCGGGTAAGCGCTTCCGGGGTGTCGAAGTTCGGGATACAGGCGTTTCCGAATGTGTCCCTGGCTGCTTCAGCCGCAACCGGGCCGAGCCAGGAAGCCAGTACCGGTTTGTGGCCGGGATGAGCGCGCAGTTCTGCGGCCACGCCTTGCGCTACCGCGCCCGGCTCTATGAGCCCGGTCGGGCAGAACATGGCGGCGACGGCATCGATTTCGGGCGCACCCAGGAGTATTTTCAACGCATCCCGGTAGCGTTCGGCGCCGGCGTCGCCAATGATGTCTACCGGGTTGCCGTGCGACCAGGCGGCAGGCAGTATGGCATCCAGCATTTCCAGAGTGGTGTCACTCAATTCCACAAGCCGCCCGTCGGCCGCGAGGAGTTGATCCGCGGCCAGCACGCCGACGCCGCCCCCATTGGTCAGCAGGGCGAGCCCGTCGCCGCGCAACGACTGTGCGTACGCCAGGGTCTCGGCGGCCTCGAGCATTTGCATCAGGGTCGGGACGCGCAGGGCGCCGGCCCGGCGCAGGGCGGCATCGAATACCGCATCGGCGCCGGCCAGTGCGCCGCTGTGCGAGGCGGCGGCCTTGGCGCTGCCCGGCGAACGGCCCGACTTCAGCACGATGACCGGTTTCAGTCGGGCCGCCTGGCGAGCGGCGGACATGAACTTGCGGGCATTGGTGACGCTTTCGAGATATAGCAGGATAGCCCCGGTTTTGGCATCCATGGCCAGGTAATCGAGCCAGTCGGCAACATCCGCATCGGCCATCTCGCCCATCGATACCAGTGAGGAAAAACCGATGCCGCGCGCCGTTGCCCAGTCGATCAGTGTCGTCAGCACGGCGCCGGACTGCGAGAGGAAGGCGATCCGTCCCGCCGGAGGCAGACTTTGGGCGAAACCGGCGTTGAGTTGGCAGTGCGGGGCGAGTGCACCGATGCAGTTCGGCCCCAGGATGCGCATGCCTGATGGCTGTGCAGCTTCGAGCATGCGTTTTTCCAATGCTTTGCCTGCTTTGCCCGCAGAGCTTTCATTGAAGCCGGCCGACAGTACGATGGCGGCCCGGGTACCGAGTTTGCCCAAATCGGCAATTACGCCGGGAACACCGCGAGCCGGCACGGCAACGATGGCAAGCTCCGGTGCCTCCGGCAACTGATTTACCTCGGGGTAGATACCGGCTTCGGCATCGAGTGCCTGGTGATGATTGACCAGGAACACCTGCCCCGGGAAGGATTCCAGATTCCGGGCAGCGATTGCACCGACGGAGCCGTGGCGGCGGCTCGCGCCCACCAGCGCGACGGATGAAGGCTTTAGAAAGGCATCGAGATTGCGCGTACTCATACGGGTATTGTGCACGTACGGCAAAAATCCTGATTGCGCTCGATCAAAAACACCTGAATCGATTCATGCAACTTCCGGAATTGCACCGTAGCGCTTTGCGTAATCATCGGTCAGTGCAAGGAAAGGGCTGGCTGCGGGGGCCAGTTGCTTATGCGGCAGGGTGATCCGGTGTAGCTTGCGGTATGCAGACGGCCCAGATAGCGGGATGTGTACCAGCGCGCCACTCTCCAATTCATTCACCACGGTCAGGTTGGAGGCGACCGCCAGTCCCGCGCCTCGCTGAACGGTACGCTTTACCGCTTCCGGACTGCCCAGAGTCAGATTGAAGGGGTGGTCGCTGATCCCCGCATGCTTGAGCAGGTTGTTCAGGGCTGCTCGCGTACCCGATCCGGCCTCACGCATGACACAGCCATGCTGACACAAACGGCTGAAGGGCATAGGACCCTGCCCCGCGAGCGGATGACCGGGGTGGGCGATCACGATCAGCTCGTCATGCATGAACAGGTCTGCGTTGAATTCGTTCGCATCGAAATCACCTTCTATGAAACCAATATCCACGCGATTGTGACGGACCATGTCGAGGATGTAATAGGTATTGCCGACTTCCAGGGATATCCTTATTTCGGGGTATTGATGGTGAAAGGCAGCGATCACTTCCGGCAGGAAATAGTTGCCCAGGCTCATGCTGCCGCCCAGGCGCAATACGCCCGTGCGCAGCGAGCGGAGATCGGCGAAAACCTCGTTGGCCTGGGCTTCGATCTCGAACAGGCGGCGGGCGTAATCGGCAAGGATTTCGCCGGCTTCAGTCAGGCGAATACCCCGCGGCCTGCGTTCGAGCAGCGTGACGCCCAGAGCGTGTTCGAGGGCCTGGACTTGGCGTGAAACTGCGGGTTGGCTGATCATCAGGCGCTCCGCGGCTCGATTGATCCCGCCGGTAATGGCAACTGCATTGAAGACGGCCAGGTGACGCAGGTTCATAGATATGCCTTTTATGCATGTAAAGCATAGTATTTATATATTTGTAATATATGTCAAAACTGCCAATAATTGCAGGCAGAGCCGGCTCTTCGCTCTGGCAACCCAATGCATGCCGATGACGAATTCCATCGGGCAAGAGCACGGATGCGATACGGAGGCCCGTGGATGTCCACGGGTGCCGCACACTAGGGGGAACAAGACCATGAGTAGACGTGTTTATCGATTAACGGCGGCTTTGATGTGCCTGATGCTTGCTGCGCCTGCAGCCCTGGCAGATGGCAACGACTCGACCGCCACAGTGCCTTCCTGGCTGGCCACTTTCAACGGTCAGGTCCGGATGTATGAATTCCACCGTTTCCACAACAACAACCTCGACAATCCATCGGTGCGCAGTGCGTTTGCCACTTCGGCCAAGCTTTTCGCGCAGACCCAATCGCTGTATGGCTTCAGCACCGGCCTCGGGCTTTACGGGGTATCCAATTTCGGGCTCAGCCCCCTGCCGGCCAGGCGCGACGGTTCGCTGATGGGCAACGGCGATTCTTTCGCCACGCCTGCCGAGGCCTTCATCCAGTACAAGCACAGCATTTTCCAGGCTCGCCTGGGCAACCAGTTGCTGCATACGCCCTGGGTGTGGGGTTCGGACTCGCGCGTGATTCCGGCAGCTTATCAGGGCCTGACGGCATCGCTGACGCCGATCAAGAACCTCAGTATCGAGGCGGCTTACATTGAGCGTTGGAAGAACCGCACCAGCCCGGATTTTTCGACCACCAATCTGTATGGCGTCGACGGGCCCAGCTTCTGGTATGGAGGGGCCGTGTACGGGATGAACTTCGGCAAGAGTGACCTCAAGGTCCAGGGCTGGTTGTACCGGTTTACCGATATCGCCAACCTGACTTACTTGCAGGCCAATTACCGCTATCACACCGGTGGGATGATCGACCCGGTTGCAGCGGTGCAGTTCGCGCATGAGACTGATACCGGCGCAGCGTTGCTCGGCAAGGTCGATGCGCAGGTCTGGGGCGGCGAAGCCGGTGTGGCCATTGGCCGGGGAACCTATACCGTCGCTTACGACGTAATCCCGTCCAGCACGAGTGCGTTCGAAAACGGCAACATCGTGACGCCCTATACCCACACTTACGCGACAGACCCGTTGTTCACCACGTCGATGACCCAGGGCCTGGCCGACCAGACCACCAGCGGCCATGCCTGGAAGGTGAAGGGGGTGTACTGGTTCGGCGGCGGCCGGGCGTGGCGCTTCATCGCGAGCTATGCCCGCTACAGCCAGGCACAGTTCAATAAGCCTTTCCAGACGGGCAATCCCTCCGAAGTGGACCTGGACGCGACCTATTTCTTCCGCTCGGGGCCGTTCAAGGGCTTTTCCGTCCGCGATCGCCTGGGCGTATTCAGCTATTCGGGGGAGCAGGCCCGGTTTGTCTACAACCGGCTGCAGTTCCAGTACGACTTTTGATTTTTCAGTGCCCGAGCAAGGGCTTTTCTCGCATCGTTATCAGGAGTAAGACCATGAAATCATTTTCTGCCAAAGCCCTGGGTGCGGCCGCAGTGTTGATGCTGGCCGGCGTTGGCTTCATGTCCCCGGCACACGCCGCCGACATGAAGTGGAGCTATCCGGCGATCGCCAAGTACGGCCCGGTGCATCCGCTGCCCCATGCCGCGGTCCAGCCCAACAAGGAACATGTCTACAAGGCACTGTTCGACGTGACCTCCGGCGCCAAGGATCCGTCCAAGCCGGAACCCGGCCTGTCGCACGTGGCCCGTGCGGTGAACGTGTTCGCCTCGGCCGGGGTCCCGCTGTCGCATCTGCATTTCGTCGCCATCCTGCATGGACCGGCTACGCCGGCCATCCTCGACAACGAGGCCTACAAGAAGAAATATGGCGTGGATAACCCCAACATCCCGCTGATCGATGCCTTGCGCAAGGCCGGCGTGCATGTGGACGTCTGCGGTCAGGCGCTGGCCGATCTCGGTTTCGAGCATTCCGAGGTCTACAAGCATGTGCGTATCGATCTGTCGGCGTTGGCGACCACGGTCATTTACGGTGACATGGGCTACGCATACATGAAGCAGTAACAGGCTGCACGGTACTATTCGGGACGCAGCGCCGCTTGTTCGCCATCAGGAGAGAAAAATGTCGGCAAAATTTTTACGTTACGTACTGATTGGCGCGTTCGCGGCGCTGCTTCTCGGTCCTCTGCATCCTGCTTTCGCAGCGGGGCAGCAGCAAGAGGACGTCTATCAGAATTCACGCTATATGCAGGGGTTCCCCGAGGCGTTGCTGGAAGTCCAGCCGCCGTGGAGTATGCCCCTGTACGGGGGCACTGAAGTGACCGTGCCGGGATTGGAGAATGTGCCCGATATCCACGGCGACATCAACAACCCGCAACTGGTCATCTTTTTTGCCGGCAACCAGTACATGCTGGTGAACAAGCTGATGCGTGCCTTTATCGAGGCGCATCCGCAATATCCGCATGTGGTGGCGTTTACGCTTCCGCCCGGCCGATTGATTACCGCGATCGAGCGCGGCCAGGGGATACTGATCGGGAACATGCGCATCACGCTCAAGCCCGACATCCTTACGGCCGGGCATGGCAGCATTATGGCGCTGCAGAAAAAGCACCATTGGTTCAATCGCACTGAGGGATATGCCAAAAACCGCCTGGCCATCATGGTCTACAAGGGCAACCCCAAGCATGTGACCGGCCTGAAGAGCTTGGCCGAACCCGGCCTCCGCCTGTGCATGCCGAATCCCGAGTGGGAGGGCATCGCCAGGCACGCCATCATTCCGGCCCTGAAGGAAACGGGCGGTGAGGCTCTGGTCAATACCGTCTACAAGGAGAAGGTCGCAAAGGGTACGACGTTCCTCACGCATATCCACCACCGCCAGACACCGATACGCATCATGGAACACAAGTGCGATGCGGGTGTGGTGTGGTACACCGAAGCCTATTTTCACGATCGGATGAAGCACCATCCCATTTCCACGGTGACCATCCCGGACAAGGACAACAAGGTGGTGGAATACACGGCGGGCCTGATGAGGAGTGCGCCGCATCCGGCGGCCGCCAGGGCCTTCATGGATTTTCTGATGAGCCCGGCAGGCCAGGCGATCTATCGCGAATACCAGTTCATGAAACCATGATCGCGTCGTTGCGGTCATGATGGGAGAAGACGGCATGTGCAGGTCACGACTATTTTTCACTGCTCTGGGGGCCTTGGCCCTGGGCGTCGGCTTTACGGCCATTGCGCATGCGGCTCCGAGTGGAGAGCAGGTTGTTGCCCAGAAGGGTTGCGCCGCTTGTCACGGGGCCAAGGGTGAGGGCAATCCGCAGGCGGGTTTTCCCCGCCTGGCTGGTCAACCAGCCGCCTATCTTGAGGCGCAGCTTGAGGCGTTCTCCAGTGGCAAGCGACCCAACGCTATCATGCGCGGACAGGCGCAGGGCTTGAGTTCGGGCGACATGCGTGCCATTGCCGAATACTACGCTGCGCTCAAGGAGCCGGCCGCGTCGGGCATGATGGTGGACAAGACCGTGCTGGGCGCAGGCCGCGAGATCGTGGTCAACGGGCTTTGGCAGAAGAACGTTCCCAGCTGCCAGGCGTGTCACGGCCCGGGTGCGCGTGGTTTTGAAGATTTTCCCGCGCTGGCCGGACAGGATCCCAAATACATCGAGGCCCAGCTGAAGGCCTGGCAGGATGGCAAGCGGCCTGGAGGCATCGGGGACCTGATGAAGCATGTCGCGCAAGCGTTGGATGCCAAGCAGGTCCACGCGGTGGCAGAGTATCTGGCCTCTCTGCCCCCGACCGGTCCGATTCCAGCCGATGCCCATCCCGATGTGGCGCCGACGGTAGCCGATGCCATGCCGGGCTACTTTCAGCCACCGCTCCTGAAAGATCTGCCCAATGACAAGTTCGGGGAAGCGGTGAAGCGGGGCTACCTGATTTTTATGGACACTCCGAAATACGCAAGCAAGTATGTCGGCAATGGGCAGAGTTGCAGCAATTGTCATACCAACCGTGGTCGCCAGGCCGATTCGTCGCCGATGTGGGCAGCGCGTAGTATGTATCCCGCTTTCCGTGGCAAGAACAAACGGGTCAACGATCTGGTCATGCGTCTCCAAGGGTGTTTCACTTACTCGGAAAATGCACCAGATTCGAAGTCCGGCAGCCCGCCACCATCGGACTCCCCGGCCATGATCGATCTGGAAAGCTACATTCACTGGATGTCGTACGGCGTGCCTACGGGTGTGAAGATGAAGGGCCGCGGTTATCCGAAACTGGCAGAGCCGCCCAAACCCTATTCACGTGAGCAAGGCAAAGTTGTCTATGCTGCGGATTGTGCCGTGTGCCATGGCGGCAACGGCGAGGGCCGCAAGCTGGCTGACGGCTCCTACATCTTCCCGCCGCTGTGGGGTGCGCAGGCTTTCAACTGGGGCGCAGGCATGCACAGTGTCGCGAAGGCCGCCGACTTTATCCACCACAACATGCCCTTCGGGTATCCCGGCAAGCTCAGCGTGCAGGAGACCTGGGACGTGGCGGCCTGGATCGACAGTCATCCACGCCCGCAGGATCCGCGCTATAAAGGCAACCTGGATGAGACGATCAAGGCGTTTCATCACAACCGCAAAGTTGACTACTATGGCAAGAAGGTGGATGGACGGGTGCTGGGAGCTCCGGGTACACTCCAGGCTTGGGAGAAGGCTCAACAGCCGGGAGATTGAGCAGAGCAGGCTGGTCCGTTCAGCAATCGAGTAAAAAGGGGGGGGGAGAGTCATGCGGCATCGCAGATGGGTACGTACCGCCGGGATGAAGGTGGTTACGGTAGTCGAGGACGTCGGCCTGTTCCTGATTCTCATCGCCACCCTGTATGCGGCCGGCGAGGAAATCGTGCACATGGTCAGAATCCGCCATGTCGGGGTTTCCGACCTCTTGATGCTCTTTATCTTCCTGGAAGTCATCAGCATGGTGAGCACCTATTGGCGCCTCGACAAACTCCCGGTGCGCATGCCGCTGTATATCGCCATGGTGTCCCTAGCCCGCTATCTGATCCTCGACACCTCGGGCCTGCACAACCTGCAGGCCACGCGCGACATCTATATCTCCCTCGCGATCTTCGTGCTGGCCGTTACGGTGGTAGTGGTTCGGTATGGGCACCTGAAGTTTCCCTACCCGGAATCGGAAGAGCCACCGCATTATTAGCCCGGCTGATCGATATTGAAAATGCGGCGTTAAGGTCGCATTAATGACTTATGCAGTCAGTGCAAGCAACCGGCAGCTCCCGGGCGGTTTTCCGGTTCTACGAGGAGCTAAACGACTTCCTGCCACCGGAGCGGCGCAAGGTCTCCTTTAGCCACGAATTCGCCCGCCGGGCCTCGGTCAAGGACATGATCGAGTCCTTCGGCGTGCCGCATCCCGAGGTGGAGCTGATTCTGGTCAACGGGAAATCGGTGGGTTTCGACTACCTTGTCCGTAACGGTGACCGGATAGCCGTCTATCCTGTATTTGAGTCCTTCGATATATCGGACCAGCTTCGAATACGGCGCCATCCATTGCGTGTCTTGCGCTTCGTCGTCGACGGTCACCTGGGGACACTGGCACGCTACCTGCGTTTATGCGGGTTAGACACTCTTTATCGTAGGGATTACGGCGACGAGGAATTGGCCGCAATTTCGGCCGGAGACCAAAGAATCCTGCTGACCCGCGACCGCAATCTGCTGAAGCGCCGCATCATTACGCATGGCTATTGCGTGCGCCATGACGATCCGCGTGAACAACTCGCCGAAGTCTTCCGCCGTTTCGACCTCGCGGGCATGGTCGAGCCGTTTACGCGCTGCGTTCGTTGCAATGGCCTACTGGAAGATGTCGATAAGGCGGAGATCGAGCACCGGCTCCAGCCCCTGACGCGTAAATATTACGATGTATTCCGCCGCTGCACGGAATGCGGGCATATCTATTGGCGTGGCAGTCATATCGCGGCCATGCAGGAACGAATCGCCGAACTGAGGAACGCGGCGGCAAAGTCGGGTTAAACAGGGTCGCCTTTATCTGCCCGCTGTTGACAGACATTTATGTCTTAATTGTGGACTACCCCGGCTCTAGTGGACACGCCTGGTCTATGATTTGAGCATAGGAGGTAGTCCTGATGAGTAGCCAGAGATATACGCCGGAATTCAAGGACGAGGCGGTACGCCAGATCCTGTCAAATACATATCTTCTGCAAACTAGGGCTAACTCCGGCTTCACTCTGACTAACCGCTGCAGCAGCGCGTTGCAGAGCTGACCTGCCCACCATATATGGCGAAGTCCAAGATCCTCTTTTATCGTATTTTAAGATTTTAACGGGGCTATTGCCCGCCACATAGCTCTACTGCGAACGGTCATTGGGGTAGTTGGAACGCATTCTTTTTGAATAGACGAAGGCAGGCGTTTGCGACGTCAACGTCGTACTTAGTTCCGCAACCAGACTCGATCTCGTTCAATGCCGAGTCGATCCCTAATGCAGCGCGATAGGGGCGATGCGAAGACATCGCTTCGACAATATCTGCTACGGCAATGATTCGTGCTTCCAAAATAATGGCTTCACCCGTACGGCCGTTAGGGTAACCTGTTCCATCAATACGCTCATGATGCTGGAGGGCTACTTCTGCCACAGGCCAAGGCCATTCCATGGCACCCAAGATATCGTAGCCGGCCTGTGCATGCCCTTTAATCAACTCAAACTCGATATTACTGATTTTTCCTGGCTTAGATAGAATTTCTGTCGGTATGCTACTTTTCCCAATGTCATGAAGGTATCCACAGATTAGCAACCCCGCCTGTACTTGCTCGTCGATACCCATCTCCGCGCCGATCGCAGAGGCGATTTCCCCCACCCGTCTCCCGTGAGCGGCAGTATAAGGGTCATGTGCCTCGCTCACCATCGTAACCAGTTTGATGGCCCCCATCAGCGCGGTCTCAAGTTTCTCCTGATATCTGACAATTTGAGCTTCAGCTGCCTTGCGCTCTCCAATGTCTCGGATATTGCATTGAATAACCTTCACTCCAGCATCGTCGTATAAGTTGCTTACGAACTCAACGTCAACTGTTTCACCTGTTCTCGACTTGAGTGGCAAATCATCGTATCTGACATAGCCATGTTTTTGTGTTTCCTTGAACAATTCCTTGGCACGAACGACATCTTTGAACAGGCCTATATCCCACAGCTTTTTACCGAGGAGTTCTTCATGGGAATAGTTCAACATTTTTATCAAATAGGGATTAACCTCGTCGATATTTCCCGTCTCCGCATTTAGGATCAAAATTCCATCACAAGCTGTTTCGAATAATCGACGATAGCGCATTTCAGAAGCAACCAATGCTTTAATGTCTTTGGTAGACGTGGGAATCGTTAACTGGGTCTTTCTGTTCATTTTGCCCCCTGGATGATAACTGGGCCTAAATATAGTGACCGTATACAGCCACATTAAAGCACACACAGTAGCGTCAGGGCTCGATAAGCGGGCGCCTAGAGAATTCCGGACACCCAAACATAGGCCATGGACTACCACCCCCAGTCCAGTGGACACGGCCGAGCCTCTCGCTGAGGGCCGCTGACGTTCTCCCCATCGGGGACTAATGGCCACTTAGATAACCAAATCGAACGACCGTTTTCTAAAGGCGTGACTGGCTGGAATGGGTTGGCTTCCGTCGGTCGTTCCTCGTGGAAACGGACACTCAGGCGTCATGCCGTGTGTTCTTGCATAAGCTGCAATTGCCGTGCATATGGATAAGGCATTACTTTTTTGAGATAAAACCTTATTACTCCGGGTAGAAATTTTTGCGGAAAACGTCTTTATCGGCCCGCGTCGTCGATGCTGAGGTGAAAGGCGTGCAGGATGCGGTGTATCACGGGGCCGAGGATAATGCTGGCGACCAGCACGAACACGATGCCGCCCATCAACGCGTAGCAGGGTTAAAGGCGCGCCCGCCCGCGGTGTGCATGGCTACGATGGGGCCGTTGTCGGTCATGATCATCGCGGCATTGAGTGCGGAGCCATCCAGTCCAGCGGTTCCAGCGAATGGAAGCTCAGCGTGCCGATTCCCGGGAAGATCAGATTGATGCCCGCTGCGATCGCCACGTAGATCGCCATGCGGCGCAGGAACAACCGCCAGGACATGAGCGGTTGCGAGGCTCTCTCGAAGTGAAAAATCATTCAATACCCCTGGTTGTTTCCCGCAAGTGTATGCTTGCGGGCCGGCGGACGCGGGCTACGGCTTGGCGCGGCGTTGGTTCCAGGCGATCAGGCCGAGACCGGCGATCAGCGTGGCCGCGCCAATACTTTCCCAGGGGCCGGGGCGTTCGCCGAGTTGTGCCCAATCCGCCAGGATGCCGATGACCGGTATGACCAACGAAGACAGCCCGGACACGCTGGCGGGAAGGCGCGAAAGAATGAACAACCACATGAACCAGGCCAGCCCGGTACCAAGCACTACGTTGTAGGCCAGGGTGAGCACGAAGGTTCCCGTCCAGTGGATCGGCGCGGATGGCAGCAGCAGGGCAAGGATGGCGATCGGCACGGCGCCGATCAAGGCCTGCCAGGCGTTGAGGGAGAGCAATTCCCAGGTGCCGTGGACGGGTATCTTCTTGGCGATCATCACCGCAATGGCCCAGTCGAAGCCGGCAGCGAGGGCCAGCACCAGGGCGAGGGAATCGCCATGTCCCGTCCAGGGCGAGAGGATCATGATGACCCCCGCCAGGCCGAGGCCACCGGCAATGGCCTTGCCGGCCGTAATCCGCTCGCCGAGAATCGGTGCGGCGAGGATCAGCACCCAGAAGGGCATGGTGAAGGCGAGGATCGCCGATTTTCCGGGATCTCCGAGGTAGACCGCGAGCGTCGCCAGCGAGACGAACAGGGTGGTCTGGAACAGGGCCAGGAGGAAGACGCCGCCGATGACTGGAGGTCGCATCGGCTTGCCGAATACGGCCAGCAGTCCGAACAGGAACAGCGATGCACCGCCGGTGCGCATCGCCGCGAACATGAACGGCGGCGCATAGGCCAGGGCGATCTTCATCACGACCCAGTTGTAGCCCCAGATGCAGGCCAGCAGCGCGAGCACGAGGAACGCGATTTTCCGGCCCCGGGCCTCGTTCGAATATGTCAAGGGATGGCGGCTCCGTGGAGCGGATTGAGGGCGAGGAACGTGCCAGGGGGACAAGGTTGCATAACACGTGACGATATTTTAACGCTGCAGGCTGCGGCAGCAGACTTCGGTTCTACGCCTATATAATCGACTCTCGCCGAGGAGCAATACAAGCATGAAGCACGACGCACTCACAGCCGAGCCATCCGCCGGGGCGCAGACGGGGGAGACTGTGCTTTCCATATCGCATCTGTCCAAGACTTATGCGGGCGGCTTCCAGGCGCTCAAGGACATCAATCTGGATATCCGCAAAGGGGAAATTTTTGCGTTGCTGGGGCCGAACGGCGCCGGCAAAACCACGCTGATCAGCATCATTTGCGGCATCGTGCGGCCGGGCAAGGGTGAAGTGCGCGTCAATGGTTATGACATCGTGCGCGATTACCGCAAGACGCGCAGCCTGATCGGCCTGGTTCCACAGGAATTGACCGTCGACGCCTTCGTGACAACGCGCGATACGGCGGCGCTGAGCCGCGGACTATTCGGCAAGCCGCCCAATCCCGACTACATCGAGCAGGTCTTGAAAAGCCTGTCGCTGTGGGACAAGCGCGACAGCCAGATCATCATGCTTTCCGGCGGCATGAAGCGCCGCGTACTGATCGCCAAGGCACTGGCGCACGAGCCCGACATCCTGTTCCTCGACGAGCCCACGGCGGGTGTGGACGTGGAGCTGCGCCGCGACATGTGGCAGCTCGTACGCAAGTTGCGCGAGACCGGGGTCACCATCATTCTCACCACGCACTACATCGAGGAAGCCGAGGAAATGGCCGACCGTGTCGGGGTGATCCACCGCGGCGAGCTGATCGTGGTCGAAGAGAAGAACGAATTGATGCGCCAGCTCGGCAAGAAACGGCTGATCCTGCGCTTGCAGGAGCCGATCGAACGGATTCCCGATAGCCTGGGCGGCTATACGCTCGATCTGGCCGCGGGCGGGAACGATCTTGTCTACACTTATGACACGCATGCCGAGCACACCGGTATCACGGCGTTGCTGGGCGACCTGCGCGAGGCGGGAATCCGGTTTTCCGACCTCGACACCAAGCAGAGTTCGCTCGAGGAGATTTTCGTCAACCTGGTGGAGAACGGCCGATGAATTTTCGCGGCGTCTGGGTCCTGTACCGCTACGAAATGGCACGCATGCGGCGCACCCTCGTGCAAAGCGTGGTGTCGCCGGTTATCTCCACCTCGCTTTACTTCGTGGTATTTGGGGCGGCCATCGGCTCGCGGATGACGCACATTGGGGGTATCGGCTACGGCGCCTTCATCGTGCCCGGCGTGATCATGCTCTCGCTGCTCACCATGAGCGTCATGAACGCCTCGTTCGGCATCTATTTTCCGAAGTTCACGGGCACCATGTACGAACTGCTCTCGGCGCCATTGTCCTCGTTCGAGGCGACGCTGGCCTATGTGGGCGCGGCCGCGACCAAGTCCATCATCATCGGGTTGATCATCCTCGCGACGGCAAGCGCTTTTGTCCGGTTGCATATCGAGCACCCGGTCGTAATGGTGCTGTTCATGCTGCTCACGGCGGTCTCCTTCAGCCTGCTCGGTTTTATCATCGGCATCTGGGCGGACAATTTCGAGAAGCTCTCGATCGTGCCCATGCTGATCATCACGCCGCTTACCTTCCTGGGCGGCAGCTTTTACTCGATCAAGATGTTGCCTCCGGTCTGGCAGACAGTGTCTCTGTTCAATCCGGTCGTCTATCTGATCAGTGGCTTCCGTTGGAGTTTTTACGGTTCGGGTGACGTGAGCCTCGCGATGAGCCTCGGCATCACGCTGCTGTTCATGTTCGTGTGCCTGACTATCATCTATTGGATCTTTCGCACCGGCTACCGCCTCAAGAGTTAGGGCTGTCAACACTGATTCGACGAACCCTGCTGGAGCTCATTGGGAAAATATAGGTGTGGGAGCAGCGGTCCACGCCGCGAGGGAAGATGTTCTCGCAGAGACGCAGAGATCGCCAAGACTTGTATGCCCACTTCTTCTCCCCCTGCCGGGGGCAGTAGGTTGGATGGGGAGTACGCCGCGCAGCGCTGGTGTGTCCCTTGGCCTTTCGGGCGGGCCTGGGAGGCCAGGAGCGGCTTTAGCCGCGATTTCTCTTTCTAATCCCCCTCCGGCTCTCCCTTCCTCGCTACGCGAGCAAAGGGGAGGGTAAATCCTTCTTCTTGGCGACCTCTGCGTCTCTGCGAGATTTACATCTTTCTTCGTAGCATCGTTTCGAAAGGGTCCAGTCAGTCCGGTTTCAGTTTTGGCCATGTGCCGTTATGAAATCGGCGAAGGCGGCAAGTTGGTTCTTGATAAAGTCGCGCGTTTTCTCGTCGGTGATCTCGCCGGTTTCGGCGTCGATGCGCTCGGCGCAGTAACCAATGAATATCTCCGGCTTGTTCAGCGTGAGCGCGTCCAGGAAGACCATGGAACGCCGCAGGTCGTATTGCATGCGCGCACCGCCGACGGACCCCGGTGCGACGGATTGCAAAGCGACGGGTTTGCCGGCGAATGGTTGATTGTCCAGGCGTGACACCCAGTCGATCGCGTTTTTCAGCGCACCCGGGATGCTGAAGTTATATTCCGGTGTCACGAAGATAACGCCATCCGCATCACGGATCGCGTCGGCCAGAGTGACGACCGGCTCGGGGAACCCGCTTGCCTCCTGCAAGTCGGCGTCATACAGCGGGAAGCCGCGGAAGGGCGGCGCTTCGGTGATGCGCATGCCTTCCGGCGCCAGTTCCGGCAGGGTGTTCATCACCATGCGGTTCCAGGAACCTTTGCGCAGGCTCCCGCAGATGCTGACGACATCGAAATCGCGATTGTTCATGTGTGCCCCCGAATTTCGTCTTGCGCGTGACAGGTTAACCGATGCCGGAGAACCGTTTCCTGGCAGGGAGCCCGAATTCAGACGAAGCGCGGGATCGGGCCGTTATGCGGCGTTTTGCGATCGGACAGGTCGAACACGATCTCATCCACGTAGCACCAGCCCCAGCCTTCGGGTGGGTCGTAGCCTTCGATCACGGGGTGGCCTGTTTCGTGGAAGTGCTTCGTAGCGTGCCGGTTGGGAGAGTCGTCGCAGCAGCCAACGTGTCCGCAGGTTCGGCACAGGCGCAGGTGTACCCAGGGGGAGCCCGTCTTCAGGCACTCCTCGCAGCCGAGAGCGCTCGGCGTGACGTCGTGAATATCCGCCATGTGCTCGCATTGATCAGCCATGAGGACGCTCCTGGGTAGTAAGGTGTCAGTGCCCGGACTTGGCACGTTCGGCGATGAGCGCGTTGTCGATTTTGCGGGCCCGTACGGCGGCCGGCCGTTCGCTGAGCCGCGTCCAGTACGCCTCGAATGCAGGACGTTTCTCGATCATGTCGAACTGCATGCCGAAACCGAGATGGGAGCAGACATAGAGGTCTGCCGCGGTAAAGTGGTCGCCGGCAAGAAAGTCGCTTTGCGAGACGGCGCCCTCGAGCGTGTCCAGCACCGTGGCATAAGTGCCGTAGCCGATCATCCGTTCCCGCTCGGGGGGCACGGTGAACCCGAGGGCCCTGTTGCTTATGGCAGCCTCCAGGGGGCCGGCCGCGAAAAACAGCCAGCGATAGTAAGGGCCGCGAAGCCGGTCGCCATGCGGCGGTGCCAGTCCGGCTTCGGGAAATGCGTCGGCCAGATAGGCGCAGATGGCCGCGACCTCCGTCACCACCGTGTCGCCGTGGCGCAGCGCAGGCACCTTTCCCATCGGATTGATCGCCAGGTATTCCGGCCCTTTCATCGTGGTGCCGTATTCGAGGATCTCGGTGCGGTAGGGCTGCCCCACCTCTTCGAGCATCCAGCGCACGATTTGGCTCCGCGATTGCGGGTTGGTGTAGAAGACGATGTCATTATTCATCCTGGCAGTCCTCAAGTCGGGGGGTGCGGGTCAGCCCACGGCGTAATCGTCGCCGTAGTACTTGCTGGTGATGCGGGTGTGGAACTTGACCGCCTCGATCGGCTCGTATTTCGGTTCGCCGAGTCCCGGCAGTACTTCCAGTATTTCGTCTTCCCAGACGTAGATGGCCATGGGAAAGCTCACGCGCGGCTCCCCGGTCTGGGCCGATTCCGGCCGGCTCACACGATGCGTCGTGGATGGCAGGCGGTCGTTGGTGATGCGCTGGGCATAGTCGCCAGTGTTGAGGATGATGCTGCCAGGCGGCGCGTTGAGCCGAATCCACTTCATGTTGCGGCGGTTGAGCACCTGCAGCCCGCCCACGCGGGGCGCTGGCAGGAAGGTAAAGAGATCGATGTCCTCGTGCCCGAGCATGCGCCCGCCTTCGGCGGTGTCGCCTTCGGGCAATGGCGGATAGTAGTTCAGGCGAAAGCCGAAGTTGGTGTCCACCAGTTTGCGGTCATAGAGATGTGGGTCGCAGCCGAGGTACCGCAAAATACTCTGCATGACCGGCAGGATGAGCGCTTCCTGTGCTAGGCAGATTTGGCGGAAGAACGGCTCGAATCCCGCTTGTGGCCAGAAGGCTTTTTCGTTGAAATCGGCCTTGCCGTCCATGTCGAACGCACGGCGGCAGAATACCCAGCCCTCGACCAGGTCCGGGTGGATGATCGTGGTTTCCTTGACCGGGAAGTAGCCCTGGTTGACCGAGCCCTGGCGTTGGGCGATATAAGGTGTGCGTGTCTCTTCCGGCGTCGTCTCGAAGAAGCGCTTCACCTGCCGTTCCGCTTCCTCGTACAGGGTCGGGTCGATACCGTGGCCGGTAAGGATCGCGAAGCCGATGCCTTCCAGCGCCTCGCCGAGCTCACGGGCGAATTCCGCCCGGCCCGCCTCGCCGCCATGGAAGAACTTGCCCATGTCGCAGGTCTGGATCTCGTACTCGTCATCGAACCGGTCGCTTTCGGCGTGCTCGGAGAGTCCGTACACCTGCTTCTTGTCCACTTGCTCGTAACGGCGGAAGGCCTGATTGAGCGAATGGATGCCGTCTTCGCGCGATCCGTTCATGAAATTCGTGCCTCGTATGAATTCGCAGCTAGGCAATGGACTGGTAAACATACCCCGCCAGCGCCAGCAGAAGGATACCCGGCACGGCCCAGCGCAGCCACTGGAAGTAGACGCCGCGCCAGCGCCCCGCCGCCGATCCGAACAATTGTCTCAGTGTAGCGCTTCGGCCCAGGCCCCAGGCAAGTCCAATGACCGCGAAGGCGCAGCCGAGGGCCTGCATGCCCGAGCCGAAGATCAGGTCCAGGTCGGCGATGATCGACGGGTGGAAGGCGCTGGGGATGATGAGCACGGCGATCAGCACGCCGATGATCAACAGGCGCCGCCCGCCTATGATGTGGCGTCCGGGCAAATCTTCCGCGCCGGCGTAGAGCACTTCCAGTGCGGCCGCGTTGGACAGGAAGGCCACCATGATCAGTCCGCCGAGAAAAGCCGCGCCAAGCACTTCTCCGAAGGGCAGCCGGTAAAACAGATGCGGCAGCGTATCGAAAATCAGTCGCGGCCCCTGGGTCATGTTCATGCCGAACACCAGGGCGGTGGGCACGATGAACAGCGCGCTGAGGAGCGAGGCGCCCGCATTGCCCGCGGCGGTGCCGATGGCCGTCTTCGCAATACTCGTGTCGTTGGCGATATAGCCGCCGTAAACGACCATGAATGTGCCGCCGAGTCCCAGCGAATAGATTGCCTGGCCCATGGCGGCAAAGACGTCCAGCGGCCGCATGGCCGAGAAATCCGGGCGCAGAAAGGCTTCGATCTTGGCAAAGGCGCCCGGCAGCGAAAGCGCGCCGACGATCAAGGCGATCGTCGAAAGCCAGAAGAAAGGCACGAATATGACGCTGATTCGTTCGATGCCTTTTTTCAGGCCGCTGTAAATCACATACAGGCTGACCGCGAGTATGCCGATGGTGATGGCGTACTGGAGCGCCCCGTTCGAAAGCCCCGCCTGGAGACCGGACTGGGCCGCCGGGCTGAAACCGTGGGTCACGCCCACCCAGAAACTGTAGGCGACATTGGCGATGACGACCACGTAATAGGAATCCGCCACCAGGATCGTGATCAGCAGCAGCAGGCCGATCGGCAGGCCCGCCCGGCGCCCGAACGCGTCCGAGAGTGCTCCGACGGGGCCTTTGTGCGTCGCCCGGCCCAGGGCGATCTCCCCGGTCAGCGCGGGGATCGCGAACAAGGCGGTGAAGGCGAGGTAGACGAACAGGAAGGCGCTGCCGCCATAGCGGCCCATCATGTACGGGAAACGCCACACGTTGCCGAGCCCCACGGCCACGCCGATCAGGCTCAGCACAGTGGCGGTGCGTGAGGAAAACAGTTGTCTGGGTCTGAGAGACATGGTGTGTCTGATTGCGGGATGCCGTTTCGGCACAAGCCATCTTGCCGGAATATTGAAGATATTATCGGCCCAAGTGTATTAATAAGCAGGATTCATGGAGATTGACAATGCGAATTTCGACTAAGGTATTGACGGGGCTGGGCATTTTTGTTCTGGCCGTTGGTCTGTCCGCCTGCGGTGTCCGGAGCAAGGACGCGGATGGCAGCGCCTCGCTGGTGCTGCGGACCTACACCGTGCCGGACGGGCGCGCGAAGGACCTGAGCAAGACTTTGAATAACGTGCTCGGTACGGGAAAAGACAAAAACCAGCTTGGTAGAACGTGGTTTTCCGGTCCGGGGCAACTCCTCGTGCTGGCGCCACAGCGGATGCAGGATTCGATCGCCTCGTCCATCAAGGAGATGACGGGGAAAAATCCGGACACGGCGGCATCGCCGCAGCCGTTACGGCTGGATGCCTGGGTCGTGGACGCTTACCCCGGCCAGGGTCCGGCGGATCCGTCTCTCGCGGCGATCCAGCCGGCGCTTGCCGCATTTTCCAAGGTGATGGGGCAGACTCATTTTAGCCAGGCGCAGTACCTGACCGCAGTGTCCGATATCGGATCCTGGACTGTATTGATGCCATCGCCCGGACAGCACTTTACCTACCGATTAATGAGCAGCGGCAGCGGCTTGGTGTTGAAGTTCGTTTACCACGATGACTACCGCTATCCTGTCGGTCATGGGTACGCCATGTCAACGCTGGGCCTGGAAGGGCAAACGGTGGTGCAACAGGGGCACACATTGGTCCTGGGGCTGATCTCAGAATTGCCGTCCGGGAAGTCGGCCGGCAGCAAGGGGAGTACGGTGGTACACAAGCTGCTGGTCGTACGCATCACGTCGGCAAACCAGGGTTGAGTCTGATCTGTGGCGCTCAGGGAGAGCGACCTGTATGCATGCTATCAGCGCCTGGAGAGACCGCTATTCAATGTGCTTTACCGGATGGTGTGGAACCGCCAGGACAGCCAGGATTTGATGCACGATACCTTCGTGCGTATCTGGCAGCGCCGCAACAAGGTCGATGTCGACAGACTGGAGGGGCTGGTATGGACGGCCGCGCTGAATCTGGCGCGTAACCGGTTGCGGTGGCGCAAACGCTGGCGGACCGAAGCCCTGGACGTAGACTGGCCGGATGGCCTGCCCGGGCCGGAAGCCGCTGCAGAACGCCAGGTGCAGCAGCGTCGCCTGCATGCGGCCCTGGTGCGTCTGCCGGCCGGAATGCGTGAAGTCATGCTGCTGGGCGAGTTTTCCGGGCTCAGCCAGGCCGACATTGCCGCCGTACTACGGATTCCGCCGGGCACGGTGGCGTCACGCCGGCATCATGCCCTGCGCAGGCTGCGCGCATTACTGACGGAGGAGGATCATGACTGAATCGAACATCCTGGGTCCCGATCTCGAACCGCCACACGGCGGCCTGGAACGACTGCGGCATGAGGTGCGGAGAAAAAATAAATTGCGCCTGACCAGGCCCGCCTATTGGATTCTGGCGGGGCTTGCCGCGGGTCTGGTCGCGTTGCTCGTCCTCGTCTGGGTTCCAATGTCCGGGGGGCGCCAACAGGTTCGACAGGCCGTGGCACAGGCCTTGAAAGCCCGTCCGGAAACCCGTTTCAAGGATGCCGCCTATATCGAAATCCCGAGTCATCGCCATGACGTGCGCATCCTGTTGCTGGGCAGTTTGTCTCATCCAAAGAAGCCGGAGGGCAAATCCTAGGGTTCTGTCTGTTTAATATCTAATGTCTCTGTTCACGTGCCCAATGTCTTGAATAACGCGGGAGAGATGCCTTGATTGCCGAGAGTGACCTAATTAGTAGCGGTATCGAAAACGCTGGATATTGTGTTGTGCGCGATGTGTTTGATGAACGGCAATGCAGGGAACTGATGCGGCTATATGCCGACGATGCGTTGTTCCGGAAGCGGGTCGTCATGGAAGCGCATGCCTATGGGCTCGGCGAGTACCAGTACTTTCGATATCCTTTGCCGGCCCGTATCCAGACCATGAGGTCGGAGTGGTACCGGCTGCTTGCCCCGATCGCGAACGTCTGGAACGAGCGTCTGGGCATTGCGATGAGGTGCCCGGCAGCGCACGACGAATACTTGGCCGTATGCCACGAGGCGGGTCAGGAGAGGCCGACGCCGTTGTTGCTGAAATATCGGGAAGGTGGGTTCAATCGTCTGCATCAGGATGTCTACGGCGAATATATTTTTCCCCTGCAGGTAGCAATTTTGCTTTCTGATCCGGAATCGGATTTCACGGGCGGGGAGTTTCTGATATCGGAGCAACGCCCGCGTATGCAGACTCGTGCTGAAGTGGTCCCCCTGGGGCAGGGTGATGCTGTGGTCTTTCCTGTCAGCTACCGCCCGGTCCAAGGTAAACGCGGATTTTCCCGTGCGAACATGCGCCACGGCGTAAGCCGTATACGTTCAGGAAACCGCATGACGCTCGGCATCATCCTTCACGACGCCGCTTAGGAATAGAAAACGAGCGATTGCTATACTGCCGGCTAGCAATGCCGAGTAATTGCAATGCGAAGAATAACGATGGTGGTCGCGACCTTGTTGCTGGTGCTCGGTGGCTGCGGTGGTGGGGACAATAACGGCGGGAATGGAAGCGGCAGTGGCTCGATTCCGACTCCGAAGCAGGCACTGGCCGTACGGTTTCCGATCGACGGTAAGGTCGATTTTTCGGTTTTCGATCAAACCCAGAAGCGTACCGTCGCTCTCTATGATCAACTGGGCAGCGGCAGCAAGGTCAAGAGTACCACTGTTCGCTGGGGCATACTTAACGACGATCGGGATATATACATAGCGATCCAATGGACTGACCCCACTTACAATCACGCCTACGACTCCACTGCAGGACCTACCGATTTCGACGGCGTCCAAGTCCAGTTCGATTCGGATGATGACGGTGCCTTTGATCACAGCGATGATGCACGTTCCCTGATAGCGGCATCCGTTTCTTCGCTTTATCTGGATCAACACGATACGGCGAGTGGAGCCCAGTCAGATACTGTTGGCGATGGCTTTGGGCGGTTGCGCTATGACAGCAGCAGCGGACAATATACGGCCGAATTTCGTTTCCCGCTCAAGGCCGACATAAAGCAGCAGGATGGCAATCTTGTCACCGGCACGAGGTACAACATCGTGCTTTTCGATCATGTGCAGCTGGCAAACGGAAGCGGGAACATCGGTTCGGCATACGGGGGCGGTGCCGATACCAGTGCATGGCCCAGCCTGACACTCAGTTCAGGTGGAACATACGCACGGCCTCAGATGCCTGACAATCTCACCGGGCTTATCGTATTCGTCGGCGATCAGGACGTGCCCGGCAACGGGGAGATCTATACCTACGATCCGGTCACCAAGGTCGTTAAGAGAGTCACCAACATGCCGGGACTGTTCAAGGACAATGTGTCGCTATCCCACGACCGTACGCGAGTTGCATTCGAGGGCGCGACCAATAAGAATGACCTGACTACTTACGAGATCTACGTGCTGGATCTGCGTACCGGCAAAGTCACGCAGTTGACGCACAATGCGATTCTCGACGGCCATCCGGGCTGGTCGCCGGACGACACGCGCATTGCGTACGTTTCTTTCCGCGACCCGCAAGGCGAGTCGGTTATCACCATGACTGCGGATGGAACAGAGATCGGCAACCTGACTCCGTCCGGCATGGCTGACAACGATCCCGATTATTTGCCGGACGGCAGGATTGTGTTCAAGACGGATCGATTCTCTACGGAGCCCCAGGTGCGAATTGCGACGATGAACGAATCGGGCGGCAACGTCAAGCAGCTTACTTTCGGTAGCGGATTTTCGGACCATGACCCCGTGGGCAATAACACTTATGCCATATTTGAACGCTTCCCGAAGGCGACACAATACGATACCGATCCCGAGGCTCCGTTTATCGGCTGGAACATAGTAGAAGCCGCATTGGATGACAGTGGCGAGCACACCGTGTTGTCAGATGGCTGGGTGAATTGGTTACCGGTGTTCGCGCCGGGCGGCAAATATATTGGCTATCTGAAAAGTACCGGTGCCTATACCGACATCGAATTGATGACTACCGATGGAACTAAAATAGGCCGGTTGGTTCCCAATATGGGGCAAGTGCGCTATTACGACTGGAAATAAACGTAACCGGGGCCTGCCATGGACAGGCCCCGGTTCTTAAGGGCTCTCGAGAAGCCGGAAAAACAATCACCCGCAGGCGAAACACGCGGTGTCGCCGGATTAGGTGAATCTATCTCCTGGAAGTCCCCCTTCCCGCACCCTGGGTTACCGTCGCCGGGAGGTTAAGCAGGAAGCCGCCCTTGCCGCTGGTCACGAGCGTGTTCGGCAATTTGCCATCCCATTTGCTGACGGCCTTCAGCATGATCAGTTCCTGCGTTACCGCCTTGCGCTTCAGTTCCAGTGCCTTGGCGTCGGCCTTTGCGTTGAGGATGGTCGATTCGGCGTTGGCCTTGGCGATCGCGACTTGCTTCTGTGCATCGACCTGTGCACGGGTCAGTTCGTACTTGGCTTGTAGCGATTTCTGTTGTGCCACCTGCTTGTTCTCGATCGCGGTTGCATATTCATGGCTGAAAGCGAAGTTGGTGATGTTTACCGCCTGGACGTTGATGTTGTAAGGCTGGAGTGCCGAGCGGATCATGCCTTCGATTTTCGTTGCTACTGCATCGCGTTTAACCACCAGGTCCTCCGCGTTGTACTGAGCGGTTACCGCCTTCACCGCATTAGCCACTACGGGCGCGAGGATCTTCGCTTCGAGGGTGCTGATGGTGCCGACATTCATATAGAGCTGTGGGACCCGGTCGGGGATAACGCTAAAGTTCACCGAAACCGTCGTGGTCACGTTCTGCAGGTCCTTGGAAGCGGCCGTCTGGGGCTCCGAATATTTCTGGACGCGAATACTCATCGGCAAAACATCCACACCAATCGGCGATTTCAGGTGAAAGCCGGGCGTAACCGCTTGCTTGGTAGCCTTGCCCCAGACCAGCAGGACGCCGCGGTGACCGGCGTCTATGGTGTACCACGAGCGGAGGGCAACAAAGATGATTAGAAGTGCCAGTACAGCAAGTCCGCCATTACGCAAGGTCTTGGCGGTGGAAATGTTGGTGGTAGATGGATTTGGCATTTCTTTTGCTCCCTATGTCTATATGAATAAAAGTCATTACGCGCACATGCTGAGTTCATTGATGTGCCGGAATAAAAATGCAGGCCGCTGGGTTATGAAGATTATTCGGTGACGGTCATGACGCCATCGGCGCCGGTTTCTCCAGCAGCTTCGAAAGTGTAGTCGCCGGCCTGGGTTTCGTCATGGCCGCGGGCAATCTTGAAGCGATCGAGAAGCCAGGTGGCAATAATGGCGACGGCGAAGTTGGCAATGACCGAATACAGGGCGGCGTAGCCGGGTACGGTGAGGTTGCCGAGCGCCAGCGGGTAGATCGAGGTATGGAAGCCTTGCGTTGCGGCCATCCAGGTGCCGATGGCCATGCCGGCAATCCAGCCGGCAATGAGTGCGCGGCCGTGGAACCAGCGGCCGTAGAGACCGAGTACCACGCTGGGCAGGGTCTGGATGATCCAGATGCCGCCGAGGAGCTGGAACTGGATGGCATAGCGGTTGGGCAGGAAGAGGATGAATGCCAACGCGCCGATCTTCACCACCAGCGAGGTGACCTTGGCGACGTTCGCCTCCTCCGCTTCGCCCAGTTTGCGGCGCGTGATCTGCGGCCACAGGTTGCGGGTGAAAAGATTCGCGGCGGCAATCGACATGATCGCCGAGGGCACGAGTGCGCCGATGGCGACGGCGGCGAAGGCGAAGCCGACGAACCAGCCGGGGAAGTTGTGCATGAACAGGGCCGGCACGGCAAACTCTGGCCCGTAGTGCTTGAAGTAATCGGCGTAGGCCGGCATGTGCTCGAGGTGCGCGGCGTAGGCCATGAAGCCGAGCCCCGCGATCAGGGCGAGCGCCAGCGAGTACATCGGCAGCAACGCCATGTTGCGCTTGATCGTGTTGCGGCTCTTCGCCGAGAGCAGGCCCGTCACCGCGTGCGGGTACAGGAACAGGGCGAGCGCCGAACCGAGCGCCAGGGTGGCGTAGGCGCTCATCGCGCCGAGGTTGCCGTGGCTGGGTCCGGCGAGGTAGAGCATTTTCTGCGGGATTTTGTCGAAGATTGCGCCGAAGCCACCCATGTGCAGCGGGATCACGATGACGGCGACGATCACGGTCACATATATAAGCGTGTCTTTCACCACGGCGATCAGGGCCGGGGCGCGCAGGCCGCTGGTGTAGGTGTAGGCGGCAAGCACCACGAAGGCGATGATGAGCGGCATATCGCCGATCCAGCCGTGGGTCGGGAAGCCGAGCGCGGCGACGACCACTTCGATGCCCACGAGCTGCAGGGCGATGTAGGGCATCGTCGCGAGGATGCCGGTGATCGCGACCAGCGCGGCCATCCAGTCGGAGCCGAAGCGCCCGCGCACGAAATCGGCCGCCGTGATGTAGCCGTGGCGATGGGAGACCGACCACAGCCGGGTAAACACCACGTACACCAACGGAAATATCAACAAGGTATAGGGCACGGCGAAAAAGCCGATGGCGCCCTTGCCGTAGACCAGGGCCGGCACGGCCACGAAGGTATAGGCGGTGTAGAGATCGCCGCCGAGCAGGAACCAGGTGACGACGGTGCCGAAGC
>CAZPJI010000019.1:0-37992 GCA_964586925.1 uncultured Gammaproteobacteria bacterium
GAAAATACTCTATGGAAATTAGTCAATGTTGCAGTTCAAACTTGAAACTAAGCAAATAAGCCACTTCTAGCCTTGCCGCTCTTTTATGACCAGGTTTTTTACTGACTCGATGCATATCATTTGCATCACCCCAGGCTGAGATTTGGTAAAAGGATATACAAGGAAATCGCCATACAAATAAACCTTCCAGGATAGCTTATCCTCAATGGACTTTGGCAGATTCACGTAACCCTTTACAGAGTACACATGTTCCGCGACGCCGAGAATTCTCTTGGTCCCAATTCGCCAGAGCCGTACCGTCGGGGTGCCGTTGTAATAAGCGAGCCTGCCGTGAACAACGAAAGAAGACCCGATGACTCTCGGATTTTGGCTGCACGGCTTTTCTTGCGCATATACGGAAAGGGAAATCGAAAGCATTAGCGCAGCAAATATGAATTTCCCCATTACTTCCCCTCCCTGCTACACGCCTAACGCTGGAGTTAAGCGGCACGCGTCAGCGTGTCCGCTTGGATGACTTGTTAGGTTCCAAGTCAGACTTTATCACCGACTTGGCACTACTAAGAAAATCATCCAACTGTGCCGGATCAGAAGTACTGCCATCGCTTTCGAGCGTAAGATCTGCTTGAAGAATGTCAGTTTCTTGGGGCGCGCGAGAATTATATTGTTCTATAAATTTCACCAAGACATGAAATGCATCACGTAATGTGATTTTAGCGTCAAACTCCGGATCTGATATTCGCGTATAGTCTGACATTTGCCCCCCTTGAAACCTAACGCCAACTAGACGTCGAATCGACGTCTAATCTGGATATGTGACGCATGATCATGGGAAAATCTTAGCACCTCGCCCCCGAGTGACCGTTTTCCAAAGGCGTGACCGGCTGAAATGGGTCGAGTTTGCCCATTCGGCAATCTGGAAACAGTCGGTCACTGCTCCTGGGTAAAGGTTGCCTGAGAGGAATGCATACAGCTCCGGTTGATGCCTAATTTGCAATTCAGAAGTTCTTCGTCGAGCCGTTGCGAGAGATCCTTCCTTTGCGATCTCTGGGTCTCTGCGAGATTTTCCAAAGAAAAGCCCCGCACACTACGAGAGCATGCGGGGCAGTTTGATGGGTTCCGGGTTTTGTCAGCCGGCGTTGTTTTCCTTGGGTACGCCGGGCAGGTTCATGGGGCACATCGAAGCGGCCGAGACGTAGAAGGCCAGAGCCGCGCCGATCAGTCCCAGGATGCCGCCGATCCGCTCAAGGGCTGCGGAATTGAAGAAAAAGCTCAAGCCCAGTCCGAGCAGGGATAGCCAGAGCAGCAGTACAGTCAGGGAGGTGGCGCCGCCAAGCTTCTTGTCCTTGAAGGCGCCGAACCACAGGTACAGGTTTATCAGGGTAATGGCTATGGTGAACCAGCCGTTGAATTCGCGAGTGGCGCCCATCATTTCATGGCCCATGCCATGCGAGTTGCCCCATGCGAGTCCGGCCCAGAGTAGGAAAAAGAACGCGCTCCAGCCTTCCTCGCGCAAAAAGGCCATGATGCCGGCGATTAAAAGTCCCAAAGCAGCTACTGTCATGGCTACGTGCATGGTGCCGGGATCGATGCCGGCCGGGTGTACAAGCCCAGAATGGGTCAGGGAAAACATCCAGAAAGCGATGGCGAATACGCCGAAGCCGAGCGCCGTTGGATTGGCGACCTTGTTGTTCATGAGGATACCTCCTTAGTGGTAGGTAGTGCTGATTGTGGCGTCATCTGCGCCTAAAATGCGCCTATTGCGCAAAGAAGCGGATTTCGGCCCGGAAGTGGAGGCCCGTTTTTTGCGGCCGAAAATCCGACGGAACACTCGGAATATAGCCAAAAATTGTCACTTCGGAGCATTGGATGCGGTAATGGGGCCTGTAACAGGCCTAGCGTTGGCAGCGGGGGCAGAAATAGCTGGCACGCTGGCCGATCACAGTGCGGTGGATGGGGGTTCCGCAGTTGCGGCAGGCGCGGCCTTCCTGATCGTAGACGGCTAGCTGGATGCGGAAATAGCCCGATTCTCCTGCGCCATAGAAAAAGTCGCGCAAGGTGGTGCCGCCGACCTCTATGGCCTCCTGCAGCACGGTTTTTACCTCTCTGGCCAGTATGTCGTAGCGTGCGGCGCTGATCCGTCCCGCAGGGCGATGCGGATGAATGCCGGAGCGGTAGAGGGCCTCGTTGGCGTAGATGTTGCCTACGCCCGCCACGATGCGCCCGTCCATGAGCAGGTTCTTGACGGCTACCCGTCGCCCACGGCTGGCTGCGTAGAGGTAATCGCCATCAAATTCCGTGTCGAAGGGTTCAGGGCCGATATGCCGAAGCAGCGGGTGATGCGCCGGTTGAGCGCCGGCCCAGAGCAGCAATCCGAATCGCCGTGGGTCGCGGTAGCGCAGGCAATCGCCGTTGGCGAGGACGACGTCGTAATGGTCGTGATTCCCGGGTTTAACAGCCGGATCGGCTATCCGCAGCGAGCCTGACATGCCGAGGTGCATAAGGACGGTGCCGGCTTCGGTGTTGAGCAGCAGGTATTTGGAGCGCCGCTCCAGTCCGGTGATGTACGCATCGGTCAGGCGCTTGGGCAGGCTGAGGGGGATGGGTTGGCGCAGGCGCCTTTCCCGAACCACGAGCGTATGGATTCGCTGCCCGGTCAGGGTGTCCGCGAGGGCGCGGCGCGTGGTTTCAACTTCCGGTAGTTCTGGCACGGGTGGCGAGCAGTCGGCTGGCGGCGGCGGGGCTGAAAGTGTAAGCCAGTCCGGAGCCGGGGCGGCTCAACGTCAGCGGGTTGCGCGACAAGACGTCGTAGCCGAGCGTGCCCGCCGGTGGCGCAAGCGTGATGCGGATGTGCGTCACCGGCTCGGGCGCCGGCGACGGTGTCGGGCCGACGCGCACGGCGTGCGCCTGTTGCCAGGCCACCAGCAGTCGCGGGTTGTGGGCCGTATCGTGGGGACCGATGCGGATACCGGTCACCTGGGCATCCGGCGGTAACAGGCGCGTGGAGATGAACTGCCAGGGCCCGGCCGCCAGGCGGGGCAGCAGGGTGTCGGCAACCAGGAAAACCTGGTGATCCCGGCGGATGTAGCGCAGTTTGTTGGTTGGGTTGAGCCGCCCCAGTGCAGCCTCTGTGTGGTTCACTGTCAGGACGAGTTGTGCCGGAACCAGTCCGGCGCTAGTCAGCGGCACGCTCGCCGGGGTGTAGCTGCGTGAGATTGGCTCGTCCAGCGCGGCAAGGAAGGCATTGACGCGGGTCGGGTCCGCCAGCGCTAGCACGGGTGCCGTCATATGCCAGCCATCGCTGTCGCGCTGCAGGGCAATGCGTTTGCCCGAGCTCCAGCGGGCGTCGAGCCGGGTTATGGCGGCGGGTGACAGGCTGAACAGGGGCCGTGCCCGCGATTGTGGCGCGTGCGTATGCCGCCAGAGCAGCAGAACCAGGACGGCAATGAGGCCGCCGCCGAATGCCAGGGCGAGGAAGCGTCTTTTCATCAGTGTCTGCGACGGTGCCACCACATCAAGACGGCCACCAGCAGCAGGATGATTGGCAACACGAACAGAAAGCCGATACCGATGGCGCCCTGTTCGAACCCATTGAGCGTCAGCGTGCGATCCGGTGCCTGCGGCGGCGTGATGTCGAGGTAACGGTCTTCGCCGCCCAGCCAGTTGAACAGATTCAATCCGAGACTCAGGTTGCCGCCATTGCCGAGGAACTGGTTGGAGAGGAAGCTGCTGTCGCCGACGACAGCGGCCCGCTGCTGCCCATGCCCGCCCGGACGTGGGCGCGTCAACGTGAATCCCAGGGTGATCGGGCCGGGTGTGTCGACGCCCGGCCGGTAGGTAATGGTCGTGGGGCTGGTCGTGCCGGTCATCAGCCAGCTCTTGGGCAGGCGCGGAGTCTTCAGGAAACCGTGTGCCCGCCAGGGAGCGCCGGGTATCAGGTTGAAGCCTGTCGCTTCGGGGAACAAGGTATTTTGCTGGAAGTGCTGCGTGACGGGGGACTTCCCGTAATGGGACAGGACGGCCCAGGTAGCGTTATCCAAACCGAAGCGCGAGGCGTCGGTGTCGACGACGATCCCGCCGAGCGGCTTGACGCCGAGTGCCTGGGCCAGGCCGGCTAGGCCATTGAGTCCGCCCGGGTCATGCAGCCAGAGCAGGTTTCCGCCCGAGGCAATCCAGCCCTCCAGGGTCTTCGCTTCGCGCTGACGGTAACTGCCCTGGGCGCCGGCGATCACCACGAAGGCCGTATCCGGGGCCAGGCGGGGGTGCGTGGCAAGGTCCTGCGTGCTCACCTTGAAGCCTTGTTGGACGAGTACCTTGGCGAAGCGCCCCAAGTCATAGTTGCGCTTGCCGTCGGGATTCGCCTCGCCGTGACCGGTCACGAACACGACCTGGGTGGCCTTGCCGCGTGCCAGGCGCAGCAACGCATTGGTGATGCCGCTTTCGCTGATGGTCTTGAGGTTGGCGGCGCGATTGCCATAGGTCACGCGCATTTCGCCGGGGACGGTGATGCCGAGTTTGCGGATTTCGGCCAATGCCGTGTCGGGATTGACGAAGCGGGTCCGGATGCGCGAATCGGCGCGCTTGTAGCGGTTCAGCAGGTGGTGTTCGTAACTGGACAGACGCCCGCTGTCTTGCACGAAGGCGGCCAGCGTGATGGGCTGGTCGAGCCGGGCCAGAGCCTTGCGGCTGGCTGGCGTAAGGCTGTTGCTCTGGCTCCAGGTCCAGTCCGAGTCGATATGCCAGACGGTGCTGGCCCAGGCCAGCAATCCGGCCGCGATGCAGAGCATCAGGACCAGGGCTGCGCTTTGCAGGCGCAGCCAGAAACGCCGGGTCAGGTGGGGTCTTTTCACAGGCTCACCCTTCCAGCCGTTCGGCATCGAGTCGCCAGACACTCAACCCGAGGAAGAGGAGGGTGAGGATCAGGAAATAGGCAACGTCTTGCGTGTCTACCAGGCCCCGCAGCAGCGCGTCCAGGTGGGTCTGGAAGGCGAGCCAGCCGAAGCCCGAAATCGTCGCGCCGCTGGCTGCGAGGTTGATGATCCACAGCAGGAGTATGGCACCGAAGCTGGCGAAGGCCGCGAGCAGGGGTTGCCGCGTCAGCGAGGAAATGAACAGGCTGATGGCGCCGAAGGCGGCGGCGAGCAAGGCCAGCGCCAGGACACCGGCACCGAGGCGGCCAAGATCGAGCGTGGTGCCCAGTTCGAGTGAGAGCGGCATGGCGGCGGCGATGGCGACGATCAGCCAGAGCATGGACAGCAGGGCAAGGAACTTGCCGAGGACGATCGCCGTGGCCGAGACCGGGGCCGAGCGGAGCAGGCGGAGCGTGCCGCTACGCCGTTCCTCGGCCAACAGCCGCATGGCGAGCAGCGGGGTCAGGACCACGAGCACCAGGGCGACCCAGATGAAGGTGGGGGATACGACCAGATCGGTCACGCCCGTGTTGTGCTCGCCGGGCGGCAGGTGCGGCACCGTGGCCATGAAGCCTTGCACGAACCACAGGAATACCCAGGCGGTTACGAAGCTTGCCCCGGCCAGCAGCAGCCAGGCCAGGGGCGATCTGAACAGCGCCCGCAAGTCGCGTCCGGCGATGACCAGTACCGCCCTCATGCGGCCTCTCCAGGCCGCGTGCCCAAGGCCGCGAGAAAAGTGTCTTCGAGGGAGGTATGCACGGCCGCCATCGCGGTAAGCCCCCAGTCCTCCTCGACGGCTGAACGGAGCAGCTCCGCGTGCGGGTCACTGTCCGCGGACAATTCGAGCACGAAAACACCGGGAGCGGTTGTTTCCACGGATTTGATGCCCTTGATGCGGGCGAGACGATCGCGCGCCGGCGGCCGGGCGCACTCGATACGCAGCCGCCGGGTTGCTCCGGTGTCCCCCGCCGTTTCGTGGACGATGCGCCCGTGAGCCATGATGGCGACGCGGCTGGCGACCGTGGCGGCTTCGTTCAGGAGGTGCGTGGAGACGATGACAGCGGCGTCTGCGGCGAGGTCGCGGATCAGGGCCAGCGTGGAGCGAATCTGCACCGGATCCAGCCCCACGGTGGGCTCGTCTAGGACGATGACCTCGGGGCGGTGCACGATGGCCTGGGCGATGCCGAGCCGTTGCTGGTAGCCCTTCGAGAGATGCCCGGTGAGGCGCGAGGCGACTTCTTCTAGGCCGCAACGTGCGCAGGTTGCCGTCGCCGCCGTGCGGGCGTCCTTGCGCCCGTACCCGTGCAGCCGGGCACAGAAGCGCAGGTATTCGGTGACCGTGAGCTCCGGGTAGAGCGGCGGGATCTCCGGCAGGTAGCCGAGCGCCCGCTTGGCCTGGCGCGGGGACTCCGCCAGATCGTAGCCCGCAATCAGGATCCGCCCGGCGTGGGGGGCCAGATTGCCGGTGAGCATCGACAGCGTGGTGGTCTTGCCGGCGCCGTTCGGACCGAGCAGCGCCAGGATCTCGCCGCGTTTCACGCTCAGGGACAGGCCCGCGACGGCGCGTAACCGTCCGTAGCGGCGTTCCAGGTGTTCTGCGTGGATGACGGGCTCGCTGCGTTCCGTGCTCATGGCAGTCTGATTCGCGACCTCGTGGTTCCGTGCATAAGAGGGATAGGAAGCGTTAGACTAACGACCATTATCCCGTGTGCCAAACTCGTGCTCCATACGATACTTGCATCCATTGCCCACGGCGCCATCGCACTGCCCTGGTGGGGGTATCTGCTGATAGCGGCCGTATCCGTTCACCTTACGGTGATCGGGGTCACACTTTACTACCATCGCGACCAGGCCCACCGCGCTCTGGACCTTCATCCGATTCTGCGTGAGCTCTTCCGCTTCTGGGTTTGGTTCACGACGGCCATGGTGGTGCACGAATGGGTCGCGGTGCATCGCAAACACCATGCCTTCGTCGAAACCGAAGACGACCCGCATAGCCCGCAGGTGCTTGGCTACCATTACTTGCTTGGCCACGGGGCGGAAGTGTACAAGCGCGCCCGCAACGACAGCTCCATCGTGGAGAACTATCGCCACGGCACCCCCGACGACTGGCTCGAGCGCCAAGTATATGGCCGCTTCCCGCATCTTGGCGTCGTGGTGCTGCTGATCGTGGAGGCAATCCTGTTCGGGGCGCCCGGCGTGGCGATCTGGGCGGTGCAGATGCTGGCCATGCCGTTGCTGGCCTCGGCGCTGATCAACGGTGCGGGTCATCACAGCGGCTACCGTAATTTCGAAGTGCCCGATGCCTCCACCAACGTCGTGCCTATCGGCCTGATAGCGGGCGGCGAGGAATTGCACAACAATCATCATGCCTTCCCCAGTTCGGCCAAGTTCTCGGTACGCCGTTTCGAGTTCGACATCGGCTGGGCCTACATCCGGGTACTGTCGGCGTTACGCCTGGCGCGCGTGCGCCGGACCTATCCACGTCCCAGCTTCGTGCCGCGCGCCACGCGTTTCGACCTGGAGGCCATGCGGGCCGTGGTGACCAATCGCCTGCACGTGCTGCGTGCCTACCGCCGCGAAGTCCTGATGCCCTTGCTGCGCAAGGAGCAGGGCAAGATGAAAGGATTCTCCCTGCGTCGCCTGCGCTACGTGCTCGTGCGTGATTCGCGCTTCCTGGACCGTACTGCTCTGCGTGACCGTCAGCGGTTGATGGAGCGTTTCCCCCAAGTGCATACGGTTTGGCAGTATCGCGAGAATCTGCGTGCCATCTGGGAAGACCGGGCGGCTTCCAACGAGCGGGTTCTAGAGAGTCTGCGCGCCTGGTGCCACGAGGCCGAGCAAAGCGGCATTCACGGGCTCGAGCAGTTTGCCGCACGCCTGCGGACCTGGCGCCTCGGTTCAACGACGACCGCCTGATAGCCTGCATTCAACGGTGAGTGATTCGCCCGCCTCCGGCGGGCGAATTTATATTCAGGCTTTCTTGCGCTTGCCGGCTGCCTTGGCGAAAGGTTTCAGCACCTCGCGCAGGCGCTTGGTGATCTCGTCGATTTCACCTTCCGCGTCCACGGTGATCAGCTTCTCGCCTGCCTTGTAGTGATCGATGACCGGGCGCGTGTGTGATTCGAACACCCGCAAGCGGTTTTCGATCGTGGATTCGTTATCGTCGCTGCGATGGACCAACTCAGTGCCGTCATGGTCGCACTGGTTGTCGAGTTTCGGGGGGCGTGTATAGATGTTGTAGACGCGGCCGCATTCGGGGCACGAAAGCCGTCCCGCGAGACGCTGAATCAGGGCGTCGGGGTCGATGTCGAGCAGCACCGCCGTGTCGAGTGGCTGGTCGAGCTTTTCAAGCATCTTGTCCAGCGCCTCGGCCTGGGCCGTATTGCGCGGGAACCCGTCGAGGACGAAGCCGTTGGCGGCATCCTCGCGGGCGAGGCGCTCGCGGATGATGCCCAGCACAATCTCGTCCGAGACCAGGCGCCCGGCATCCATGGCTTCGCGCGCCCGGCGGCCGAGTTCGCTGCCCGAGGCCAGGGCCTCGCGCAGAAGATCGCCGGTGGCGATCTGGGGGATGTCGTAACGTTCACTCAGGCGTTTGGCCTGCGTGCCCTTGCCGGAGCCGGGGGCTCCGAGTAGTACGATTCGCATGGTGTCCTTGGTTTACCGCAGCGCGAGCCGCAAAGGTAACCAAGGATCGCCGGTACGTCAATCCTCTCCATCACCTTTGCGGCGATTGAAAATTGATCTGCGGGGTGTTATGCCGCGCGCTGTCGTGGCAGAATGCTGCACTGTTTTTCGGGGGCGAGACCATGGCGCGACGTAATGCGTTCTATGCACAATCGGGGGGCGTAACCGCCGTTATCAATGCGACGGCATCGGCCGTGATCGAAACGGCGAGCGAGCATCGCGACGTCATCGGCAAGGTCTACGCGGGGCGTAACGGCATCCTCGGCGCCTTGCGCGAGGAGTTGGTGGATACCGGCAAGGAGTCGCGTGCGGCGATCAATGCCCTCAAGCACACTCCGGGCGGCGCGTTCGGTTCTTGCCGTTACAAGCTCAAGGGCCTGGAGGAATCCAGGGCTCAGTACGAGCGTCTCATTGAAGTATTCCGCGCGCACAATATCGGGTATTTCTTCTACAACGGCGGTAACGACTCGGCGGACACGGCATGGAAGGTCTCGCAGATCGGACGCAAGATGGGGTATCCATTGACCTGCATCGGCATCCCCAAGACCGTCGACAATGATCTGATCATTACCGACACTTGCCCCGGTTTCGGCTCGGTCGCGAAATATGTGGCGGTGTCCACGCGCGAAGCGGCGCTGGATGTGGCCTCCATGGCCGAGACCTCGACCAAGGTCTTCATTCTCGAGGTCATGGGCCGGCACGCCGGATGGATTGCGGCGGCGGCGGGACTTGCCGGTGAAGGGCGTGACCAGGCCCCGCATGTAATCCTGTTCCCCGAGCGCACCTTCGACCAGGCTGGTTTTCTCAAGCGCGTGGACGAGTGCGTCAAGCGCTACGGCTACTGCGTGGTCGTCGCCTCGGAGGGCGTGCGCGACGCTGACGGCAATTTCCTCTCCGAAGGTGGCACCCGCGATGCCTTCGGGCACGCGCAACTGGGCGGGCTCGCGCCGCGCCTGGCCGATATGGTGACTTCCGAGTTGGGGCACAAGCACCACTGGGCGGTAGCCGACTACCTGCAACGCTCGGCGCGCCACCTGGCCTCGAAAACCGATTATGACCAGGCCATCGCGGTAGGCCGGGCTGCTGTCAAGCTGGCCGTCAAGGGCGAGAATGCCGTCATGCCGGTGATCCGCCGCACCTCGGATGCGCCTTACCGCTGGCGTATAGAATCGGCGCAACTTGGGCGCATTGCCAACCACGAGAAAAAGTTGCCCGCAGGCTTCATTCGCCCGGACGGCTACGGAATTACTGCCAAGGCCCGGCGCTACCTGGCGCCACTGATCGCCGGGGAGGCCTATCCGCCCTATTCGAAGGGACTGCCGCGCTACGTAACGCTGAAATGCGAACTGGCGCCGAAGAAATTGCCGCCCTGGGAAGGCTAAGGCTTGCCACACGGCGTATCTGGCGCTAAACTACGCCGTTCCGATTCGCATCTAACTCTACGGAGAGTCCTGCCATGGCCCGAGTGTGCCAAGTGACCGGCAAACGCCCGATTTCGGGCAACAATGTATCGCACGCGAATAACAAGACGCGTCGCCGCTGGCTGCCCAACCTGCAGTTTCACCGCTTCTGGGTACCGTCCGAAAACCGTTTCGTGCGCTTGCGCGTATCGAACCATGGACTGCGCATCATCGACAAGAAGGGCATCGAGGCCGTGATCGGCGAGATTCGTGCCCGCGGTGAGAAGGTTTAAGGAGCAGCGACATGGCCAAGAACACGCCCCGTGAAAAGATTCGCCTGGTGTCCACCGCGGAGACCGGCCACTTCTATACGACCACCAAGAACAAGCGGAACAGCCCCGAGAAGATGGAAATCCGCAAGTACGATCCGGTCGTGCGCAAGTACGTTGCCTACAAGGAAGCCAAGATCAAGTAAGTTGCGCATTTCCTGCGGGTAGAAAAAAAGGCGGCCTCGGCCGCCTTTTTTGTTGCTCATCTCATGCCAGGTCGTGCTCTGGAGCGGGTGGTGAGTTGCTGTAGCATAGGCAATAGATCAAGGCGCGGGAGGACGCAGCCATGTCCAGTGAGCAGGGAATCAACTCCGCACTCATAAAGCTGCGCCGCCAAGCGCAGCGCTTTTTCGCCGGTGCGTTGGCCCCTCTGGTCAATTGGCTGGCCGCCCGCGGCATTCGGCCCAACCAGATCACCTGGGTCGGTTTCGACCTCGCCGCCGCCGCCGCCGTGTTGGCGGCTTTCCACCTCTTCACGCTGGCGGGCATTCTGTTCCTGTTGTCCGGCATCGCCGATTTGGTCGATGGTGCCCTCGCGCGCCGCGCCCAGAGCGTCAGCGACAACGGGGCATTTCTCGACTCGATCCTGGATCGCGGCGGAGAAGCCTTGCTGCATGCGGGGGCCGCAGTCGCTTTTGCCTGGTTGGGAATTTGGCCCGGCGTCCTGGCCGTGATTTTGTCGCTGGCGGGCTCCAACCTGACCAGTTATGCTCGTGCGCGGGCCGAAGCGCTCGGCATCGATCTCGAGGAAGTCTGGGTCGGACGGGGTGAGCGCGTGGTCGTGCTCAGCATAGGCCTGATCCTGCATTTCGCATTGATAGCCTTCTGGGTTATCGCGATCGCGAGCTGGGTGTCCGCCGTACACCGTGCCTGGCTGGCGCATAGCCGGTTGACCGCCGGCCAGCCGGACGAATCCGCCTCGCCGCAATCGACAAATCCGGAAGATCATCAAGGCGGCGGCAAGGATGCCTCATCCTAGAGCCTGATTAGCTTTCTTTTCCATCCATCGCCGGCACGGCAGCTAGCGTCTCCAGCAGGGCGGGTCCGTAACGGCGGCGCTCGGGAGCGTCCAGGTCGCGTACGGCGGCCAGATCCTCCGGGCTCTGCGGTGCGAACCGGGCCAGGGTGACGAGCACGCCGTCGCGCAAGACCCACTGGCGTGGTCGGTTCTCTTCCATCGCCTGGCGTTCGCGCCAAGCCGCCAGATGTTTCAGGCGCTCGCGCGGTTGCGATCCCAGCCGCCGGGCCTGGCGGATGCGCTTCCAGGCGCGTTCCGGTTGCGGCCGGTAGTGTTCCGGGTTTTCCATCTCCCGCATGGCCGCTTCGAATTCCCCACGCTTGCCGGCCTCGTCCAGACGCTTGTCGAGCACGTCGCGCAAACGGGCCAGGTGTTCGACGTCCGTGGCGGCGTAGCCGATGGCCTTTTCCGCGAGGGGGCGCTTGAGCCAGTTGTAGCGCCCGAGCGCTATCCCGGGTGGTACCCCCAGCAATTCTTCGGCGAGTGCCGCATAGCCGATCTGCGGTGCCATGTCGGTCATCGCGGCGGCGACCTGCGTGTCGTACAAGGGATGCGGCACGGCATCGAACAGCAGCAGGAATAACTCCATGTCCTGCCGGCCGGCATGCAGGATCTTGAGCATGCCGGTGTGGCAAAGCAAGTCCGCGAGCAGGGAGAGGTCCTGCAGAGCGACGGGGTCCACGAGCGCGATGCTGTCGGGCGTGGCGATTTGGATCAGTCCCGCCTGCGGGTAGTAATGGCGATCGCGGACGAATTCTGTGTCGAGTCCCAGCCACGATGCATCATTCGCTTTTTCGACAAATGCCGCCAGTGTCCCGGGACGATCAATAAGTAAAGGCCTTTCCATGTTCGGCATAATAACGGGTCAACGCGCGCGAATAGTCGAATGAAAGTCCATATCCTGGGAATCGGCGGAACGTTCATGGCCGGCGCCGCGGTGCTCGCCAGCGAGTCGGGTCATGAGGTCAGCGGTTGCGATGGGCCGCTCTACCCGCCCATGAGCACTGTGCTGCAGGAAGCGGATATCCCCGTCACGACCGGCTATGCCGCGGAGGATCTGCCGCGCGAGTGCGACCTTTATGTCATCGGCAATGCTTTGTCGCGCGGTAACCCGGCCGTGGAGACCGTGCTCGAACACGACCTGGATTATGTCTCCGGCCCGCAGTTCGTGGCCGAACGCATTCTGCGCCATCGCCACGTCATCGCCGTCGCGGGCACGCACGGCAAGACCACGACGACCAGCCTGGTTGCCTGGCTGCTGGAAGCTACCGGGCACGAGCCGGGGTTTCTTGTCGGAGGGGTGCCCGACAACTTCAACATCTCGGCGCGGCTCGGACGCGGCAAGTATTTCGTCATCGAGGCCGATGAATACGACACGGCTTTTTTCGACAAGCGCGCGAAGTTCGTGCACTATCGGCCGCGTACGCTGGTTCTGAACAACCTCGAATTCGACCACGCCGATATCTATCCCGACCTGTCCGCGATCGAGCGTCAATTCCACCATCTCGTGCGCACCGTGCCCGGCAACGGGCGCATCGTGGCCAATGGCGGCGACAAGGTGCTGGAGCGGGTGCTGGACATGGGCTGCTGGACGCCGGTCGAGCGCTTCGGTTCCGGCCCCGCTGCGCGGTTGAGCGGTCAACTCATCGCCCCGTCGCGTTTCGAGTTGTGGGTGGAAGGCAAGCCGTTTACCACCATCAACTGGAGCATGCGCGGCGGGCACAACATGGAGAATGCGTTGGCGGCGCTTTCCGTGGTGACAGGCCTGGGCGTTTCGCTCGAGGATGCCGTGGCCGCGTTGCAGACCTTTCGCGGCGTGCGCCGGCGCCTGACCTTGCGGACAGACACGGGCGGCATACGTCTGTACGACGATTTCGCCCATCACCCTACGGCTATCGCGCGCACGTTGCAGGGGCTGGGCGAAGCGGGGCGGCGGCGGATAGTATTGTTTGAACCGCGCTCGAACTCAATGCGCGAGGGTGTGCATGGCAAACACCTGGCCGAGGCCTTCGCCAGTGCCGATCGCGTCTTCATCTACAAGCGCGGTGACCTGGCCTGGGACCCGGAAACGGAAATGGAAGTGCTCGGCAAGCGTCTCTCGGTATCAGCCGATGTCGATGCGCTCATGCAGCAGGTGCTGTCCGAAGCGCGAACGGGGGACGATCTGATCATTATGTCCAACGGCAGTTTCGAGGGTTTGCCGTTGCGCCTTGAAGCCGCCCTGAACGAGCGGGCGGCAGAAGCTTGAAGTTCGCGCTGCGCACAGCCGCTGTAGCGGCATTACTGTGGGCGCCCGCCGCATTCGCCCACGGCGGGCAGGCGGGTGGGGTGGATCTCATGGAAGGCTGGGCGTGGTGGATTACAGCGATCACCGTCGTCGTCATCGTCTGGTACGCGGCCGGGGTCAGGCGTCGCGCGCGCCATGGCCGCCGTGAATCGATGTGGCGGCAGTTGGCGTTTTACTCCGGTGTTTTGATCCTGCACTTCGGGGTGGAGCCGCCGCTGGATGTGCTCGAGGAGCATCTGTTCTCCGCGCATATGTTCCAGCATATGCTCATCCGCGCGGTGGGCCCCATGCTGCTGGCGCTGTCGGTGCCGCTCGCCAATCTGATTGCGGGCCTGCCGCGGCCGTTACGCACCTACGTCCTCAAGCCGCTGGTTTCCAATCGCCCGCTGCAGAAGCTCTGGAATTTCCTCGTGCATCCGTTCTGGGCGGCATTCCTGTGGATGGCCGCCTTCTATGTATGGCAGTGGCCGCCTTACTTCAACATGACGGTACGCGTGGAATGGATCGACGATTTCCAGCACATTGTGCTGTTGATCACCGCACTGTTCTTCTGGTGGATGGCCTTCGATCCGCGCGGCCGCCCGGGCGCGGTGCGCTACGGCATTCGTGTCCTCGCCGTGCTGGCGACACTGTTCCCGAATATTTTGATCGGAGCCTACATCACATTCACGCACCATGACCTGTACCAGGCCTACGACATCACCGGCCGCATCTGGGGCGTGGGCCGCGAGCTCGACCAACAGATCGGCGGCTTGCTCATCTGGGTGCCGGGCTCGATGATGACCGTCATCGGCGCCCTGATCGTATTTGCACGCTGGATCCGGGACGAATCGGTGCGTCCATTGTCCTACCAGCAGAAACGCCGGCGCGAAGCTTTAAGCCCGCGATAAGCTCGGCTTGCTTCCGGCCGTCAATTCACCTCAGCGTTGAGCTCACCGCTCACCAGCGCGTCTGCCCGAGATTCGACCCGGTTCCGGCCGGCCTTTTTGCCCGCGTACAGGTTGGCGTCCGCGCGCGCGAGGAGCGATTCCCGGGTGTCGCCCTCCTGGTATTGCGCTACGCCGAAAGTCATGGTCATTCTCTCGCCTGCCAGCGGTTCTGACTCTATCGCGCGCCGGCATCGTTCGGCAAGTATGCGCGCACCCTCCAGATCGGAGTTGGATACGATGATCAGGAACTCTTCGCCGCCCCAGCGCATCACCGCGTCGGTTTCCCGCACAGCCGCCTGGAGTATTCCCGCCACAGTCGTGAGGACCGCGTCGCCCAAGGCATGCCCCGCCTTGTCGTTGACCCGCTTGAAACCATCCAGATCGCCCATGATGATCGACTGCGGGCTGCCTTGCCGCTTCGCAACGGCACATTGGCGAGCGAGTATCTCGGTGCCGGCTCGACGGTTGGCCAGTCCCGTGAGCTTGTCCGTCAACGCCCAGCGCGAATAGACGGCCGCGCGATTGATCGCGGCATGCCACTGGTCCCTCATGATCGTCGCCACGCTCATCAAGACCAGGAATACCGTCAGGAAAATCAGCGAGCCGGCTATATACGAAATCGCGTCATTCGGCAAAGTGCCTCGGGCGAGCCCGGTGCTGATGCCGACTGCCGCGATAAGCACGGATGCCAACACGACTGCCGCACCGGCGATCAGGCTGCGGCGCCGGTTCCCGATGATGAACACCGCCACGAGCACGGCCGAGGTAGCCCAGTAGGCATTGCCCAGTAATCGCAACCACTGTTCGTCCGCTAATCCAGCCATGTAGTAGAGCCAGATTTGCCGGGGCAGTGGCATCGCGCATATCGTCACCAACAGCAGCGTTTCAGCACGCCCGAGTGGTATCCATTCCCGCCAAATCACGACGGCCAACCCCAACAGCGCGATTATGAAAAACGGCATGCTGATCGCCCTGTTGATATCCCAGGGAGCGCGAAATATCCACGCGCAAAACAGGGCAGCGGCCACCAGTAGCGTGACGGCAACGTAGACGCGCCGTTTGGCTCGTTCGTATCGGATCAATAGCGAATCGGGGTCAAGCCTCACATCTTGCATGTCTGAGTGCGATTGCATTGGTGTATTTGCCATCCAACGGTAAGACGTGACTCTTGCCCTTGGGATTCCCGCCCAGTCGTAAGAGTTACTGCCTTGTAAGAATGATTCTTGAGGCAATTTATAACAGACATACACCCGAAATTTCAAAATAGTCGGAGGCGGCGCGAGTTCTTTTCAAAACCTGTTTGGTTTTTGTGCCGCACAGAAAAGGCCGCATCAAATGATGCGGCCTTTGGGTGTTATCGGTGTTGGTTGCCGTTAACTTAGTAGCGGTAGTGCTCCGGTTTGTAGGGGCCTTCAACGGGGACACCGATGTAGCCGGCCTGTTTATTGCTGAGCTTCGTCAGGCGGGCGTTGAGCTTTTCGAGATGCAGGCGTGCGACTTCTTCGTCGAGGTGCTTGGGCAGCACATAGACCTGCTTCTCGTACTCGCCGGGCTTGGTGAACAGCTCGATCTGCGCGAGCACCTGGTTGGTGAAGCTGTTCGACATCACGAAACTCGGGTGGCCCGTGGCGCAGCCCAGGTTGACCAACCGCCCCTCGGCGAGCAGGATGATGCGCTTGCCGTCGGGGAAGATGATGTGGTCCACCTGCGGCTTGATGTTCTCCCACTCGTACTGGCGCAGCGAGGCGACGTCGATCTCGGAGTCGAAATGACCGATGTTGCACAGGATCGCCTGGTTCTTCATGCGCGCCATGTGGTCGTGGTCGATCACATGGTAGTTGCCGGTGGCGGTGACGAAGATGTCGGCCTGCTCGACCGTGCCCTCGTTGCCGAGGTCTACCACGCGGAAGCCTTCCATCGCCGCCTGCAGGGCGCAGATCGGGTCGATCTCGGTGACCCACACGGTGGCGCCGAGCCCCTTGAGCGATTGCGCGCAGCCCTTGCCGACGTCGCCGTAGCCGCACACGATCGCGACCTTGCCCGCGACCATCACGTCGGTCGCGCGCTTGATGCCGTCCACCAGCGACTCGCGGCAGCCATAGAGGTTGTCGAACTTCGACTTGGTGACCGAGTCGTTCACGTTGATGGCGGGGAAGGGGAGCATACCGTCGCGCGCCATCTGGTAGAGGCGGTGCACGCCCGTGGTGGTCTCCTCGGTCACGCCCATCACGGCGGGCAGGCGGCGCGAGTACCACTGCGGGTCTTCCTTGAGATGCGCCTTGATCGCGGCAAACAGCGCGGTCTCTTCCTCGTTCTCGGGGTTGTCGAGCAGCGAGGGATCCTTTTCGGCGCGGGCGCCGAGCGTGAGCGCCAGCGTGGCGTCGCCGCCGTCGTCGAGGATCATGTTCGGGCCGCTGCCGTCGCCCCAGTCGAGGATCTTGTGCGTGTAGGCCCAGTATTCCTCGACCGTCTCGCCCTTCTTGGCGAAGACGGGGATGTTGCCGGCGGCGATCGCGGCAGCGGCGTGGTCCTGCGTCGAGAAGATGTTGCACGAGGCCCAGCGCACCTTCGCGCCCAGCGCGACGAGCGTCTCGATGAGCACGGCCGTCTGGATGGTCATGTGCAGCGAGCCGGCGATGTGCGCGCCCTTCAGGGGCTGCTCGGCGGCGTATTTCTCGCGCGTCGCGACGAGGCCGGGCATTTCGGTCTCGGCGATGGCGATTTCCTTGCGGCCCCAGTCGGCGAGGCCCATGTCGTTCACCACGTAATCGGTGAACGAGCCTTGAACTACTGCGTTCATTGCTTTCCGTTCTCCTGTTATTCCGGGTGAGCGCCGTTGTGAAAGAAAACGTCCCGCAAGCCTGGCAGGGTGGACCCTGTCGCAGCGCTCCTTGCCGGGCGTCGAATTGGGTTCCTTAGTTAGCGGTCGCGGCTGCCTTCATGTTTGCCGCGTCGGCCAGCAGCTCGGCCTTGTCGGTGCGCTCCCAGGTGAAGCCCGGCTCCTCGCGGCCGAAGTGGCCGTAGGCGGCCGTCGCCCGGTAGATCGGACGCACCAGGTCGAGCATCTGGAGGATGCCGTAGGGGCGCAGGTCGAAGTGCTCGCGCACTAGGCGCGTGAGCTCCGCGTCGCTGACGCGGCCCGTGCCGAAGGTCTCGACGGTAATCGAGGTCGGCTCGGCCACGCCGATGGCATAACTCACCTGGATCTCGCAGCGATCGGCCAGGCCGGCCGCGACGATGTTCTTGGCCACGTAGCGGCAGGCGTAGGCCGCCGAGCGGTCCACCTTGGACGGATCCTTGCCCGAGAAGGCGCCGCCGCCGTGGCGGGCCATGCCGCCGTAGGTGTCGACGATGATCTTGCGGCCCGTGAGGCCGGCGTCGCCCACCGGGCCGCCGATCACGAACCGGTCCGTCGGGTTGATATGAATCTTGGCGTCACTGCCCAGCCATTCCGCGGGCAGGGTCGGCTTGATGATCTCCTCCATCACCGCTTCGCGCAGCGTCTTGTTGTCGACGCTATCGTCGTGCTGCGTGGAGAGCACGATGGCGTCTACGCCCACGGGCTTGCCGCCTTCATAGCGGAACGTCACCTGGCTCTTGGCATCGGGGCGCAGCCAGGGTAGGGTGCCCGAGCGGCGCAGCTCGGACTGGCGCTTGACCAGCCGGTGCGCGTAAGTAATCGGGGCCGGCATCAGCACGTCGGTTTCGTTCGATGCGTAACCGAACATCAGTCCCTGGTCGCCGGCGCCCTGCTCCTCGGGGCTCTTGCGGTCCACGCCCTGGGCAATATCGACCGACTGCTTGCCGATGGCGTTGAGCACGGCGCAGGTTTCCCAGTCGAAGCCCATCGAGGCGGTGTAGCCGATGTCCTTGATGACCTCGCGCACGAGGTGCTCGAGATCCACCCAGGCATTCGTGGTAATCTCGCCCGCGACGATGACCATGCCGGTCTTGACCAGCGTTTCGCAGGCGACGCGCGCCGCCGTGTCCTGCTCGAGGATGGCGTCGAGTACGGCGTCGGAAACCTGGTCCGCGACCTTGTCGGGATGACCCTCGGATACCGATTCCGAGGTGAACAGGTAGGCATCGGTCATGGGGCGATGTCTCGAAAAAGATATGAACAGTTCATTTTAGAGTACTTGTCCGGGCTTGGCTAATCAGAGGCCGGGGGGCGGTGGTGTTCAAACGTCTTCATGGCTGGCCCGGACTTGAGAAATGTGCGGCATGGACACACACTATGGAAAAATTCCGTGGAACATCACGATGCCTATTTATGAATTCCGCTGTGCCAAGTGCGGCCACGAGTTCGAAAGTCTGCAAAAAATGTCCGATCCCGATCCCGAGGTCTGCCCGGAATGCGGGGAGGCCGGTGGCGTTTCGCGGCTGATCTCGGCCGCCGCTTTCCGGCTCAAAGGCGGCGGTTGGTACGAAACCGATTTCAAGGGCAAGAATCGCCGCAACGTTGCCGCGGACGGCGAAAGCAAGCCGGCTGCGGACACCACGAAGGCGGATAAGGGCGAGAAAAAGGCCAAAGCGCCGGCCGCCGAAAAGAAGAAGAACGCTTCCGGCGGCGAAGCGGCCTGAAAGGCGGCTTGGGGTCTTGTACGCTCTTGCCGTCGGCCGGGGAGACCGGTAAACTGCCACGTTCGCAATCGTGCGGCGCTTCCACGGGCTGCCGCCGATGCCTGTTCCACAGCCTCCGGTCCATTGCGGGGGCCATCAGCCAGATAAAAACGGAGCAAATACGTGCGCACGCATTCCTGTGGCGAAGTCGATACCCGACTGGTCGATGAAACCGTAACGGTCTCCGGTTGGGTCCATCGCCGGCGCGACCATGGCGGGGTGATCTTCGTCGACCTGCGCGACCGTTCCGGTCTGCTGCAGGTGGTATTCGACCCCGACGCCGAGGCGGCCTTCGCCCAGGCCGAACGGCTGCGCAGTGAATGGGTCATCGAGGTCGAGGGCCGTGTACGCCACCGGCCCGAGGGCACTGTGAACCCCAACCTCGCGAGCGGCGAGGTCGAGCTGCTGGCCGCCGAGCTGCACGTTCACGCCGTGGCGCAGACGCCGCCGTTCACGCCCGAGGAGGACGAGGTCAACGAGGACCTGCGCCTGCGTTACCGCTATCTGGACTTGCGCCGGCCCGTGATGCAGCAGCGCCTGATGGCGCGCCATCGCATCGTACGCAATCTGCGCGCCTACCTGGACGATCAGGGCTTCTGCGAGATCGAGACCCCCTGCCTGACCAAGGCCACGCCCGAGGGCGCGCGCGACTACCTCGTTCCCAGCCGCACGCACCCGGGGCGTTTCTTCGCCCTGCCGCAGTCGCCGCAGCTATTCAAACAGCTCCTGATGATGAGCGGCATGGAACGCTATTACCAGATCGCGCGCTGCTTCCGCGACGAGGATCTGCGCGCGGACCGCCAGCCCGAGTTCACCCAGCTCGATATCGAGACCACTTTCCTCGATGAGGAGACGATCATGGGGCTCATGGAGCGCATGCTCCGTGAGCTGTTCCAGAAGGAGCTGGATGTCGATTTGGGTGAATTCCCGCGTCTGACTTACGCTGAGGCCGTGCGTCGATTCGGCATCGACCGCCCTGATCTGCGTAACCCGCTGGAGCTGGTGGAGATCGCCGAGATCGTCAAGGACGCCGACTTCAAGGTCTTTGCCGCGCCTGCCGTCGACCCGGGCGGCCGTGTCGCGGTGCTGCGCCTGCCTGACGGCGCGTCGCTCACACGCGGGCAGATCGACGCCTATACGGATTTTGTCGGGCGCTACAAGGCCAAGGGTCTCGCCTGGATCAAGGTCACGGACCGCAACGGTGGTCGCGACGGTTTGCAGTCGCCCATCGTCAAGTTCCTTTCGGATGAGGAACTCGAGGGCATCCTGAAGGCTTGCGGCGCGGAAACGGGCGACATCCTGTTCTTCGGGGCGGGGGCTGCCAAGGTCGTCAGCGAGTCCCTCGGTGCGCTGCGTGTGCGCCTGGGCGAGGACCAGGGGCTGGTCGAGGCCGGTTGGAAGCCGGTCTGGGTGGTGGATTTCCCCATGTTCGAGTGGGACGAGGACGAAGGACGCTGGCAGGCGCTGCATCATCCGTTTACTGCCCCCAGCGTGGACTCGCCTGAGGCTCTTAAGAAAGCGCCTGGCGAGGCCCTGTCGCGAGCCTATGACGTCGTGCTCAACGGTTACGAGATTGGCGGCGGATCCATCCGTATCCACCGCCCCGAACTGCAGAGTGCCGTGTTCGAGACGCTTGGTATTCATGAGGACGAGGCACAGGAGAAGTTCGGATTTCTGCTCGAGGCACTGCACTACGGGGCTCCGCCACATGGCGGTATCGCTTTCGGCCTGGACCGCCTGGTGATGCTCATGACCGGGGCGCCCAACATTCGCGAAGTGATCGCGTTCCCCAAGACGCAGACGGCATCGGACCCGATGACCGGTGCGCCGGGCGCTGTCGATGTCCGTCAGCTGAGCGATTTGTCGATTCGACTCAAGCCCGGCTTAGAGCCCGGGTGACCGGCATCCGCACAGTTTCTTCTCCCGCCTTTACCAGGCTGCGCCGCCTGGGGTGCGTGGCCGATGTCTGCCATACTACTGAACCTCCCATCGCTGGCATGGTCGTAAACGCCATGGGATTGATGACTCACTCATTCGGAGAGACTCGATGAAGCGTATACCTGCGCGAACTGCGGTCACGGCTTTTGCCGTGCCGTTCGTTGCTGCCGCGGCGGCAGCCATCTGGATCGGCAACGGACCGTTGCACCGTTCTGCGGCGGCGGCCAAGCGCCTGTCCGTTGGCGAACAGGCGCGCCTCGCGAATCTGGCCATGCCGTTCATCGAGAACCAAGGTCAATTGAGTAATCGAGTGGCTTTTTACGCCCCCACGTTTGCCGGCACCGCTTTCGTAACGCGCACCGGTGCGCTGGTGCTGGCCTTGCCCGGCCACCCCGGAAAAGGCAAGACGGGCGGCTGGACGCTAGTCGAAACACCGCGCGGTGGTCATACCCCCGTGGTGCGTGGCGTGCAGTCCACCGCGACCCGCGTGAGCATCTTCCAGGGCGGTCACCGCAGCCTTTGGCTGAATAATATGAAGACCTACGCCGCGATCGGACTGGGTGAAGTCTGGCCTGGCGTTGATTACTCCCTGCGTGCGCATGGCAATAACGTCGAGCGCTTGTTCACGGTGCAACCCGGGGCAGTGGTCAGCGCGATTCACATGCAGGTCAAGGGCGTGAATGGACTGCGTGTGCATGACGGCCGGTTGGTGGCAGAAACCCAACGGGGGCCGGTAACTTTGTCCCGGCCCCGGGCTTGGCAACGCATCGGCGGCAAGCGCCTGCCGGTCCAGGTGAGTTATACCGTCTCCGCACACGATTACGGGTTCAGATTGGGCGACTACGATCACAGCCGGTCGGTCGTGATCGATCCCATGATTCGCACCACATACCTGGGCGGACCCAATGGCACCAGTGACGCTGCGGCGATGCAGGTACAGTCTTCCAACGGCAATGTTTATCTGGCGGGCACGACGACCAGCCCCTCCTTCCCGGGGACCAGCGGCGGTGCTCAGCCTACGCTTGCCGGCTCGAAGGATGCCTTTGTGGCGGAGTTGAGTGCTGATCTGTCCCAGCTTGTCCAGGCGACTTATCTCGGAGGCAGCAACGATGACTCCGGGACTGCGCTTGCGATCGCCCCGGCCGGCACGCCGATGGCGGGAGACATATATGTTGCCGGTACGACGCAGTCGAATAATTTCCCGGGCACCTCCGGTGGGGCTCAGCCCGGTTGTGCAGGCGGCTCTACGGTGTGCTCGAACACCGGGGATGCCTTTATTGCCGTATTGTCCTCCGATCTGAAGTCCTTGATCCAGTCCAGCTACCTGGGCGGCACCAGCTTTGATAATGGCGAGGCGCTTGCAATTGCACCATCCAGTGCGCCCACCTCTGGCGATGTTTATCTGGTCGGGCGGACACTTTCAACCGATTTTCCGTTCGTGACAGGTGGAGCACAGCCGCAGACTGCTTCCGCGACGAATTACCAGGGTTTCGTCGCGGTTTTCAATCCCGGTTTGACCAGCGTCAGCCAGGCCAGCTATCTCGGCGGCAGTGGAGTTAACGGGGCCTATGCCGTTACCGTCGCGCCCTCCCCGGCGACATCGGGGCTGGTTTATGTCGCCGGCAATACCAGTTCCACCGATTTTCCCTGTGCGAATGCCGGCGGTCCGGCCCCGGCAGGCGGAGCATGCGCAAGCAGTGCGGGCAGCGGGGCACAAGCCTCGTCCGGGGGGGCGTTCGATGCTTTCGCAGCGGAATTGAATTCCGGATTGACCCAGCTGTTGCAGTCTACCTATCTAGGCGGCACGGACGTCGAGAGTGCGGACGTGATCCGTGTCGCACCGAACAGCACCGGGCAGGCGGGCCAGATTTTTGTAGGCGGCTCAACGTACTCGATCGATTTCCCCGGCGTCGCCGGCAGCGCTCAGCCGAGCTTGGACGGCAATAATGATGCGGATGGTTTTGTGGCCCGATTGTCCCCCGATCTGACCAGTCTTGGAAGCGCAACTTACCTGGGCGGCACCAGCAACGACAATGTTCAGGCCTTGGCCTTTGCGGGCAGTAATCTCTATGTTGCAGGTACGACTTCCTCGTCGAACTTCCCCTGCACTTCGCCGACGGGCCCCGACCCGGCGGGTGGTGCCTGCGCACAGCAGCATGCAGGCGCGATCTATAAATTTGGCGGCACCAGCAGTGGTTTCGTGGCGCTCCTCGGTGCCGGTCTCTCGAGCTTTACGCAGGCCTCCTATATGGGAGGTGCCGGCACGGATAATGTCACGGGCGTCAGCCTGGCGCCGGCTACAAGTACCTATTCGGGTGATGTCATCGTCGGTGGCGGCACCACTTCGGCAAACCTTCCGGCCACCAGCGGGGCGGCGCAACCGGCAGCTACCGGTTCAGGTGACGCCTTTGCTGCAATCATTTCCCCCGACCTTCAAAGTCCCGAAGTAACCCTGAATGTGTCGGCCAGCGGACCCAGTACGGTCAATGTCAGCCAGAACTTCACCATAACGGTCACCGTGACCAATGACAGCGCGTCAAACGCTGCGGGCGGTGTGCATATTGAAGAGTCGCTCAACAGTGTCACGTCGACAGGTCAACTCGTTTATGTGAGTGCCACTTCCTCGCAAGGAACATGCACCGAACAGAACCAATTCGTGGACTGCAATCTGGGAACTGTTCCGGCTAACGGGGGGATGGCAACGATGAGTCTGAGCGTCAATGCGAAGAAGGCAGGGAGCGTGGATAGCTTGATTACCGCGACTTCTACGGATGCGTTGACGCCAGCGTCGAATTACAATATCACGCACTCGACGACGATAAATGCCAAAAGTTCGTCGGGCGGAGGCGCGATTGAATGGCCGGTCCTGATATTGCTCGGGATGCTGGGTTTGTTCGCCTCCCACCGTAAACGACTGATGGCAATACGCGGTTGACTGGATGCCGGGCGCCACATACAAGCGTCCGGAATCAGTCCTGGTGGTCGTCGCCACTCGCGCGCGCGAAGTGCTTCTCCTGGAACGTCGGCAGCCACCAGGGTTCTGGCAATCCGTGACCGGGTCGCTCGAGTGGAGCGAATCCGCCGTTGCCGCTGCGCAACGGGAACTCTACGAGGAAACCGGCATTGCTGCGGCTCCCCTGGAAGATCTTCGGATTGGCGCGCGTTTTTCTATCCGTCCCGAGTGGCGTGCTCGTTTCGCTCCCGATGTGCGAGAAAACCGGGAGCATTGGTTTCTGCTTTGGCTTGACACTCCGGTGCACGCTCGCCTGAGTCAGGAACATCGGCGCGCGCGTTGGATGCCCGCAGCTGCCGCGTGCGAGGTGGTGGCTTCGTGGAGTAACCGGCTGGCCATCGAGCGTTACGTGCTTGGCGACAAGTGTGCGGGCAATTAGGTGGTTGCCAGTTCTGGGGTTTGTCCTTGAATGGTGCTGGAGAAAATGCACTCCAGCCGCTGCAGATGTTGATCGCGGTCAAAGCGTTCACTGGCGGTGCGATAGCCTTGAGTTGCGATGTGTGCTGCCAGGTTGGAGTCGCCAGCCAGCCGAAGAAGTCTCTGTGTAAGAGATTCTACGTCACCGACCGGGTAAGTAAGCCCGGTCTCACCGTCGGTAATGAATTCCAGTACCCCACCGGATGCTGAACCTATCACGGGGACTTTCATCATCATGGCCTCGATCAGGACAAGCCCCAGTGCCTCGCCGGTTGAGGGCATAACCACGACATCGCAACAGGCCATCACGGGGCGAACATCTTCCAGCGTGCCGAGGAAGCGCACCGCATTCCCCAGTCTCAAGTTTTCGACCTGTTGATGAAGGCGGGCAGCGTAGCGTTTGTCCGTCACGGGCCCAGCGATAACACAACTGGCAGCCACGTCCATTTTGCGCAGACACGCAACGGCCTGGATCAGTTCATGTTGGCCCTTGGCGGGTTCTATGCGTGAAAAGCAGCCGGCCACAAAATCGTAGCCGGCGCCGCGTAGTGACTCGCAGTCGTGCCGGGCGGCGGTGGAAGATACGCCAAGCGGCAACATCTGTATACGAGAAGCATTGATCGGCAGGCAGGCGTGTGCTTGGTTGGAAATCTCTTCCGTGATAGTCAGCAGGCGGTCTACGTGCTTGAACATGTAGCGGTGTGCCAGGCTGTTCAATCTGTTGCGTGTGATCAGCATGTGCCGCGTGTAGACAAGGGCGGGCCGGTTACCGGCAAGTGCCTTGGCACGCACGGCCAGTGCGAGGTCTGCGCTGCGGTGAATGTGGATGACATCCGCCGTGCGTGCCAGCCGGGCCAGTTTGTGCGCGCCCAGCCAACGCAGGTAGCGGTGTGGATGCAATGTCATGTCGGGCGTCTGGCCTGTGCGCCGCTCGAATTCGCTACGAGGCTTGGAGACCACCAGCACCCGATGACCCCTGTTTTGTAGCGCGGGTACGAGCCCGGCCGCGTAATGCTCCAATCCACCGCGGCCACTGGATAGGCACAACTCTAGAACGGTAAGCGGTTGTTGGGTCGAAGAGGCGGCGTTGTCTGAGTTCAATGATTGAGCCTGCAGTTCAAGCTGCAATTATAGTGAAGGCGCGGATTCAGCGCGTTACGGTCAATTGGCACTTGCATTGTCGGGTCTTTTCAACGATTGCAGTATTTGCTCGAGTTGCGCCAGATGGTGATTACGGTCATGCTTCTCGCGGGCCATAGTCTGGCCGGCACGCGCAAGCCCCGCCCTGTATTCCGGGTCTCCGGCCAGCCGTCCCAGGCACCGGGCCAGGGCGCTGGTGTCCCCGACCGGGTAGGTCAGGCCGGTTTCCCCGTTGTTGATCACTTCCAGCACACCGCCGGCCGCCGTGGCGACCACGGGCACCCCCTGCAGCATGGCCTCAATCAGGACCAAGCCCAGGGTTTCGGCCTGCGATGGCATGACGACCGCATCGCAGCAGGCCATGGCCGGTCGCGCGTCTTTCAGTGCGCCCACGAAGTGCACCTGCGATTCCAGTCCGGCCTCGGCAACTTGTTCGCGCAACCGCTCGGCATAGGCCTGATTCATGGCCGGACCGGCAATGATGGCGCCGATATCGACTCCCTGACGCTTGAGTGTACCGAGCGCTTCGATCAATTCATGTTGCCCCTTCGCAGGTTCCAGTCGCGAAAAACAGCCGACGACGAAATCGACGTCGGTGGGGCGCAAGCTGTCGCAGTCGGTACGCTCTGTTGAGAGATCCACGCCCGGAGCGAGGTGGCGGATACGAGCTGCCGGCAGGGGCAGGCGCACACGAGCCGCGGCAGCAACTTGCGCGGTGATCGCCAGCAGCATGTCGACCTGCCGGAACATGAGTCTATGCATCAGGCTCTTGCGCCGATTGCGGGTGATCGCCATGTGGCGGCTGTAGACCAGGGCCGGGTGATTGCGGCTCAGCAGCTTGGCCATGGCTGCGAGCGGCAAGTCCGCGCTGCGGTGAATGTGGATGACATCGGCGTCTTTTGCGAGCCGTGCAAGCTTGCGCGCACCCGCCAGCGGATAATAACGGGAGCCGGTCAGCGTCAGTGCCGGGGTACGATTGCTGCGGAGAGCGAATTCGCTGTCCGGGCGGCTCACCACCCGGACATGGTGGCCGCGGGATTCGAGATCGTTAACTAGACTGGCAGCGTAGCCTTCCAGGCCTCCGCGGCCCGGTGAAAGACAGAGTTCGATAATGGAGAGCGATTGTGACGACGGTACAGCCAATGCAGTCATATGAGGGACGCAGCAGTGATGATGGTACGGCATTTGAGTCGGGTGGCAAACCGCTCGAGGCTTTGTTCGTACACGGCATGTTCCTGCGCGGGCATGAAGCATTCGGTCTCGCATTGGGTATGGCCCGCCATTCCATCCGCCTGCGCCGCTTCCGTTACTACAGTCGCACCGAAGAGCCGGAAGCGGTCGCTGAACGGTTGGCCGGGCGCTTGAGAACCATGCCCGACCTGCATATTGTTGCGCACAGTTTTGGCGGGCTGCTGGCCCTGGCTGCGATTGCGCGAGCCCCGGAGTGGCAGGGGCGTGCCGTGCTTCTGGGCTCGCCTCTGCGTGGGAGCGGCGTGGCCCGGCGCACTCTGCAGTTGCCGGGTGGAGAATTCGTCCTGGGCAAGGCCGCTGACTGGCTGACCCGTGGGCTGGAAGGCCCGGTCGTTCCGCCGGGGCGGGTGGCCGTCATTGTCGGGACCCGCAATATCGGCATTGGCCGCTTTCTGTCACCCGAATTGGAGGCCGGCGACGGCATCGTGTCCCTGGATGAGACGGGACTGGAAGGGGCCGCCGAAAGTCTGCGTTACGACACCATCCACCTGGGGCTGGTCTATAACCGGCGCGTCATCGATCGTGTCGTGCGCTTCATTCGCGCAGAAGCTTGAGCAACTCGTAAACCAGATCCAGCGCTTCGCGCGGGCTGAGATCGTCAGGGTTGATCGCATCCAGCCGCTCCCGCAGTGGATCGATGGCGGGCGCGGGCGGCGCCGGTTCTTCGGCAAACAGATCCGCCTGGGGCTCGGGAGCGTGGCGGCGGGATTCCAGTTCGCGAAGATAGATGCGGGCGCGTTCGATCACGCGTTCGGGCACACCGGCGAGTTTTGCCACCTCCAGGCCGTAGCTCTGGCGCGCGGGCCCGGAGCGCACGCCGTAGAGAAAGGCCAGTCCGCCCTCGTGTTCGCGTGCTTCAACGTGCGCATTAGCGACGCTGGGCAGGCTTTCCGGCAGATCGGTCAATTCGAAGTAATGCGTCGCGAACAGGGTCATTGCCTGCCGGACGGCGAGCGATTCGGCGACGGCACGCGCCAGCGAGATGCCGTCGTAGGTCCCCGTGCCGCGTCCGATTTCATCCATGATCACCAGCGTCTGCGGTGTGGCCGTGTGCAGGATGCGCGCGGTTTCCACCATCTCCACCATGAAAGTCGAACGCGCACGGGCGAGATCGTCGGCGGCGCCGATGCGCGTGGCGATGCGATCCACGGGGCCGATGCGTGCGGCACTCGCCGGGACGAAACTGCCGATGTGGGCCAGCAGCACGATGAGTGCGTTCTGGCGCATGTAGGTGGATTTGCCGCCCATGTTGGGGCCGGTGATGATGAGCATGCGTTGCTCGTCGTCGAGCGCGAGGTCGTTCGGGATGAACGGCCCATCCAGTGCCTGCTCGACGACAGGGTGCCGGCCGCCTTCGATGTGAATGCCCGGCTCGTCGCTGAACGCGGGGCGCGTCCAGTTCAGCACGCGGGCCCGTTCGGCCAGTGCCGCGAGCACATCCAGCTCCGCCAGGGCGAGCGCCAGCCGGCGCAGCGATGCAAGCTCCCCGACAATCTTTTCGCAGAGTCCCGCGAACAAGGCACGCTCGAGGCTGCGTGCACGCTCGCGCGCGCTGAGTACGGCATTCTCGAAGCGCTTGAGCTCGGGGGTCACATAGCGTTCGGCGTTCTTCAGCGTCTGGCGCCGGGTGTACTCCTCCGGTGCTTTATCGGCGTCGCGCCGCGACAGTTCGATGTAGTAGCCATGCACGCGGTTGTAGCCGACCTTGAGATTGTTCAGCCCCGAGCGTTCGCGCTCACGCTGCTCCAGCGCGAGCATTTCCGCGCCGGCGTCGGCGTCGAGCGAGCGCGCTTCATCCAATTCGGCGTCGTAGCCGCTGGCGATCACGGCGCCGTCCTTGAGAAGCGCCGGTGGCTCCTCGGTCAACGCACGGTCGAGTTCGGCGTGTAATTCCGCATGCGGCTCCAGCTCGCCCTGCAGGGCGGCCAGTCGTCCCGCCGGCTCGGACGGTAGCGCCGATTGCAATTCCGGGATGCGCCGCAAGGCTTCGCGCAGGCGGCCCAGGTCGCGCGGGTTCGCCGTGTTCAGGGCGACGCGTGTGAGGATGCGCTCCACGTCTCCCAGGCCTCGCAGCCTTTCCCGCAGCGGTGCGATCGCACCGCTGTCTCCAAGCTGATCGATCGCGTCGAAGCGGGCTTCCAGAACATCACGGTTGCGCAGCGGTTCGCGGAGCCAGGTGCGCAGCCGGCGCGCGCCCATGGGCGTGAACGTTGCGTCGATGACGCCGAGCAGCGTCGGGCCCCGCGCATCGGCGAGATTGTCCTCGAGTTCCAGGTTGCGCCGCGTGGTCTCGTCAAGCAGCAGGCCTTCGCCACTACGCTGGCGGATCAGGCGGTCGAGCTGCGGCAGGCTCCGGCGGCCGGTGTCGCCCGCGTAGACGAGCAGGGCACCCGCCGCGCCCAGCGCAATGCCCAGGTCTTCGGCGTCGAGTCCGGCCAGGTCGCGGACGCCGAACTGGCGCAGCACGGCCTTGCGGCCCGAATCGATGTCGAAGTGCCACGGCGGACGCCTGCGCGTCATGCCGTTCAGCGGCGGCAGGGTGCGGTCTTCGGAGTAGAGCACTTCGGCGGGAGTGGCCGCGGCCAGCGTGGACAGGCAGGCATCGCGCCTGTCGAACTCGGCCACGCGCAACTCGCCGGCGGCCAGGTCCAGCAGGGCCAGGCCCCAGGTGCCGTCGCGCTCGTGCACCGCGGCGGCCACGGCCGCGCGCTGCTCGTCGAGCAGGCCTTCCTCGATCACGGTGCCAGGCGTGAGCACGCGCGTGACCTCGCGGCGCATCGGCCCTTTGCCGCCGGGCTCGCCGATCTGCTCGGCGATGACCACGCGTTCGCCCTGCTTGAGCAGGCGCGCGAGATAACCGTCCACCGAGTGCACGGGCACGCCGGCCATCGGGATCGGCGCGCCGGCGGACTCGCCCCGCGTGGTCAGGGTAATGTCCAACAGGTCCGCCGCGCGGCGCGCGTCGTCATAGAACAGCTCGTAAAAATCGCCCATCCGGTAGAACAGCAGCTCTTCGGGGTGCTCGGCCTTGATGCCGAGGTACTGCTCGATCATGGGGGTATGTGCGCTAGTGTGGTGTTTCGTAATTCCTGGCACTTTCAGAGCCCTCCACAAGCGTCAGATCAAGGCGCAGAGCGCCGGCAATGGTCGGCGCCCTTGGCAAGCGCTGCAACGCAGAGCTGGCGCTTGTGGAGGGCTCCCTCCGGGCGAGTCGCTGCAGGCCGGCTGCGGCGTTGCGCACGCTTGAAAGGGAATAACCCTTCCTGCGCGCACGCGCCTTGCATCCAACCTGCAGCGGCTCGCTGAAAGTACCAGGAATTACGAAACACTACACTAAAGGCGGAAGCCATCTACAATTTCTTTGCCGAACAGCTTGGCGGGTCATGTTACTAGACCCGCCGCGGCGGGAGGACAATCATGAATGCGCAAAGCAATACGCATGACGATCCGGCACTGTACCGCGCTGCCCGCGGTGTCGAGAGCCGCTGCCGCAGCCGTGGCTACACGCTGGTGACGGCCGAATCGTGTACCGGCGGGTGGATCGGCAAATGCCTCACCGATATCGCCGGGAGCTCCGACTGGTACCGCGGTGGCGTCGTCAGTTATTCCAATGTACTGAAGAACCGGCTGCTGGGTGTCGACCCGCACGTGCTTAATACGCATGGCGCGGTGAGCGAGGCGGTGGCCCACGCCATGGCCGAGGGCGCGCTCGAGCGACTCGGCGGCGATTGCGCTGTGGCGGTGACCGGCGTTGCGGGGCCCGCGGGAGGCAGCGTGGAGAAGCCGGTGGGCACGGTATGGATCGCCTGGGCCGATCTTGCCGACGGGACTTTAGCCCAGCAGTTTCAATTTCCCGGCGACCGTGAGGCGGTGCGCCGCGCCACGGTCCTTTGCGCGCTGCGGGGCGTACTGCGTGACGACTGACGACGACAGTCCGAGACGGTTGAGGCTGTTTGTCGCGCTGTGGCCCGGCGAGGGCGTGCGCCGGGCAGTGCGCGCCGCCTCGCATGCCGCCGTCGAAGCCTCCGGTGGGCGGCCGGTGCCGCGCGACAACTACCATCTGACCCTGGTGTTCCTGGGCGACCAGCCGCGCGAGGGCCTGCCGAGCATCCAGCGGGCCATGGCGGCGGTGGAGCCGCCCGCGGGCCTGCTCCGGTTGGATTGTTTCGGCACGTTCGGGAAGGCCGGGGTGCTGTGGCTGGGTCCGCGGCACACCCCGCAGTCGCTGACCCGCTGCGTGCGCGAGCTGCGGCGTGCGTTGCGTACGGAAGGGGTCGAATGGCGCCGGGGCACCGAGCGCTTCCGGGCCCACATGACCCTGGCCCGGCGCATACGCAGCGAGCCGTCCGTGACCATGCCGAACCCGGTGCTGTGGCACTACCACGGGTTCTCGCTGGTCGTGAGCGAGCGGGCGCAATCGCGCTACCGGGTGCTTTAACCCGGAAATTTCATGAATGCGCACGCCCTCGCTTGCCTATTGATCCCACAAGGAATTTTGTTCAGTTGGCCGTAATCACCGATACGGCACGCCTTCACAAAATCCCTTGTGAAACCACTATGCTGCGTGATCATCGCGCGAATTCATGAAATTTCCGGGCTAAAACCGGCCATGTTCCTGACCCCGCCATATGAAATAATGGGCGCGAGATACACGTTGTTTTGGGGACGAATCAGGTATGGATGAAAATCGGAAGAAAGCGCTGGCGGCGGCACTCGGGCAGATCGAGAAGCAGTACGGCAAGGGCTCGGTCATGCGTCTCGGCGACGGCGGCGCGGTGCGTGACGTGGAAGTTATATCTACCGGTTCGCTGGGCCTGGATTTGGCCCTGGGTGTGGGGGGGTTGCCGCGTGGCCGTGTGGTGGAAATTTACGGACCGGAATCCTCGGGCAAGACAACACTGACTTTGCAGGTGATCGCCGAGGCACAGAAACTGGGCGGCACCGCAGCCTTTGTAGACGCTGAGCACGCGCTCGACCCGACCTACGCCGAAAAGCTCGGTGTGAACACCGAGGACCTGCTGGTCTCGCAGCCCGATACGGGCGAGCAGGCGCTGGAAATCACCGACATGCTGGTGCGCTCGAGCGCCGTGGACATCGTTGTCGTGGACTCGGTCGCTGCGCTCACGCCGCGCGCCGAAATCGAGGGTGAGATGGGCGATTCGCACGTCGGCCTGCAGGCGCGTCTCATGAGCCAGGCGCTGAGGAAACTCACCGGCAACATCAAGCGTTCCAACACCATGGTCATCTTCATCAACCAGATCCGCATGAAGATCGGCGTAATGTTCGGCAATCCCGAGACCACCACGGGCGGCAATGCGCTCAAGTTCTACTCCTCGGTGCGCCTCGACATCCGCCGCATCGGCGCGATCAAGAAGGGCGACGAAGTCATCGGCAACCAGACCCGCGTGAAAGTGGTCAAGAACAAGGTGGCCCCGCCGTTCAAGAAGGCCGAGTTCGACATCCTCTACGGCGAGGGCAGCTCGCGCGAAGGCGAGTTGATCGACATGGGCGTCGAGCAGGGGCTCGTCGACAAGTCCGGCGCCTGGTACAGCTACCAGAAAGAGCGCATCGGGCAGGGCAAGGACAACGCGCGCCAGTTCCTCAAGGACAACCCGAAAATGGCGCAGGAGATCGAGCAGGCCCTGCGCGAGAAGCTGCTGCCGAAGGCGGCCGCGAGCAAGGATTCCGAGGCGGAGCCGGTTGCCGAAACCGGGGAATGAGCCGGCGGAGCAGGACCCGGTCGAAACGGGCCTGCGCCTGCTCGGCCGCCGCGAGCACAGCCGCGCGGAACTGAGCGTTAAGCTCGCCGCCCGCGGTTTCGAAGCCGCGGACGTCGAACGCGCCCTTGACCGCTTGCAGGACATGGGCGCGCTCGACGAAGCGCGTTTCGCCGAACAGTTCATCAGCATGCGCTTGCGCCAGGGCTACGGCCCCGCGCGCATCCGCCGCGAACTGTCTCAGCGCGGCGTGGACGCCGAGGCGTTCGATGCCCAGTTGGCGGCCGCGGAAGAGACCAACGACGACGCGCATTGGACGGCCCGGGCCGAGGAAACGCGCCGCCGCCGCTTCGGTGACGAGTTGCCGACTGAGTATGCTGAACGGGCGCGCCAGGCGCGCTTTCTCGAGCGGCGCGGCTTTTCCGCGGCGCACATCGCCCGCGTATTGCGCGGCGACATCGACGAAGGTTGATCCGGCTTGCTATGTTTAGCGCAACAAGCTAAGCTTAGCTTAGTTTAGCTAAATTGGCTGAAAGACGTGAAAACCGGCAACGAAGACGAGATCCAGGTCAATATGCATGATGCGAAATCCCAGTTATCGAAACTGGGCGCCTTGGCGTGGCAGGGCAAGCGCATTGTTATTGCGCGGGCCGGCCAGCCCTACCTTGATTTGCTGCCTCACCGGGAAAGAATCTCGCCGCGCAAGCCGGGACGCTTTGCCGGGAAGATCGTCATGGCCGCGGATTTCGACGAGACACCGCCCGAAGTCATCGCCGACTTCGAGGGCGGCCGGTGAGGCGGCTGCTCCTCGATACGCACGCTTTCCTCTGGTGGCTGGCCGATGACGAGAAGCTGGGCCCCGGGGCCCGGGACGCCATTGCGGACCCTACTAATCGGGTTTTCGTGAGCGCCGTTACCGGCTGGGAAATTGCGATCAAGCGGATGCTTGGCAAACTGCAAGCGCCGGACGGCCTGGATGCAGCGGTGGAGCAGGAAGGCTTCGTGCATCTGCCGATCCGGTTCGGGCACGGCGAACAGGCGGGCGCGTTGCCGTTGCACCATCGCGATCCCTTCGACCGGATGCTGGTCGCACAGTGCAAAATGGAAGCGCTGGAGTTGGTGAGCGCCGACCCCGCAATGAAGGCATACGCAATTGCGTGTCTCGCGGCCGACCAGTAGGCAAGCCATGGATAATAGAGTCACAAACCATTCTTTCTCGATCGACGCTTAAATGGATACCAAGGACATTCGCCAGGCTTTTCTCGATTTCTTCGCCGAGCGCGGCCACAAGGTCGTGCCCTCCAGCTCGCTGGTGCCCGCGAACGATCCGACGCTGCTGTTCACCAATTCCGGCATGGTGCAGTTCAAGAACGCCTTCCTCGGCCTCGAGAAGCCGGCCGCGCCGCGCATCGTCGACGTGCAGCGCTGCCTGCGTGCCGGTGGCAAGCACAACGACCTGGAAAACGTCGGTTACACCGCGCGCCACCACACCTTCTTCGAGATGCTCGGCAACTGGTCCTTCGGCGACTACTTCAAGCGCGATGCCATCGTCTGGTCGTGGGAGCTGCTGGTCGATGTCTTCAAGCTGCCCGCCGAAAAGCTTTGGGTCACCGTCTACGAGACCGACGACGAGGCCTACGCCATCTGGAAGGACGAGGTCGGCGTGCCGGCGGAGCGCATCGTGCGCATCGGCGACAACAAGGGCGCGAAATACGCGAGCGACAACTTCTGGCAGATGGCCGACACCGGTCCCTGCGGCCCGTGCACGGAAATCTTCTACGACCACGGTCCGGACGTGGCAGGCGGCCCGCCCGGTTCGCCCGACGAGGACGGCGACCGCTACATCGAGATATGGAACCTCGTGTTCATGCAGTACGACCGCGACGCCGAGGGCCACATGACGCCGCTGCCGGCGCCGTGCGTGGACACCGGCATGGGCCTGGAGCGCATCGCCGCCGTGCTGCAGGGCGTGCATTCCAATTACGAGATTGACCTGTTCCAGCGCTTGATAAATGCCGCTGCCGAGGCCGTCGGTACGAAAGACGTCAAGGCGAATTCACTGAGAGTGATTGCCGATCACATCCGCGCCACCTCATTTCTGATCGCCGACGGCGTGCTGCCTTCCAACGAAGGCCGCGGCTACGTGCTGCGCCGCATCATGCGCCGCGCCATCCGCCACGGCTACCAGCTCGGTCAGGACAAGCCATTCTTCTACAAGCTGGTGAGGCCGCTGGTCGCGGAGATGGGCGACGCCTATCCCGAACTCGCCAAGGGCGAGAATGACATCGAAAGCGCGATCCTGCACGAGGAAGAGCGCTTCGCCGAAACCTTAAGTCGCGGCATGATTATTTTGGAGGAAGAGCTGGGTGCTAGGCGCCGTTTTCTCAGAGACTTTTCTGAGAGTATAGAAAATACAAAGTTTGAGGATCTGAGTTTCCCCGGAAGTGACTGGGAGTCCGCGCGTTATATATCTGAAGGCGGAAATCGTGCAACTTACTTGTTTATAAAAGCGTATAAGACGGCAAATATCGCGCTAAGCTCTGTTGACAAAGATTTTCGAAAACATCTTCATGCATTGGCAGCTCATGATTCAGAGCGCCGACAGACGGACAACCACTATGTGGTGCTCGCACCAAATATTGACGTTAGGAAAGTAGAGTCACAGCTAAATAAAGTGGCCGCAGATGTTTCTGCTGATATTCAGCTTAAAGCAATGGCAAAGGACTCTTTAGATTTGCCGTTGAGCGGGAAAGTGGTATTCCAGCTCTACGACACGTACGGCTTCCCCGCCGATCTCACTGCAGACCTCGCGCGCGAGCGCGGGCTCACGGTGGACATGCCCGGCTTCGAGCGCGAGATGGAAAAGCAGCGCGAACGCGCGCGGGCGGCGAGCAAGTTCGGCGCCGATTACAGCCGCAAGCTGGAAGTGGACGAGGCTACGGAGTTTTCCGGTTACGACTACATCGCCCAGAGCGCGAACGTCACGGCGCTATTCTGCGGCGATGAGCCGGTCAAGAAACTGAAGGCGGGCGAAGAAGGCATAGTCGTCCTCGACAATACGCCGTTCTACGGCGAGTCCGGCGGCCAGGTGGGGGACACCGGCGTGCTGGAAGCCAAGGGCGTGCGCTTCGTCGTCGCCGATACGCAGAAGCGTGGTGCCGCGCACCTGCACATCGGAAAACTCGAAGAAGGCACGCTGAAGGTGGGCGATGCCGTCGAGGCGAAGATCGACGCCGAGCGCCGCGCGGCGATCGTCGGCAACCATTCCGCTACGCACCTGCTGCACGCCGCGCTACGCAAGGTGCTCGGTGACCACGTCACGCAGAAGGGTTCGCTTGTTGCGCCCGACCGTTTACGTTTCGACTTCTCGCACAACCAGCCGGTCACGCACGAAGAGCTGACGTGGATCGAGGACATGGTGAATAAGGAAATTCGCCGCAACGTCCATGCCGACGTACGCCAGATGAGCTACGACGAAGCCATCGACTTCGGCGCCATGGCGCTGTTTGGAGAGAAGTACGGCGACACCGTGCGCGTGATGAAGTTCGGCGACTTCTCCACCGAACTGTGCGGCGGCACGCACGTCTCGCGCACCGGCGACATCGGCCTGTTCCGGATCGTCAGCGAATCCGGCGTCGCCGCCGGCATCCGCCGCATCGAGGCGGTCACCGGCGACGGCGCGCTCCAATACGTGCGCGAGGAACAGGAAAAACTGGATGCCGTGGCCGCCGTGCTCAAGACCGGACGTGACGACGCCGTCATCCGCACGCAGCAGCTCGTCGCCCGCACCCGCGAACTGGAAAAAGAACTCAGCGCGTTGCGCGCGAAGCTCGCAAGCGGGCAGGGCAGCGACCTGGCCTCCCAGGCGGTCGAAGTTGAGGGCCTCAAGGTCATCGCCGCACGCGTGGACGGCGCCGATGCCGGCGCGTTGCGCGATGCCGTGGACCAGCTCAAGAACAAGCTCGGTTCCGGCGTCGTGGTGCTCGGCTCGGTGGATGGTGGCAAGGTGCGCCTCGCCGCCGGCGCCACCAAGGACGTCAGCAAGAAAGTCCCCGCCGGCAAGCTGGTAAACAGCGTCGCAGAACAGGTCGGCGGCCGCGGAGGCGGACGCCCCGACTTCGCCCAGGCCGGCGGCAGCGAGCCCGACAAGCTCGACGCCGCGCTCGAAAGCGTACGCGACTGGGTCGCGACCCAATTAAAGCAATAAACCACCGTGAACTGCGCGGCCGTTCCAACACAGTGGATGCACAAAACGGTCGTCATTCCGACGTCATTCCGGCGCAGGCCGGAATCCAGTAAGGCAACGAATCCCGCGTTGCAGGCGGGATACTCCCTTGGACTGGGTCCCGGCCTGCGCCGGGACGACGCTCTGGCGGGAGAGCAACCACCTTCGTCATTCCGGACTCGATCCGGAATCCAGTCCGGTAAATCGCGGTCGAGACGACCGCTCCCACTCTTTAGGGCCCTGATGCCATGAACCGGGCCCCCGGCTCCACGACGCCCCCGCCGAAACCCGTGCGGGTACTGAAGTTCGGGGGCACCTCCATGAGCGTGCTCGACCGCGTCGCCGACCAGGTGGCCAGCGAGTCCCACGGCGGCCACGGCCTCGTCGTCGTGGTCTCGGCCGCAGCCGGCGACACCGATCGCCTGCTCGCCGAGGCCGCCGCCCTGGGCGAGGACGGCGCGGCCCTCGATCTTTTATTGGCTACCGGCGAACAGAACAGTGTCGCTCGCCTGGTACTGGCGCTCGCGAAGCGAGGCATCGCCTCCGTCGGGTTCACCGGCGTGGGGGCAGGAATCATCACCGATGGCAACGCGGGCCGAGCCCGCATCCTCGGCGTGGACGTGAGTCGCGTAAATAAGGCGCTCGCGGCCGGACGCGTCGCCATCGTGACCGGCTTCCAGGGCATGAGCGAGGACGGCGCCGTCACCACGCTGGGCCGCGGCGGCTCCGATACCACCGCCGTGGCATTGGCCGCCGCACTCGGCGCAGAAGAGTGCTGCATCTACACCGACGTCGCCGGCGTCTACAGCGCCGATCCGCGCATCGAGCCCGAGGCGCGGCGCCTCGACCGCGTGCACTGCGAGGAAATGCTCGAACTCGCCGGGTTGGGCTCCAAGGTATTGGCGATCGAGGCGGTGGACTACGCCGCCGCGCACGAAGTGCCGCTGCGCGTCTGTTCCACCTTCGAACCCGACGCCGGCACGATGGTGCAGCATACGCCGCTGGAAGGCGCGCCGCCCGTCGTGGGCATTGCCTCCAGCGCCGCCGAAGCCGAACTCGCCGTCATCGGCCTGCCCGCGCGTCCCGGGCTCGCCGCAAAATTGATTGC
>CAZPJI010000020.1:0-7321 GCA_964586925.1 uncultured Gammaproteobacteria bacterium
CTAGAGTTGGCGTATGGATTTCCGGGATCAGTTCCCACATTGCCGCAAGCGAGGGATTCGGGGTCAGATTGAGGCAGACCCGTTTCCACGGGAGTTGGGGTCGGGTCTCGCACGCTAGCATTGGTGTGCGGATTGCAGTTGATCATGTAACAATGCGAGACTTGACCCTATGCCTTCTCTGTGTAGCGGATAAGTAAATAAAGGTCGCGTCTTGAACGCATATCCGGCGGTGGTCAAAGATATTCTGTTCAGGGCTGCCCCGTGGGTAACAAACGTCCTCTTCGCTTGGGTTGGCTCCCTGCTTTAGCCGATTTTCCAAAACGGTAAAATTTCGCCGGTGTTTGCGGGTTTTGCCCCATTATTTCCGAAGCGGTAAAATTTCTTTACTTTTGATTGAATTTGCGTCATTATTTCCGAATCGGGAAAATTGTTGCGCATTGGAGGCCGTATGGCTGCAGACTTTCCGAACCAGGAAAACCACGGTGGAAACCGCTACGGGCGTGTGCGCACACCGGCAGAGCTAGGGAATCTCACCCGATTTCACCGCAAGTCTGCGGGGCTGACTCTGGCGGAAATTTCTGCCGGCGCCCACTTGGGGCTGCGGTTTTTGTCCGAGTTCGAACGAGGCAAGGAAAATGCTTCGCTGGGCCGCGTCCTGAAAGCCCTTCGGGCGTTGGGGTTGGAGATGCTCGTGGTTCCCCGCGAAGATGCGGAGAGAATTCTCCGTGACCGAATGCGGACAGGGGGCCAGCAGGAGAGGCCTCGATGAAACCCCGGCACGGCTCGGTTTGGTACGAAGACCAACGAGTGGGCGGGCTGCGATCGGACCGGCGCGGAATTCTGTACTTCTGTTACGCACCTGAATGGCTGTCCGGCGGGTTCCCCATCTCGCTTCAACTGCCATTGAGTCTGGGCGAAAATGAGGTTAACGCGCACGGATTCTTCCAAGGGCTCCTTCCCGAAGGCCGAAGTCGCCTGGCGGTGTGCAGGCAGCTGCGCATCGACCCCGACGATGATGCGGCCCTGCTGTTCGCTATTGGTGAGGACTGTGCCGGTGCCCTCAGCATCGTGTCCGGCGAGGAGCTGCCGGACGAAGGGCAGAAAGGGCTGCCCGCCGAGCTATCCGCGGAGGAAGTGACTCGCATTATCGACTCGCGTGGCGCCGCATCGACGGAAATTCTCGGTGAGTCCCGTCGGTTCTCACTCGCCGGGGCGCAGGAAAAGCTTCCCGTGATCGTCGAGGGTGACAGGTTTTTCCGGCCCGACCGGCTTCATCCTTCAAGCCATATCCTGAAATTCGAGACCGTGCAGCATGTCTGCTTCGCCGAGTACGCGACGCTGGAATTAGCAAGGAAGCTCGGGCTGGAGGTCGTGGATTGCCGGTTTCGCAGCAGCGATAACCGTAGTCAGCGACCCTGCCTTCTGATCGAACGTTACGATCGCTACCGGGACGATGCGGGGACGCTTCACCGTCTGCATCAGGAGGACTTCATTCAGGCACTGGGTTACGAGACGATGGTGAAGTACGAAGAAGATGGCGGCCCCGGGTTGGCCGATGTGTTCGAGTCGTTGCGCGAGCATTCGCCGACGCCGATCCCGGAAACCGGCCGGGTGCTGGATTGGCAGATATTCAATTACCTGAGCGGCAACTTCGATGGGCACGGGAAGAATCTCGCGCTGCTTTACGGGCAGAATCGTGCATTGCCCGTGCTGGCGCCCTTTTACGATCTCGTTTCGATCGATTTCCTCAACAAAGCCGCGAATGCGAATTACACGCGGACAATGGCATTCTACGTCGGGGGCGAAGGAGAGCCGGAGCGTATTGGCCGGGAGGCATGGCGAACGTTTGCGAGGGAGATCGGCTATCGGGCGCCGGAGGTAGAACGCCGGCTCCTCGATATGTCGGATCGCATGCCTGCTGCAGCCAAGCGCGTCCGGGAGGAGTTCGCCGACCGCTTCGGGGACAAGGCCGTATACGACCAGTTCGAAAGAGTTGTCGCAAGACGCTGTAACCGGACAGTCCAGATCATGCGGGGCAAGGGCTGACGCTCAGCGAAATTGATAATTAGTAGGGCATGGGGGGCGAGTAATACATTTTGAGAAAGACGCGCGCCTAGCTTGTGCGCGAATTGGGGGCAGGTCTCGCGCGGTAGCATTGACGTGCGGATTTCAGTTGGTCATGTGACACTGTGGGGCACTGCTTCAAAGAAGTGCGAGCCGTAAGGAGAGATATGTTTGCGCGCGTGATCACAGCCCAGGCCGGCTCCGAGGGATTCGACGGCGTCATCCGTCTTGCCGAGCAGCAGTTGCCCAGCGCTCGTGCACAGCCCGGGTTCAAGGGCTATTACCTGCTCACCGATGCGGAAAGCGGCAAGGTCGTAATCCTATCGCTGTGGGAGACCCGGGAACAGATGGAAGCGGTTGCCGGGCCGTCGGGAGTACGAGATGAGGGAATTTCCGCGGCGGGACTTACGCAACTGCACCTGGAAACCTACGAAGTCGCGATGGATGCTGAGCCGTAGCCAGCAATAGGGGACGGGCCTGTCTTGGTGTAATTGGCCGCACGAGTTTTGCGCACGCGCTCAGCTTCCTCAGTTTTCGAGTTTCAAGTCGGGCTTGCCTTTTGCCTATCGGCGATCAAAAGGCAACCCTGCCCCCCAATCTGCTGCGATTGGTGCGGTTCGTGCGGTTCGTGAAGAAGCGAGGTTGACTCAATCTGCTCCATTGGCTGTTGTTGCGCGATAATGCCGCGTTACGACGACACGCGGGCGAAGGCAGCATGAAGGTGGATGTATTGGTCATCGGAGGCGGTGCCGCCGGGCTGATGTGTGCCATCGCTGCCGGACAGCGTGGGCGCAGCGTGCTGGTGGCCGAGCATGCCAACCGGGTCGGGAAAAAGATTCTGATGTCGGGTGGAGGGCGCTGCAACTTCACGAATCTTGGCGTGACCCCGGCTAATTACCTTTCCGCCAATCCGCACTTTGCCAAGTCGGCGCTGGCACGCTACACGCCGGCCGATTTCATTGCCCTGGTGGAAAAGCATCAGATTGCCTATCACGAGAAAGAGCTTGGGCAGTTGTTCTGCGATGTGTCATCCAAGCTGATCGTGCGCATGTTGCTCGACGAATGCGTCGACGCCGGCGTGCGCATCGAGACCAACTGCAGCGTCGGCGATCTGCGCAAGACCGACACCGGCTTCAGCGCAAGCTCGCCATTAGGCGAGATCCAGGCGCAATCGCTGGTCATCGCTACCGGCGGCTTGTCCATTCCCAAGATGGGTGCCAGCGGCTTCGGCTACGACATCGCCCGCCAGTTCGGTCACAAGGTGCTTCCGGTACGCGCCGCTCTAGTGCCCCTGATACAAAGCGGCAAACACCAGCAACACTACGAGGGTCTTTCGGGGGTGAGTCTCCCGCAGGTCGTTGCACGGGTCGGCAAGCAGGCTTTTCGCGCCGGGATGCTGTTTACCCACCGCGGCATCAGCGGCCCGGCCATCTTGCAGATTTCCTCATACTGGCAGCCGGGCGATGACTTGCGCGTCAACCTGGCGCCGGACACCGAGGCTGCCGATTGGCTTCATGCGCAACGTCGCACGCAACCTGGCATGGAGCTGAAGAATGTGCTTGTCGACCTGCTGCCCAAACGTCTGGCGCAACGCCTGTGCGAAGTCTGGTTTTCGAGCAAGCCGATGCGCCAGTACAACGAGAAAGAACTGGCCGCCATCGGCGCGCAGCTCAACGATTGGCCCATCGTCGCCAGTGGCACCGAGGGCTACCGCACGGCTGAAGTCACCCTGGGCGGAGTCGATACTCACGAATTGTCATCCAGCAGCATGCAATCAAAACACGTGCCTGGCCTGTTTTTCATTGGCGAAGTGGTCGACGTCACCGGTTGGCTGGGAGGCTACAATTTTCAGTGGGCATGGGCCAGTGGCCAAGCCGCCGGGCTGGTTGCCTAGTTTGTTGAGGAGATCTGGGGTCAAGCTCAGCCTGCCCCCAGATCTTGGTCAAGTATGTCTTGGCAATTCGTGTACGAGCAGAAACCATGCGCTACGTGTTGCGTTCACCAACAGAATAATAGTCCCCGCGAAAAAACCGATCTCCATGGAAAGAAGCTGAATCGTTGACGGCAGAAACAATTCCACTGACGCCGCTGCAAGGAATAAGCGGCCCGCGAGCGATATCGAAAGACGGGAGATTGCGTATCCGCGATGTTCAGCATCCATGGCCCGCCCCGAAAAGATCACGTTGAAAAATTCCGGAACAAATCGCATGACACTGATGCCGTCGAATACCAGCAACAGGATTGCTCCGGCCGCCAGGAAGTTTGCCGGCAGGATCAGGAATAGGCCGGCTAGGATGACCAGGTAAAAATCGGTAAAGGTATGCTCGGCCACACGCCGCAGGTTGGCTTTCTCGGGATTTTTAAAGGCTTGGGCATGCAGCGTCAGTGCCACGAACATCAGTCCCGCAAGCGTGGCCGCAATGACTGCAATGGTCATATAGAAGGCTTGCCATCCGGAGATTCCGGAAGACAGCGGGATGTAGGCCTCCATTACCCGCCCTCCCGACGGCTCTGCTCAAGAGTAACAGAACGGGGGCATCAGAGTCTGAGGCGGCCCGATTTTTCGGGCAAAACGAAAAACATGATCCTCGGATTTTCCCTTAGATCGTAAGCATCCCTCGGAAAATGTGGCCTTCCCCCTATGGAAAAACGGGGGGCTCGCAAAGATCAACAAGTAGGACTATACTTACAAAGATAATATCCAGATTACTGGGCTCCATGGAAGGGGAGGGATGAGTCATTCGAAATCGCTCAGAAGGGCTTACACTGCGCTGTTTCTGGCCGCTTGGCTGCCCGAACTCGTGGTAGTGGCATTCGCCGGAACCGCCGGCGAATTGGTTCACGCGGACATCCATGAGAAGGCGAATGGCGGCGACCTGGAAACCTTCGGCGAACTGCACGCGGCCGCCGAACGGGGTGATGCCCGTGTACAGTATCAGCTGGGCTTGGCTTACCTGGGTGGACGCTCCAACGCCTCGCCGTGCCCCGCATACATCGATACGGACCGGAGAGCGCCGGTAACGGCTTCTTGCATCGCGCCCGACCATGCGAAGGCGGCCTTCTGGTTCCGCAAGGCCGCTGAGCAGAGTTATGCGCGCGCGCAATTTGCCTTGGCTCAGCTATATGTAAAGGGCGACGGTCTACAACAAAATTACACGCGTGCGGCTTATTGGTATCTCCAGGCGGCCAGGCAGGGAAACACGGATGCCATGGTCAAGCTGGGCGACTTGTACGCGAAGGGCCAGGGTGTCAAACAAAACGCAGCGCAAGCAGCGAGCCTTTACCTGCAGGCGGCCAGGCACGGTAATGCAGACGGACAAGAGAACCTCGGACGGATGCTAGAAACCGGCCAAGGGGTAGCGAAAAATGAGGCGCAAGCGGCTGTACTGTTCATCCTCGCAAAAGCCGGAGGCAACGCAAGAGCTGCGCAGTCCCTGGTCGAGCTGAAGACATTGATATCGCCAGCGCAGTTTGCCTGGGCGCAACGCCACGCAGAGACCTGGAAGATTGTCGATTTAGTGCGCCGCGCGTCGCACGGCGACCTGGCAGCTGTTCGAGCGCTCCGCAAGGAAGCCGCGAAAGGCGTTGCCGGCGCGCAGGTTGCCCTGGGCGCGCTATACAACTCAGGCGAGCCCATGCAAACGGATTTCTCAAAAGCTGCCGCCTGGTACCACAAGGCTGCTGAGCAGGGGAATGCGAACGCCTACTACAACCTCGGCGAACTGTATATGAAGGGGCAGGGCGTCAGGAAAAACCATGTCAAAGCGCTCAAGTGGCTCATGCTTTCGGCAGCCGAAGGCAATTACCAAGCTTCGGCACAAGCGGCGGCTCTCAAGTGGAAGATGACGCCTGAGGAGATCGAGGAAGCGAAGCACCGCGCGAATCGTTGGCAGGCCGAGCATTCGATGCACTAACAGCCGGGCTCGCTATCCTGAACTTAGTCTGCCTAATCCCCCAATCCTTTGTCAGCTGCAGAATACAATGGGAGATGCAGTGTCAAGATACGAGGTCTTGCCTTTTGCCTCAAGCTTCACCGACTGGTGGGTTTTACGATAGGGATAAGGAGTCTATCTTTAGTCGGCTTGGGTTTTAAATGAAAATTTCTTTATGCATCGGCCCGACGGAATCCATATCCCGCCGGGCCGATCGCGATTTTGGTTCTTCGCGTGTTATTGGGCTAAGTCCTCGAGGAACCTGTCAGTGTATTCCAGCGGTGTCGTGCCGCTGAGCGAATTGCAGGTCGGCGAAGCGTATCCAGTGTTGCTGGCACAAGGAGCATCGCGGTCCAGAGACCAGAAGTGCAAGCCCGCCAGACCATTACTGAGAGCATAATTGACAATCGTGTCAGCATCCGCGGCCGTGAAGATTTCACTGGAGGTATCATTCCTGCCGATCATCGGGGTTAGTTCGATATGGCTGGTCGGAATGCTGTAGACATGCTCCAGATTGATGACCGCCTGGATCGCCGATTGGCCCATTTCGCAGGCGCCATTGGCGACCACGCATACGCTAGGGCCGGCAGAGCCGTAATCCATTACCATCAGGTTGATGGTGTAGTTCTGCAATCCCGCTGCCTGGATGGCTCTGATCACTTCATCGCCCAAGCTGTTTACGCCGCCGTAGCTGCCATCCGAAGCGGCCAGCGTGGCCAGGGTGAAAGAGAAGCGCAGATTAGGGAACTGGTCTTCGGCGTATTTCACGGATGCAACCAGGTCGTTGATTTCGCTTGGAGTTTGTCCGCCTTCGATGTCGAAGTCGATTCCCAGCAGATAGGGGGTCTTGTACGCGGAAATGAACTGCACCATGCCTGCGCCGCTGGGGCAGGTAAAGGTGCCGGCTTGACCGCCGGTGGAGATGATATAGCTCACGCCGGCCTCAGCCAGTGACTGGATGTTGGCGCTGATGAAATTGGGAGCCGAAATCCCGCCCCAGTTCTCGCTGCCGCAAGTGCCGGTGGCGAAAGCCAGAGTGAGGGCATTTAGATTTGGCTCGCGGGTAGCAATCAGGCCACCGGCTCCCACTAGGGGAATGGCACTGCCAGTTACCGCCGTGCGCATGACGTCTGTGTTCCAGTTCAGATTGATGGTGGCGTCCTTATAAGGGCTGAACACAAAGCCTTGGACAGGGGGAGGTGTTGATCCACCGCCACCGGAGCCGCCGCCGGAGCCACCGCCGGAACCACCACCGGAGCCGCCACCGGAGCCGGAGTTGCAACTCCCGAGCGAAGTCCAGGGTTGCCCGGAGCCGGAACCGCCGT
>CAZPJI010000020.1:7421-15342 GCA_964586925.1 uncultured Gammaproteobacteria bacterium
CCGGAGTTGCAACTCCCGAGCGAAGTCCAGGGTTGCCCGGAGCCGGAACCGCCGTTATGTGCGGCCGGGTCGTCGCCCTGTGTCCACCAGTTGGCTTTGTAGTTCACGCCATTCTCGCTGGCTGTGTCGCCGCCGGTATAGACCGTGCTCGCGCTCCATGCCGATGCGCATGCTGTGGTGCCAGCGGACGCAATCGGTGAGACCGATACCGGCAGTGCATTCGCATTTTTGACGGTACCCATGATGCCGCCCAGAATGCCCAAGGCAAGACACAAGCTTGGATTTATTCGTATTGAATACATAGAACCTCCACAAGATTGGTGTTTATATTCGGTCTTGTTTATAGCATGTGATAAACATGCCTGTCTGTAGGAACACTCCAATGTCTAGGCGATTGCCTCGATATTGGTAGCAATCTGCCGCACCGGCATGCCGTAACGATGACACCTGTTGTTTTAGAAATTTGATTAAAAGACTGCAGTAGCCAAGCTGGTGTTTTTCTTGTTTATATTTGGATCTTAGCTTTAGATGCTACTTATGTTCAGTCGTTGTCGGGCGCTGATGGGGAAATAGGGAGCGAATATGGATAAACCTTCGGAAGGGGGAGTCGCCAAGCTGCGAGACGAGCTTCTTCGTCGAGGCGAAATAGTCGAGCCGTGGCATAGCTATTGGTACCACCGGCCTCTTCGAAACTTTCCTCCGCCGATCATCAGATATTCCTCCGAATATGATGGCGGGGATCGGCTTTGCCTGGTGTGCGCCCAAACCGATATTCCTGCGAAGAAGCAAAGAGAACTGGTGTGTGAGTGGTGTGACCTGCTTCCATCGCTCACGGAAGTTCGCACGCTTTGGTTCCAGTCGAAGGTGACACAGGAGCTATTTGAAGCGGCCTGCGGTATAAAGAAGCTGGAAGGGCTCTATATCAAATGGAGCGACATAAAACCTCGAGCCGATTGGGGCATTGGCTAAGCTGTCGCATCTGCATATCGGCGGAGCGCCGTCCGCCGAGCCGATAGAAGCCCTTTGCGATCTGAAGAATCTCGTCGATTTGGAGCTGAGCAATGTCAAGGCAGCCGAGACGCTCAGCTTCCTTGAGCGAATGCCGCAACTAAAATCTCTTGATCTTCCGCGCTTGAAATATTTGTTGATTTCCAACCAATTCAAGATGGAGGAGATGGCCAAACTCGCCGGACGGCTGCCGTCGGTAGCGTGCGACCGGTTCAAGCCAATAGGCGAACCGGTCAATTGGAACCGGTGTAAAAAGTGCGGAGACCACACGGGTTCGGCTGACCGGCAAACGCAAACCCTGGCTGTGTACAACTTGCGACGCGAAGCGTATAGAAAAGCATATCGAAGAATTCAATCGCATCTCCCGCCAAGCAGCGGCAGGTGAATAACAGGAGGCAGGCTGAGAAAGTGAGCTAGGGATCGCGTCTGGTCTTGGGTTTAAGCACAGGAGGTAATCCTGGTGAGCGGCCAGGGGTATACGCCCGGATTCAAAGACGAGTAAGCAAGCAGGGGCTGCTTTCGCAGCCCCTGCTTGCTTTACGCGGATGAAGCGTCAGGGATGGTTGCTTTTTCCGTGGTTCCTTCGATGATCGTGATCGGTGAAGATATCGCACGTGTTGCTGTCCTGGGACGATGTGATCGCATTGGACGCCGAGGTGTTGGTGCGGTTGTAACACAGTGGATGTCCGCGAGCACCAGTTTCATATTCGTAGTGCTGGCTGCTTGAGGCATTGGAATGGCCCAGGAAGTTGAAGCTTGGACTGAAGTTCAAGGTGTCGACGGTCTTGATGTCGTTCAGGAGGCCTCGCCTGTGCGCGCCGAGGAAATACGGATTCGAACTTTCCACATTTTCGAAACGCTGCTCTGACTGCGTGGTCTGGGAAACTCCGTCGGCGTTGAATTGAAGGGTGATATCCATCGATAACGGGAAGCTCCAATGGGCAACGGAAATGTGGGCGTCGCCATCGCCGCCGAACCGGGTCGTTAGGGTGTTTACGCTGTTGGTCACCGCGATGTTCTGTTCAAACAGGCTTGATGTGATGTCGAATGTCTGGTTGTTCGAGAAGTCGAACTTTTGAGTCACCGTGGTTGTAACCATACCTCGGGGCGTCAGGATGTAGCCGGAGGTCGTGATTCTGGGATTCGATGCTATACCAAAGGTTCCGGTGACGTTCCCGTCGGCAGTCTGGATGCTGTTCGATGTCGTCGGGTTGGGCGCGGGCACGTTGTCTTCTAGAACGGCGCCGCTGAATTGCTTCACCCGGGGATCCTGGAAGGCCAGGAGTTTCGCGGAGACAAGGAAATAGTTGTTTGCGTTGTAGACGGCGATGCCAACGGTGTGCTGTGCGCCGTCATCGAGTGCGCCCGCGAACGGCGTCAGGTTCACCCGATAGGGCTTGAAATTCAGCGTCTGTACGCCCGGGATAGGCGTCCATAGGAAAGGGTCCACTCCGCCGGTATAAATCCATGGCGACACCGGGGCGAGTCCGGCAAGGGAGCCGTCTATGAAGACCTCGACCTGTCGGAAGCCGGTTCCTCCACAGCTCTCCAACTCGCCTGCAAGGTCATCGGGCACGCAGGTATACCAGAACTCGTCACCACTCTGGCTCTGGGCGATGACGTCCAGGTAAAGGTGGGTCATGTTGGTGGGGAAGGTCAGGGTCTTGCTCAGAAGGTCGGAGCCCGAGTGCAGCAAGGCTGGGCCGTTGCCACTGTTAAGCGGAATGACAAGGCTCGGAATGTCCTGCGAGTGCCGGTGGTGCTCCTCGTGACCGTGGTGCCTGTGGGGGTACGGATAAAAATACAAGGAACCGCTGCCCTTGATGATTCCGGTATAAGTTGAGTTGACTACATTGCCGATATTCATCGTACCGGTCTGCGGTGATTCGAGAAATGAGCTCAAATCCGTGACGTCGCGCTGAACCTCCCATGAAGGCCCCAGCGTGGACGAGGGCTCAGGCGTCGTCCCATAGAAAATATTGGCATTGCCAAGAAACAGATATGCAGTGCGGTCGAATTGCCGGCCGGGTGTTACCGAGAAGTCACCGACGAAAACGACTTTGGCCCAGGGTGCCGGGCAGTTGCTCGGAGGCGTGTAGTCGATCGGTTTGGGCGTGAAGTTGGTGAAAGACTGATTCTGGAAAAGCGGTACGACACAGGGTTGGGTGTCGGGATGTGAAACCCGCAAATCGGCTGTTGCTACATTGGACGAACCGACGGCGGGTTGCGGCGGCAAATTCAGGCCGTATGAATGAGAATCGGCGATCGCTAACGGGGCCAGGAATATCAGCCCCGCAGCGATCGTCGGTGTAAGAAAACGCTTGAACATAAATATCCTCCACGTTCTTCGTGTTCGTGTTGCTTGGGTATAGCAGACGGTTCAGGTGCTGTCAACAAAAAAGCATGATATGCATAAGATGGTTTCCCCCAGGATATGCTGACAGATGTTCACCAATCGCCTTTATTTGTAATTTCTCAGTCAGTTACGAATACGAATTAAAAATTGAGTTCGGCACTGAGGTGCCCGCTTCCACGGATACCCAGAGAGGCGCATAATGCCTGAAAATGTGCGGCTCAAGTTTTCTGGGGATTGAGGGCCAGGCCTCGCATTGCAATATTGGAGGCGGGACGTGAGAATTTGGGTGGATGCGGATGCGTGTCCGGTCGTGATAAAAGAGATCTTGTTCAGAGCGGCCCGGCGTACGGGGATTCTCTTGACCTTGGTCGCGAATCAACCCGTGCGGGTACCCCCGTCGTCCGTCATCAAGATGCTTCAAGTGGCTCCCGGCTTCGACGTCGCAGACAATGAAATTGTCAAAAGGGTTAACGCTGGCGATCTGGTGGTTACCAGCGACATCCCTTTGGCGGCGGAAGTCATTGCGAAGGGCGGACATGTACTCAGTCCCCGCGGCGAACTCCACACCAAGGACAACATCGGAGCGCGTCTCAATATGCGGGACTTTCTCGACACTATGCGAGCGAGCGGCCTGGATACTGGCGGCCCGCCACCCCTCAGTCAGAGTGACAGAAAGGCCTTCGCGGGTCATCTCGACAGATTGCTGACGCGGCGCGTCGAATAATCGGGCGAACCCGGTTCCCAGCTTCGCGTATCTGCTGGAATCGTGTCACAATCGGTTTGCGTCGCATGCCGGCGTAACGATCAAGACAACCTGGAGGTTCCCGCATGAATGTTTTGCGCCGCAGTCTCGTTTCGTTCATCGTGTTCCTGACCCTGCTTGCATCGGGGTTCGGCATCGCCTCGGCCGCACCGGGCCCGCAGGCGCTGTACCAGGGCATGCAGTGGCGGCTGGTCGGCCCGTTCCTGGGCGGACGTGTGGAAGCGGTGGCGGGCGTGCCCTCGCAGCCGAATACGTTCTACTTCGGCGCGGTGGTCGGCGGGGTCTGGAAGACGACCGACGCCGGCAACAGTTGGCATCCCATCTTCGACAAGGAGCCGATCGGTTCGATCGGCGCGATCGCTGTCGCGCCTTCAGATTCGAACGTTATATATGTAGGCACCGGCGAGCGCGCGCCGCGCGGTGACATTTCCTTCGGCAACGGCGTGTACAAATCCACCGACGGCGGCAAGACCTGGCAGCACGTGGGCCTCGACGACTCGCGCCATATCGGGCGGATCCTTGTCGACCCGAAGAATTCCGACATCGTCCTGGCTGCCGCGCTGGGGCACGTGTACGGCCCCAACAAGGAACGCGGCGTGTTCCGTTCCACCGACGGGGGCAAGACCTGGACGAAGGTGCTGTACAAGAACGAGGACACGGGCGCGATCGATCTTGCCGCCGATCCGCACAACCCGCGCATTGTCTATGCGGCGTTGTGGCAGGTGCGGCGCACCCCGTGGAGCCTGATCAACGGCGGTCCCGGCAGCGGTCTGTACCGTTCCGCCGACGGCGGCAAGACCTGGACGCACCTGCAGGGCCACGGCCTGCCGGCCGGACCATTGGGCCGGATTTCGGTCTCCGTCTCGGGCGCGAACGGCAACATCGTCTATGCGCTCATCAACGCCCACAAGGGTGGCCTCTATCGTTCCGAGGATGGAGGCAAGACGTGGCAGCTGGTCAACGATGATCAGCATCTGCGCCAGCGCCCCTGGTACTACTTCGGCGTCCACGCCGACCCGAAGAACCCGGACAAGGTCTGGGTGCTGAACTTCAAGCTCAACGTCTCCACCGACGGGGGCAAGATGTTCAAGCAGGTCGCGACGCCGCACGTGGACAACCACGCGATGTGGATCGACCCGCGGAATCCGGAGCGGATCATCGAGGGCAACGACGGCGGCGCGGCGGTGACCGTCAACGGCGGCCAGAGCTGGAGCAGCGAGGAGAATCAGCCGACGGGGCAGTTCTACCACGTGGCCACGGACAACCGCTTCCCCTACCGCATCTACGGCGCGCAGCAGGACCGCGGCAGTATTGCCATTGCCAACGCCAGCCGTTTCGGGCCGATCACGACTCATAACTGGTACAACGTCGCCGGCGGCGAGAGCGGCTACGTGGTGCCGGTACCCGGCAACCCGGACGTGGTCTACGCCGGGTCCTACTTCGGCGACACGACCCGCTACACGATCAGCACGGGTGAGGTGCAGGACGTGACGCCGTGGCCGAACAATCCCGAGGGCCAGCCGGCCGCGAATGTGAAGTACCGCTTCAGCTGGACCTCGCCGCTCGCGTTCTCGCCGCAGGACCCGAAGGTGCTGTACGCGGGCTCGCAGTACGTGCTCGAGAGCACGGATTCGGGCCGCAGCTGGCACCGGATCAGCCCCGACCTGACGCGCGACGACAAGTCCAAGCAGCAGCTCTCCGGCGGTCCCATCACGAAGGACAACGTCGGCGCCGAGTACTACGACGTGGTCTACACGATCGCACCGTCGCCGGTTAAGCAGGGCGTGATCTGGGCGGGGACCGATGACGGACTGATCCATATCACCCGCGACGGCGGCAAGCATTGGCGGAACGTGACGCCGCGCGGTATGCCGAAGTGGGCGACGGTGAGCCTGATCGACGCCTCGACCTTCGACGCCGGCACCGCCTACGCCGCGGTCAACGCGCACAAGAGCGACGACATGACGCCCTATATCTACCGCACGCGCGACTATGGGCGGAGCTGGACGCGCATCACCAACGGGATCGAGGCGCCCGCCTACGTTCACGTCGTGCGCGAGGATCCCGGCCAGAAGGGCCTGCTGTTCGCGGGGACGGAAACCGGCGCGTACGTGTCGTTCAACGACGGCGGGCACTGGTATCCGTTGCAGTTGAACCTGCCGGTGACCTCGGTGCGCGATTTCGCGGTCAAGGACGGCGACCTCATCGTTGCCACGCACGGGCGTGGCTTCTGGGTACTGGACGACATATCGCCGCTGGAGCAGATCGCGGCCGGCACGCGGGCGGGTAAGGAGCCGGTGCTGTTCAAGCCTGACACGGCCATCCGCACCAACCTGTCCAGTGCCAAGGGCGGCCCCGACAGCGGCAGTAATCCGGAAGAAGGAGCACTGCTGACCTACTATCTGCCCACGGCGGCGAAGGATGGCGCCACGTTCAAGATCGTGGATTCCAGCGGCCATGTGATCCGCACGTGGTCGAGCACGGCGGAGAAGCATTACCGCAAGCTCGACGCCGGCGCCGGCAGCCATCGCCTGGCCTGGAATCTGCGCTACGACCCGCCCACGCCGATCGAGGGTGTCAAGCCGGTGTTCGAAGGGGGCTTCCCCGTCACGCCGGCGGTGGTGCCCGGCACCTACACGGCCGAGCTGAGCCTCGACGGCCACACCTATCGCCAGCCGGTGATGGTGAAGCTCGATCCCCGGCTGAAGGCGACCGCCGCGGACCTGCACAAGCAGCTCGCGCTGATGCTCGACATCCACCACGCCATCGACGCCGACCACCGCGCGTTCAACGGGTTGTACGACCTGCACGGCCAGCTCGAGCGCCTGGCGAAGCGTCTCGGAGACGCCGGGAAGACGAAGGACGTCGCTGCACGCGTGCGGTCACTGGCGGCGGAAGCCGACGACATCGCGGGCAAGCTCTTCCAGTACAAGGCGCACGCGCCGAAGTGGCTGTTCATGAACTACCCCGGGCAGATCAACATGCGCCTGGTGTCGCTGGAATACTCGGTCGCAGCCGCGAACGCGGCGCCCACCGCGCAGCAGGAAGCGGTGTTTGCGGAGCTGTACAAGCAACTCCAGGCGCAGTTGGCGCGCTGGGATGCCTTGCGCAGCCAAAAAATCCCGGCCCTCAACGCGAGCCTGAAGACCCAGGGCGTGCCGGTGATCTCGGCGGGGCATGGGAATGGAGCGTCCGACTGATGCGCACCGGCAGTGGTGACTGACGGGAAACGGCCGGTTCAGTCCCGGCCGTTTTCTTTAGTGCACCTCCAGGAAGTGCTTCCAGGGCGTGGCGGTCATGGTCTCGGTTCGGGCATGCGCGATATCCCGGATAAGCATGGCGGCCTTCTGCGCCTCGGCGGCATCGTCGCTTTCCACGATGTCGACCACGTCGCAGGAACCCGACGTCGAGAAGCTTTCCTTCCACGTTACCGCCGGGCACTCCCGCTTGACGCGCGACTCCACCTGCTCGGCAAGGTCGCGGAAGTGTGCCGGACTGGTGTCGGTTTGCGGCGTGAAATGCGTCAGAATCACGTATGTACTCATAGGTGCCTCCTCGTTTGCGCTTCCCCTCCACCGTAACGAATCACCCTGGGTGCCAACAACCGTCCCTGCGCGGGACTATACTCGACAGCCAGCGGGAATGGGGCAGAGTCGAATTCGGAAAGGTGTGGTTCGAGTGACTTGATGGCAGTGTTTTGATGCTGGTTCTGACCGATGCTATCAGTGGCGGATGCGGTGGGGGAATGCAAGGCTTATGAGGGTAATCATCAACGGAGCCGGCATCGCCGGTAC
>CAZPJI010000020.1:15442-37074 GCA_964586925.1 uncultured Gammaproteobacteria bacterium
GTACTGCGCTCCGGTGGCTATGTCCTCAACCTGTGGGGTGTTGGTTACGATGCCGCGGAAAAAATGGGCCTGCTGCCCAGGCTCAAGGAGCTGCACTATGAAGTGGAAGAACTCCGTATGGTGGATCGGCATGGCCGAAGGCGTGGGGGTTATCCGTCGCGGGTCTTGCGGCGCCTGACACATGAGCGCATTGCGACCTTGGTGCGAGCGGACATAGCAGCCGCTATCTACGATGCGATGGGTGGGGAGGTGGAGACCATTTTCGGCGATAGCATTGCGGCGGTCGAGGACGACGGGGTTCATGCGCACGTTGGTTTCGATCATTCCCCGCAGCGTGAGGCGGATCTGGTCATCGGGGCCGATGGGTTGCATTCACGTGTGCGCCAAATCACCTTCGGGCCCGATGAGCATTTCGAATATCCGATGGGTTGTCATGTCGCAGCCTTTGAGGTCGCTGGTTATCGTCCCCGTGACGACAGCGTGTACGTGGCGCACACGGCAGCTGGAAGATATATCGCTCGTTATCCCGTGCGTGATGACAAGACGCTCTTTTTCATGATTTTCCGGGATGAATACTTCTCAGGTTCAGTTCCCGCGAGTGGAGCTGAACGCAAGGCGGTGCTGGCGGCAGTATTCTCCGACATGGGCTGGGAATGTCGCGCAATCCTGTCAGCCCTGGAACGCGTGGATGACATCTACTTCGACAGCATCAGTCAGATCCGTATGGAAGCATGGGCGAAAGGCAGAGTCGCTCTGGTTGGCGATGCCGCCGCATGTCCGTCCCTGATAGCCGGGGAAGGTTCGGGTTTCGCGCTGGCCGAAGCTTATGTGTTGGCGGGAGAGATCCACACTCACCCCGGTGATCTAAAGCGGGCACTCACGCGTTACCAGGAACGACTTAAACCGTTCGTGGCGCGCAAGCAGAGATATTCGGAAGGTCTGGTGCCGTCGTTTGTGCCGAAAACTGAGTACGGGGTAAGGGTTCGTGATTTTGCAACCCTGTTGATGCGGCTGCCCATTTTCCCTCGGCTTTTGATGGGGCGTTATCTGCATGAAAAAATTGAATTGCCCAATTATTCCATGTGATGCGAAGCGAATGAAGAACAAGAAACAGGCCACGGTCTTTTCAAGGCGTGGCGCCTTATATTGCTAGGTCTGCCACGCCGGGCAGGGCAGTTCTTTGGCTTCAAGGCATTTGCGGTTGAACAGCTTACGCTGGTAGCGCAGGGCCGCGCCAGAAGCGTGGCCCCAACTGCCGTGCCCATGAAGCGCTGTGTATTGATTGTGCGCCCGAATCGAGTCGAAGAGTGTCGGGGGAATGCCTGAAAAGCGATGCCGGACGTGCCGCATTGCCCGGCAAGGCTCCCAGGCGGTGTGTTAAACGGGGAGAAATAGCGCCGGGGTCGAATTAATGGGACTGGTTCGCTATGCTGGTTAAACTGTTATTGAAGCTTAATCTTCATCGTCCGGTCGATACGAGGAACATCATGAGAATCAGTAATCGTATAGCCCCTGTTATGCATATCCCGCCGCCGCTCTGGTTTGCGGTTACGTTCCTTGCCGGCTGGGGGTTGCAGTCTCTGGCTCCTATCACGATCCATTCGCCGACAATCGTTGGGATCGGTCACGCGATTGGTTTTGCGCTGCTTGTTTCTGGCGCGCTGCTTGCACTGTCTTGTCTCGGCCTGTTTTTTTTGGCACGCACTACTTTCATTCCACATGCCAAGTCATCGAGCCTGGTCACCCGTGGGCCTTATCGGTTTTCACGGAATCCGATGTATTTGAGTCTGATTCTTGTCTATTTGGGTTTTGTTGGTTCTTTTGTTCAGCCTTGGTCGTTAATTCTTTTGCCAATACCGTTGGCGATCGTCAACTGGATCGTTATTCCATTCGAGGAGGCACAGCTACGAAAGGCATTCGGAAGCGTCTATGAAGAATATTGCGCGAAAGTACGCCGCTGGATCTAGCGAAATAACAAGTCGACAATTACGGCTTGCGGCGAGTCTCGTGAGCAGGCCCGCCATAGGCCGTTTGGCAGGAAGCGGCTAGCTGCCTTTGACGTCGCCGTTACCCCAGAAACTCTTGAGAATCTTCTGATGGGTCATGGGCGGATCGCTATTGAGCAGTGCGGATTCGCGGGTTACCACGATGACGCCGGCCATGCTGCCTCGGTATCCGGGCATGCCTTTGCGCTTTGCCGGGAGGTCAAAGTTCTTGCCCGACGGGGATTTGTACACCGATACAAGATGGGCGTGTATGGTGCAGATGTAATAGTGCACGCCTTCGTGCTTGAAGGTCACTTTATAGGTGTGGACGGCATGTCCGGGTCCCGGGGTGCCTTGCAGCGCCATATCGTCCAGGGCCTTCAGGTGGCTGCCGCCGACCGGGTCATAGGCATGGATTGAGTGTGCGCCCTGGTCCTGGTTGACGAAGACAACCGGTTGGCCGGGTTTGACGAAGACGGTCTTGGGCAGAAAGTCGTTCAGTCCGTTCATGTGTACATAGATGGGCGCCGTTGTTGCTGCTAACGCAGAACCACCTGAAGCCAAGCCAATGACGGTCAGGACCGTGAGTGTTTTGCGCCCAATAAGTGTGTTGATCTTTCCCATCTCGCCTCCAATCCTTGCGGATGATGCATGCGCTGTAGGAGACAGTTGTCCGGTCGGTCAAGTTCCTGGTGATTGCTGTCTGGACAGATTACGGTTCCGTAATTATTGATAGCAACAAGACTGGTTTTACCCGGCTTCAAGAAAATCTTGTCCCGTTTTAAATAGGGATTTTCTTATTAGTTCATCTACATTTTTGTCTGTCATAAAGTGCGGTAATAATTCAGTAATGCATTGGTAATACAGCTTTCATGACCGTGTAACCAACCCATTCCTATTCTTCCACTGCTTTTGGGCGTGTCCATGGTGACGCGCTAATACAAAGTCGATGAATTTTGAGCATACAAGGAGGAATGGGAATGTTTGCACGTAAATTTGCTGCGTTTGTTTTCGCGGCAGCGATTCCGTTTTTTATGGCAGAGGTGGGCTTTTCCGCGCCCGCAGCTTATGGCGCCGAGCCGCATGTCTTTACAACCAACGCCAGTACAGGAAGTTGCGGGGTCTGGCGTTGGTCGGTCAAAACCGGTACCGACCAGGATGCAGGTCTGGTCAATCTTAATAGTGTTACTTCGGCAACCATTGCCGGGTTGGGGGCGCTTCCAACGCCAAGTTCTTACCCGTCCAATAGTCGTATTCAACCGACTGAGACGACGGTTTTTGCAGTGAATGCCACGCTCACCCAGTACAAACTGGAAGGTGATTCTGATTATCATATGGTGCTGTCCGATGGAAACGGACATACGATGATTGCAGAAATCCCGGATCCGAGCTGCGTGGGCGGTTCCAGTCCGTTTCTGAGCGATATCCAAACGGCTCGTCAGGTGTTCGACAACCACTATACGGCGACGACCTCTTTTCAAAATGCCAATGTTCCTGTCTGTATAACCGGCGTTGGTTTCTTCGACGAAATCCACGGACAGAACGGAGTGGCACCTAACGGTGTGGAAATCCATCCGGTTCTGAATGTGGTGTTTAATCCTTCGAGTTGTGGTGGCAGCAGCGGTGGGGGCGGCGGAAATGCTGTTCCGGTCGCAAGCAATGGTTCGGTCTCCACAACGGAGAATACGGCTGTAAGCGGGACGCTTTCGGCCTCCGACACCGATGGCGACACTCTTGCGTTTGCCGCGGTGAGCAAACCAAGTCATGGTATGGCGAGTATCACCAATGCCTCAACCGGTGCATTTACCTATACGCCTGCCAGCAATTACACCGGCAGCGACAGCTTTACTTTCAAGGCGACCGACAGCGCCGGTCAGGTCTCCAATACCGCCACCGAGTCAGTAACGGTGAACGCCAGCGGCGGCGGAACCCAGGTTTTGGGGAACCCGGGTTTTGAAAACGGCTCTTCCGATCCGGCCCCCTGGGCGGCCTCGAGCAATGTCATCTATGGGGGTAGCACTGAGCCGCCTCATGCGGGACAATGGGACGCCTGGCTCGATGGTTATGGATCCGCGCATACAGATACGCTTTCTCAGCAAGTGAGCCTGCCCTCCACGGCAACTCAGGCGGTATTGGGTTACTGGTTGCATGTCGATACTGACGAAACCACGACCTCACATGCCTATGACACGCTCAAGGTCCAACTGTACGACGCTTCGGGTAATTTGCTGCAAACGCTTGCGACGTATTCGAATCTGAATGCCGCCAGTGGCTACGGTGAGCATACGGTTGATTTGGGAGCTTATATCGGTAAGACCGTAACATTGAAATTTACGGGTTCAGAAGATTATGAGAAGCAAACGTCATTCGTGTTGGATGACGTTCACGTGAACGTACAGTAACAACAAGCTGAAGCCGCCGGTTGCGGCATTTCCCCTCTTGTGTCAGGGAAATGCGGCAGCTGGCGGCTCTTTTATTGGATGTTATGGGACGAGCCTGTAAATGTTTGCAGAGTGATCCGGTGATGGTCCAGGCTTACTTTCTGCTAACCGAATCCGTTTTCTTCTCGGTGTTCGGAATCAAGCGTATGGGCGGGACGACGGCGCAGAGGCCGATATGTCCCGAGCCGACCTTGTAGAAAGCGTCGTGGCGATGTGCCGCTGCCTCGATCAGGTGGTGGAAACTCTTGCTGTCCGTTTTCATGATTTCCAGCGGCAGGCGTTGATCCTTGGGCAGCTCGCTGGCCAGACGTTCCTTAAGTATGGGCGTGGCGTGCTTGAGATTGTGGTACACCCCCATGTTGTCTTTCGGGCCGCGCGGCAGCGAGGAGAGCAGCGACATGCCTTTCACTACGCGGCCGACCACCGCCAGGTTGCGGTCGATGCGGCGGGCCGTGCCGATCACGGCATAAAGCGAATTGCTGTTGCCGCTGTTTGGTGCCACATCTCGGGATACGCCCACGGTGCCGTAGCAGTGGGCAATCCAGGCTGTATGGTTTTTAGGATCGCGCCCGATGGGGAAGTCGCCGGAAAAGCCCACTTCCGGTGCGTAGGCGTCCGGGCTGTCGAGCTTCACGAAAGGCAGCGAGGCGTTTACGTGGCGCACGAATTCCGGCGGCAGTGTCTTTTTCGCCTTGCCCATGGATTTGGCACCCGCCTTGCCGGCCTTCGGGTCCCCCCACTGCACCACGAAGTTATCCACGACCCTGTAAATAGATGTATGATCAAAATAGCGCTCGCGCACGAGTGTCTTCAGGTTGGCCACATGCTTCGGTGCCCACTTGGGCGCCAGCTCGATGACCACGCGGCCTTTGGGCAGATACATGTACAGCGTGTTCGCCGGATCCAGGGCGTGCCATTCCGAGGGCTTGGAGGCCTTGATGATCTGGTTGGGCGAGGGCGTGTCGTGCGTGGCAGCCTGGGCATTGAAAGCCAATAGCGACAAACAAATCACGGAGAGGCAGGCGGCGTGTGAAGTGCGCATGGTTAACGTTCCGGATCGGATGAAGGAAATGCTAGCATGCTCAAGGAACAAGGGTTGGTCTGACACATTCATTCCGGACATGCGGACATGAACGATAAAGAGCATGATTTTTACGAGTTGTGCTGTTACACCCTGGCTCATGACGACCCGTCATTCATACATCAGCACGTGGTCGACGCATTCGCCGCGCAGCATGCGCAAGAGAGTGACAAGCCGATCAAGCTGACCTTCGCACTGGCAGGACTTTATCTGCATGTCGAAAGGGGTTTTTTGGACGACAGGTGCAACTTGCACACATGAAGATGGGTCGTCGGAAACAGGCTTGGCCGGTCTTTTCTATCCCGGCGGACCGGGGTTCGATTACGGTCTCGGATGTTGTGGCACTGCCCGCGGGGTTGGGGCGCGATGCCATGATCCACGAGTGGTGCGTGTCCGTTTGGGGCGAGTTCGCCGCAAGCCGGGCTACAGTAGTCGATGCGATCGACCGATTGCTTGGCAACAAGGGGGATGGGTATGCCTGGCAGTGAACGGGTACTGGATACTGCCGCGGCGCAGGCTTACTACGACCGCTTCGGGAAGAAGCAGGACAGCCAGGGCTTTTACGAAGACCCCGCGCTCGATGAACTGGTGGCCCATGCCGGGTTCCAAGAGGCACGGCGCGTATTCGAGTTCGGCTGCGGTACCGGCAAGTTTGCCGCCCGGCTTCTAGGAAAACTTTTGCCGGCCACGGCGAGCTATCTCGGCTGCGACATCAGCCCCGTCATGGTGAACCTCGCTAAACAGCGGCTGGAAGCCTATGGCGAACGTGCACAGATCCTCCTGTCTGAGGGCGCGATTCAATTTCCCGTCCCGGATCATTCGGTCGACCGGGTTGTCGCTACGTATGTCCTCGATTTGCTCCCGGTTGTGGGCATAGAACGCTTCTTCTCCGAATCACAGCGGGTGCTGGTGCCCGGCGGCAAGGTCTGCATTGCCAGCCTGACCCGGGGCGTGAGCATTCCATCGCGTATCGTTGCATCTCTGTGGATGTTCGTGTTCCGTTTGAATCCCGCCCTGGTCGGCGGATGCAGACCCCTTCGTCTTGATGGCGTCGTCAATCATCAAGCGTGGCAGATCTTGCATCGTGGGATTGTGACACCGTTTGCAGTGCCTTCGGAAGTGTTAGTCCTGAAGGTGAAAGAGGGATAACAGTCAGCTATGGTTGCCGGCAGCTCTGTTATACTCTTATAATACAGTAACTCATCTTCTGGGGGGGTATGATGGCATTTTCTGATACTGCAGCGCGTGTCTGGCACAGCCGGGTGCTTAGAGCGGGTATGTTGGCGTTAATACCGGCACTTGCGCCGCTGGCATTGGCCGCAGCGCCACCCTCGTCTACGTCGAAGATTCCAACGCCGGCAGCGGATGCGCTACGGATGATCAACGCGGGCGATGCTGCTCTGAAGCGGGACTGGCGATACCACGAGCTCGATACTGATTCCAAGGGCACAAAACTCTTGTCCTACGATCCGTCTCGGGCGCAGGGTCAGCGTTGGCAGCTGGTGAGCATCAACGGCAAACCGCCCAGTCCGGCGGCTAAGAAGCGCTGGATGAAAAGCCAGGCCAAGCAAGGCGGACGTAACGCAGTAGATACTGCAAAGCACAAACCAAAGGACAATAAGTCCGGATCGGGTGAAAGCGTGAAACTCGATATGACCGAGCTGATGCAAAAGAGCGAATACAAGCAGCTGCCGTCCAAGGGAGACACGCTCGTCTACCAGATTCGGCCGCGGGTGTTGCCGGGCCAATCCAAAATGATTCGTATCATGCTCAAACATACGTTGATGCGCCTGGTCGTGAATCGTAGTGACCATCGGCCTTTGTCGCTGGATTGGTATGCCGCCAAATCCTTTTCGCCCCATTTCGCTGTGACGATCAATAAATTTCACACGAAGGTGACGTATGCACGTATCGTGAAGGATGGCCCCATCGTAAAGACGATGGTACACAGTGTAGTGAAAGGGAAGGCCTTTTGGGTGAAGCATATTAACCAAGACCAAACGTCTAAATTCAGTGATTTTTCGCCGGTGTCTGGTACCGTAGCTACGGCGGCGCCCGCTAAGCCTTGAAGGCCGCCCGTCAAAATTGAACTCATTAGAATGAGAGCAATGTATGAGGGGATGTGATGTTCAGAATAAAGCAGATAGATCATTTGGTATTGCGTGTCGTCGATATCCAATCGATGATGAAGTTTTACAGGGACGTGCTGGGCTGCGAGATGGAGAAGATTCAGGAGAAGGCTGGCCTGTATCAATTGCGGGCGGGTACGTCGCTGATCGATCTGATTCCCGTGGACGGCAAGCTCGGCAAGCTGGGTGGCGCGGCGCCGGGCAAGGAAGGCCGGAACCTCGATCATTTGTGCCTGCAGATCGAACCGTTCGACGGGGAAGAGCTTCTATGCTATCTGCGCGACAAAGGCTGTGAACCGGGGCAGATAGAGTCTCGTTATGGTGCCGAGGGCGAGGGACCGTCAATCTATGTGACCGATCCCGAGGGCAACGTAGTCGAGCTCAAGGGACCGCCCTGGAATCTGGACGCATAAGTCTGTGGATTGATGACGGAACACCAAAGACACAAACGACAGCATTCTTTCAGGCCTTACCGGGGCAAGAGACACACGCCGAGTACGGTTACCGCCGGCGTTATCGGCAATGTCATGGAGTGGTACGACTTCGCGTTGTACGGATTTTTCGCTCCGGTCATTTCACAGCTGTTTTTTCCGTCGCATAATCACATTGCCTCGTTGATCGCCGCATTCGGCGTTTTTGCCGTGGGCTTTTTCATGCGCCCACTGGGCGGCGTTATCTTTGGCTGGATCGGTGATCGACTCGGGCGCGCGTTAGTGCTCAAGATATCGGTCGTGACCATGGGTATGGCAACTTTTCTACTTGGCGTGTTGCCGACGCATGCGCAGATAGGGCTCTGGAGCGCGCTTTTATTGCTCGTGGTGCGCTTGCTGCAAGGGCTGTCCGTCGGCGGCGAGTTCAGTGGCTCCGTTACCTATATGGTCGAAACCTCCCCGCTGCCTAAGCGGGGGTATGCAGGCAGTTGGGCGAACTTCGGCAGCACGGCGGGCACATTGCTCGGTTCGGGCCTGGCGGCATTGGTTACGACGGTGTTTTCACAAGCTGCCGTCTACAGTTGGGGATGGCGGCTGCCTTTCATCATCGGCGGATTGTTGGCTGTGGTTGCATTTGTCTTCGTGCGTAATGTGGACGCCACGCCGTATATGGATCACCACGAGAGGCTGCATGAGAAGGATTCCCCGCTGCGCGAGGCGCTGACCAGGGACCGGAAAAGCACAATTCTTGCCATCGTTTTCGCCTCGGGCTATGGCGTTTTCTTTTATATACCGCTGGTCTATCTGCCCACCTACGCAAGCGAGATAGGACATCTCTCAAACAGTCTTGCACTGCAGATCAATAGTGCGGGTATAGCGCTCTGCATGCCATTGATTCCATTGTTCGGTTGGATTTCGGATCGATTCTTGCGCCGCCGCACATTACTCATGATCGGATTCGCAATCATGGCTGCCTGCGGTTGGGGTCTCGTATTGCTGAGCGGCACGACGATTGCGGGCCTGGCTTCGGGACAGCTTCTTCTCGCTGCATTGACGGCCATCCCGATGGGCGCGGCGCCTGCCATGCTGGTCGAACTGTTCCCGGTGGAGGATCGGTTGACCGGTTATTCACTGGCCTACAACCTGGGGCTGGGTATAGCCGGCGGGACAGCGCCTATGATCGCGACGTGGTTGATAGAGGTCAGTGGTGTCCACTCGGCACCCGGCGCTTATCTGATGGTGGCCTCGGCCGTCTCGGTTGCCGCCTTGTGGTTCATGCGTGACCGCAGCCGAGAGCCCTTGCGCTGATAATTTATCAGGCACAGGCTCGAAGGCTGGCAGTAATTCAGGCAGGCTGATGAAGGACGCTCAACCTGCGCCATGGCCTAAGGCCCCCGAGGTGGTTGCTATTCGCAGAAGACCCTGACCTTGTCGCCCTTCTCGGTCTCGATGTCGATATCGAGTTCAGAAAGCGCTTCATTCAGTGCTTCGCCTTTCAACTTTCCCAAGTGCGAGAGGTCGATACCCTGTTCGGACAACTGTTTGCCCGCCTTTCCCGGCACCAGGGCTGACAGCTTCATGCCCGTCATGACGAGTTTCAACGGCAGCCGGATGTTGACGTTGTCGCGGTTGGGTTTGTCTACGACAACGCGCAGGTACCGTAATTTCCCGGAACGTGCTGTGCCTTCGTTTTCGCTGCCCCCGGCTTCGCACCCGGGCTCGTTTGCCGCCTTGTCATCCAGGGCCAGGCGGTTGAGAAGCTGTTCTGCTTCGTCCGGCGTGATCTTCCCCGCCGCGAGCATATCCAGCACCTTGCGTCGTTCGTCGTTCATTCGTCTTTCTCCTGGTTTGCCTTTTACCGGCAGTGTTTAATTCCCGGTGGCCATCTCAACGGAGCTTGGCCAATGCTTCCGTTACCGTCAGTTCGCCATGCTCCAACCGTTCGAGGATCTGCAGGTTCGAAGATGGGGCATCGAGCGCCTGATCCAGTTTGTCCACGATGGCGTTCAAGCGATTCTTTACCGTCGGGTAGCTGACCTCGAACAGGTCTTCCATGCGCTTGATCGAGCCGTGGCAGCGCAGGAAGGCGGTCACGAAGAGCTGCTCCTCGAGGCTCAAGCCGGCCAAGGTCGGCGCTTCGAATTCGCCCTCCATGGCCACGTGTCCCCGGGGGCAGACGAGCCTTTGAATGCTCATAGGGGTCTGGCATTCCGGGCAAACGGCTTTCGAGATATCCATCGAGCTTCACTCCTTTTCAAGCAATATACTCAATAAAATTAAAAAAATCAATATTAAAATTAAAATATTTAATTAAATCAGGGGCGCATTATTGATAATCGTCATCACCAGCCTGGTAACTGGCGGACAGGCTGCTTGGTCTGCGTCGGGCAGCGTGATGTTCAGGAACCAGCGGAGGGATCAACGGTATTGTCGGCCAATCGGGGGCTTTAGGCGGCGGTGAGCGGTGGGGCGTGGTGCAGTGGCAATTTCCCGTATCCGAGGATCGAACTCTTCAGGGACCGGTCTCGGATTTGTGTCTGCGTAACCGGAACGTTGAAGCGGGGTAAGAGGGACTGCTGGACTACCTAGGGCCGGCCCGAAATCGGGCAGATAAGCAACAGAGACGAACGGTGTTGCAGAGGTTTTACTTTTATGTGTGATCCTGTGCAAAGGAAGCTGTAAGAACGCCAATTTGCTCCTATACTTAAATCATGGAAAGAAAAATAGTGGGCAAAACAATTGTTGCTTGCCGTAATAAGCAAAATAATGCTTTTGTACGGATATTGTGTTTGGCGGCAACGTTGTCGCTGCTGGTCTCGCGCCCGGGTTTGGCGCTGAACCCTCACAAGGCCTTCCATGATTACGCGAAAGCTTCCTGGTCGATCGACCAGGGGTTGCCCCAGATCACCGTGTTCAGTGTGGCCCAGGGGCCACAAGGCTATATGTGGATCGGGACGGAGGCTGCGCTCGCGCGCTTCGACGGTGTAAGATTCCGCAGTTTCACACCTACCGATACTCCGGCATTGCCGGGTGCCTGGATAGACACCTTGTACAACGATGGCCACGGGAATCTGTGGATCGGCACCTACAAGGGGCTTGCCCGCTACCATGACAGACGCTTTACACGGGTGCCCGCGCCGAAGGGAACAAAACCCACTGTGCAAGATATTACGACCGGCCCCAAGGGACAGATTGTCGTGGCGACGCACACCGGCCTGTTCCGGGTCCATGATGGACAGCTGGTTCGTGATCCCGTACTGGGACATACTCGAACGGATGCGCTGCTGACTCACGATGCCAGTTTATGGGTCGGAGGCGTGGATGCCGTGTGGCAACAGACTGCCGGGAAAACAGTGAAACTGAAAGCCCCGGGTGGGCCGGATACGGTCATTAATGCCATGGTGAACTACGAAGGTACCATCTGGATCGCGACTAGTCACGGCCTGTACCGTTACGTCAATCGTCAATGGGAGGCGTTCAGTAAAGAGCATGGTTTGAGCACGAGTTTGATACACACGCTCTATGTGGACTCTTCTGACAATCTATGGGCTACAACGGGCATGGGTATTGCCCGCATCTATCAGGGTCGCCTGGCGCAATTTGTGAAGGAAAGCAACCCCGCTGCCGTCAAGGACGTCATGGCAATGACGGAGGATCGTGAACACGATCTGTGGATGGGCAGCTACGTCCACGGCGTGGCGATGTTCTGGAATGGGCACGGCAGTTGGCTATCCAGCGAGGAAGGGTTGAAAGATGAGCTGATCTGGTCCTTGGCCCGCGCTCCGCAGGGCGGCTGGTGGGTAGGTACGCGCCGGGGCGTGGAGCGTTTTGAAGATGGCCGTTTCCATCTTGTAATACCGCCGTCTGCCCTGCCCAACCCGGAGGCTTATACGTTGCTGGTAGACGGACCGCGTCTCTGGGTCGGCACGCGCAGCGGCGTGGCGGTCTACGAACATAACCATGTTCACATACCGAAGGATGTGGCGGTCCTGGACAATACCCAGGTTAGCGGCATCGTAAAGGGCCCGAAGGGTGACTTGTGGTTTGCCAGCAATTTGGGACTTTTCCGGCTTCACCAGGGGCGCTTGAAGCACTACAAGGCAGAGGATGGCAATGGGCCGCTGCGATGCCGGCTAATACTGTTCACCCACAGCGGCAAGATGCTGGTTGGCACGCAGGCAGGATTGTTCGAGCGTTCCGGCGAGCGTTTGGTCCGCATAGCTGGGTCGGGGCTGCTTAACGGTATCGATATAACGGCGCTGGCGAATCCTTCGCCGGGCGTGATCATCGTGGGCACGCTGAGTGGCGACCAGTTGTTCATTTCAGATCATGGGCACTGGTATTCGGTTACGGATAAACAGGGTTTGCCTAGAAGTGCTCCGTTTTTTATGGTGCGTGACTCTCAGGGGTGGTTTTGGGTAGCGGGAATTCGTGGGCTGTACCGCGTGCGTTACAAGGCTTTTTTGAAGGCGGCGAAGGATAAGCTGAGCAAACTCCACCCACAGTATCTTTTAAGCGAACGCGGCAACTGGCGCGGCAGCCAGAAAGGCTATTGCTGCAATGGCGCCGGAAATTCCAAGGGTACGCTCTGGGATCATCGTTTATGGTTGCCGACACGAGGTGGGGTGGGCATCGTGAATACGCGTGGCATCCACTTCAACAAAGTCCCCCCCGCGGTTCTTGTTGAGGCGATTCGCATACAGGGGAAGTGGAAGCGGTTGCCACTGGCGGAAAGTTTGGATCTTCCGGCGTCTGTAAGAGATTTCGCCTTTCGCTTTACGGCGCTCAGTTTCCAGAAGCCGAACGGGGTCCGACTGTGGTACCGGCTCAAGGGCTATGACCAAAATTGGCACAACCTTGAGGATCCGTCTCAACGCATTGCCTACTATACCAATCTCCCGCCGGGCGACTATGTATTTCAGGTCCGGGCCCAAAATGACGTTGGCGTACCGTCTCTGCACGATGCCGCCTTCGAATTTGTAATCGAACCCCACTTCTATCAGACCTGGTGGTTCCGGATACTGGCTGCGCTGTTCTTGTTGTTGCTGATAATAGCCGGGTACCGGTTCCAGCTGCGTTATATGCGTGCGAGGCAAATCCAACTCGAAAACCTTGTGGAAGCACGAACGAACGAATTAAGCGAGGCCAATTTGCGTCTGGAAGAAGCCAGCCACACGGATCCGCTGACCGGTCTGCACAATCGCCGCTACGTGGGCGCGCAGTTGTCCAGCGACCTGGCCTGGTTCCGGCGCCACCTCGGAAAGGCCGGGGAAGAGGGCGTCGCGATGGTCTTCGCGCTGTTGGACCTTGATCACTTCAAGCGGGTCAACGACTCGCTCGGCCACGAGGCGGGCGACGAGCTGTTGCGCCAGTTCGCGGGCCGACTGCAGGAGGCGGTGCGCGCCGGGGATTACTGCGTGCGCTGGGGGGGCGAGGAATTCCTGGTCGTGCTGCGCCCGCTTCCGCGCGAGGAAGTCCCGAAGGTGGTGGATCGGATCCAGAAGGCGGTCTCCAAGCCCTTCGATCTGGGACGCGAGGAGGCGGTGACCGTCACCTGTTCGATCGGCGCCGTGGAGCATCCGTTCGGGGGCAACGACCCGGACGCCGTCTCCTGGGAAACGTTGATCTCCCTCGCCGACCTGGGGCTCTATGCCGTGAAGGCGGCCGGGCGCAATGGCTGGGCGGTGCTGCGCCCGGGACCGGCCTTCGACCCGGCGGCCACCCCGGAGCACGTTCGCGACGACCTCGACGCCACCCTCTCCGCCGGGGAGCTGGTCGTGGTGCGAACCGCTAACCCCTGAGCAGCGCGGGGCTGTCCCCGCGACCAGCCCGGCGGGTCAATTGCCCGAGTTTCCTTTGCCGATGCATCCCGGGGCGTGGACATTGTCATGGCGGAGGCGGTGTTCGAGAAGGTTCCCCTGGCGCAGGTCCATCGCATGGAACCTGCCGGTTGGTCCAGGGCTCCCGGGTGGGATTGCGCAATCGGGCACGTGGGGCGCAAGAACGTGCGTCAGGCGTCCGGTTTTTGCCAGTCGGCGTTGCGGGGCGACACCACCCACTTTTGCTCGCGCCGGAATGCCCATGCCAGCATTCCCTTGATCCGCCACCAGACGCTTAGCTGGCGATAGCCCAGGTTCTCTATCAGGGCTGCAGCGAGAAGCGTGGCGAGGTGTCTCGGCCTGAGGTAGAGGTGGAAGGACATTTCCTCGAGCAGCAAGGCCGTGACTGACAGGAACAAACCGGCGGCAAAGGCCACGAACAGAAAGGCGAACATGACTTTAAGTGAGACGAGGCCGGTGATCCCCGCGGCAATCATGAAGGTGAGGCCGACCAATTCGACCACCGGCCCCAGTCCCTCGAACAACAACATGAAGGGAAAGGCCAGCCAGCCGGCCGCTCCGCCTCCCCGGCTGAACAGTAGGCGCTTGTTGAATGCAAGGCTTTCGCACAGACCCCGCTGCCAGCGCGTCCTCTGGTTGGCCAGGGTCTTGAGGTCCTCCGGCGCGTCGGTCCAGCAGATCGGGTCCGGAAGGAAATGGATGCGGAAAGGCGTGCGCGCTTCGCGCAATTTCCGCTGCAGGCGGACCACTATTTCCATGTCTTCGCCTATGGTGTCTGTGCGGTAGCCTCCGGCTGCCACGACGGCGGAGCGTTTGAACAGGCCGAAAGCCCCCGAGATGATGAGTAGCCCGTTCAACGGATCCCAACCCAGGCGTCCGAAGAGAAAGGCTCTGAGATACTCCACGATCTGCAGCAGTGGCAGCATATGCGTCGGCAAGCCGACGCGCGTAAGAAAGCCGCTGCGCACTTCGCAGCCGTTGGCGATTCGTACCGTGCCGCCGGCGGCAACGCAGAGCGGGTCTTCCATAAACGGTCGGACAACCCGGCGTAGACTATCGCGTTGCAGGATGGAGTCGGCATCCACGGCGCAGAACAAGGGATAAAGGCTGTGATCGATGCCCGCATTGAGTGAGTCGGCCTTGCCGCCGTTTTCCTTGTCAACAACCCGCAGGTTCTCGTGCTTTCGCGACATGTAAACGCCACGCACGGGCTTGCTTCCTATCTGGATGCACCAGGCGACGGTGCAAGGCACCAGGTCGAATTCGCGTTTCAATACCTCAAGGGTGTCGTCCTTGGAGCCGTCATTCACCACGATAATTTCATATTCCGGGTAATGCAGCTGCAGTAGCGAACGCAAGGACGTCGCAATTGTGGAGGCTTCGTTGTAGGCAGGCACGAGGACGCTCACGGGTGGTTCAAAACCGGAAAAGAACATGGGTAGATCGTCCATGCTCTGCCGGTCCATGTAGGCTCGAAGTCCACTGAGCGACAGCAGGTCGAGCGCGAGGTAGCACAGTATCATCAAGACGAAATAGCTTAGAAAAAACCATTCCGAAGCATATACCGCGGTATTCACGTGGTTTCTCCCATCCTGTCCAACCACATATGCAACATGTCGCGGGCGTAGCGATCGGAGTGGGTTTCAGCCAGATGCTGCACGTCCTCGGTCTTTATTCCGGGCAAATTCAACAGCGCCTCTGTGGCCCGATATCGCACCCACCACTGCGGATCTCCCAGCAGTTTCGTGAGCAGGGGCAGGTCTTCATGCGAACCGATACGCCCCAGTGCCTGACAGGCTTTGGAGCGTACGAACCAGGCCTGATGCTTGGCAGCCTCACGCACGAACTCCAAGTTGTCGGGTGTTGCGAGCGGTAATGTGGCTGCCAGGGTTTCCGCATCGTTCTCGCGTTTCAGCAGGCTCCTGACCATGGTGGCGCAGTCGGAGGACTTGAGGCCGACCAGGAGGGGAACGAGTTGTTTGCGGGATTTGTCCTGGGCACCCGATACGGCAACCAGCAGGGGGCTGCTGGCTGCTTCAGTGCCTGCTTCGCGGAGAATGTCCATCAGCCGAGCGGAAGGCCAGTCATCGCGCTGGGAGGCGGTACGTAGAATGGCCGGCAACGCCTCGTAAGGCACAAGGCGGGCATAGGCCTGAGCCGCGGTGAGGGAGAGAACGGTATCGGGGTGGGCCAACAGTTTTTCGAGCCGGTCTATGCCCTTGAATTCACCCAGGCGTCCGAGTGCGCCGAGTCCCAGGATACGGTCCTTGAGGCGCCGCTTCCCCGCCAGTGCCAGTGCCCACTTAGGCATTCCCAGCGAACGGGCCAGAGCCTTCAAGGCTTCACGTGCCTCGCCCCGAACCGAATCGTGGAGCTGGCTCCATAGCTTGATGAAATGCCAGCGGTCGCTTCGTGCGACAGTTAATGTCGGCAGTTCGCCAACCGTTCCTGCCGAAAGCGCATCGCGCCATATCGGCAACAGGCGGGTCAGATGACGCTGGCGCCAGAGGTAGATGAAGCGGAGTGCCAGGATCGCGAGAAAGCATAAGACAACTGACGCGCTAGAAATCATCCCTGCCCAGACAGCGAATCGGACGAATGGATCAGTACCTGTAAGCCACGCCAACTGAAATTCCCCGGCGTGTATAGAAGTCCTGCAGCGAGGTGGTGCCCAGCGTGTAGGTGATTGCCCAGTGGTTCGACAAGGCATGCTCACCATTGAGCGAGGCTCCGTTGACCGGAGTTACTACCAGGCGGGTGGGGCCAATTAGTTCCACTTCCCGTCCGTGTACCAGTCCCAGGCCGACGAAGGAGCGGTTGCCGTAGTACCAGTCGGCCTGGACCAGGTTTGAAGCGCCGCTGGCTCCACCGATTGTGCCTTCGAACAGGGTATAGGCGATGCGCCAGGCGCCGAGATAGGCTTCTGCTCCCAGCGTGGCTACATTGGCTTGCGAGTCCTGATAGCGTGAATGGCGTATGCCGGCATGAAGTATCCAGCCGCGGGTTACAGTAAAGTCGAGTCCGGCAAAGAGCGAATCCTTGGGCAGGAAATGATGCTCTGGGCTGAGGGTCAGTTCGCCATTGAACGCCCAGTGCTTGGATGCCGGCCAATGCAGCCCGCCCTTCACAGAACTGTCATTCAGCTCAAAACGCTCATCGTGTCTTACGGCTGTGTAATACGTCGTCGCATCCGCTTCGCGGTGCTCCCAGTTCACTTCCTGATGGCGCCACGCCGCACTATTGCCGGTAATGTTCTCTGCTCCCGCCAGGGCTCCTATTTCCGTATAGGCCTGTCCGGCCAGGGTTGGCAGCGAACAGGCGATCATCACTAGGGCAATAAAACTCCGGATCATTGTTGGGCTTGGGGCATTATCCTGCGCAGCCGCGCCAATACGTCCTGGGGTTGAAAGGGCTTGGAGACATAATCGCTCGCACCGGCCTCCAGAGCCTTTACAGCGTCATTTATCTGGGTTTTTGCCGTTAACATCAATACTGGGACGGTTTTCCAGCCTTGCGAGGTCCGTATCTGGTGCAGCAGCGTAAAGCCGTCAGTATAAGGAAGCATGATATCAAGCAGCACTGCGTTGGGGGGGTCGTTGCTGTTGATACGCGCTTCGGCAACCTGACCGTCCGCTGCTTGCTCCACTTCGAAACCTTCCCGTTTTAGGATAAAGGATAGCAAATAAGAGATATCCTCATTATCTTCAACGATCAATACACGCTTTGGGGTAGTAATGCCTTTAATCATTTCCAGTCTCCTGGCCGAGGGTTAGCTATATATGGCTATATTAGCGCAAAAAACATCTAAATGCATGGCATAATTATGCCAAAATTTTAATCGAACTACGGCCAAACTGGAGTACCATCAAGGCTTTGGCGGGAGGTGAAGCAAGTTGCCTTTTGATGACAAACGACGTGATGCCCGGATTCAAGCCCGTTTCATGAACGTGGCCGGTGTTGCGGGGGTCCTGACGCTGTTTATTGCCGTGTCGGTACTGATACTCAACGCGCTTAGCCTTGCCCGGTGGGATGGGATCTCGAGCGATGTGGTGGCCATGCGCCCGAATACGGCGCTGTGCCTGCTAGCTTCCGGGCTTTCGCTCTGGCTTCTGGTCTCCAGGCGCCGAAGCCGCTGGCTGCGAAGGCTAGGCTATGCCGCTGCGGCTTTTGCAGCGTTGTTGGGGGCTTTCACACTGCTGGTACTGGTTTTTCGGAGCCACTCTGGAGTTAACCATCTATTGTCTGGAGGCGGAGGCCTTGCTGCGCAGTTTTCGCCCGCAAACCAGATGGGGCTGAATACGGCGTTCTGCATCCTTGCCATAGGGGTCGCGTTGTTGTTGATCGACCTCAAGGGCGCAGCCCACGGCTGGGCGATTCAGCTTCCCGCCATTGCCGTATGGTTGATCTCGCTGGCGGCGATCATCGGCTATCTGGATGACGTCCGCGGCCTGCACGCGATCCAGACATATTCGGACATGTCGGTCCTGACCAGTGTCACCCTGTTTGTACTGTCTACGGGCGTGCTGTTCGCCCGCCCGGGTTTCGGATTCATCCGGCATATGGCCGAAGGCAATGCGGGCAGTATTCTGCTGCGCCGTATGTTGCCGCTTACAGTCATAATTCCGTTGGCTATTGGCTGGTTCAGACTGAACGGTGAAAAAGCCGGCTGGTACAGCCTCGACGGCAGTGCGGTCGTTTTCACCGTGGTGGGCATGATTTTTTTCATCATATTCATCCTTTTGGCGATCGCACCCCTGAATGCGATGCTACGGGAAGTCCGCGGCATCAGCGACAAGGTGATCGAGGAAAAAGCGACGCTTGCGGGGATCCTGGAAGGCGCTGACCATTCCATTATTTCTGTTGGGATTGACGGTGTGATTACCACCTTCAATCGTGCTGCGCAACGCTGGTTGGGCTACAGCGCCGAGGAGATGGTGGGCAAGCGAAGTTTGATGGTGCTGCATGACGAGCAGGAAGTGGCCGAGCATGCACGGCAATTGTCCCTGGAGCTGCAAAGGACGATCGAGCCCGGCTTCGAGGTTATGGTTGCCAAGGCGCGTCTGGGGCTTGCCGTGGAGCAGCAATGGAGCTACATCCGCAAGGACGGAAGCTATTTCCCTGTCAGTCAGACGGTAACGGCTCTGCGTAATGCGGAAGGCGGGATCGTGGGCTTTCTGGCAATAGCGAGCGATATCACCCAGCGTCTGGAAGTGGATCGGATGAAAAGTGAATTCATCTCCACGGTCAGTCATGAACTGCGTACGCCTTTGACTTCGATTCGAGGCGCTCTGGCCCTGCTGGAGGGCGGTGTCACAAAGAGTGCAGAGAGCGATGATGCTACGGGAGAAGAGCAGTCACTGATCCATATTGCCTACAACAACAGCGAGCGGTTGATCCGCCTGGTCAACGATATTCTTGATGTGGAAAAAATTGCCGTCGGGAAGCTGGCCTTCAATTTCAAGCCATTGCTCCTTGATTCCTGTCTGGAAGAGGCATTGGCAGCCAACCGTGAGTATGCCCGGCAGCATGATGTGGAGCTGGCATTGCACAATTCGTTACCGGAAAGTTGGGTCAGTGTGGATGCCGGTCGATTTGCCCAGGTCATGGCCAATCTTTTATCCAATGCCTGCAAGTTTGCACCGGCTGGTTCGACCGTTGAGGTGCTGGTGGATAACGGCCCCCTGGGCGTGCGTGTGTCCGTCGCAGATCGTGGCAGCGGCATCCCGGAGGACTTTCAGTCACGCATTTTCGAGCGGTTTGCACAGGCCGACAGCTCGGATCATCGCCGCACGGGTGGAACGGGACTGGGCCTCAATATCTGCAAGGCCATCGTCGAGCGTATGGGTGGATCGATCGGCTATGCATCCCGCCCTGGCGGCGGCAGTCTCTTTTACTTCGATCTGCCTCTGGTCCAGGCTACGGGCGCTGAGATCGAAGACGAGGCCGCAACGGGATCGCCGCGTATCCTGGTGTGCGACGGAAAGCACGGTACGGCCAAGCAGTTGGCGGATATCCTGATTGCAGGGGGATTCCGGGTCGATCTGGCATCCGATGCGGAAAGTGCTCGTCACAAACTGAGCACCAAAAGTTATGCTGCACTGGTGACGGATATCCTCTTGGCGGGTGCAGATGGTCTGTCCTTCCTCAAGGAACTACGCAGCCGTCCCGAAACGGTGGGCTTGCCGGTCATTGTGATTTCGATGACTTTTGGGAAAGGTCGGGAAGAAGCACTTCGAGGCGGTATGCTGGCACCACTCGACTGGTTGAAACCGCCCATCGATCCGGATGCGCTACTGAAATTGCTGCACGACTCCTTGCACTTCGGGGGGCGGCAAGACGTGCGTATCCTCCATGTAGAAGACGATGCCGATCTCAGGGCGGTTGTCCGCAGTACTCTCACCCCAGAGGCTCAAGTGGTTTCTGCCGCCAACATTCGGGAAGCCAGGCGTCTGCTGGAAAAAGAGACGTTTGATCTCGTGATCCTCGACCTGATGCTTCCCGACGGCTCGGGCGACCAACTGATCGACATAGAAACGCTTAGCCTCGCACAAGTCCCCGTGCTGGTGTTCAGCGCTTACGAGCCCGGTCCGGCGTTGGCTGCCCGGGTGGACGGCGTGCTAGCCAAGGCACGCACGACTAACACAGAGCTGGTACATACGGTTCAGCGCCTCCTTTATAGGCATCAGGAACAAATGCGTAGGAAGGGAAGCAATTGAAAAATCTAGAAAAAATACTCTTTGTGGATGACGAGGGCGATATCCGCACGGTAGCGAAAATCGCGCTCGAGCGGGTAGGCGGTTTCGAAGTGAAAGCCGAAGAATCGGCGGAAAAGGCATTGCAGCGGTTGAACGACTGGCAGCCGGATCTGTTGCTCCTGGATGTAATGATGCCGGGAATGGGAGGGCCGGCTTTGTTTTCCCAGCTTCAGACCGATGAACGCTACAAAGACTTGCCGGTAGTGTTCATGACGGCGAAAGCACAGCCCAAGGAGGTCGACGACTATCGAGAACTCGGAGTGCTGGATGTCATTCCGAAGCCCTTCGATCCATTTACCCTTGCGACGCAGTTGCAAGCCATCTGGATGCGGTTCCAGGAGGACAGGGCCGCGACGGGCAACGGCTAAGCAGTCCGGCAGCGTAACTGATTCAATTGTTAGCGGGTATTCAGCGCGCCCGTGAGTTCGGACACGTGCCTGAAGCCGTGGCGGTCGAGATAGGTGCGCAGGCCGGTGTTGATTTCGCCGCACACGAGCGGGTCGCGGAACAGGGCCGTGCCCACGCCCACGGCCGTGGCGCCGGCGAGCAGGAATTCCACGGCGTCGCGCCAGTCCATCACGCCGCCCTGGCCGATGATCGGGGCGCCATGTTTGCCCACGGCCTCGTAGACCTGACGCACCTTGAGCAGGGCGACGGGCTTGATTGCCGGGCCCGACAGGCCGCCCTGGCCATGGCCGATGACGGGCTTGCGCCGCTCGATGTCGATCGCCATTCCCGAGAGGGTGTTGATCACGGCGAACCCGTCGCTCCCGGCCTCGAGGCACAGGCGCGCGTTTTCGGCGATGTCGGTCTGGTTGGGCGAGAGTTTGGTAATCAGCGGTTTTCTTGTCGCCTTGCGGCAGGCCTCGACCACGCGGGCCGACATGGCCGGCGAGTTGCCGAAGATCACGCCGCCTTCCTTGACGTTGGGGCAGGAGATGTTGATCTCGATGGCGTCGATCGGCGAGTC
>CAZPJI010000021.1:0-36758 GCA_964586925.1 uncultured Gammaproteobacteria bacterium
CAGTCTTGCCAGCCTCAACCGGCCCGGCCGTTGCATCGGAAGGTGTAGACTCTTCTACATGCCCGGCAGTGTCAAGATACGAGGTCTTGTGTTTTGCCTTTATGGAATATCAGGGGGCAGACCACATTTGAGGGGAGATTCTCATGACGGTTACGCAAGCAAAACAATACGTCGCCCTTCGGGGAGCAATTTTGTTGACATGTGGACTGGCCCTGTTGAGTGGTTGTTCAGGCGGCGCGCTTGGCAACTTGATACCACTGCCAAAAATGCTCTCGGGCAGTGTTCGCAACAATGTCTATTACGCAAAGAACGATTTCTTCAGTATAGAATCCCCATTCCCCCAGGACAGCGATCTCTATACGTACGCAACAATCAAGGAGAAGCAAAAAAATGGTCAGGCTTCCGTCGTGTTCCATTCGTCGGTGGCCGGGAACGAGTATTACCATGTGGAAGTCGAGCGTTTGCCTGAAGGCGCCGGCGGTTCCATAGACATCGAGGCTGCGGCAGATAATGCCATTGGCAACATCCAGAAGATGCAGGCGAATGGTGGGCGTAAGCCGTTTGTTCTGCTCAAGCATAGGAGAAACGGGGTCAGGTCTTGCTTTTTGCCCGCAGCTCTCCTTCGGGCATGTTTTCGTCCGGGATTCGGGGTCACGTCCGGGATTCGGGGTCAGGTCTTGCGTTTTGCCTGTTCGAGAACTCTGAGTGAGGAATTTGCGGTATCGTGCCTTACGTTTTTCACTTATAAGTTATAAAGTTCATGAATAATTAATGGAGACTGAGTGATGAGCTTTAAACAGAGCTGTGCTCGTACAGTGCAATTTATTTGCCTTGGAGTCCTAACTGGGGTGGCCGCTCAAGCAGCAACGCCTAACTCTGGCACGCAGCTATCCGCCCATAAAATCGATCAAGCTGCGGTTTCCGCAATCAGGAAATGGAATGGCAAGAAAACGATAATTCTTTCCCATATTGATCTGACCCAACCGTTTAATGCGAAATCTCAATGGGCGCTGGTAGTCGTTCGTCACCTGACGGCGCCGGTAGGCTACCTGGGTATGAAGCATGGAATGGGGCCTATAGCGGTCTGCTTCGTCAAGCAGGGCTCACCGCAGTGCTCAGAGCGTAATGGTCCCCACAGCGCTAATCTTGATCCAGCCTATTCCACGATGTGGGTTCTCCTTCAGGATAGGGTTGTTTATGCGGGCCAAAAGAAAACACAACCGCTGCTGTGGTTGAAGACTTGTTCTGTAGGCTCGGGTGATGGAAACTGCGATAAATGGGCTGCTCTGTATCAGTACGATCGAAATGCAAATGTATTTCATCCTGTTTTCTCATATCTCACGGGCGGTTCCAATAACAACCAGAACGCCCGGTTCATAAGCCAAGGCCCGATTCAAGGCGATGTCGTGGTCGATTATCCCGCTGAGCATCCGCCCTATACCTATTGGGTTGAGGTGTACGCACCAGGAAAGAACGGCCAATACAAAAGGATTCTCAAGTACAAAGGGCACACGGGATACGGTGATGGCAATTTCTTGCCGGTGGCATACTCTGAAATGCCGGAAATCTTGCGACATTTGGGATATTGGAAGCAAGGCGATGCTCTGCCTGTTCCTCCAGGCATTGATTGCCCGCACCCAGTCTTGCGCCACCAAGAAGAGTGGTGCAATTGAGGAATTCGGGTCAGGTCTCGCATTGCAACAGGAGATTCGGGGTCAAACAGGAGATTCGGGGTCAAACAGGTGATTCGGGGTCAACAGGTGATTCGGGGTCAACAGGTGATTCGGGGTCAGGCCTTACATTTCACATGTAAATTGCAAGGCCTGACCCTGAGCGTTTTCTCCCCCTATTCTCCCGTGAGCTGGACCCCCCGTTAGCGCAGTCTTTAGGGTAAACTCAGACCGTAGGAACGCCCGCTAATATAGACTAGTTACGAATGAAGATACGTTTTCTAGCTTTCTTGGTGCTTTTGTTTGCGTTTTCCTGCGCGCACGCCGTTCAAGGACAGCCGCCCGCCAAAGCTTGTAATTTGTATTTCAAAAGTGATGCTGTATTTATCGGCAAGGTTATTTCAGAAATACCGTACAACATTAAGAAGAATGATGGTTGGACCTTTACACTCAAGGTGATTAAGTCTTTTCGAGGAGTATCGGGTCCAACGGTAGAGGTTCACACAGAGGCCGATTCATGGAGGCTCGTTCTAGATAAGGGCTCCACCTATCTGCTTTTTGCCTATCGCGGAGTCGGCGGCCGTTTAGTCATTGGCGACGACGGCCTATCCGGGCTGCTGCGTCAGCAAGTAGTAAAGAAACTTAAACACGTAGTGGCGGCCAGTCATGAGAGAAATGGCGGGGAGATATACGGACGCGTTGGAGGAGATGTGCTTGGGCCGGGTGTCTCTGGTATTCATGTTCGTGTCTCCGGCCCCAACGAAACCTATCATGCGGTGACGGACTCTAAAGGGTGGTTTCATATACGGGTCCCAGCAGGGAGGTATTCCGCGGTAGCAACCGATCCGGCTGACCCCGGAAATCCAATGACACCATTCGATTTATCTCGGGATAATCCAGACAATTTCCGTGTACTGAACGGTGAATGTGCCGAGATTCAATTTCGGTATTGAGAGATTCAGCGAGGAGACGCGGGTCAGGTTGAGCTAGCCCGTCTTTTCCGGACATCAAACAAGCGCGCAGATCCGGGGTCAGGTCTTGCGTTTTGCCCTTGCTTGTGTGTTTGAAGCAAAACGCCGACCCGTAAACAAGGAAAATAGCTATACTTGAGAAAAAGTAGGGGGAGCCGCGTTGAGTCAGCTATTGTTAGTAGGGCGTCGATATTTTCTGCCCGTGCTGTACGCTCTCGTGCTCACAGCCTGTGCTCACGCTGTGCATTCCGATGGCTGGACTCGGATTGAAGTTTCAGGGAAAGCGCTTACGCGCTCGGCTTTTGATCATACGCGACCGCCCAGGGTAGCCGGAAACGCGGTTTATAGTTATCTATACAGCAGCAACTTGGCAAGAATCCCGTTAGACGGTTCTGCTCCAGAGGAGATCGGTCTGCCCGGGAATGCCTATGGCTTCTCTGTGGATGCTCATGGACGTCTCTGGGTAATTAGCTATGAACCCCTGTCTCATAACATCTATTTAATGACAGGACTGGAATCGGATAGCGTTTTGGGCGGTTGGATATGGAAGGTCAGCCCTCCACTTCATTTGGCTCCCGCAAGCAACTTTCGAGATGATGAATGGCCGTTCGAGGTCATAGCGGGGGACAATACCGTGTTTGTGCTGACGAACAAGCGCATTGCCGCGTTCAATCCGTCGAATGGACTGTGGCATTCGATGAGGTTGAAGAATCCGCCGAAAGTCCTGTTTTTTGATAATCCGACCGCTATCGTGAGGGGCGACAGATGGGTATGGATTGGAGACGATGGAGGCGAATATGGCGGGACTCTGTACAAGATTGACGCCCGAACTGGAGAGATGGATACGGTTGACGACCGTCATGCAATCACCGGCATTCTCCCAGTTCAAGGACAGTCAGGCTGCGTTTACTATTCGAGCGGACTAGCCCACTTGTTCACTGTAGAAGGTGCGATCTTTCGAAGCTGTGGAGGGAAGCCGGTCAAGATTGCGGAGACGAAAACCCCGATTTGGGGGCTATTGAAATCCGACAACAAGGCCTACGCGCTAACTCAGGGCGCCTTGATCCCGCTGGACCATGGCCTGCCTGTATTTAAAGAAAAGATCGGATTCCCAAAGAAATTCAAGTATCAGTTGGCAGGGATACCAGCTCTGGTTATGTCTGATGTTTTGGTTGTTTATTCCGGAGCAAGGGGAGAGGTGTCGACAGCCGGCTGCACGCCATACGCGACCGTCCTCCCTGATGACGCCAAGGTGAAATTGTCCGCCTATAAGCCACACGGCACGACTCCAAGAGACGAATAGAGAGCAGGCCACGGTTTTTGCCGGTTTTATTGGTGATCGAATAAGGACTCCCGGCCCCTTTTTTAGCGCCGGTTTTTGGTAAAGTTCTTGTCTAGGTGTGCTTGCTATGCGCTTCGGCCAAAGGGGGAGAAACCAGTGAAAAAGTTGACCTTGATGCTGTTGTTTGGATCAGCCGTCCTTCTTGGCGCCTTCTCCGGTTCGGGCGTCGCGTTCGCCTCCGGCAGCGATAGTGCAGATCAGAACAAAATACTCGATCATTGCCAATACGTTCCATTGGCTACCAACCTGGCGTTTCCGAAAGAATTCGGCGCAAAGAACACGACCGTTTGCGTCGATATCCCCGTCCATGTGCAAAAAGCGAAGATGGTGTTCAATATGGATACCGATACGGTTGATGGCAAGGGTAATTCAACCGGCTTGAAGCACATGGTCATGATGGGTGCGGTCATGAAAGACGCGATAGAGAAGGGCCAGATCAAGCCTGGGAATGTTGACATTATCGGTATCGTGCACGGTTCAGCCTTGAAATGGTTGATTAAGCCCGTTTCCCCGCAGCAGAAGAAGTGGATCGAAGCCATCTTCAAGCTCAAGCGGGAAGGCGTCAACATTCATCTCGAGGTCTGTGCCGCCGCCATGAACGGTGCCCATCTGACGAAGAAGAATCTCTTCTCATACGATGCCAAAGGCAACCCCGACCCGAAAACCGGAGGCCGAATCTACGTGAACCAGGGCGCCTTTGCCCGCGAACTCTATCTCCAGAATCACGGCTATGCGTATTTCGAAGAAGGCTATAACTACCACGGAAAAAAATAAGAAATAACTGAGCACGGAACCATGCTTTTCGTATTGGAGGCAGCCTGTAAGTTGGGTTGACGTAGAACGGTCAGCTGGTGAGCTATGCACGGTCCGGGGTTCCCTCAGACGACTTTGGTATGGTATACATCGAAACTCGTCTGCGCCAAAACTCACAAAGGCTGGCGAGCTGTAGGGGAATCATAATGCCTATTCGTTTCAAGTTATTCATTGCCGCCTGCGCGTTGGTTTTATTGTCGACGTCTGCTCCGGGCCGGGCACAAGCGGTCCGGCCTGCAGAAGCATCAGGATCGGTAGCGCCGCCTGCTGCAGCTACTGCGCCTGCGCTAAATTGTGGTTTGTCCCCGGTTTTCCCACAAAGCACCTCTACCTATTTGTCGATTGAGTCTCCTGACGGTTTGAGGTTCTTGAAGTCCACCGTGCCTTTAGCCGCAGAGTCAAATCGGAAAACATTTTTATCTACAAATCGGTGCAGAGTGATATTGACGTAAGTGGTTTCATTTGGGGTTAATATTTTCTCGGCAGTGATGCCGTCTGAATGGAATTCGGCTGCACAGTAATACGAAAAGCCTTCGGCTGGACGAGCCACAACGCGGAGTCCGAATTTGCCATCTTTAATTTCACCCATTTTGTTTGCGTCTAAGTAATAGACTAGCCGGCCGGTCTTTTCATTCATCTGCCTGTCCTTAAAAAAACCTTTTGGTAGTTTTTGCGGCTGATACTGGTTCCCAGCAAGAAGGAAAAGGTCGTAATCGTTCTCTTTGATCTTTTCACCCTGATCGTCTTTAATGTTAAAAACAAGCATGCAGTACCTGTCACCTCCAGCCTGCTGTTCTTTGGTCTGCGACGCAAGTTCTTCTGCTCTGTCCTGATAATCTTTCTTGCTCTTCACCAGAAGACATTTCAAAATGTCCTTGACAACTGGAGCGCTAGTATCTCCAGCCTTCACGCTTCTCATGATGCCCATTCTTTTTCCCGAGTGACTGTAAGAATTAAAGACACCGAGCGGTACGGGGGCCGGTCTTCTGACGTCGCCAGTCGGCTCCAAGGCAAAAGTAAGCGGCCGTTTCCGGATTATTTTATTGGGATCATGGTTTTGGGTGAGTGAGAGATAACGGTAGTTCATATTGGCGCCCGAGACGCGAACAACGCCATCTGAGCCTTTTTCAACCAAATAGCTGTTTAAAAAATCGTAAAATTTAGTGTCAATTTTCTGCCCGACCAAAACGAAAGGATAAAAGGCATTGTCAGCATAATCGTAATCAAGATACCGTTCATTCAATGCCCATTGACCGTCGCTTCCGAGACATAACCAATCCAGAACTCGCTGTCCTGGCTCGATTCCCTGGAACCAAGCCTCGATCCGGCCTACCCTGGCTTTCCCAAGTTTTGCCAGAGATGAGCCATGATTTGCCGGAGCCAGCATAATCAGATGATTTAGAGGCAGTTCTTTAAGCTTTTTTGCCCCGTAGTATTTGTCGACCCAGCTCCTTACGACAGGACCTCCTGTTGAGTGGGTAATGCAAGAAAAAGGAGTGATGTGGTTTTTATCGTTGCCCGGCAAGTCACGTAAAGCCGTGTCCATTGCTCGGGATATGTCCTCCATCGTTACCTGGTCATGAAAGCTTATATAGCGCCCAAGAAAAAGATGCTGAACATCGATGTCCAGGTTATATCCATTGGCAGCCTTTGACATTGCTGCGGGTAATTCCCCATAGGTATTGGTGTTGGTCACGCTCCAACCATGAACAAATACAATTCTCATCTGCTCCCCCTTTTGTTTATATGCCAAGCTTGAAATATACCCGGAACATTCGATAATCCTCCCTTTTTAGCGGCGGCTGGAGGTGGAGTCTAGGCCGCCATGGCCAACTTCTGTATGGGCGTCACGCCGCCCAAAGCCATGTTGAGCCGTTCATGATTGTACGCGCATAGTCAGCGACAAGGGGTACGTGGCCGGGCCTCGCATCAGTTGCGGGGCCAGCCATGGAGCAGAGATCCGGGGCCAAGTCTTGCGTTTTGCCTATCCGATTGTCACGCATGGGTTAGGAAAGGCTCTGCCAAAGAACGAAGCATTGCTGGTTCCGTTTTTCCCCGACGTTTTAGTGAGTGAACCGATGAAAGGCGAAGATACCCGGGAAAATTTCGGCGAGGCTTTATACGGGCGAATACAAGAGCTTGGTTAGGAAGAGAAATTTGCCGAATGGGACTGAACCGGTTCACTTGGCCTGTGACCAAAGGCAACTACGCATTAGGTAATAAGAGATTCGAAGAAGAAATTGAGCGGGCGCTCAAGCGGAGGGTGACACCGGGGGAAGGACGGGCGCTCTTCTACAGGGAACTGAGCCATGGCATCTCGAGAGGTTCGGGCTCGAGCATCTCGATGAACCGGCGTGGTGCCGGGGCGAGGAATTTCCCGCGGCGCACCACGATGCCGTAGGTGCGCGGGGCCAGCCACGGGTCCATGCGAAAGCCGGGGAGCGTATCGTCCGGCTGCAGGCATACGCCGGAGACAATGGCGCAGCCAAGGCCCAGGCCCACATAGCGTTTGATGATGTCCCAGCCGCCGGTTTCCAGCACGACGCGATAGCTCACCCCCGCGAGCCGGAACATGGCATCGATCATGTCTGCGGTGACGCCGTTATGCGGTGGGGTGATAAGAGGGTAGGGGGCAATGTCGACAGGTTGTGGTGCCTCCAGTTGCGCCAGCGGGTGATCGGGTGGGGTGATCAGCACGTGCGAGAACGAAAACATCGGCTGGTAGTGCAGATCGTCCGGAACCTCCAGCATCGGGCCGATGGCAAAATCGGCCTCGTCGCGCCGCAACAGGCCCAGTCCGTCGCGGCCGGTCACGTTGTCCAGACGCAGATCGACATCCGGGTGTTCGCGCGCGAACCGTTCCACGTAGCGGGGGAGCAGGTGCAACAGGGTTGAGCCCGAAGCCGCGATGCGCACCTCGCCGCCCTCGATTCGTCCCAACTCTGCGCGGAAGTCGACCGGCAGTTGACTCAGCGCTTCGATGACCGGGAGCGCAAGCGTGTAGAGCGCATTGCCGGCCGGCGTGAGCGTCAGTCGGGATCCGCGCCGCTCGAACAGGATCTCGCCGAGTTCTCGCTCGAGCGTCTGCACATGCTGACTAACGGCGGGCTGGGACAGCCCCAAGCGATCCGCGGCAGCCGTCATCGAATGATATTGCGCCGTGAGGCAGAAGCTGCGCAGGGCCGGGGCGCGTTGAAGGGTGTCGGTGCGACGTTTCTGCATAAGTAATGCTTATGAAGCAAATAAGAACCATGGGCTAGCATTATCACCCAACAGACGTTTGAATGGAACCCAAGGCAATACAGGATCTGATCATGCCGCAGGGTGTTCCCTCTCATCGCGAAGATTCGCCGTTGGATATCGGCGCCCCCGAGGTTGCGGAGGCAAGCCATGTGCTTGGCGTCGAGGCCGCGCAATTCGTAGCGGAACTGACCGAGCGCTTCCGGCCCCGGATCGACGCCTTAATGGCGGCACGCGCGCAGCGACAGGCCGAATTTGACGCGGGCGCGCGTCCCGATTTTCGGGCGGATACGGCCGATGTGCGGGCCGGGGAGTGGAGCATCGGCGCCATTCCTCCGGATCTGCAGGACCGTCGTGTGGAGATCACAGGGCCGGTCGATCGCAAGATGGTTATCAATGCACTCAATTCGGGCGCCAAGGTATTCATGGCGGATTTCGAGGATTCGCTGGCGCCGACCTGGGAGAACGTCGTTGGGGGGCAGCGCAACCTTTATGATGCGGTGCGCCGTACCATCTCCTTCACCTCGCCCGATGGGCGCGAGTATCGGTTGAACGAGCCTACAGCCGTGCTGATCGTGCGCCCGCGTGGCCTGCATCTGCCCGAAAAGCATGTGCACTTCGACGGACGCCCGGTGCCTGGGGCGTTGTTCGATTTCGGTCTTTATCTGTTCCACAACGCGCGGGCACTGGCCGAGCGCGACACAGGACCCTACTTTTATCTGCCCAAGCTCGAAAGCATGGAAGAGGCCGCCCTGTGGGCGGACGTCTTTAAGTTCGCCGAGGAGCGTTTGGGGCTTGTTCACGGCACGATCAAGGCGACGGTGCTGATCGAGACGATTACCGCGGCCTTCGAGATGGACGAGATCCTCTACACGCTGCGCGATTACATCGTGGGCCTGAATTGCGGACGCTGGGATTACATCTTCAGTTTCATCAAGAAGTTCCGCGCCGACCCGGCCTTCGTGTTGCCCGATCGGGCCCAAGTCACGATGACACGGCATTTTCTGCACAGCTATTCGCGCCTGCTCATCAAGACGTGCCATCGGCGCGGCGCTTTTGCCATGGGTGGCATGGCAGCGCAGATTCCAATCAAGAGCGACCCCGCGGCGAGCGAGGCGGCGCTGGAGAAAGTGCGTGCCGACAAGGAGCGCGAGGCGGGCGATGGTCATGACGGCACCTGGGTTGCGCATCCTGGCCTGGTCCCGGTGGCTCGCGAGATCTTCGATCGGCTGATGCCGCAACCGAACCAGCTTGAACGCCGCTTCGACGATCTGGAGCTCAGCGCCGATGACCTGCTGGCGGTGCCGCAGGGCACCATCACCGATGCCGGCATCACCGGCAATGCCGCCGTGGCGGTGCAGTACCTCGCCGCCTGGCTTGCCGGCAACGGTTGCGTACCGATTAACCACTTGATGGAGGACGCGGCGACCGCCGAAATTGCCCGCACGCAGTTGTGGCAATGGAGCCGGCATGGCGCGCGCAGCGAAGACGGCGAGCCCGTGACCGCTGCGCGCGTCAGCGCTGCTGTCGATAAGGCGGCCGAAGAGCTTATTGCGCAAGACATCTTGCCGAAAGCGGCCGTGACCGAAGCGGCCGATCTGATCCGTTCCTTGACCGGCGCTGAGGAGTTCGCCGAATTCCTCACGCTTCCCGCGTACGACCACCTGGCCTGAACGGCGGAGGATGCCATGAACTGGAAAACCGATTCGACCGTAGCCCACGAGCTTGAGACCCGCTGGGCCCAAGACCCGCGTTGGACGGGCATCGAGCGGCCCTATGCGCCGGAGGACGTTGTGCGCTTGCGCGGCACTTTGCCGATCGAATATTCGCTTGCGCGGCACGGCGCCGAGCGGCTGTGGCGCGAGATGCACAAGCAAGACTTCGTGAACGCGCTCGGCGCGATCACCGGCAATCAGGCCGTGCAGCAGGTCAAGGCGGGGCTGCCCGCGATCTACTGTTCGGGATGGCAGGTTGCCGCCGACGGTAACGGTGCGGGCGAGACCTACCCCGACCAATCGCTGTATCCGGCCGATAGCGTGCCGATGCTGGTGACGCGAATCAATCGCGCCCTGGAGCGCTATGATCACATTGCCCACAGCGATGGCATGGAGATCGATGATCCGTATGTGCCGATCGTTGCCGACGCAGAGGCCGGCTTCGGCGGGGTGCTCAATGCCTATGAACTGATGAAGGGCATGATTCGCGCTGGCGCCGCGGGCGTGCACTTCGAAGACCAGCTCGCTTCGGCGAAGAAGTGCGGGCATATGGGCGGCAAGGTGCTCGTGCCGACCAGCGAGGCCATCGGGAAGCTGGTTGCCGCCCGCCTTGCGAGCGACGTGCTGGATGTGCCTACTGTGCTCATTGCACGCACGGACGCCAATGCTGCGGCACTACTTACCTCGGACGTGGATCCCCGCGATCACGACTTCCTGACCGGCGAACGCACGGCCGAGGGCTTCCATTCGGTGCGGGCTGGGCTCGATCAGGCTATTGCGCGCAGCCTGTCCTATGCGCCCTATGCCGACATGTTGTGGTGTGAGACCGCTACGCCGGATCTCAATGAAGCGCGGCGCTTCGCCGAGGCGGTGCACAAGAAATTTCCCGGCAAACCTCTAGCCTACAACTGTTCGCCTTCGTTCAATTGGGCCGCGAAACTCGACGCCGGAACGATCGCTCGCTTCCAACGCGAACTTGGGGCCCTGGGCTACAAGTTCCAATTCATTACGCTTGCAGGCTTTCACGCACTGAACTTCTCCATGTTCGAGCTCGCGAGCGGCTACCGCGAAAGTCAGATGGCGGCCTACGTGGAACTGCAGCAGGCCGAATTCGCCGCCGCCGAGCATGGGTACACGGCCACGCGGCATCAGTGGGAAGTCGGTACGGGTTATTTCGACCAAGTGGCACAAACCATCGCCGGAGGGAAGTCTTCGCTGGCGGCGCTTACCGGCTCTACGGAAGAGGCGCAATTTCGCGAAAGCGCGTAAGGCGACCGGATTGGTGGTTGCCATGGAGGGTGACCCCGAGCCGGCCCGCGTAAGCGGATCCGGGATCAGGCCTCGCATTGCAACATGCGAGTTGTGGGGCTAGCTCAGCCTGTCCATGGTTTTCTCTTCGCCTACTTCTTTAATCTGGTTTCGTGCCCTTCATTCATTGTTGTCCAGTGCTTGCCGTCAAGCGAGATCTTCTCCTTGAAATCTATTGCATCAGGACCTTTGAATGTGTTCGTAATACGGTCATACACGGCCTTTCCATCCGGAGCGGTAAGTTTGGCCGAATAGGTCCACCCTTTTCCCGCGGTAGAAAGTTTCATTCCGCTTGTGCGATGGCCGCCGTTTTGCGTTATGAAGTAGGCATAAAATTCATGTGCACCAGCATCAGGTGTATAAATTATCAGTCGAGATGATTTTCCGTTTTTCACCTCATTGCAGACATAGTAATTTGGGGTGTTCCAGCAACGTGTATCAAGCACAATCGAATCGGTATGCGGTTTTGAATATTGCGTCCGGAAATAAGTCGTTTTGATTTTCCAAGTGCCGTTGTATACAGACAGTTTTGCCAGTCCGGTCGATGTTGTCTCATTATGTTGAGATGCCTTGCACACGGTTGACGTCCCTAGAAAAGCCACCGCTATAGTCGCCGCCATGATGCTTGTGTAAGCTGTCTTCATATGTTTGGCTGTCATGTATCTGCTCCGCTTTCGCGTAACACAAATTATTTACGCTAAATTCATGGGAATCCGGAGATTATCAGGATCATCGGAAAATGCCAACAAGATTCCGGGCCAGGTTTTTTTTTGCCCGTCCCTGCAATAGGAACCGTTCGTGTTTAGCTACTCGGGATTCCAGATGATTTCCCAAGGATGGCCATCCGGATCCTGGAAGTAGCCCGAGTAGATTCCCCAGGGACGTTCACGTGGTGGCTCCGTGATAATCGCTCCAGCCACCACGGCCAGGTCGATCAGCTCGTCGACTTCTGATCTTGATTCAACGAGGTGTCCGAGACTGAATTCGGTTGCGCTTTTCGGATCCAACGGACGATTTGCGTCTTTGGCAAGCTCCTTCCGTGGATATAGTGCAAGAATCAAATCGTCGTTCAGCCTGAACATGGCGACAGCTCCGGCAGCATCCTTGTCATCCCCTTGATACTGGGTCGCCATGATGCCTTTTGTCTGCCATCCCAGGCCGTCTCGATAGAACTTCAGAGACTTTTCCAGGCTGTTTATGCCGAGGGTCACTACTGAAATCTTCGGTTTCATGGGTTGATCGCCTGCTTATGGGCGGATCCCAATGTCAATAATAGGTGAAATAATCTCGGTAATGTGACTGCCTCGCATTCCCCTGGAATACGGTGGCAGGTGCCCGGATCCACGGTCGGATTTTGCGTTTTGCCCCGCGTTTTTATCCCCTTTTTATTCTGCTTTCATCTTCGACGATTTCAGCCAGCGGGAAGAACTTCCCCGATATCCAGCTCGTTGCCGTCCGGGTCGGCCACGCGGAAGTCGCGTAGGCCATAGTGCCGGTCGCCGATGGGAACCACGATCCGCGCTCCGGCCTGGTGGATGCGTTCGTAAAGGGCCTCAATCCCGGTGACGCGCAGGTAGACCCGCGATGGGCCCGCGGGCTGCGCGTCCGCCCGCTGCGCCAAGGTGATCTCGACGCTGTCGCGGCAGACCGCGGCCAGTGTCGGCGGTGAGCCCCAGGTCCAGGCGATGTCGAAACCCAGCGTGGTCTGGTAGAAGTCGAGGGCTTGGCCGAGGTCATCCGTGGCGAAGGCCGGCGCGATCGATTCGAGACGTGTCGCTGTCATGAGGTTGCTCCATGGTTGGTATTGGCGTTTTCGGGGTCGGTGGCCGAGTTGCCGATGTTGGTGCCAATCCGCCACAGCACCCCGCTTGGGTCAGTCAATATGAAGTCGCGGATGTGCCACGGCCGGTCGGCTGGCGGTTCCGTGCGTACGCCATAGCGTTCAGCCAGGCGCTGCGTCTGCACATGTCGCCACCAGGCGTCCACGTCGACGACCAGCAGATGCATTCTGAAATGTCCGGTGTATGTAACGCTGGATACGTTTTCCAGCAAGAAACTGCACTGGCCGGCATGGAGGTAGGCGAGATCATCCGCGGACCACGGGATCGAGAATCCGAGTTCGGCATAGAAGCGCTTCGATAGCTCGAAGTCCCGCGCGGGGACGAAGGCTTTGATCTCGACGGTAGCGAGGTTCATCGCACGCTCTGGGGTTGTTGTGTGCATGCTCAAAACACCATGACATGGTCGACGAGGTGTCGGCCGTCTTGCTCGAGCAGCACCATCTCGGCGACGAATTCGCCGGGCTGCTGAGTAAAGCGTTGCTTCCAGATCAGCGCCACAGAGTCCGGCCGGCGGAACAGGGCAACAAATTCGCGTTCGGCGAAGAAGCCCTTTTCGCTCTGGTAGCGGTGGCAGATGGCGTGAAGTTGCTCGCGCGTAAGCATGGCTTTGAGGCGATCAGTGAAGTCGCGAACGTGGCGCTCGTAGTCGATTGCGGTCGAGGCGTTCATCAGGTTGTCCATGATCGGAGTGGCGATTGCCAGGATCTCCTCGTCCGATTTGTCGGCCAGGCTCATGCCGTACTCTTTTGCTGCGATCATTTCTTGACTGCTCCGGTTTCTTCGCGGCCGATGTCGATCAAAGCGGCCAGGGTCTTGCGGGTGCGTAGAACGTTTTCGGCGCCAGCGCGCGCCTGCAGGGCCTTATCAATTCGCTGCCGGGCGGCGGCCTGGATGACCGCGGCATGGTTACCGCGCTCGGTCAGCGTAACGTTGAGCCTGCGGCGATCCTCCGGATCGGTCGTGCGCTGAAGGTACCCACGCATGACCAGGGTGTCGACCAGTTGGCTGGCGGCTTGCTTCGATACGCGCAGGTCGCGGATCAACGCGCTCAACGGCACTCCCTCCTCACCCAGGGCCAGCCCGCCGATGACATAGAGTCCGTTCCTGGGGATATCGTCGTAGCCGGCTTCGGCGAGGGCACGACGCATGGCTGCCCCATACGTAACGCGGGCATGCCGCAGCAGGGCGGGCAGGCTGATCTCGGCGTGTAGGTCTCGAGTATTGTCCATGGGCAGATAATAAGACAACAATTATTGACTGTCAATAATATTGACTAATAGCCCATAATCGCTCTGGGACTGAATACTTGGTTGCGGCGAACGATTCGCAAAAGAGTCCAAAGGATTCGTAGAGAAACAGGTTCTGGCCGTACATTTAGCTATCAGGCTTGTATTTCTGATTTTCCAGCTCCCGGGCCACGGCAAGCGCCATCAAAAATATGCGACCTGGCAGCTGAGCTCTGGGCCGCGATACGATATTCTGGATTCAGTCGTCGTGCACACAGTACTGTCATGAAAGAGAGCGACTGGAAGCAGTTCAAGGTGATAAAGGAGAAAGCCATAGAGCGGTTTTGTACTTTCGTCTTGGAAGAGTTTGAAGAGGTAATAGCAAACCGGGAAGAGCATCCCCACAATCGTTATCTGTTGCTTTATAAGCTCGTCGAGAATCGCGACAAGGAGATGTCGCTCATATTTGATGGCCACAGCCGGTCCCGCGCGGCAATTCAGCTTACGGTTATTAGGGCGAAGGGACTTGTGGAGGAGTCATTGTTGGACGGGTTGTCAGAAGACTTTCTTACACAAACGGATCCCGTGCGGCTTGGCTGGGGTAGGGGCAGCCCCAAAAGGTAGGTCTCAAGGCGGGGCTGGACCGTGAAGCATCCGGGGCAGACCGATCAAGCCCGGTCTGCCCCGTTGCTCGACACCTTGTTCCTGTTCGGGCTGATCGTGGCCTTTTTCACCCGATACTGCGGCGTCGAAGCGGCTCCGCCGAAGCCGGAAGGCGGGCTTCACGACTCCGGAGTCATCCGATAAAGCGGGAGGGATAAACGGGGGAGTGAGTCTGAGCTATCCCTACGAATCAAGTGTCGCACAGCCACGGTATGTGAAATGACATGACACAAATTCACAGGTTGGGCTTCCTGCGCCAGCCCAACCTACAGGCCTATGGTTTATCGCCGATGAGTATCCAGTCCGCAGGCGCCAGTGCCGTCCATGACGCCGGCGAGCGCGGCAATTTCGGCGGGTTCGAGAGAGGTAAAGCCCGGTTGTTTCCCGGCGCCGGGCCAGAGTTCGACCGAACTCGCGTGCAGCTTTTTGGCCATGGTCACCGCACCACAGAATCCCGTCGGCCCGGTCACGAAAGCCGGCGATGCGGTCTGGAAATCCACCTTGACGCTTGGATGGCGTTGATGGAGCCGGTCGATGAAATCATAAGGAAATATGAGCGCTGGTCCCTCTTTGTACAGCGCCTGGTTACTCAGTACACACCGGCGTGACGCTACGCACCGTTTCATGACGGCCCGCGTCGGGCCGTCCAGATTGCAGAAGCGCCAGTTTCCGTAAGTGATCCGCTGGCAATGCGCATTGTTTGTGCCTCGACTGGCGGGCATATAGAGCTGCAGCGGATTGAAGGGGTAGTCGACGTAAGTTCTATGCCAAGCGGCATAATCGCCGATCGCGCCTTTCAGGCAGCGGATTTCTTTCTTCCACGAATAACCCGCCTGCCGGAGCGATACGAAGTTTGCGCTGATCGCCTTGTTCGCGGGGCTGATCCACTGTACGAAGGGTTCGTCCGTTGCCCAGGCACAGGAGGTTACCGCCACTTCGCGGATCAGCGGTTCGCCGTCATATTCCCTCGCCAGGGCGGCCTGCATATTCCGCCATGCCCGCCGATAGGCGTTTGTCCAATAGCGGCCGAGCGACTGCGGGGCTGTACCGTGCACCACAACGGGGATGTTTACGGGGCCGCCGGCCAGGTTTTTGGCCCAGAATGGCGCGGCAAACCCGCCCCATACACGGAGCTTCACGGCCAGCGGCCTGCCGCGGTGCGCGTCGTTGTAGCGCCGGACCTGCACCAACGCGTCATCGATGTAACCGGTTTGCAGGCGCGGCAAGCTTTGCGCTTCCGGCGGGTCCGGCTGTAACTGGGTCCAGGTCACGTTCAGGACGATGCCGCCGAACTGTCCGGGAAACAGTTTTACGTTGTCCAGCGTGAAATCCGCGGGCGTGCCGTCCCGGTAAAAGCCGATGTCCTGCATATCCACCAAACCTTGTACCGGTGGCTTGAGAGTCGCGCCGGCCGCCCGTGCCGGTGGCGGCCCCGAAAAGAGCAAGCCCAGGGCTGCAAGAGAGGAGAGGAGAATCGTGCGCATCGTCATAACGGAACCCTCGTACAATGACTATCCGGCAGTGCCCGAGCGGACATACTGCAAGCTTAATATACGCCGCTTGTACCGAGGTTGAGTATGGAATCTGAGGTCAGGTTTTGGGGTCGGGTTCGGGGCCAGGTCTTGAGTTTTGAAATGATGTTGGGCTTCTTTCATCTGGGGAAAGCACGGTGGCCAGGGATGCTCGAGATAGTTCATAGGGGTTCTAATGTCCGGTATGCACGAACCGGCGACAAGACTGGCTCTGCCCGCTTAAAAAACGGGTGACTTGACGCAGAGTTGTCTGCACAGATTCCCCCGTCTTTTTTAGATGAGCCGTGATTATCATGCTCTGGCAGCTCAGCTGGTGCTTGATCCGCCTGGATCTGATTCGTCAGTCACCTTTGAGATAATTTGTGGGACAAGCCTTTCCGAGAATCCTGCGGCGAAAGACCAAAACAGGAATTTGGCCAAATCCGAGCCAGTGCTGGGGTATGTGTTTGTAAACAAACTGAGTACGAAGTGGTTGTCGGGACCCGATTTCGGCGGTGATGGCATGGAAAAATGGGGGAACATAGTCCCGGTGAGGATGCCCGATAGAAATATGGCGTACAGCACCAGTGCGAATACTCCGCCGAATATCGGAATCAGGAGTATCTGAAACCAGGATTCTGCCAGCAGCTCCAGCTCCTCGTCTTTAACTTTGTGTATGCGTTGCTGAATGCTTACGAAACCTCCGATGATTCCGCATAAGAATGCAGCCCAGGCCAACATGAACCGCTCGTTGAAAATGTAGGCGACGGCAAATAATCCGGCGAAAAGCAGGACGGCGGTCGCAGTCATGATAATCAGGCGCTTAGTCAGCTTGTGGAGATTCTCGACCCGTGACATGAGTAATCCCTCCCGCGAATTGTTCGTGCCACATTAATCCTGAACGCCCAAGCATAAGAAGGGTGGCTCAGAATTACAGGGGCTTTTAGGCCTTGTGTCTCATATTATCCAGTAATAAACTTCGTGAAAAGAGTTACCCATCCAGCCAGTAATCGAATGCTGTGCCGCCGGAACCATCGGCGGCACGGCAAAGCTCAGGCATGAGGGCAATACCGGCAGTCCGCCGTACTTTGCCGTTTCCTGCCCTTGAACAACGGGTTTTACCAGGGTGGACGCCCCTGCTTTCGGCGAGGCCATCGGCAGTCGAATAATGAGTTCTCTCCTTACTTCTCGCGAAGAGCGTCTTCTTCATGTGGTGCTAATATACAGTTCGCATCGAATAGTCTCACAGGGCGGCCCGTTACCTTTGGCATCAGGCCTTGAAGCAGCGAAAGGGAGCTAAGAGTATGAAATGTCCAGCATGCGGAAAGAATATGTGCAGTCAAGATTTCGGCGGCGTAAAAGTTGATGTCTGTAGCGATGGCTGTAAGGGGATTTGGTTCGACTGGCTTGAATTGGGCAAGCTGGATGAGAAAAATGAAGGTGTGGGCAAGGCCCTGCAGGACGCTTTGCATTCACCCAGGGTTAATGACGCAAGCCGAGGCGAGCTCATGTGTCCCAAGTGTGGCATTTCCATGCATCGGCATCTTTATGAATCCGACAAGGAAGTGAACGTCGACGAATGCTATAAGTGTGGCGGGTTTTTCCTGGATTCCGGTGAGTTGACGGAAATCCGTGATCATCATATGAGCGAGCAAGAAGAAGAGGCATACGCGCAAAAACTGTCGGACGAAGTGCCTGCATACCAGCAGGGATTAAAGGATCTCGAAAAAGAAAAATTGCGGGCAGAAGCGATCCGTCGTTATACGCGGTTTATGCGCGTCAGCTATTACATGACCGGTAGGTGACAAGCATAGGCTTCGGAGACGGGTCTGCCCCAGACTGAGCCAGCCCGGTTTTTGCTTACAAGTGTGTTGCAACCCGTGCAAGAGCGTAGACTGATCAAGCGTCGTGTTTCCGGTGGCCGCGCGCGCAATCAACCCAAACCAGACCGCTTTCGTGTGAGAACCCTCCAAGGAGAACGGAATGAGCAAGGGCTTGAATGCAAAAAAGAACGCAATGAAGAAGCCGGCGTTGACACTCAAGGAAAAACGAGCTGCCAAGCATGCCAAGAAGGAACAGTCGCAGAGCACGAGCATGGCTGAACTGATCGCAACAGGCAAGCGACACGTCTGAGTCGATGATGTGCTAGCAGTGCTATGGGCGCCGTTCCGGCGCCCATCCATGCCGCCAACAATGGCGTCCGGTTCTCTTGCTGGGGCCGCGAACCCGTCGTGCGCCCACGATCGCAACGACCAGGTGCGAAGTCACAACCAAGCGCCGGTGATTCGCCAGTTGCTCAAGACGCTGAAGTAGGGCGGCACTCTGAGCCTGCCCGCCGTTTCCGCCTCGGCTCCGCAGGCCACGTTTTTCCCGAACGGGGAATAATCAGTTCCCTGGTTCGCGGCTCGCGTTTACTCTGCTTTCCGGTTCCGCTAGCGCGCGCCTCCACGTCACACTGTGTCTTTCATAAAGTTCATAACGGTTTTCAAGGCACGTGCGGGAAGTTTGGCCGCTCGACGCCTGTATTTACTCTGTCACCGGCGGATGGGATCAAGAGCGGTGTGTGGTGGAAGGATGTGAGCTCAAAAGCAGTCTGGGATGGCGGTATTACGCACCTGTTTCCCGGATATACGAAACCGCTGCCGATCGGGCTCGAGATCTTCGGGCATGGGCGCGGTATTCACAGGTCGTGCGCATCATTATCCAGGAGCGCCGCGGCAATCCCCCTATCATCACCGCCTGATGGACTACAACAACGAAAAAACCACCATTCTGGCCGATGTGCAAAGTTTGTTTCGCGAGGCGTTGAAGGATATGAATGACTCCGCCTGGTTGACGGCACACGGTTTCGCCCCTACTGTGAAGTACTAAGCATTACCTGGTGACCGCATTGCCGGAACCGGGATGGTCGGATTTGTTTCAGGTGGCAACGGCAGGTGATTACGCCACGCCAACCTGTCCGAATTGCGAAGTAAAATGACCACGCTTACGAGCCATGACGGATCGGGACAAGGCGGCACGGGATGACGTCGCGTTTGATACCCATGTTGCAGCGAGACTTTTTCCGATAACGATTGAAAGCGCAATATGGGCGGGCAGGCCCAGTCTTTGGGAGTGGGCTGTCTCAGGTTAATGGCTTAAGCCTGGACGGGGCCGCGTGAAGAGGACGCGCTACGGCAACTGCGACTCCGCGCTTTATTGCGCCGCCATTGCGACCTGCAGGCCATCCACGTGATGTGTCGCTTGCGCAACTTCCGTCGGCGTCATTGTCCACTTGAGATCCGCCGCCTGCGCCGAAGCGTGACGATTGCCGCCGGCTGCCGCAAGCATGAGGTACTCGAGCTGTTTGACGTGATTTTTCCTGACCCCCTGGCCATTTTTGTATAGCTCAGCCAGGTTGCGGTAGGCGTTGGCGCTTCCCTGTGCGGCGGCCTTGCGATACCAGGCGGCAGCTTCCTTGTAATCCCTCACCATGAGTACGCCGGCGTTGTATAACGTGCCCACGGCTACCTGCGCATCGCGAACACCGTTGCTCGCCATCTTGCGCAGATCCTCGAAGGCCGCTAGATCGCCGTCCGACGCGCGACGGACAAGGTGAACGGTGCGCCACATCTCGGCGTGCTGCTGTGCCCGGTCAAGCTGCTCCGGCGACAGGGTCGCCCGCAGTTCGGCCAGGGATTGCGACGCCTTGTCGTTTCCGCCGGTCTTTGCGAGGATGAACAATACCGCCGCCCGTTCCTTGTTTTGGGCGACCACTTGGCCCTGTGCCAACAATGACCCAAGAGCCTCTTGCCCGTCTGCGTTACCCCGTTCAGCCGCCTGCGCGTACAAGCTCGCTGCCTGTGCCGGGTTCTGCTTGACGCCCCGGCCGTTGGCGTACAGCTCTCCCAGCTTGACCATGGCTTCAGTATTGCCGTTCCCGGCCGCTTTTTTGAACCAGTCAGCCGCGGCGTGGTAGTTTCGCGTTACGCCGAGTCCGTTCGCGTACAGCGTTCCCAGTTTGACCTGGGCAGCTGTGTCTCTGAGCGCGGCCGCCTTACGGTACCAACCGGCGGCTTGCGAGTAATCGCGGTTCACGCCGCTGCCGCTTTCGTATAAGGAGCCCAGGTTGACTTGTGCGACGGGGTCACTCTGGCCCGCGGCCTCGTACCACCAGGTATAGGCTTTCGTGTAGTCGCGAGTGACACCTTCGCCATTGGCGTACAGCCAACCCAGTGCGGTTTCCGCCTCTGCGACGCCCGATTTTGCCATCGAAAGAAGCGCATCGAGCGCATGCGGTTCGCCTTGTGAGGCTGCAGCGAGGAAGTAGCGGACGGCCAGGGCATTGCTGCGCACCCGATCACGACCCTGCTGATATCGTTGTCCCAGGGAGTATTGCGCCGCGGCGTTACCCGCCTTGGCCGCTTTACGGAACCAATGACCGGCACGAGTCTGGCCGTTCTCTCCGGCCTGACCGCTCGCGTAGAGCAATCCCACCTGGTTCCAGGCTTCGGCAATTTGTGCCGTTGTCATCTTCGTCTGTAATTTGGTCAGAGTGGCGGATGAGTTGTGATGGCGGCTGTGTGAGTCGCGGTGCGCGATGATCAGCCAGGCAGCGGCCAGCGCATAATTCTTCTGCCTTACGCCTCGACCCGTGGCATACAGCCCGCCAAGGTTACGCTGCGCATCGGTATCGTCCCTGGCTGCCAGACTGCGCAGTTCGACGAGGGCTCCCACGTTGCCGCTTTCGGCCTTTGTGCATAGCTCCGCGCTGGATCCTTGGCAGTTTCCTGCCGCAAAGGCCGTGGGGGTAGCCAATATAGGCAGAAAAACCGCCAAAAACAGGGCATGAAAGACCTTCCTGGCTGATTGCTGATAGTTCATGACTCCCCCAGACCTGTTATATGCTGCTAATACTACACTGTTAATTGCCAAAGTAAAGCAAATAAATGCATATTAAGCAAAAATAAAGCAAAAAACTGCCACATTTGAGGCGAAGAATGAGTCCTGACGTTATGGGAAGGCTGCTGCCGGGTTGACGAAGAATGTCCAACAAAGGGCAACGGCGGCGAATTATTGAGCCCCAGGAACGGGTAAACCACCCTGCGAGGGGCAGCATTCAATCTTGGCGTTGGATCAGGTTCCGGTGCGGGATGTCGACAGAGGAAAATTCTGAACAGGAGTCAGCCTGAGATTGCCGCGCCGGTAATGAGGGGATGATGTCGCCAGGTATCCGGGACCCGGGTGGCCGGCCTTTCCAATACGTTGAACCAACCAGGCATGTGGTGGCTCGTTGAAGCTGTCGGATCTCAGTTCTCTCGCTAATTCTTGCAGTTTCTTCGCGAGATCAGCTTGAATGAATCGGAAGTGAGTGCGGAGGCAGGGTAGAGCATCAAACCATGTTTGACTTATAACAGGACAATACGGACAGGCCACGGCTTTGGCATGACTATTACTTACAATCTGCTTCTTGATAGAGGTTTCTACCGCATTGCGGTAAATCGCTTCTATAAGCAACGCCCAGTGTTGCGCAAGTTTTCCGTCCGGTTTTCATTGGCCTTGATTTTATTTCTTGGTATGTGGGCCTACGCCAGAGGACGAATGCAGAATGGTCGACGATCGTGGTTTGGGCATTTATCCTTTGGGCGATCCTGTCTATTTTTGGATTTTTCTTTACGAAATGGTTCACCGCTTCAAGAGCAGGACTGGTTTCAATACGGAAGCGACGGCACTGGTTCAGGCAAAGGCTGAGATGCGGCGTAACTGATATCATCAAGACTTGTTCATGATGGGTAAGTGGCATGTTTTCCAAGCATAAAATCTGCCGGGCTTTGATGTCCTCAATGCTGCTCGCATGCGCCAGCGTAGTCCTGTCCGGCATTAGCCCGGCCATGGCCGCGGCACCGATGGCCCACCATGCCGCGCCGGGTTATTACCGGATCATGCTGGGGAAGTTCGAGATCACGGCCCTGTCCGATGGGACTTTCGATATGCCGGTGGACAAATTGCTCCAGGGTATCAAGCCCGCGGCCATCAACAAGATGCTCGCCAAACACTTCGAGTCTTCGCCTTTGCAGACTTCCGTCAATGCCTTTCTGGTCAATACGGGCACCAAGCTGGTGCTGATCGATACGGGCGCGGGCAAATTCCTCGGGCCGACCCTGGGCAATGTGCTGAAGAATCTCGAGGCGTCCGGTTACCAGCCGGGTCAGGTGGACGATGTTCTTATCACGCACATGCATATGGATCACCTGGGCGGATTGCTGGCGGACGGCCGCATGACCTTCCCTAACGCCACCGTTTGGGTCAACAAGAAGGATGCGGACTATTGGTTGAGCCCGGCCAATCTGGCCAGCGTTGGCAAGACCCACAAGGGGGCCTTCAAGAACGCGATGGCCGCGGTCAAGCCCTACAAGGCAGCCGGTCATTTCAAGACGTTTACGGGAAAGAAAACCCTCGTTCCGGGCATTCGCAGCCTGCCCGAGCCGGGGCACACGCCAGGGCATACGGGTTACCTGGTGACCAGCGAGGGCAAAACGATGCTTGTCTGGGGTGACATCATCCACGTACAGGCCGTGCAGTTCCCCGATCCCTCGGTGACGATTGCCTACGACAGTAATCCCGCCGAGGCGCGTGCCACACGCCTGAAGCTTCTTCCCGGGCTGGCCAGGGACAAGGCCCTGATCGCCGGTGCCCACCTCGCGTTTCCGGGCCTCGGGCATGTGCGCCAGGCCAGACACGGCTATGTATGGGTTCCAGTCAACTACACCGTTCCCCGATAAAAGGGTCCGGATCTGATCCCGTGATCGGGACCTCGTTTATGGCTTTCGAATGCGGCGCGCGCAGGCAGTTAAATTTGCCTAATTGTTGACTAGTCAAGTATATAGGTATATATTTGCGGCCTCAAATATTTTGAAGGCGGTTCAATGGCTACTTCCGGGGAAACCGAGCTTCTCGTGAAGCTCACTAATTTGCAGGCCAAATTCCAGAAAGCTCTGACGGCAAGCCTTTCGGCGCATGGTCTCAGTGTGACTGAATACTTGGTGTTGCGTCGGCTGGACGAGGCGCCGGAAAAAAAACTGCGCCGCATCGACTTGGCCCAGGCCGTGGGCCTGACGCCGTCGGGCGTGACACGGTTGCTCAATCCGATGGAAAAGATCGGCCTGGTCAGCAAGGAAGCCGGTGCCCGCGACGCGCGCGTCAGTCTGGTCGGAATCGCGCCCGCGGGTGAAACGATCTATCGGGAGTCGAGCGTGACTTTCGCGGACACGTGCAGGGAGTTGCTTGAATCAATCGGCAAAAAGGACCGGGGGTCCCTGTCCCGCATCGCGGATGGGCTGCTCAAAGGATGAGGCTATGCGGAAGGCCGATAACTTGGAAATAATCTTCGGCTGACAGGTAGCGCGGAGACGGCATGGCCGGCTTGTGTTGGCCATGCCGTCCCGGTCGCGCCATTAATCAAAGCTGACCGATCAGCAATTGCACGCCGAGGCTGCTTAGCGATACGGCAACCCACACGCCGAGGCCCAGCAGGATCGGGCGAATCCCGGTGGAGGCCATGCGGCGCAGGTCGGAGGACAGACCGATTGCGGTCAGCGCGACAATGATCATGAATTCCGCGCCGCCATGAATCATGGGCTGCAAAGCATCCGGGATCAGGCCCGCGGTTTGTATTGCCGAGGCAAACAGGAACCACAGGATGAACCAGGGGAAGATGCGGCGCAGGTGAAAGTCGCCCGTGCCTTTTTGTTTGTGCCGCCAGGCTTCATACAGAGCCAGCAATAGACAGGTAGGGATGATCAGCGTGGCCCGGGTGAGTTTTACGATAGTGGCGTAATCGCCGGCCGACTTGCTGAAACTGAAAGCGGCGGCGACCACCGAGGAGGTGTCGTTGATCGCTGTACCGGCCCATAAGCCAAAACCTTGCGCGGACATGTGCATCAAATGGCCGAGCATCGGGAACAGCAGCACGGCAACCAGGTTGAAAAGAAAGATGGTGGAGATCGCGAACGCGGTTTCGTGTTCGTCCGGTTTTATGATCGGTGTTACTGCAGCGATCGCCGAGCCACCGCAGATAGCGGTGCCGATGCCGATCAGCGTTTTCAGCTTGGCGGGGATCCCGAGCGCTCGCCCCAGGACATAGGCGGCGCCAAAGGCGCTGGCCATCGTGACCAGCGTGACGGCCAATGAGGATAGCCCGGTGTGGGCCACCTGATGCAGGCTCAGGCCCAGGCCGAGCGCCACGATGGACCACTGCAGGACCTGGGTGCCGGCGAACCGGATGCCGGGCTGGAACAGCACTCCCGGCGCACGCGTGTTGCGAACCATGACCCCGAGCACAATGCCGAATACGGGGCCGCCGATCAGTGGTAGCAGATGACCCAGGCCCAGCGCACCGAAGGCAATGGTCGTGGCCAGTAACAGGCCCGGCCAGAGGGAGGCCTTCGCACCGCGGGTCAGGGTGTTGATATTCGGACTGACGGTTTCGGAGACGGACATGGGGCACGCGGAGAGGTGGGGAAGTGGGTGAATTATGCTGGCCCTTTTCTAAAAATAAAATTTATTTATTTTGATTCCTAGTATAAGATTTTCTGATGATAGGCATTACTCCCCGACAACTTGAGGCGTTTGACGCCATTGCCACGGCCGGCACCGTGCGGGCAGCCGCGGAGCAGTTGCACTTGACCCAGCCGGCCGTGAGCATGGCGTTGGCTGAACTGGAGCGGCAGCTGGATACTCCACTGTTTGACCGTGAACGCGGTCGCCTGCATCTCAATCACCGTGGCCGCGAACTATTGCCGATGGCGCGGGAAGTGCTCGAACGTATGCGGGAGATACAGGGACAAGCCGGCGAGGAGCCGGAGCGGCTCGTCGGGGAGCTGCGTCTGGGCGCGAGCAATACCGTGGGCAACTATCTGGTCGGTGAGTTGCTGGGTAGGTTTGTCGGCGCCCATCCGGACGTCGCGGTGCGTCTTTCTGTGGGCAATACCGACTCGATCGTTGCCGGAGTGCTCGATTACAGCCTGGATCTGGGCTGCGTGGAAGGCCCGGTGGCGCACCCGCAGCTGGAACTGCGGCCGTGGCGCGAGGATGCGCTGGTAGTGTGCGCGCGTCCGGATCATCCATTGGCACGCCGGCGGCGCTTGCGCGCACAGAATTTCGCCGGCGAGCGCTGGATCCTGCGCGAGCCCGGATCAGCCACTCGTACCCTGAGCGAACAGGCGCTGTTGGCCTTGCCGGGCGGACAAGTGGTGATGGAGCTGGGACAGGTCGAAGCCATCAAGCAGGCCGTGATTGCCGGTCTCGGCATAGCCTGCTTGCCGGAGGCGGCGGTCAGCGATTCCGTGATGGTTGGCCGTTTGGCTGTGTTGCCCACGCCGTTTCTGGGCCTGCGCCGCACCTTGTCATTGGTGCTGCATAAGACACGCTACCGCGGCTCGCTGATCGAGGCATTCCTGAAGGCGATGTCCGAAAAGGATTGAGGATAAGCTAAGCATTGCAAACCATGCGGCAGCGGAAGAGACCGTCACGTTCAAACCGAGGAGTGCACCATGAAAATCTCGCTTGACACCAAGCTCCTTGCGCCAGTATTGATCCTGGGCTTGCTTCTCGCCGCCACGCCGGCCCGTCCCGTCATCGCAGCCACGGCTCCGGCTGTAACCGCAACCGGTATCCCGCTGAATACGCCATGGAAAGTGAAAATCTATGAACTGGCCCATGGCACTTTCCTGCACCCGGCGTGGGGATGGCAGCATTCGGAACGCGACTATCGGATGGCCCTGCGGCTCGCCAAGGATGATCATTTGAAAATTGACAAGGACGCGCTCTTCGCTGCGGCGTTCCTGCACGACATGGCGGCGTTTCGCCCCTGCAAGGGAAAGATGCCCCATGGCAAGTGCGCGGCGCTGCAAAGCCCGGCGATCCTGAAAAAAGTGGGTTTCCCGATGCAGAAGATCGCCATCGTGCAGCAGGCCGAGATCGGGCACATGTTCTACAGCGACCCTGGGAAAGATCCCACAGCGATCGTGCTGCACGATGCCGACTCGCTCGATTTCCTGGGCGATATCGGTGCGGCGAGAATCATTTCGCTGACCGGTAAAAAAGCTCCGAGCTTTGCCCCGGCCATAAAAACATTACGCAAATTCGTGAAAGAGATCCCGCCGCGGCTCATCACCAAGGCTGCAAAGCGTATCGGACAGAAGCGCGCCGCGGAACTCAAGGCCTTCCTCGACAGGCTTCAGATGGAAACCTACGACGGCCGTGCGATGTAATACCAAGTAGCCCGAGGATCGTGACGGACATAATAGTGGACAGGCTGGATTATCCCGGGCTATGACCCGTGCTAGAAAGGAGGAACCTGACGGTGTGTGAACTCTTTGCCATGTCGAGTGATCAACCTGCCCGGTTGAGTTACGAGCTTTCCGAATTCGCGACCCATGGTGGGCAGCGCTATGCCAACCGGGATGGCTGGGGCATCGTGTTTACCCAGGAGCGCGATGCGTACGTGTTCAGAGAGCCGGGTGCTGCTTCCGCCAGTCCGCTGGAGAAACTGGTGGCAGGCCACACTGTGCCGACCCGTTTGGCCATTGCTCATGTGCGCCGTGCTACCGCCGGGCATCCGGCGCTGCGAAATACCCATCCATTCAGCCGGGTTGTTGACGGCAAGGCCTGTCATTTTGCGCATAACGGCGATCTTCCGGGTCTCAAGGAGGCGTTCGCCGGCTCTGCCGCGGAGGAGAACTGCATCGGGGATACCGATTCCGAGCTCGTCTTCATGCTCTTGCTTGATCGGTTGCGAGGTCTGCCTGCATCCACTTCAATGGAGGAGCGGTTTGCGGCATTCGGAGTACTGTGCGCAGAAATGCGGGCTTATGGCGATGCGAATTTTCTTTACACGGAGGGGGAGACCTTGTTCGTTCACGCGCACAAGCGTCGGTATGAGGAAAACGATGTCATCAGCGAACCGCGAGCACCGGGCCTTCATCTCATGGAGCTTGATGGTGTTTCGTCGCAATGGCGAGTCAGGGGCGCACACTTGATCAACGAGGGCAAGTCTCATGTCCTGGTGGCCAGTGTGCCTCTCGACGATGGCCCCTGGCAGGATTTGGCGGCAGGCACCACTCTGCTGATCCGCGAGGGCCAGGTGGTATCTCGCAACGAAGGCTCTTGATACGGGTCCAGGCTATTGTTTTATCTTCGCCGATTCGCAGGTTGGGTCGACGGCAGTAACACAGTAGGTGGATTCGGCAAGAAGCACTTTTGAATAACCAGGGGAGGACTCTGCGTCCGGTTTCTTGCCCTGAATCCTTGACTTGGCCGTAACCGAGCCTATTTGACGGGTACGGAGTTGTCTTCCTCAACCGGCTTTATGAAAGGCATGCCGTCGATGATACTGTTTGTTCGGAACCTCTCAAGCAATACAGGAGCTTCGACAGGTCGGCCGAAGTAGAAACCTTGCACTTCGTGGCAATCGATTTGCCTTAGGAAATTGAATTGCCCGGCGGTCTCCACGCCCTCGGCTATCACCCCCATATCCAGATTTTGCGCCAAGGCCAAGATCGTGCGTGTAATGCCACATGACTTCTTGTCGTTAGGCGTTGCCGCAATTTTATGCCGTTCATGGATGACCTTGAGGTCGGTTTGTCCTTTTCGAATCCTTTTTTGTAGTGAGTGTTGCCATCGCCATCGGAGATACGGTTATACCCTGGAGGTATGTGGCAAGTTATGCTCCCGGTTTGAAGTTGGTCTGCGATTCTTTACCGTAAATTCAAACTTTGGACCGTGAACGAACCCGAGGGTGCCGCCACGATGATGCCGTGAATGCCGGGTGCGATCGGGGAGGCTGCCTGGAACGTCATCGTACCGTTCACTGCCGTCTGTTGGCCGAGGGAGACGCCGTCCAGATAGACGGCTACGACACCGTTCGCGTCGGCCATGTTCACGGTGATAGTGCCCTGGGCCGGTTCGTTTGCCAGGAACAGATAGGAGAACCAATTGCACGCACCTTCAAGCGGTCCGGCCTGCAGTTGCCCCTGAGAGGCCGGATAGTAGCAACCGGGGCTTACGACGTTCTGCTGGTTTCCGGCGATTGGGGTTCCTGTGGGATTGCCATAGTCGGGTGCTGTGGCGGACATAGTGGCGAATTGGTCGAGTGCCGCCATCTTGGGCGTGGAAAGCTGCGTGGCGTCTTCTACGAAGCCCCATTGGTAATCGCCTGCCGCTGTGAAATAGACCAACAGGTCGCCGCCATAGCGCTCCCAGGTTTTCTGATGCTCGACCATTGCGGCCGTCATTGTGGTGCTGGCCCAGGCTGCCTGTTTGACCGACTCGCTGTTGCCCGTGTTATCCAGGCTTGGGCCGCCTTCGTAGGCGATGCGCCTCAGCCCCAAGGTCTTGATCAGATCGGCATCCTTCGCTAGCCACGGTTCCCAGTTCGCGACGTCCATGGTCTGCGATGTCCAGATGCTGTCGCCGGTCGTGTCCACGGTCAGGTTGGGGTCCGAGTTGTCGGGGTTGTAATAGCCCGATCCGCCGCCGCCGTAGAAGTAGTAGTTCGGCGGGTGGGGGCCGTCGACCAGCTTGTCCGCGGGCGCAGTAGGCCACTGTCGCAGATCAGCGTATGAGCCGGTTGGGCCGACGAAGTCACCCTCCAGGTTGTCATAGAAGCCCAGCAGTAGCACCGACACCTCATACAGCGAAGCCTGTCCGTCGTCCTGTTGGGTCTCGATCACGGGCCGGATGCGCGGGTTGGCCGAGGTGCCCGGCATCGCCGAGTCGCCGAACACGCTGCGGAAGATGTTGCTGATCTGTACCCCCCGCTCGGCAACCCGCCGCCAGCCCCAGTAGTAATCGTTGGTGTCTCCGTCGAAGTTCAAGGGGGAGTGACCGGCAGAGACCTCAGACTGTGCCAGCGTGTGATTGGTCGATGCCTGCGAGAAGCCGAAGTTCCATACCTCGTTGCTGTATTCGACGTACAGGTTCAGGCCGGGGTCCAGCGGTGGATACCATGAGGTCGTGCCCGGTGTCCACGAAGAGGCCGGGTTCGGTGCGGGCCGCGGGTTGGTGTCGGCATCGTAAGCGGAGCCATAGGGTCCGGTATAGGGCAGCACGCCGTCGCTGCCGTAGGCGAACAACTGTGCCAGCTTGACGATGTAGTCGTCATTGGCGCTGATGGGTACGTTGATCCAGGCGTCTCTTTGGACTTCGTTGGCATACAGCACAACATATTCCCACGGTTCTCCGATCCCCTGCCATCCGCACCGGTTATTGGCGCAGACATAGTTCGACGCCAGTGCGGATGAAGACCATGCAGGCAGCGGGCGATCACTCCAAGCCACCTGCGGATTCCAATTGGTGGAGGTGAAATCCATATAGCGCACTACTTGCGTTTTGCGCACGATGGTTTGTGCAGGCGTGCTGAATAGTTCGTCGGGCGGATAACTGTTGGTGCTCCCCCAAGAGCTGGGTTGCATAATCTTGATGTCGGTGACGCCGCTACCCGTGGCATCGCCGGCGCTTCGCTTGGTGTTAGCGAAGTTCAGCAGACAAGCGGTCTTGGCAGTGACATTGCTGACCAGGGTTGCCGTTGTAGTGTCGCTGCCGGGATCGTACGCATTGCTGGTGATCGAGCCATCTATCCAGCGGATGGAGATATCGGCCGAGCCCTGGAAGGTAATGGTATAGGTGCCGGCATAGCAGGTGATCATGAGGTAGAAGTCCGTCTTCGGCCAGTAGTCGGCATCCACCTGTGCGGCCGGCAGAACGTTGTTTGCTGAACCGTCGCTGTAATAGCCGCGTGCGACTTTCATGACGTCGGCGAAAGGTTGGGCAACTTCCCAGTCCAGTGCAGTTTGCAGGTTCATCCCGAAGCGGTTTTCAGGTTTGGCCGTGGTGGTTTCGATTGACCAGTTCGCGGAGGCCGGTGTTGGGTCGACGTTGTTGGCGGCGTCGTAGGCCCGGACGGAGAATGTGTGCAGTCCGACCGCAAGGCCGGAGTAGGTTTTGGGACTGGTGCAGGTCGACCAGTTGCCGTTGTCCAGCAAACAGTTGTAATGATCGACGCCGACATTGTCGGTGCCATGAAAGGCGAAAGTTGCGGCAGTCGACGAGGTTGTGCTCGGCGGAGCGCTGTCGATTACGGTGTCGGGAGGCGTGGTGTCGGTGCCGCCGCCTGATGATTTGGTTCCGCCGCCCCCGCATCCGGCGAGCGTGACCGCAAGCGCCAGGACAACCCAGGAAGATAAAATCGGGCGATCAGACATCATTATTGTCCTCTGCCGGCCTGTTTTCTCCGTAGTATTACATATAGGTATCATCTGCCACTTCCGCGGAAGCTTGAATATGACGGATTGCCTGGGGCGGGGCGCAATTCTCTGTCGGAAGCGTCCGGATAAACGGCTCTAATCCCGCCGAAACCCGACGCTAATGCTTGAGTGCCGGATCCCAGTGTTCGACGATCTTCCCATTATGGACGCGGAACATATCAAACCACGTCGTTGTGTAGTAATGGCGTTTGTCGTTGGGGCGGGAAGCCGGCGTTCGAAAATCAGTACGACAAGGTCGCCTTCACCCACGATCGCGATCAACGGTGCCTTGGCATGATCGGCGACCGCATGCGGTTTGCTGAACTTGGAGAAATAGCGCACGAAGCCTGCACGGCCTCCAGGCACATTCGGGTTGTGTTGAACGTAATGGCTGCTTAGATAGTGGTCGGCAAGTTCCAGGTGCCCGCCTTCGATGACTTTACGCCAAAAATCGAATACCAGTCGTTTGTTGGCTGCTATTTGTGGGTTGTCGCTCTTAAGTAGTCGTTTTTGTGCGCTGGCTGTCTTTACTACGACCTGAGATGCAACGGATGGCGACGGACACAAAATAATAGCCATGACGAGAAGGAGTATGGATTTTTTCAAAAGGTAGCCTCTGGGTTTGTGCGCGCTAACATTGCTTGTAATGGTACGCGGGAACAAGTCCGGAAATTCCATCAGCTTGCAGCGCAGCTGCTGTCGTTGGGTCCCCGAGTCATCGTTAGTCGTCAACAATGCATTCAATCGGTGTTCGAATCGGAATCAGGGTGTAGGTAGGCTGGAGAGGGAAGCCTAACCAAGATCGCTCGCCCAGTAAATAATAGGAGAGGGTGGTTCACGGATACCCCGCTCTATCGGCGCAAGCCTGATCCAGGCTTACGGCATCCCTGTTTTTTGTGTCGGTATCTATTCGACGTGACGATTGTCTCATCATGATTGATCTTCGCCGTGTCACTTGCCATGATGGTGGCGCCAGTGATGGCGCATGTCCTCGCGGAATTTCTCCCGCTCCTCGGGGCTCATTCGCGCCCAGCGTTCGGCCATCCGGCGGCGCCAACGATGGTGCCGGTAACCGGGGCCGCGAAACCCGCCCAGCAGAATCCAACTTAGAATCAGCAACCCAAAGGCTTGCCAGTAAGTGATGGCCGTCAATCCGAAAATTGCCGGCATAAGCCAGTTCCATAGCGCCATAACCAGCAGGCCGAATAGACCCAGCGCAATCGCCGCCAGTATGATCATTTTTACGATTTTTCCAACCCCGTGATTTCTCATCTTCATTTCCTCATGTTTCGCCAAATTCAGCATAAATAACTTGCAGCCGCTCGCGGAGATGTCGTACCGCATAATGCTTGCGGGACAATAGGGTGTTCACACTCAGCCCTGTCTCAGCGGCAAGCTGCTTGAAACTACGCCCTTCGAGCTCATGGGCCATGAACACATATTGCTGCTCCGCCGGCAGATCATCCAAGGCCGCATCGAACTCTTCGATCAATACGTTGTATAAATAGGCAGCCTCGGGGCCCGCATCCGGAGAGGGCAGCAGTTCATCGATACAGAGCATGTCGTCCTCGTTTCCCAAGCCCTCGTAGCGTTTAACGATCGATTCCGTCTCCCTTCTGCGAAAGAAGTCGACGATGCGATTCCTTGCTACCTGGAACAGCCAGGCGCTCACATGTTCCACCGGTTGCATCAGTCGATAGGCCTCGATCAACTCGGAAAACACGTCCTGCAGAATGTCTTCGGCGTCCGCCTCGTTTGCTATCCGCTTACGAATAAAATTACGCAAGCGCGGGCGCTCTTGTGCAATTTCTGCCGCCAAGCGCCGCCCCTTCCGGGCATTCACCACACTGTTCTCCGCACTGTGCTTATAGACCTGTAGACGTTTTGGCCTCGAAAATATTGTAGGGAATCAGGATCAGGACCAGAAAGCCGAGGAAAACCTTAACAAAATCGGGGGTCGACCCTGTTGTTTGCTAAGACGGACTCAAAGTTGCCGCTTGTGTGAGATTCATAAGGCCGGAGAAAAATTGTTCATCTAGTCCATTGTGGATAAAAGGGAGGGAGAGATAGGGCTGTAACAACGATTTTGGGAATCCATAACCGCACGGGCGGTCCGATTGAGGTGTTCGATCGCGAGAACCCTTCGCGAAACGGGGTTATTCCGCCCCAGGATACTGTCACCAAAACCGAAATTCCGATGCCTTGGTGTAATTCACCTGCGGACTTTCTGCAAAAAGCACTCGAGTTCCGGGTTGCTGCTGTGCGGGGCGTCATCTGGATCTACCAAATATGGACCGTATGTTTGATGCTCGAGGGACAATGTGTGGGGCTCGGACCATCCGGTACCAGACTGCAATCATGAAGGGGGTGACAAGATCCTGAACTTCGGTCTGCCGGGCATCGACCTCTCAGGCATCTGAATAGCGTATGGGCCGGACTAAGAAAGTTCGATGAAATGCTGTAGGCACGAAAGAAAGGCCCCGCTGATGCGGGGCTTTCTTGCGGGATTAATACCACCCTTGTTTTAACCAGTAGCTTGTCTTCTGCTACCACCAGTGGAGCAGCGCGTAGCCCTGGTTTTGCAGGATGACCATGGTGGAGAGAGCAGAGAGCGAAACCGTCACGTCTGGGTCCACCCAGCTGTGCTTGATGTCACCCGCGGCCAGGGCCTGGCCGCAGACCACCACCTTGACCCCGGCTTTGTGCAGTGCATGGATGACCTTGAGGCTGGGGTTGTCCTTGCCGAATCTCTTCTTGTAGTGGGCGTTGTCCATCACCATCGGAGATCCGGCCATGCCATAGATCAGAACCACGAATTTGAGGTGATCCAAGGGCACCCCGGCGGAAGCGAAAATGTTCACGGCACGGGCCGCAGGCGTCAGGCCTCCGTCCGGGTCGTTGGCGCCCTTGGAGGGGCGGGTGACGGCGAATATCGCTTTGTAGACCGTGGTCTTGGTGGGCTGGTAGGCGGCATTCGGAAGTGGATGCATGGGTCCCGCCTTGATCGCAGGCATGACCCAGGGCCCGATCATTTTCGGCGGTGCTGCCCACACCGCCGAAGACAGCGAAATGCCCATTAAAGCTGCAACTAATGCGTAATACTTGCGCATGATATTCCTCCTTATGTGAATAACGCGGAGCAGCGCCGCTTATCCTCGCTGCCAATTGTCATCATACGTCTATGATGCTGAGAAAGTTTAAATAAACGGCTGGTTAAGTGACGCGATAGGGAACAGGTCAGCTTTGGCGCTGACCGAATGTGATGGAGTCGCTTTTTTTCGGGTTGAATGGGTAAACTGCGGTTGTCGCATCTTTACCTGAATTGATGATTAAGAAGAAACCTCTTTCTCTGCCTGAAGTCGCCTCGCTAGGCGTGGGAACCATGATCGGGGCGGGTATATTCGCCCTGTTCGGGCAAATATCCATGCTGGCCGGCGGCTATGCCTGGCTCGCATTCGTGATATCGGGGATTATCTCCGGGCTGGCCGGTTATTCGTACTTCGTCTTTTCCAAATCGGCCAAAACGAACGGCGGGGTTGCGGAATACCTGACCTTGGGGTGGAAGGGGAACCTGACGGGACGGGTTGTTTCGCTGTGCTATTTCCTCTCCATTGCGATCGTGCTCGGATTGGTCGCCAAGGCCTTCGCGCATTACACGATTGTCGTCTTTTCGCTCGCCCCGGGTTGGGTGGATTGGCTGGGTGTCGGCATCATGCTGTTATTCCTCGTCGTTAATGCGACGGGTGTGAAATTCGTCGGCGTCGTAGAGAAACTGTTGGTCGGGATCAAGCTTGTCGTGCTGGTTGGACTCACCGTCGTCACGTTTGCCTTGTTCAATACCGACACCTATGCTCAGAATGGAAGCGCTATCCCGTTCGATTTCGGCAAATTCATCAATGCGGTTGCCCTGGCCAATCTGTCTTATGCCGGCTTTGCCGTGATAGCCAATGCCGGCGGCAGTATCAGGGTGGGGAGAAATACGATCGGCCGGGCGATCTTTATCGCGATCGTGATTGTGGCGATGGTCTACATTGGACTCGATATTGCGGTCTTCGGCAGTATCAGCATGCAAAAGATCGAGATCGCTAAGGATTATGCGCTTGCCGAAGCAGCCAAACCGGCGCTGGGCATGATCGGCTTTGTCGTGTTGGGCGTGACGGCCATGATTTCGACCATGACCAACATCAACGCCAACATATTCTCGGCCTCGAACACGATCGCCTTCATGGCAGACAGGAAACAACTCAGCCCCGTTTTGTCCAGGCGCATTTTCCTCAACCAGGGCAACATCGCGATGTTCTCCACGGTGACGATTGTTATCGTACTGTTGCTCACGCTGGATATTTCCCAAATCGGCGATGTCGCCAGCCTGACGTTCCTGCTGGTACATACTTTCATTCCGCTGGGTGCGGTATTGCAGGCCCGCAAGAAGGCGGATGGCAATGTGCCGCTGCTGGGGCTTGCAGCGCTCGTCAATGGCGGAGTTCTGGGCTTCTTTATCTATCACCTTGTGGGCCGGCAGGATCTGGAACTGTATGTTTTTGCCGGTGTAGTGCTATTTGCCGTCGCATTCTGCGCCGTCAGCGCCAAGCTCGTTACGCCGGATGTAGCCGCGGAGGTTACGGAGAGCGAACCAGGCTAGACCGAAGCCGCAGGTTGCCGCTGACGTAATGGTGGGCCTGGGCAGCGATGCCTTCAGTCTTCGGACGGGATCAGGATCCAGAGCAGGATGTAGATCAGGATTCCCGGGAACGCGGCGGAAAAGATCGAAATCAGCACATAGATCACGCGCGACAGAGTCGGATCCAGGCCGAAATAATCGGCCAGTGCGCCAATTACGCCGGCGATGATCCGGTTGTTGCGCGAGCGGCGCAATGACTGTCCCGGTTTGGTCATATCAAGTCTCCGCAATAGGCAGAGATTTATGCCTTGTTTGGCGATGCCGGGTTTTCTGCATCATTGTCCAGGGTGGTAGGTGCGTACGGCGTGCTTCTTGATCTGGTCCGGCCAGAAGTACACGGTGCGCAGGTTCCCCGTGGCATAGCGATGGGCCTGGTCGGTGAAATGCGGGGACTTCGGGTTGCCGCTGGTGCCGCCGACGTGGATCGCGCGGGCGCTCACCTTCGGCCCGAAATCGACCACCGCGACGAAGCTGTTGCCGTTGACGCCGTAGTACTTCTTCGTGCCTGGCCATGCGTGTGCGCCCGACGACGCGAGCGATCCCCAGCGCGAGGAGGTGAACGGTATCGCGATGCTGGGCTTTGAATCGCTGAAGTGCGGATGAACCGAATCGTCGAGGCGCTGGTAGCGGTTGATGTAGCCCCACGGGGCACCCCAGTAGACGAAATCCTTCTTGAGGCGGTCGGTCGCCTTCGCGAGCGCCTCGAGGCGTTCCCTGGGCGTGACCTTTTCGATGACGTAGTCGGACACGCGCATGTCCATCTTGTGTTCGTCGATGCCGCTGTTCCACGCCTTGTCGCCGAACTCGTGCCACAGCGTATCGCCCCAGAACACCGCGACCGAGGTCGGGATCGAGGCGATGCCCCAGCGATAGTCCCAGTGGCGCAGCACACCGATCGGCCCGGCGAGCTTCGCTTTAAGCGGATCGTTCGCGGGCAGCCTGTCATAGTCCTTGAGCAGGATCGGTATCAGGCGGGCGAACGCCGGCAGGTAGGAATCGAAGGCGTCGGTGATCAGCTTGGCCTTGGTGAAATCGCGGGCGCCGGCCAGCATGCGCAAGGCGTGTTTGCTGCGCCAGTTGGGGCCGAACATGTCCATGTACTGCGGGTAATCCGTTGCCTTGGGGCTATCCTTGCCAGCCGCCGTCCACGGCCAGTCGTTGGTGTTGAACACCCAGCCGTTGGGCGGGTCGATCACGTTGGGCATGTCCTTGAGCGGCGTCAGGCCCTGCCAGGCCGTCTTCGGGTTGCTGCCGTCCACGGGCTTGGCGTAGTCGAATTGGTTGTCGCGCTTCGGAATGAACTGCGGCACCAGGAAGGCGATCTGGCCCTTGTCGTCGGCGAAGATGGTGTTGTTGGAGGAGTTGGCCTTGAGCTCGGCGATCTTCATGTAGCTCTTGAGGTCGGTGGCCTTGGTCCGCAGCCAGCTCTGCTCCAATGCGGGGATCGGCTTGTTCATCAGCGCCTCGGCGATCCACTTGCCGTTTTCCTTTGCGA
>CAZPJI010000022.1:0-35809 GCA_964586925.1 uncultured Gammaproteobacteria bacterium
ATTGGCCACTACCCAATCCAGGGCAGCAGCAAACCCGAATAACATACAAGGAGCGGCGGTCCCCGCCGCGATTGATTTTTTGATATAGCTCTCGCAGAGACGCAAAGACCGCCAAGGAATAACAATCTTTGCGCCTTGGCGCCTCTGCGAGAGTTTTTCACGATTCCGGTTAAAGTAAGTTGGGGACTCGGCGTGGGAGACCGGGTATATGAAGCTCGTCCAACTTGAACGGCACCTGTTTGCCAATCCGGAACGGCAACCCTGGTGGCTCGCCGCTCTGCGCACCACCGGCCAGGTTGCCTGGCTGCTGGGACGCGACATCGCGGAAGGGCGGCTGAACCTCTACGCAATGGGCCTCGTCTACTCCACACTCATTGCCATCGTGCCACTGCTCGCATTCGGCGTCGCCGCACTCAAGGGCCTCGGCATCAATGGCGTACTGGGACCCTCGCTGCACCGCCTGCTCGAACCCTTGGGTCCCGCGGGAGCCCCACTGGCCGACAAAATCCTTCTCTTTGTCGGCAATGTCCGCATCGGCGTGCTCGGCATTTTCGGCATCCTGCTGCTCGCCTTCACGGCCGTGTCCCTGCTGCACAAGATCGAAGCCGGCCTCAATGCCGCCTGGCAGGTGACCGAGTCCCGGCCGGCGCTCACGCGCAGCGTGCAGTACCTCAGCCTGCTGATCGTCGGGCCGGTGTTCCTGTTCGCCGCATTCGGCGTCACGGCAACCCTGACCAGCGAGCATGTCGTCCAACACCTGTCCATCATCGGCCCCGTGCTGCCGGTGCTCGGGAAACTGGTGCCCTACCTGATCGCCATCGCCGCCTTCACGCTGATCAACCTGATTACGCCAAATACGCGGGTGCGCCTTGGGGCGGCACTGGCCGCCGGCATCGCGGGCGGCATCGTCTGGCAAGGGGCAGGGCAACTGTTCGCACTGCTGACCGCGAGATCCACACAACTCTCGGCGGTGTACTCCAGCTTTGCGATACTCATCCTGTTCCTGACCTGGCTGTATATCAGCTGGCTAATCCTGCTGCTCGGCGCACGCATCGGCTTCTACATCCAGAACCCGGCCTGGCGGCGGCCGCACGAGGATCGTTTCCCGCTCAGTCCCGCCCACGCCGAAGCCACCGCCCTGGACATCATGTTGATGGCGGCCGAACGCTTCGCCGCCGGTGAGAAACCGCTCGCGGTCGGTGACTGCGTCGGGCGCTTCGGCATTTCGGGCCTGCGCCTGGAGCCGGTGTTCGATCGGCTGGTAGAGGCCAGCCTGATGTTTCGCGTCGGCGGACGCGGGTACGTCATCGCGCGCAACCCGGCCACCATCGGTGTCGCGGAAGTCCTCGACGCGGTCCGCGGCGAACGCACATCATCCGGACTCGCCGGCCGCCTCGCCGAACTGCTGGGCAAGGCAAACACGGCCCGCACCGAAGCCGTCTCAGGCACCACGCTCGCCGACTTGGCCGCCCCTGCTCCGCGAGAAGACGACGTACAATCGGAGAAGGACGCCTGAGCCAGGGAATTGCCGATCCTCTCGGCGAGGACAACTTGACAAGCCGCCTATTCTGTAGGAATCTCCGCAGAGCCCGGATACTGGCGCGACCATGCCTACGAAAGAGAAACCTGCGCCAGTTCGCCATTTGCTGAGCCTGCTTTTCAATAAAAAGAACCGCTTCCGCAGCGGAATTATTCTTGTCGCGACACTGAGCTTCCTCTGCCTGACCGTAGCCGAGTCGGCTCACCATCACAAGAACCAGGAAGCGCAACTGCTATGCCCGGTGAACCACATCATCGGGCACGGCCAGCTCGCCATACCAACCCCGGCGGCATTCCCCGCGCCGCCCACGGCGCCCGGGTATTTCGTAAAAATCATCCACCGCGACGCAATCGAACTACCTCGAGCACCGCTTCTGCGCCCACGCACACGCGCACCTCCCACTCTCGTTTCCTGAACCAATTCCCACGGCGGCGTCTGCCTTGACGGCAGCGCCTCATTGTTGCGCCCTTTTCGCGACATCGCACGCATGCGCGGCGACGAGCCGGCGCATGCATCGCTATTCAGGATCCAGATCATGCCCTTATCATTCCCGTTTTCCCGCAAGACCCAATCGGTCGCGGTCACGCTTCGAATCACACATTGCAGCTTGTTATCGAGCGGCCTGCTTGCAACCAGTCTTTTCGCAGGATTAATTCCCAATGCCGTTGCCCACGCCATACACGGTCAGAACCCAAGGGGCACCGGGAAACACATAAAACAGGCACCGCCCGCATCTACAGCGCCATCGGTGAAATTGAGCACAATCACGGTTTCCTCCAGGCTCAACATCGGCCGTCAATTACTGTTTCCCAGCATTGGCGCCAGCAGTTTCGAGTTCACGCCGAAGGTGCTCAAAAATCTACCCCTGGGTCAGGACACCAGCATGCAGCAACTGCTTACGCAAGCTCCCGGCGTCAATCAGGATTCGTTCGACCAGATCCACATCCGGGGTAACCACGCAGATATCCAGTACCGGCTCAACGGGATTTACCTGCCGGCCCAACTCACCGGTTTCGGCAGCGCCCTGTCCCCGCACTTTGCCAGAAACGTAACACTGCTTACGGGTGCCCTTCCGGCCGAATACGGCTTCGCCACCTCCGGCATCGTCAACATCACGACGCCCACCGGCAACACATCCCGGGGCGGATCTTTCAGCCTGCGCGCGGGCAGCCACAACACGTGGCAGCCGAGCGCGGATTGGGGAGGCTCGGCAGGCAACTTGGACTGGTATGTCACCGGCAGCTATCTGCGCACCGACCTCGGCATCAGCTCACCAACACCGGACACTACGCCACTACATGACTTCAGCCGCCAAGCCAACGTGTTCGGCTACTTTTCCTACCTTCTGAACGACAACAACCGCCTGGTCCTGACCCTGGGCAATGCGGTCAACCACTTCCAGATTCCGAACAACCCTGGCCAGCCCGCCCAATACAGTTACGAGGGATACACCCCTCAAGAACTGACCACCATGTATCCCTCCGCAGACCTCAACCAGAACCAGCGCGAGGCAAACCGTTTTGAGCTGTTTGCTCTGCAGGGAGATAACGGATCGCTGAACTATCAATTCTCCTTGTTCAACAGACTGTCGAGCGTCACCTACAGTCCCGACCCCATCGGCGACCTCATTTACAACGGCATCTCGGCGAACATCTATCGCAGTAACATGGAAAATGGCATTCAGTCGGATCTCAGCGACGTCCTGAGCGCAAACCACACCCTGCGATTCGGCTTTATCGCGAGCCGCCAGAACGTCATCAGCGACAACACCTCACAAGTATTCCCGGCAGATTCACAAGGCAACCAGACCAGTGATACCCCGATATCGATCACCGATAATTACAAGAACCCGGGTTGGCTGTATGGCATTTATGCCCAAGATGAGTGGGCTCTAACCCCTGAGCTGACGCTGAACTACGGAGCTCGTGCCGACCGGATGGATTATTTCGGCAACCATGGACAGATCAGCCCACGCGTTAATGCCGTGTACAAGATCAGTGACACCACGACGTTCCACGCGGGCTATGCGAGATATTTCACGCCGCCTTCGCTGGAAACGATTACCCAGACCAATATCCAGGCATTCAACAACACGACCGGCGCCTTGCCATCGGGTGGGAACGACACGCCGCTGCCGGAACGCTCGAACTACTTCGACGCCGGATTCCAGCAACATTTTGGTCGGCACTGGCAGGGAAGCATCGACGCCTACTACCAGACCCTGACGGACGTGCTCGACATGGGCCAGTTCGGCCAGGCACTCGTCTATTCGAATTTCAACTATGCCAAAGGCATCATCAAGGGCGTGGAGCTGTCGGCAAACTACGCCAACGGGAACTGGAACGCGTATAGCAACCTCACTTACCTGAGCGCAAAGGCCAAGGACGTCGCGACGGGTCAATACAACTTCGATCCGAACGAACTGGCCTACATCCGGGACAACTACATTCGCGTCGACCATGCACAGGAGTGGGCATTGACAACCGGCGCCAGCTACACGCTGGGCAAGACGCTTTTGAGCGCCAACATGATCTACGGCAGCGGCTACCCCACGGGATTCGCCAATCTCAACACAATGCCGAGCTACGTCACAGTGAATACGGCCATAAGCCATTCCTGGGTCTTGCCACGCCTGGGAGCCTTCAACACACGCCTGTCCATCGTCAATATCTTCGATCGGATCTACGAGATCCGCGACGGCTCGGGGGTGGGTGCAGGCGCGCCCCAATACCTGCCGCGGCGTGGCTTCTATCTGACAATCAGCAAATCATTCTGAACGCCACCCGGAGAGCAACGATGAAAATCACACGCATATTGGCACTCGGACTGGCGAATCTCTTCCTGTTGGGAGGCTGTGCATCGGTACAGCCTCCCCATGGCAGGCACAATGCCGTGGTCATGGGTTACAGGGAAATTTCTTACAACATTAGCCACCCGGAATCTGGATTCGTACGGTTGCTGCAGGTCGACCACCGGACCATCGACGACCCGCGAGCCCCACTGCGATTGAAGCCGGGGCGGCACGTGTTACTTGTGAGCTGCATCTACGTCCGCCCCTGGGTCAGGGCCAGCGATCCTTCCGTCGCCCTGACGCTTGATGTCACAGCAGGAACACGCTATCAACTGTACCCGACGTCTGTCACCGAAGAAAATCACACGGCATGCCGCGTAGGCATCAAATCAACAGCCGGAAGACGGCAAACTCACGCAGGGGTGTAGCCATGCTGCACCCCTGCCGAAAAATTCCCGGCTACTGGTAACGCAACGCTTCGATGGGTTCGAGCCTCGCTGCCTTGCGCGCAGGGTAAAAACCGAAAAAGATGCCCACTGTCAGGGATACCGCAAACGAGATCGCGATCGAAGACACGGTTACCTCACTGTTGAGTTGGAATAGTCGCTTGACGATCTCGATCGTCCCGATCCCGGCGATCAGGCCGATGATGCATCCACCGAGCGAGACCAGCAGCGCCTCGGCAAGAAACTGCTGGAGTACATCCGCCGGCCGGGCGCCAAGCGCCATGCGAAGGCCGATTTCGCGTGTGCGCTCGCTGACCGAAACCAGCATGATGTTCATGATCCCGATACCGCCGACCACGAGGGAAATGGAGGCAATCGCCCCCAGCAGCAGTGACATTACCCGCGTCGTCGAAGCCATGGCATTGGCGATCTCAGTCATGTTGCGAACGTTGAAATCCGGTTCCTTGCGGGGACCGATATGGTGGCGCTGGCGCAGCAGCGCTTCGACCTCGGCCTGCACCTGGCCCAGGGCCTCAAGGCTCGAGGCCTGCACCATGATGTAGCGCACACTGTTGGCGAACTGTGATCCGAAGAGTTTCCGTAGTGCTGTGGTAATCGGCACGAGCACCGTGTCGTCCTGGTCCGAGCCACCGAAACTCTGCCCTTTGACTGACAGCAAGCCGATGACCACGTAAGGGCTGCGGGAAATGCGGATCACCTGCCCGACCGGGTCCGCTGCACCGAACAGGTTCGTGGCGACCGTCTGCCCGATGACGGCCACCCGCGCCGCGCCATGAATTTCGCTCTCGGAAAAATCCCGCCCGGCTGCAAGCGGCCAGTCGCGGATGTGCAGATAGTCTTTGTTGGTGCCGAGTACCATCGTGTTCCAGTTGTTGGGGCCATAGACAATCTGGGCCGCGCCGCCGCTGCCCGGTGCAACCGCGATTACGCCCGGAAGATCCCTGATGGCATTGGCATCTTCCAGTGTGAGCGTCGGCGAACTGCCAGTGGCGAAATGCAAGCCGCCCGAAGTCTGTGCGCCGGAGCGCACGATCAGCAGGTTGCTCCCCATGGAGGAGATGACGTTATTCACCGCGTTGCGTGCACCGTTACCGACCGCAAGCATCGCGATCACGGCCGCCACCCCGATAATCAAGCCAAGCATCGTCAGCCCCGTCCGCATACGATTGACCCGCATTGCGCTCCAGGCTTCGGCGAGCAAGGGGGAAAGTTTCATACGGAGGCCTCCGCGGCGATGGACCGGCGGGCACTTGGGATGTCGTCCTCGATGGCGCCGTCGCGGAACCGGATCAGCCGCGCGGCATGCGCCGCAATATCTGACTCATGCGTTACCAGAACGATGGTGATCTGACGCTCCTGGTTCAGACGCTCGAACACTCTCATGATCCCCTCTGACGTGGCCGTATCCAGGTTCCCGGTCGGCTCATCGGCCAGCAGAAGGGGAGCGTCGTTGACGAGCGCCCGGGCGATCGCCACGCGCTGCTGTTGTCCCCCGGAAAGTTGTGGCGGCAGGAAATCGCCGTACTGGGACAGGCCGACCTGTTTCAACAAGGCCCTGGAACGGAGTTTGCGGTCGGATGCACTGACACCGGCATACACCAGAGGCAATCCGATGTTATCGAGCACGCTCAGGCGCGGCAGCAGATTGTATCCCTGGAACACGAAACCGATGAGTGAGTTGCGCAGTTCCGCACGCTCGTTCACGCTCAGGGTGCTGACGGCACGGCCCCGCAGGTAGTACTCGCCTTCACTCGCAACGTCGAGACAGCCAAGGATATTCATGAACGTCGACTTGCCCGACCCTGAAGGCCCCATAACTGCAACAAATTCGCCGGCATTGATCTCCAGATTCACGTCATGAAGAGCTCGTAATGCACCGGATGCGAGCAGATAATCCTTGCCCAGACCCACGGTGCGGATCAGCGGCGCCGTTTCTTTGTGCACGTTCATCCCCGGATCTGGAACATCGAGCGCGACCGGCGCGTATTGCCCGAAGTAGCCGAAGTGCCGACGACGATCAAGGCGCCCTCTACAAGCCGCGGCCCCGAAACCTCGGTATGACGGCTGTCGGAGAGACCGACGGCCACGGGCACCGGCTGCGGCCGGCCGTCCCTCAATACATATACGATGCCGTGCCCGGGAGCCTGCGCCTGAGCGGATTGAGCACCTTGACCCAACGCAAGACGCAGCGCCGCATTGGGCACCAGCAGAACGTGACGGTGCTCGGCGACGGTGATGTCGACATAGGCCGTCATCCCCGGTAACAGTTTTTCTTCGGGGTTATCGACGTCAATGACTACGTCATAAGTGACTACGTTCTGCACCGTCGTCGGATTCAGGCGCACCTGTGCCACAACACCGGAAAAGGTCTCGGCGGGGAAAGCGTCTACCGTGAAAGCCGCATGCTGACCTACTTTTATCGAACCGATATCCGCCTCGTCGACGGTCGTATCGATCTGCATTTTCTTGAGGTTCTGCCCGATCTGGAACAGGGTCGGCGTCTGGAAGCTCGCCGCTACGGTCTGGCCGACGTCTACTTCGCGGTTGATGATGATCCCGTCGATAGGTGAACGTATAACCGTGTACGCCAGGTTGGCCTGGTCGTGCGAGAGTTGAGCCTTGGCCGTTTCCACCTGGGCCTGGGCAACCTTGAGCGCGGCCACGACCTGATCGAGATCGGATTTCGCCACGTAGTGCTCCCGGTACAGGGCCTGCTCGCGCTCTTCGTTGGCCCTTGCCAGCAACTGGTTGGCCTCGGCGGAATGAACGTTCGCGGTGTCCTGGGCGACCTGGGCCTTGAACAGAGTCGGATCGAGCCGCAGCAACACCTGGCCTTGTGTCACGCGACTATTGTAATCAACGTAGAGGTCCTCCACAGTGCCCGACACCTGGGTGCCTACGTTCACGACCGTAACGGGATTAAGCGTGCCATTGGCCGACACGGTTTGCATAACGTCGCCATAAGCCAGGCGCACCGTTTCATACCTCGTCCCTTCGGACCGCCAGGGTGCAACCCAGGCAACGACAGCCACACCCACGGCAATGATCGCCGCCGCGGCCCACCACCATTTACGTAACACCCGTATGCCAGCCAACTCTTGCCTCCTGCAGGCCATACGCGTTTGCCTGCGTGCCCGGGAAAAAGCGCTGATGGGCAACCTCTACAATAGGTGTAACGGGCACCGTCCGGCTTTGACCGGCGTCAACTCCTGTTTGGTTTGTATGGAATGCCCCTTCATCGCCTGTTGCAGCAGCCGCCATGACGCCGACACCAACGGCTGTTATAGTTCAGGCGTCACTTCCGTACGTTGCCGAATTCCATGGCAGGCTCGACCGACGACACAGTGGACTGCGTCATAGTAGGCGCGAGTTTTGCGGGACTCGCCTGCGCCACGGTGTTGGCCCGCGCCGGGCTTCGGGTCAGGGTCCTGGAGAAAAAAGCCGATGCCGGAGAAAAACTCCATACCACCGGCATCATCGTCAAGGATGCGATAGACCAGATCCCCCTTCTCGACGCCTTACCCCCGTCACTGGTTAACAGAGTCACGGGCGTGCGCCTGTATGCACCCAACCTCAAACATGTGGATTTGGCGGCACCCGGTTACTACTTCCTGACCACGGACACCCCCAACGTCATGCGTTGGCTGGCAACGCAGGCCGAAAATGCAGGCGCCGAAATCATTTACCGGGCAACCTTTCGCGACGCGTACCGGCTGCAAAGCGGCTTCGAACTGGGCGAACACGGGCGCACCCGCTATCTCGTGGGCGCCGATGGCCCGCACTCACGGGTAGCCCGCGCATTGGGCCTCGGCCAAGGTCGACACTACTTATTCGGTGTCGAGCATGAGTATCCGAAGTTCGACATCGGGGCAACCGACAAGCTTCACTGTTTCATCGACCGCCGCCTGGCCCGCGGCTACATAGGCTGGGTCGCGACCAGCGTCAATACGATTCAGGTCGGCCTGGCCCGCCGCATTCGCAAAGCCGCACCGCCGCCGCGCGAGGCCATGGCGGCGTTTCTCGAACGCATCGCCCCGCTGCTCGATTTCCGCGGCCTCGAACCGCAATCCATCCGGGCGGGCATGATCCCCTGCGGCGGGCTGGTCCACCCGCTGGCGACCCAGCGGGCCTTGCTGGTTGGAGATGCCGCCGGCATGGTCTCTCCGGTCACGGCGGGCGGCATCCATACGGCGTTGAAGCATGGCATGGCCGCCGGGCATGCCATCGCGGATTTTCTTGGCGGCAAATGCGAAGACCCCTGCGGATGGTTTGTCGATTCCTACCCGCGGTTTCGCGCCAAGCGTTTCCTCCGATTTGTCTTCGATCACTTCCAAAGCGATTTTCTTTTCAACCTCCTGCTCGGCACCCGAGCCATGCGTTCTGCGGCAGGAATAGTGTATTTTCACCATAAGGGCGTGTTCGATTCTGCGGGCGGACACGAGGCCAACACTTCATCGATCAAGGCAAAAGCGGCGGAATGAGATTCGAGAATCAGAAAGTATTGGTGACTGGCGCTTCGCGCGGCATCGGGCGGGCGATTGCCCGGGCATTCGCAGCGGAAGGCGCGAAAGTCGCAGTGCATTACCGCGGCAACCAACTGGCGGCCGAGGAAACGCTTGGGCTGCTATCGGGCGATGGCCATATTGCCATCGCGGCCGACGTAGCGGATCCGGATGCCTGCGAAAGGCTTGTTACAGAGACCCTCGAAAAGCTGGGCGGGCTGGATGTGCTCGTCAACAACGCGGGCATCTACATAACACGCCCGGTGCTGGAGCAGGACTACGCCGAATGGAAGCAGGCCTGGCAGGACCAGATATCCGCGAACCTGACCGGGGCGGCCAATTTGTGCTTCCTCGCCGCCAAGCACATGCAGGCACACGGTGGCGGACACATCGTAAACATCTCCTCGCGCGGTGCCTTTCGCGGCGAACCGGAATCGCCGGGCTACGGCGCCGCCAAGGCGGGGCTCAATGCCATGAGCCAATCTCTCGCCGTCGCGCTCGCGCCACACAATATATCTGTAGGCGTGGTCGCCCCCGGCTTCGTCGCGACCGATATGACGGAGCCCTACCTCGAAGGCCCCCGAGGCAGGGACATCATTGCCCAGAGCCCGCTGAATCGCGTGGCGGACGAAGACGAGATCGCCAAGGCCGTGCTGTTCCTCGCCGATCCCACCATGCCTTCGGCCACGGGCGCCATCATCGACGTGAACGGTGCCAGCTACCTGCGTTCCTGACCGGGACGTCCGGCGTCAACCTCCGGTGGAAGTGGGGGTCGGCAGCGACGGCAGCTTGGGGTGGTAGTTGCGCCACGGCGGCAACGGGAACTGTTTCTGCGGATTTTCCTTGAGCTGCTTCAGCGCGATCTCCACGGCACGCCGTAGCTGCGGGTCAATCCCCTTTCGCGTCTCCTCCGGGTTCTGCCAGACCGTGACGTCGGGCGCCACGCCGTGGTTTTCCACTGGGAAGGTGCCGTCGATGCCCGTAACGGCCACGCGCGGCGCGGTAATCGAGCCACCATCCATCAGCGGCGGATAGCCGCCGATGCCGACCAGTCCGCCCCAGGTGCGTTCACCGACTAGCGTGCCGACCTTTTCCCGCTTGAAGTACCACGGCAACGCGTCTCCGCCTGAACCGGAGAACTGGTTGATGATCATAACCTTCGGCCCGAAGATGGCCATCGGCGGCGTGATCGTTCGCTTGCCCCAGCGCGGAATCAACATCGACATCGGCTTCCGCATGAGGTGCTGGATGATGTAGTCCGATATCAGCCCGCCATGATTGAAGCGCTCGTCGACGATGACGCCTTCCTTGTTCACCTGCGAGAAGAAATAACGGTTGAAGTTGGTGTATCCACCCCAGTTCGTGTCCGGCAGGTAGACATAGCCGAGTTTCCCGTCCGACAGCTTGTTCACCACTTCCATGTTGTGATCGATCCAGGCCACGTTACGCAGCCGTCTCTCGCTGGGAATAGTCTTGACCGTGATTTCGTGCGAGCCACGCATCGATGGGTTCGGCCCCACCGTCAAAGTCACGTCCTTGCCCGCCTGATCCTCGAAAGCGTGGTAGATGTTTTCCTTGCCGGTGATCTCGTTGCCATTCACCGCCAACAGATAGTCGCCGGCCTTTACCTTGAGTCCCGGCTGGGCAAGCGGCGCATAAAGGCCCGGGTTCCACTGCCCGCCAGTAAAGATCTTCGTGATGCGGTAACGATCGTGTTCGATACCGTAATTGGCGCCGAGCAAACCCACGCGAACCTCTTCCATCTTGGGATGGTAACCGCCGCGAATGAACATGTGCCCGACTGCCAGGTAGCTCATCATCTCCTTGAACAGGAAGCTCAACCCATCGCGGCTGGCGATTCCCGGCAGATAGTGCGCAAAGAGCTTCTCGGCGGCGCCGATGTCAAGGCCGTCGAAGTTCGGATTGTAGAAAAACGCACGCTCGATGCGCCAGGCATCGTGGTACATCTGCACCCATTGCTCATGCGGCTTGACGAAGGCCTTCAGACCCTTCGTGTCAAGCATCTCAGGCTTTGCCTTGGGCTTGGCATCGGCAATAAACCACTTCGGCCCGTTCTGGACCAGCATTTTCTTGCCGTTCGCAGCAAAAATGACGTTGCTCACGCCGTGCTGCAGGGTTTCCGTCTTTTTCTTATCGATATCGAAGCTCAAAACATCCACCGGAACCCCGAACGGCGTGAGATCGCTGCGCAAGACGACGACGGGCGCCTTCACCAGGTACAGTATTCCGCCCTTGGCCGCATCCATGCCGACGTAATTTGCCGGCTTGACCGGCAACGCCACGGCACGCGACTGCAGCCCGGTGAAATCGATGGAAACCTTCGGCGCTCCCTTCTTCTTGCCCTTGCTGCCGGCCGCGTCTTTCTTGCCGCCTGCCGATTCGAATCCCGCCTTCGGCGCGAGGAGCGAAGGGGTGCCCGGCTCCAGCGTGGCGGCATAAACATGCCGCGTCTCCGGCCGCTCCATGCTCGTCATGTCAAGCCATCCCTGGTTGAGCGCCGTGTTCGTACTCGATGTGAAATACAGATATTTCCCGTCCGGCGAAAACACCGGATAGAGACAGTCGCTCATGCCGTCGGTGACCTGATGGGTTTTTCCGTCGGCCAGGGAATAGATGTCGATGACGCGCAAAAAGTTGTCGCCCACCGTGGTAAAGGCAATCCAACGGCTATCGGGTGACCAGTTGGCGTCCAATTCATGCAGCGGCCAACTGTAATTGTCCGTGGCCACCTTGACCGGCTTGGGATTCCGCGCCGCCAGGTCGACGTACCACAAGTTCAGCTTCTGGTCGCTGAAGAGGATCTTCTTGCTGTCCGGCGACCAGACGGGATCGTAGTAGTAGGCATCGTCCTGGCCCAGCTTCACCGTTTGCACGGAACCGGTGCCTTTCTGGTTCCGCACGTAGAGGTCGTACTCTCCGTCGCGATCTGAGAAATAGGCGATCCGTTTCCCGTTCGGCGACCACGCCACCTGCCGGTCCATCACCCCCGGGCTATGGGTGAGGTTAGTGATACTGCCGTGTTTCGTGGGTACGGTGAAAATATCGCCCTGCGCCTCGAAGGCCGCACGCACACCGTTCGGTGAAATGGCAGCGTTTTCGATGAGCTTGGAAACGTCCTCGAAGCGCGAGCGGCGCTGCGCGAATTCCCCATGCACCTGAATCGGCACGCTATGAGTCTTACCGCTGGCAAACCCGTAAATATGTATCTGGCCGAATTGCGAGTAGACGATCCCGCCCGGCCCCGCCGTGGCCGACGTGATATCGAAACCCGTGTTATCGATCAGCTTGGTAACCTTGGCCGATTTCGTGTCATAGCCGAACAACGTGTTGGCCCCGTCCCGATCGGACAGGAAATACACCGTATCGCCCACCCACATGGGGTCGCGTTCGTTCGCGTTCTCGTCGGGAATCCGCACAATGCTGGAATCCGACATTCTGGCCAGCCAGATCTGGGTGTGTTGCCCACCCTTGTAGCCCTTCCAGAAAGGCTCCCACTGGAACCCGGGCACATAGGCCAGGTGACTGCCGTCCTGAGAATAACTCCCTTCTTCCGCCATCGATAACGGCAACTCGCTGGGAAAACCGCCGGTCACCGGCACCGTGTAAAGTTGGTCGGGATCGGAGTAGCTGTAGCGACGCGAGCGGAACAGCACGCGCTTGCCGTCTGGTGTCCAGCCCACGGCCACATCCGGACCGGGGTGGTAGGTGAGGCGCCGCGGTTGGCCACCTGCCGCCGGCACCACGTATACATCGGTGTTGCCGTCGTAAGTGCCCGTGTAGGCCACCATCGATCCATCCGGGGAAAAAATGGGCTTGCCGACCAATCCCATGCCGCTCACCAGCAGGTGGGCTTGCCCACCTGTACGCGGCACCGTCCAGATTTCGCTCCCATACTCGAAGGCAATCTGGGTATTCGACATCGTCGGGTAGCGCAGCAAGAGCCTGTTGTTGGCCATGCCTGAACTATTGGCGGCCTGGGCAACCATGAACACAAAAAGAGCCGATGCGGTCAGCAGCCATCTGGACATCATTCTTCTCCTTGATTTTTAGCGTCCCGTGAAAGAACTGGAAGAGAACGACTGTTAACTTACGCCTATGCGTGAAGCCGGGTCAAATCACGTCCGGGCCGGGGAACGGCCCGATGGCACGATGCATTCAGATCGCAAACCACCACGCCGCGAGGAACGGTGCCGCAACCAGAACGATGCCGAGCAGGACAAGAGCAAGAAGGTTCGTCACGAACCACGGAAAGATGGCCAGCAAGGCGCCGCAGATGAGATGCACAGGGCGTTCGGCCCGCTTGCCGTACATGAAGTAGCCGGCTCCGATCGAGCTGAGCACGACACCGGCTATTAACGTGGCTGCAGTGAAATGCATATCTTTTCCGTTACTTCATAAGGCAGGGCTGAATCAGGCAACGCTTCGGTAAACCATGAACGCGGCCACGGCAAATAACATTAACAGGGTCGGATAAAACGTCAACGCAAAACCGAACGAGCGAGCCGCGGCACCCCTCGCATAGCTTTTCCAGAACAGGATACGCCCGATCACGAAAAGAAGGGCCGCGACTGGTACAGCCGCCTGCCAGGACACCGGCATGACGACGGCCCAGGCACTGTGTATGCCTATGGCAAGCACACTCTGCTCCAGCGTATTCTGTAGTACCGATTGCAGAACATGGGCTTTGGACGTTCCCGCGGTCAGGCCGCTGCCGTCAATATCGTCGGGCGTGAAGAAACGGTGTTTCGCCAACAACCCGATGCTGAGCGCCAAACAAAACACGACGGCAACATCCCATTGCATGGACCAAGCCAACGTGGCAGGGAACGCCCCACCCGGAAGCAGCCAAGTCGGCGCCCAAACAACAGCCGCGACCAGACAAACGGCACCGGCTACGAAAGCGGCGGCCATCCCCCCCAAGACACCGCGTTGCTTTTCACTCAACATAACGCCCCCCTTTCAACGCCGGAACCATTTTCCAGGCAGCATGGCAGCGCCCGCTCCGGCTACCAGGCATATGATGCCTCCGGTCATCAACCACATGGTGCGGTCGGTCGGGTTGCCGGTAAATACGCGCGAAATGTCGGAGGCTGCGGAGTGCGAAGCATTGTGGGCAAAGACCAGCAGTACGATGCCGCCTGCGATAAAGGCAAGCCCTATGATTCTTCTGATAGCGGGCATTCATCGTCTCCTTACTTGAGTCATTGAATTTACGTCGCCGAGGTTTTCACGTGCATATCGACGCAAGCGGGATTGTGCACCCTCTGCGCGGATGCGGGGTAGCGTACCAGTAACGATGCCGGACGAATCGGCCGGGGCGTAAAGCCGCCCCCGCAGTTGGGGCATGTCCCCTGGAAACGCTCTTCCACGCAGCGTTTGCAGAACGTACATTCGAAAGTACAGATCATGGCTTCCGTGGAATCCGGCGGCAGATCCCGGTCGCAGCATTCGCAATTGGGACGCATCTCCAGCATGCCGGTTGCCTCAGGCCTTTTTCCAGACACGGCGCAGGATGCCGATCACGAAAAGGAGAATACAGGCACCGATCAACGCGTTTATGACGGCAGCGATGAATCCGCCGCCGATGAACAGGCCCACCTTGGGCAACAGCCAACCGGCCAGGAAAGCGCCGACCACGCCGACGACGATATTGCCGAGAATGCCGAAACCCGAGCCGCGCACGATCAGGCCGGCCAGCCAGCCGGCGATGGCGCCGACGACCAGGAAAACGACCAGGGAACCGATGGTGATGGTCATTGCTTCTCCTTGGAATGTGCCGACGGTTACTTGCCGGTAGTGTAGTGTGCCTAGCGCTGCTTTGTCTTGCCCGCCGGATCAATCGGTCAACATGTCCTGCAAGGCCAACGCATCCGTGGGCGCATATCCCGCTTCATCGTTATCGAAATAAACGTAAACGTCCTGACCGCTGCCGCACCAGTCCCGCACATGCCGCGTCAGTGGCCGCAAGCGGTTGCGCCCGTAGCGCCCCGTGTAGGCCACTTCGCCCGGCCCATGCCAGCGCACGTAACGAAAAGAGGCGGTGTCCACGATCGGCGAACGCCGTTGTTCCATGTCGAACCAGACGGCTGCGGCACCGTGGCGCTGGAGAATGTCGTAAACGGCATCGCACCACCAGGACTCGTCGCGCAATTCGAAGGCGTAACGATGCCGCTTCGGTAAAGCGGCCAGAAATTCATCCAGGCGCTGCGGGTTGGCGTGCCAGCGCGGCGGCAACTGGAACAGGATGGGCCCGAGCTGCGGCCCCAGCTCTTTGGCACACGCGAACATCCGCTCCAACCCGCCCGGCGCCGGCCGCAGTTTTTTCATGTGGGTGAGATAACGGCTGGCCTTGAAGGCGAACCTGAACCCGCGGGGCACCTGGCGCCGCCATTCGTGCAAGATGTCAGCGGACGGCAACCGGTAGAAGCTGGCATTGATCTCCACGCTCGACAGTTGCTTCGCGTAATAACGCAGCCATTCCCCGCGCGGCAGCTCCCCGGGGTAAAACGGACCCTGCCAATGCGCGTAACTCCAGCCCGACGTGCCGATCCGGATGCGGCTCATGTTCCCATCCTAGCGCGCGGCGACCCGTCCGGAGCTCACTCGCTTATTCGTCCTCGTAGATCCTGACAACGCGCTTGCCGTCGGCGCCGATCCAGCCGCGATACATGCCCGGCGTATTAAACGGCGTCACGATATTGCCCTTGTTGTCGAGCGCGATAACACCGCCCGTGTTTTCGCCGCCGAGTGTCACCAGCCGCTCCATGACCATGTGCTCGGCCGCCTTCTCCAACGACCAGCCCTTCATGGCCATCAGGTCGGAAATCGATTGGGTGAGATTGAGACGCATATAGAACTCGCCGACGCCGGTGCCCGACGCCCCGCAGGTCAGATCGTCGGCGTAAGTGCCGGCGCCGATTACGGCCGAATCGCCCACGCGTCCGTCCAGCATATTGTTGAGCCCGCCAGTGGACGTACCCGCGGCGATGTGGCCGTCGCGATCCAGCGCCACCGCCCCGACGGTGCCATGGGCCCAGCCTTTCCCGCCCGGGATGAGTTCGGGCGTCCCCGGGGAATCGGCGGCGAGCTTCTCCAGCCCCTCGATATGCTCGCGCCAGCGCCGCTCGGTATGGAACCAGCTCGCCGGCGTGTACTCGAAGCCATTCGCCCAGGCGAAGTCCTCGGCGCCGCGGCCGGCGAGCATTACGTGCGGGCTTTCGGTCATGACCTTCTCGGCGAGCCGGATCGGGTGAGCGATGTGCTGCACCGCGCCGACGGCGCCGGCATCGAGCGTTGCGCCATCCATGATGGAGGCATCGAGCTGATTCAGCCCGCCGCGGCTGAACACGGCGCCGCGCCCGGCGTTGAACAGCGGCGAATCTTCCATGACCGCGGCCGCCGCCTGGACCGCATCGAGCGCGCGACCGCCTTTCTCCAGCACGGCATAACCGGCCTCGAGCGTCTCGGCCAGCTTGTCGCGGTAGTCCTTTTCCAGGGCGGACGTCATGGCAGCCCGGGTGATGGTACCCGCGCCTCCGTGGATCACGATTGCAAGAGGGTGATGCGGCATGACCGGTGCATCATACCCCCGAACACTTCGGCATTGGGCCCCATACCCTCGTGCCTCACCGGTTTCCAGAAACCCGACGCGGGCGGGATTCAATGCGTCCGCGGCGATACGTAATGCTTGTTCGGCTCGAGCACGGTGACATAAGGGCCATTCCAGTCGCGCTCGAAGATTTTCGTCAAGGTGCCAGCCGGCCCGCGGCCGGCTGCAAACACCGAAGCATCGATGGTGGTGGCGAAGTAGCTGCGCCCCCAGTTGCCGGTACCGATGTAGATCCGCCGATTATCCGCAATGGCGTACTTGCAGTGCTCGACACGCGCGTAGGGGATGAAGCCGCGCGGCGCCGGCGGCAGATGACTGAACTTCACCGTAATGCCGGGCAGCGCCGCCAGGCTTTTCAGATAGGACTGCATGGGCTCGCGCAGCGCCCAGTCAGCCACGATAATCTCGACCTTCACGCCGCGTGCCGCCGCATCGCGTAGCGCCACATCGAGCGCCGCCCAATAACCCTTCGGGCCGTAGTAGTCCAGGGCAGTCAGCGTCATAACCTGAATGCGCAGCATGTGCTGCGCGCTGCGGATCAGGCGCACCAGCGCGGGCTGCTCTGCGTTCACCCAGCGCGGCACCAGACCGGGCGGGCTGAACGCCGGAAAGGCGATCACCTGCCCTCCGCCGTGACCGTGCAGCAGTACCGGATCGCCGGCCACCACTGGCGCGAATTCCGGTGCCCGTACCGCCGCTTTCTCCGCGTGCGGCAGATCGGGATCGGCAGCGACGCGCCAATCGAAGTCGAAAACCGCTTGAAACGTGCGCGCGAATCGCGTGTTGCGGATGCGCACTCCGATCTCGTGGATTTCGTCGAGTGCGCGCCAGTCCCAGTTCTGACTGCCGACGAAGACGCTACGCCCGTCGACGATGAAATATTTGGCATGCAGCACGCCGCCGGTCAGTGTCGGCATCGGCAGAACGCGAACCTCGATATGCGGCACGCCGTGCAGACTTTTGAGGCTCGCCGCGGTTTCCTTATGGAAGATGCGGCCGACGAGGATGTGCACTTCCACACCGGCACGCGCACGTTTAACGAGCGCAGCGAGCACCGGCGACAGCGCCTCGCCCGGCTTGTTGGAAACGTAAAACGCCGCGATATCGATGCTGTGTTGCGCATGGCGGATCATATCGAGCCAGACCTGCCGGGTGCGTGGCACGCCCGGCTGTCCATAGTCCGTAGCCTCCGGCACACTCTCCACGATTTGGAACGTCGGCACGGCAGCCTCGGCCGATGAAGGTGAAAGAGCGGACATAACCAGGCCGATGAAGACAACCCGGACAAATACTGCTTGTAGTTTCACAGCACCTCCCGCCCCCGGATTTCGAACCGTGACAAACTCATCCGCCGTGTACCAGCCGGAAACGGACCCACAGCTGCAGGATCACGGTCTTGTGTGCAATCTGCGCGGGTACGGGTGGCCATTTGGCGTCTCGCACCGCGGCCAGTGCAGCCTTGTTGAAGAAGGCGTGAGGGTTCGGAGTGACGATGCGCACGCCGGCGAATCGGCCGTTGACCAGGGTGATGAGCACCTGGACGCGTCCCTGCAACGCCATCATCCGTGCCACCCGCGGGTACTGCAAGGCCTGCTGCACCGCACTCCGCACGGCCGCTTCGAAGCGCGTCATGACGTTCACGTCGGGCGCCGCCGGCGGGGGCGGCGCCTCGGCCTTGACCGGCCGGGCGGACGTAGGCACGGGCTTGGGCCGGGCCACCGCTTTCGGCGCCGGTCTCGGCTTCGGATGCACGGGCCGCGGATGCGGGTGCGGCTTCACGTGATGAACCGGCTTTGGTTTGGGATGCGGCTTGGGCTTCGTGACCATCCTGGCCTTGGGCTTGGGGTGCGGCATCGGCACCGAGGTCAGGTGAATCGGTATTGGAGCCTTGACCGTCGCCGGCCGCGTGACATGATGCAGTCCCGCCAGCACGAACGCCCCGATGACAGCGGCTTCGATGATCGCGGCCGCGAGCAGGGCCCGGCGGAACCGGTCAGGCCGATGAGAGGATGGCGCAACGAGCGTATTCATTTCATTTTCGTGGATGCGCGGCGAGCCCGACGTCCGATACGCCCGCCTTGCGGCACGCGTCCATGACGTTGAGCAGCGTCTGCACGGAGACCGTCTTCTGCGCCACGACCGTGACGCGGGTGTGATCGGGCGAGGCCTCACGCAACTGCTGCGTCAACGCGTCGAGCGACACGGCCCGGCCGTTCACCTCGACCTGGCCGTCCGCCTGGACGATCACCGTGACCGTCGTCTTGTGCAGCTGCTGCGTCGTGGAGCTGCTCGGCAACTGCGTGGTGATGCCGTGCGCGGGAATCATGCGTATCGTAATCATCACGAAGAACACCAGCAGGAACAGCATGATGTCGATCATCGGGATAATCTCGATCCGGCCCTTCCTGCGTTCGAGGTATTGCATACTCATGCCGCTTCAGTTGGTTGAAGCGGCCGCGCGGTAACGCGGTTCAGTCGCACGCGTCACGACGGGATCATGGAGCCGCTCCGCAGAAGCGTTTTCGCCAGGCCGATCTTCCGAACCCTCCAGCCGGTTGACCAGCATCGATTTCAGCGTTTCCATGTGATGCACCAGACGCCGCACCCGCTCCTGGAGCGCGTTGTAGCCGATCAAGCCGACGATGGCGATGAACAGGCCCGCGGCGGTCGCCGTGAGTGCTTCGGCTACGCCGCCGGTAATCTGCGTCGGCGCCCCGCCCGCCTGGCCGAGAATGCTGAAGGCATGGAACATGCCGACGATCGTGCCGAGCAGGCCGAGCAGCGGCGCGAGCGTCACGACCGTGTCGAGCACCCACAGGCGCCGGTCGAGACCCGGAACCAGACGCAGGATGCTCTCTTCGATCAGACTCTCGAGCCGCCGCTCGTCATGCACGCGGTTGAAGCGCACGGGCACATCCACCACGGTCGCGAAAGGCGCCGGCATGCCGGCCGCGAGCTTGGCCAGTTCGCCACGATCCATGTGGCGCAGGCGCTCAATAGTCGAAAGCGCCCGCAGACCGTCACGCTCGCAGCGCGCAAGCGCCCAAGTGCGCTCGATGACCACGGCCAGCGCTACCAGCAAAAGCAGCGGCATGACTAAGAGCACACCGCCGGAATCCAATGCCAGATGAAGAAGATGTTCGATATTCAAATTCATACTCCCGATGCCCGGGGCCGGCAATCCGGCCCCGGAACGTCAATGATCAGAACCGGCCGGTGATCGTCAGATACGTAGTGACCGGATATGACAGGTAGAGATAAGGGTTGCTGACCGAATAGTGCGGCCCTTCCGCAGCATCGGTCGGGACCTGCTGGTCGAACAGGTTCGAGACATGCAACCCGATTTCGATATCCTTCGCCGCGGCTCCGCCCTTGGACGACGGCGCGAGCGCCACCTTGTAGGACACGCTGACATCGGCTGTGACGCGGCTGGGCAGCTTGTAGTAGCTCACGTCGTGGCTGTAGATATCGCGAATGATTACGTAGCGCGTGCCGACATGCTTGGCCGAGAGGCTGGCCGACCAGGGACCTTCATCCCAGTTGAAACCGAGGGCCTGGGTCTGGTTCGCCGCGTAAGGCTGCGGCTCATCGTAGTACTCGATATTGGTATGCAGCACGCCTGCGTTGGCAAACATCGACAATGCCGGAGTAATCTTGTAGGTCAGCGTCGCGCTTGCACCACGGTAGGTCGCGCTGCCGGCGTTGAACAGATAGTTCACCGTCTGCGAGCCCATCTGCTGACGCACCTCGAGGATGTAGTTCTGGTACTGCGTATCGAACGCGGTCACGCGCCCGCTCCAGGCTCCGGTGTTGAAGTAGGTGCCGAGCTGGTAGCTGTTGGTCTTCTCGGGCACCAGATCCTGGTTGAACTGCCCGGTATAGAACTGGTTGTAACCCGGAGGGCGCATGTTGCGGGTGTAGTTGCCATACAGATGCCAATGCGGCGTCAGCGCGTAGTTGACACCCAGCGAGGGCAGCAGTCCGGTGAAGGTCACGTTCTGACTGGCATTGGCCGAATTGTCGGTGTACTTGCGCTGGACATCGAGATACTTGACCCCGGGCGTGACCTTCAACGAACGGGTCGGCATCCACTCGACGGAAAAGTAGGGCTCCAGCGTACGCGTGCGCACGGTCTCGTCATAAACGCGGTAAAGCTCGGCCTGTGTCGTAGCGTTATAACGCGCCTCGTAATGCACCGTTCCATTGAACTGGAACCAGACCCCGGGCTTGAGCAGCAGTGCACTGCCGAGCGGAATCTTGCTGCGCAGGACGTCGCCGTAACGATGCGTGCGGTTCCAGCCCTTCTGCGTCTGCAGACTGCCCCCATAGGGATGGTAGGCACCAGCGCCGTAACCATTGCCGTAATAGTAGTAATACTTGTTTGAAATCTCTCCGGAGCCGGGTAAAGGCGCCTTGTAGCCGACATAGGTAATCCAGTTCTTGTAATAGTTGTAGTTGTAGCCGCTGTAGTCAGTGCTCGATGGATCGTTGTTATAACGGTTGCAGCGATTGCCCAGAGCCGCGATATCGCCCGCCGTGCAACCGCCGTAGTAATTCTGGAACTGGTTGTTCTTGGAGAAGAACAAGGTCAGTGCGCCGGGCCCGACGAGGCTCTTGGACTTGAACATCTGCTGCGACTTGCTGGTATAGGTGTTATAGAAGTAGCCGTCCGAGTAACTGTAGTTGGTCAGCGCATACAGCGAAGTCGGAATCGACCCGGTCGCGAACAGGCCGCTGTTGATTTTCAGGTCACGCTCGTAAGTGTCGTACTGACCGCCGCCGATGGTCGGCTGGATATAGAAGTAGGGGCCAGGCTCGTCCGTGCCGATACCCACAGAACCGCCGAATGCCGACAGGCCCACCGTCGAGGCGCTGCCCGCTCCGGGGTGCACACTGACATGGCTGATGCCGTTGTTCGGCGCCCACTCGTTGGAGTAGAAACTGTAGCTGTCGGAATCGTTCAACGGAATGCCGTCCAGCGTGAAGTTCAGGCGTTTCTCGCTGAAACCGTTGAGATAGATCTGCGAGCCCGTCATGCCGTTGGCACCGTTACCGAACACATACACGTTGGGCATGTTCTGAATGACGTGCAGGAAATCGGAGGTCGGCTGCGTGGCCTTGACCTGCGTCCGGGTTGCGGTTTCTTCGCTCTGTGTTGCCGACACGTTTACGCTCTGCGCGGGCTTGGCTCCGGTCTGGCTATTGCTAGCCGCCGTCGACTCCACGGTGCCGAGTTGGTAGGTGCTCGATGCTGTCTGCGAAGATGGTGCGGACGCAGGCGCAGCGGCATGAGCCATCACTGTCGATATCAGCAAAGGCAGCAATACGAGGGCGCGTGCCGGTGAAAAACGTCGATTCATTGAGTCATCCCCAAGGTGAGAAGTGTTTCATCCGGGCATGATGCCGAGCTGAAGTTACGCGGGGATGACCCTGGTATGAAAGTTTCTTTTCATACACTGCAACTTTTGCAATCGGCCGACTCAACCTGGCAACGGCGTGTCACATTCCTGTCGTCTGCGTTCCGGACAATTGCCGAGTACTTTTCGATAATTGAATCACGAAATGTCCATGAAGCACATTGCCCCCATCCTCGCCATCCTGCTGTTGGCAGGTTGCGCAACGCCTTCACAGCAAGCTGCCGCTCCGGTAACCATCACATCCTCTCGGACATCCACAACGGCCGCCGTAACCACCGCCTGCGCACAAAAGGTGGATCACGCGTTGATGTCCGCGGATTTGCTCAATGCGGTGGCCTGGACGCAAAACGCCGTCGAGCATGACCTCGTCTTCCGGGAAATCTATCGCGAGGCGCGGAAAAAACTCCTCGAGGCGCTGCACGACAAACATTGGGACGCACTGGCGCATGACGAGCGCCGCAACGACTACACGACACTCAAGCCTGCCGTGATTCTGGATGTCGACGAAACCGTGCTGGACAACTCGGCCTATGAGGCGCGCCTCATCCGCCAGCACAAGGAATTCAACGAAGCCTCATTCGGCGCGTGGGTAAAGGAAGAAAAAGGCCGCGCCCTGCCGGGGGCTCTGGCCTTCACGCAATTTGCCGCGCGTTACGGCGTACGCGTGTTCTACCTCACGAACCGCGACCGGTCACTGGACAAGGCGACCCTCGACAACCTGCGTAAACAGGGCTTCCCGGTACAGGGCAATGCCTTCCTGGGCGCGGGTACCTACGTCAAGGGCTGCGAGCAGCTCGGCTCGCAAAAGACCTGCCGCCGCGAACTGATCGGCCGTCACTACCGCGTGCTGATGCAGTTCGGGGATCAGATCGGCGACTTCATGACCGTGCTCGACAACACGACGCTGGGCCGCCGCCAGGCGGTCAAACCCTACTTGAGCTGGTTTGGTACCCGTTGGTTCGTGCTGCCCAACCCCATGTACGGTTCCTGGGAGCCGGCCATGTTCAACAACGACTGGGAACAACCCGCCAGCGTGCGCCGCAAGGCCAAGGTCGATGCCCTCCACACGGACCATGGCAGCCCGCGATAGGCGGGCTGCCTCCTTATTCGCCCGCGAGCGTCATCCGGTCAATCAGGATCGAGCCGGTGCGGATACTGCCGCGCGTATCGGTATCGGCACCGATCGTGATGATGCCCTCGAACATGTCCTTTAGATTGCCCGCAATCGTAACTTCGTCAACCGGGTGCACGATTTCGCCATGCTCGACCCAGAAGCCGGCCGCACCCCGTGAATAATCGCCGGTGACGGGGTTCACGCCCTGGCCGATCAGTTCGGTGACATAAAACCCGGTATCGAGCGCGCTCATGGGAGCCTCGGGCCGATCGCCCCCGGGCTCCACAACCAGATTGGAAATCCCGCCGGCATTCGCCGTGGTCTCGAGGCCCAAACGGCGTGCCGAATAACTGCTCAACAGGTACCCCGTCAATGTACCTCCATCGATGATGGCCCGATCCGCGGTCGCCACGCCTTCGTCATCGAAGCTACGGCTGCCCGCCGCCCGCGCCAGATGCGGCCGCTCAACCAGGCGCGTCCAGCCGGGCATGACCTGGCTGCCTGCGGCTTCGAGCAGGAAAGAGGCCTGCATGTACTGAGCACGTCCGGCTATCGCTCCGAGCAAATGACCGACCAGGCTCTTCGCCACCTCGGGCGCGAACAGGATGGGAGACTTGCGGGTCGACAACGGTTTCGCACCGAGACGAGCCAGCGCCCGGCGGGCAGCTTCGCGACCCACCCCGCCGATATCGTCGAGATCTTCGATGGCGCGCGCAGTGGAGTACCAGTAATCGCGCTGCATGCCGTTATCATTCCCCGCGATGACCATACAGGACACATCGTGGCGCGTGCCTTCACGCGCGCCGATGAAGCCATGGGTGTTCGCGTACACCGACAGGCCATGGCCCGTATCCACGCTCGCGCCCTCGGAATTGACGATTCGCGCATCAGCGTCGCGCGCCGCAGTCTCGCACTGAATGGCGAGATCGATCGCATCCTCGGGACTCAGCTTCCAGGGATGGCACAGGTCAAGATCCGGGAAACGGGTAGCCATGCGTTCGGCCGGCGCCAATCCCGCGTAAGGGTCTTCAGCCGTATAGCGCGCGATATCAGCCGCTGCTTTGGCCGCGCCCCGAATGGCATCGGTTCCAAGTTCCGTAGTACTGGCATTGCCCTTGTGCTGGCCGAAGTACAGGGTAATGCCGAGGTTCCGGTCGCGTTGACGCTCCACCGCTTCGACTTCGCCCAGGCGCACGGTCACCGACATCCCGGTATCGACCGCCACATCCACTTCCGCCGCGTCGGCGCCCTCGTCACGCGCGGCCTGCAGTGCCAGTTCCGCACAGGCTCTCAGCCGCTCGGTATCGAAAAAATCATATTCGTCGCTCATGGTGACACATTGTATCCGCGGCTTTGGCGCGGTGGCGCCGAAACACCGCAAGCAGGTAAAATAACCCTTTAGAAGGCGGATAAACGATACCGATGCCCGAGCTGGTACTGCTGCGTCACGGCCAAAGCACCTGGAATCTGGAAAAACGCTTCACCGGCTGGACCGACGTCGACTTGTCTGAGCAAGGTGTGAAAGAGGCCCGGTCGGCCGGTGTCCTGCTGCGCGAAAGCGGATTCGATTTCGATCGTTGCTACACCTCGTTTCTCACGCGCGCCATCCGCACCTTGTGGATAGCCCTCGAGGAACTGGACCGGCGCTGGCTGCCGGTGGAAAAGGACTGGCGCCTGAACGAGCGCCACTACGGCGACCTGCAGGGCAAGAACAAGGTCGAGACTGCCGAAATCCATGGCGAGGAACAGGTTCACGCCTGGCGCCGCGGTTACGCGGTGCGCCCGCCCGCCCTGGCCGCGGACGACCCCCGCCACCCGCGCTTCGACCCCCGCTACCGCAACCTCGAGGCGAGCCAATTGCCGGCCACCGAATCCCTGGCCGATACGGTCGCCCGCGTGGTGCCCTATTACAAGGCGTCCATCCTGCCGGCCATGCGCAACGGCGAACGCGTGCTGGTCTCCGCGCACGGCAACAGCCTGCGGGCACTGTGCATGTATCTGGACAAGCTCGACGAAGAAGCCGTCACGAAACTCAATATCCCCACGGGCATTCCGCTGGTCTACAGCCTCGACGAACACCTCGAGGTCACCGGAAGCCGCTACCTCGGTGATGCGGAAGCGGCGGCGAAAGCCGCGGCCGCCGTCGCCTCGGAGACATCGCAATGAACACCGCCTCGCCGCGCGTGGGCATCGTCATGGGCTCACGCTCCGACTGGGACACTCTGGAAAAATCCGCGCGCCTGCTCGATGAGCTTGGCATTCCCTACGAGACGCGCGTCGTTTCCGCTCACCGCACGCCCGACCTGATGTTCGAGTATGCGGAAACTGCAGCGGGACGCGGACTCAAGGCGATCATCGCCGGCGCCGGCGGCGCCGCACATCTGCCGGGCATGCTCGCCGCCAAGACCCGTCTGCCGGTGCTCGGCGTCCCGGTCAAGTCGCGCACGCTGAAAGGCCTGGACTCGCTGCTCTCGATCGTGCAGATGCCCAAGGGCATACCGGTAGCCACCTTCGCCATCGGCGAGGCCGGCGCCGCCAATGCCGCGCTCTTTGCCGCGGCACTGCTGGCGGTGGAAGACGAGGCGGTGGCCAGCCGGCTGGAAGCCTGGCGCGCCCGGCAAACCGAAGCCATCCTCGCCCATCCCGACCCGCGCGGCGAAGCATGAAGGTCGGCATCCTCGGCGCCGGCCAGATGGGCCGCATGCTGGCGCTCGCAGGTTATCCGCTCGGCGCACGCTTCACCCTCCTCGACAGCAAGGCCGATGCGCCAGCCGGACAGGTCGGCGACATGATCGTCGGCGGCTTCGGCGACCCGACGAAAATCGCCGAGCTGGCCAGATTGTCGGACGTACTCACCTTCGACGTGGAAAACATCCCGGCCGCCGCGCTGCGCGAGGCGGGTGTCGAACACCTCTGCCGGCCCTGCGTGCGCGCGCTCGAAACCGGCCAGGATCGGCTGCTGGAAAAACAATGCTTCGATACGCTGGGCATCCCGGTGGGCCCGTACCGCGCCATCGAGACCCAGGCCGAGCTGGACGCGGCCATCGCCGCGCTGGGACTGCCGGCCGTACTCAAGAAACGGCGCCTCGGCTACGACGGCCGCGGCCAGCGATTCATCCGCCGGGCGGAGGAAGCTGCCGAGGCGTTCGAGTACCTTGGCAGTGGCGATCTGATCCTCGAGGCCTTCGTACCTTTCGAGCGCGAGGTGTCGATGATCGGCGCGCGCCGGCCCGGCGGCGAAACGGTGTTCTACCCGCTCAACGAAAACACGCATCACGAAGGCATCCTGCGACTCTCGCGCAGCCCTGCAACGCCGCCAGAGCTCGCGGAGCAGGCGCGCGACTACGTGGGCCGGATACTCGAACACTTCGACTACGCCGGGGTGTTAACCGTGGAATTCTTCGTGCATGACGGGCAACTGCTTGCCAACGAAACGGCCCCGCGCGTGCACAACTCCGGGCACGGCACCATCGAGGGTTGCGTGACCAGCCAGTTCGAAAATCACATCCGCGCGGTGCTCGATCTGCCGCTGGGCGACGCCTCGGCCGTGGGCGAGTTCGCGATGGTCAACCTGATCGGCGAGATGCCGCCGACGCACGAGTTGCTCGCGATTCCCGGCCTGCACCTGCACGATTACGGCAAGGGACCACGGCCCAAGCGCAAGCTTGGTCACGCCACCCTCGTCGCGCGCGATCCCGACCGTCTGGCTGGCCCGCTGGACCGTCTGCTCGATCTCGCCTGGCCGGAACACGCCACCGGCAACTGAACCATCATCCTGGCAATTTGACCTCCCAACTCAATTGGCCTTAATTTGATTTCTCAAAGGCTGGGAAAATCGATTTGCACACTTACAAGTTGAGGCAGGGGCCGGTCGCGGCATCGATTGCTGCAGTTTTTCTATGCCTGGGCATAAGCGGATGCAACCATGTCGATACGGCTACCGGGCAGGTCAGCCTTATGGCCTGGAGCGTGCCCGCCGGCAGGCTCCAGGCCCGGATTCAAGTACGCCTGGCGCCTCGAATTGACATTGCAAGCGCCGTATTGGAAGCCTCCAGTCCACGCAAGGGCATCCACTTTCAGCCTGCACGTTTCATGCTGAGTGATCTTGCCCCACCCAGCTACCCCGAAAACAAGAGCCACAACCCGCCCGCCCTCGGCAAGACCACTTTGCGTACCTTCAGGGTTTCCGTCTCTCGTCCCGGTAATTATGCCGTGCAAATCCGTCTGCGCTGGAACGGGCATATCGAAAGCCACAGCTTGGTGCTGCACTTTACTGAAGCAGGTACACCTTGATCCATAAGGTCAAAGACTCATTATCAGGAGCCGTTCGTGAATAAAAAGCTCTTTTTTCATACAGCACTGCTCGCCATGGTTGCCATCAGCAGCGGTATCTATCTCAAACAACACCTGCAAAGATCAACCAGTCCTCTGCTACAAAGTGACCCGGTGCAGCCCCGGCAGATTGACCCGGATGCCGGTGAGCATACGCACGGCAGACACTTCAACCCCGACTTCAAATGGGGTGACCTGCAACGCGCCATCAATCAGCGCAAAGAGATCGTCCGACAGACCCGCGCCCTGGCCAATGCCGTGCCCAATAACGGCTGGAAAGCGCTCGGACCCGGTAACATCGGCGGTCGAACGCTGGCCATCTACATCGACCCCAACAATACGTCGCACCTGATTATCGGTACTGCGGGAGGCGGTATCTGGGACAGCAACGACAGCGGCAATAGCTGGACGGCCGTAAACGACTTCATGGCGAGCCTTGCGGTCGACGCCCTGGTCAAGGACCCTACGACCGGTACCCTCTATGCCGGCACGGGCGAATATGACGCCGGCGACGGCATGCTCGGGGCAGGCCTGTTCGAATCCACCGACAACGGCACGACCTGGACGGCATTGGCCTCCACCAATCCTACGAACGATTCATCCTGGTATTTCACCAACGGCCTGGCCATCAATGCCAACGGCGTGATCCTGGCAGCCACCTGGAAGGGCGTGATGCGCAGCACTGACGGCGGTCAGACCTGGACCCAGACATACAGTGGTCTGGCCGGCACGGTCGCCTTCGATCCCAATCATCCGAATGACGCCATTATTGATGCCAGCCCTCTTCAGTTCCCCACCAGTAGCAGCAGCAGCTACATCGCCTATTCCACCGATTCGGGACAAACCTGGACCAAGGTACAACTGGTCGATGGCGGCACCATGACCTTCACGGTGAACTCTCCCGCCCCGGTCGCAGGCAGCTATACCGTCGGCGCCGCACAATTCAACCCGAGCAGCGCCAACGTAACCGCAGATCTCGCGGAGGTCACCGATTCCAGCGGCCAAATCAGCGACGGTTGCTCGACCCCGTTCGCCGATGCCGGCGCCATCAACGGCCATATCGCCGTCATAGAACGCGGCACCTGCACCTTCACACAGAAAGTGATCAATGCCCAGAATGCGAGCGCCGTCGGCGTAATCATCGTCGATAACAAAGCAGAGCCAGTATTCACGATGGGCGGCACCGACAGCAGCATCACCATTCCTTCCTACCTGATCTCGCAAGCCGACGGCACGACGATCGAAAACGCCATGGCAAGCAGCACCGTTAATGCAACCATCGTGCTGAATACCAACCCCAACGGTGGCAGCGGACGTGTGAGCCTGGCTTATGCACCCAGTGCGGCCAGCACCATATACGCCGCCGCGGACTACCGGAAAGGCGCCATATTCAAGTCCATCGACAACGGTCAAACGTGGACCCAGACAGCGGTAGTCAAAAACAATACTGAGTCACTGTATGACGTCGGTGGCGGTGACCAGGGAGGCTACGACGATCCGCTCTGGGTTGATCCAACCGATCCCAACCACCTCGTTGCCGGTGGTATCGACCTGTGGCAATCAACCGATGGCGGCCAAACCTGGAAACAGATCAGCAATTGGACGAATGCACCCCTGACGCCCCATGCCGACCATCACGCGCTCGCCGCCAACGGGTCGAATTTCTATGACGGCAATGACGGCGGCGTTTACACCACCGGCAACATCAGCCAGGCGACCACCTCCAGTGGCTGGACATCGCTCAATAACGGCCTGGGTGTGACCCAGTTCTACAGCGTAGCCGGCAAAGCCGGCGCCACGAGTTCAAAAAACGGCGGCACGGCCCCGATCATCGGCGGCGCACAGGACAATGGCTGCGAGATGTATACCGGCAACGCCAATGGCTGGATTGAATACTTCGGCGGCGACGGCGGATTCACGGCAGTCGACCCTCAAAACGGCGACAACCTGTTCTGCGAGTATGTCTACCTCGATCTGAACCGTTCACTTGACGGCGGACAGAGCGCGAGCGACATCAGCAAAGGCATCAGCGACGTGGGCAACCAGACGGCCAACTTCATCGCCCCCTTCATCCTGGATCCCAACAACGCTCAGACCCTGCTGGCCGGCGGAGCCTCGCTGTGGCGCACGACTGACGCGCTGGCTGCCACACCCACCTGGACAAGTATCAACGGCAGCACGCTGCCCTCTGGCAATGGCGACTACATCAATGCCATTGCCGTCGGGCAGGGCGACTCCAACGACATCTGGGTCGGCTTCAATGGCGGCAGCCTCTGGCACACCACCAACGGAACGCAGGCGAATCCCTCATGGAGCCAGGCCGGCAGCGGCATGCTGCCTACCGGCAACACCGTCAACCGCATCGTCATCGATCCGAACAATAACAAGTCGATTTATGTGATGTATCAGAATTTCGGCTCTCAAACCTTATGGCACAGCAGCGACGGCGGCAGCACCTGGACCGACATCAGCACCGGCCTGCCCGCAGCGCCCGTGTTCGACCTGGCCATCGACCCGGCAAACGCCAGCACGCTGTACGCCGCCACCGAAGTCGGATTGTTCACCAGCACGGACGGCGGCTCGACGTGGAGCACCACCAACACAGGCCCCGCCAATGTGCGGATCGTCCAGCTCGATTTGTTCGACAGCACCCATCTCGTCGCCGCAACCCACGGCCGCGGCATGTGGGAATTGACGCTCAGCGCAACCAGCAGCGTGAGTTTGACGAGCCTGAACCCGGCTTCGGAAACAGCCGGCTCGCCGGGTTTCACACTGACGGTCGACGGCAACGGCTTCCAGAGCGGTGCGAAGATCAGTTTCGAAGGCACGGTGCTGAGCACCACTTACGTATCCGCGAGCGAACTCAAGGCGGATGTTCCGGCTTCTGCAATCGCAAGCACCGGCAGCTACAACGTCGTCGCCACCAACCCGGACGGCGGCACTTCGAACACCCTGTCCTTCACCGTTTCCGCCCCTCCCAGCGGCGGCTCCGGCGGTTCGTCGGGCGGTGGTGGCGGTGGCAACCTGGGCTGGATCGCACTGGCCGCCCTACTCGGACTCACCTTCCTGCGCCGACGTACACATTAATCACCTCCTGCACCGGCGGGCCCCTGACGACGGGGCCCGCACTTGCGTTTGCGTCATACCAGGAATACAATGGACGGCTCGCAAAACGGGGTTTCGACCCACTATGCCGACAGTCCGAGTACGTGACCACGAACAATTCGATGTGGCCCTGCGCCGCTTCAAGCGCGCCTGTGAAAAGGCGGGTATCCTCTCCGAACTGCGTCGCCGTGAGTTCTACGAGAAGCCGACCCAGGAGCGCAAGCGCAAGCGTGCCGCCGCCACCAAGCGCCACATGAAGAAAATCTCGCGCGAGCAGTCCCGGCGCCAGCGCCTCTACTGAGCCGTCAGGCCATTCCGCCGTGGCTCTGAAAACCCGTCTGGAAAGCGACATGAAAGCCGCCCTCAAGGCGCGTGATACGGCACGCCTCGGGGTTTTGCGTATGGCCCTGGCTGCCCTCAAGCAGCGGGAAATCGATTCAGGGCAGCGCGACGGCGGCCTGAACGAGACTGAAGAACTCGGCGTCATCGAGCGACTCATCAAACAACGCCGCGAGGCCGCCGACCAGTTCCGCAATGCCGGGCGCGAGGACACGGCCACCGCCGAAGAAGCCGAAGCCAAAATCCTGGCCGAATACCTGCCCGAGCCCGTCGACGCCGCCACGCTCGACGCGGAAATCACGAATGCCATCCGCGAAATCGGTGCCACCAGCCGGCGCGACATGGGCAAGGTCATGGGCATCCTCAAGGCCAAGCTCGCCGGGCGGGCCGACATGAGCGAAATCAGCCGCCGCGTCCGCGATCAGCTCTCCGACTGATACACCGGAAAGACAAGACTCTCGCAATGGCGCTACGGCGCAACGACAGAGAGAAAAAACTCTCGCCAAGGCGCAGAGACCGCCAAGAAAAAGCGGAAACTCTCTCCCTCTTGCTTGCGCAGCAAGGAAGAGGGGCTGGTGGGGGATCCAATAAATAAATCGCGGCTAAAGCCGCTCCTACACTCCCATCATTCCGGCAAAAGCCAGAATCCAGCCCAAATAATCGCGGGCAGAGCCCTCTCCTGCAAAACCCCTCTTATCGCGTGGCGCCGTTGCGCCGTCGCAAGAGCTGTCCTTTCTATTTGTCTTCTTTGCGTCTTTGCGAGAATTTTCTTTTCTGTGGTCTCTGCGTCCCTGCGAGAGTTTTCATTCCGGCCCCTCGGGCGCAGGTCTGCGCTAATCTGTGTGCCTGCACCCGAGGCTGATCTGATAGCACCATGGCGGGCTTGATTCCACAGACCTTCATCGATGAGCTGATTGCACGCGCCGACATCGTCGAGCTGATAGGCCGCCGCGTGCGCCTGAAGCGACAGGGACGCGAGTTCGCCGGCCTGTGCCCGTTCCACAACGAGAAAAGCCCCTCCTTCACGGTCAGTCCCCAGAAGCAGTTCTTTCATTGCTTCGGCTGCGGGGCTCATGGCACGGCGCTAGGCTTCATCATGCGTTACGACCACCTCGACTTCCCCCAGGCGGTCGAGTTGCTCGCCGGCGAACTGGGGCTGGAAGTGCCGCATGAAGCCGGCAGCGGCGGCGAGAATCCGCATGCCGGCCTCTACGAAGTGCTCTCGCGGGCGCAAAGATTCTACGCGGCGGAATTCGAGCGCAGCCAGACCGCCCGCGATTACCTCGCCGGCCGTGGGCTGGAAGCGGCTCGCGAGGAATACGGCATCGGCTATGCGCCCGCCAGCGGCGAGACCTTGTTCAATGCCTTGCGCAAGGCCGGCTTCAGTCCCGAAGACGGCTTGAAGAGCGGCCTGCTGGCGACCAATGCCCGCGGCCCCTACGACCGGTTCCGCAACCGCCTCATGCTGCCGATTCACGACAATCGCGGGCGCACAGTCGGTTTCGGCGGCCGCACCCTGGGTGATGACAAGGCCAAGTATCTCAACTCACCCGAAACCCCGGTATTCCACAAGGGCAGGCTCCTTTACGGCCTTTTCGAAGCCCGCCAGCGCGAACGCCGCCTGCAGCGGCTGGTCGTCGTGGAAGGCTACCTGGATGTCATCGGCCTGGCCGTCGCCGGTTACGGCGCGGCCGTCGCCACGCTCGGCACCGCCGTGACCGAGGCCCAGGCCGAGGCCCTGTTCCGGACCGGCGCCGAGGAAATCATCTTCTGTTTCGACGGCGATGCCGCCGGGCTGCGCGCCGCCTGGCGGGCGCTGGAACAAGTGCTTCCCGCGCTGAGCCCCGGCCGCGCGGCCCGTTTCGCCTTCCTGCCCTCCGGCGAAGACCCGGACAGCCTTGTCCGCACAGCCGGGCTGGATGCCTTTGAACAGATCCTGGAGGCAGCACAGCCGCTCTCCGCCTACCTCTTCGACACCCTGGCCGAGCCCGGCATGGAGGGGGCAGAGCACCGTGCCCGCTTTGCCGGCGCACTCAAACCGCTACTGCAACAGGTCCGCGACCCCCTGTTCCGGGAGACGCTCACTGTCGAAGCCGCCGAACGCCTGCACCTGCCCTTGTCGCGGCTGGAACCCTTGCTGAACGAGAACCCGCCCCCACGCCAATCCCGCGCCGCACCGGCAACGCGGCCCTCTGCACCACGCTCCGAAACAGCGCCGCCCTGGGATCCCCGCGTCGAGCGGGCACTCGCTCTGGCACTCGCTGCACCCCAGGCCATCTCCGCCGCCATGCCGAAGACCGACCTGTCCGGTCTCGAACTGCCGGGCGCAAACGTACTTAAGACAATGGTTGAAACTCTGGCCCGGCATCCCCATCTAACTTCTGCCAGCCTCTTGGAGCGCTTCCGGACCGATCCCGCGGCGCCCCGCCTCGGGCGACTCCCGGAAAAATACCGCGACTCCATCTGGCAGCTGGCAGAGGACGGGCAGGAAGCCCGGCTGGCGCTGGAATTCTCTGAAACCCTGGAACGTCTCGAAGAAAGCGCCATTGAGGTCGAGCTGGAGCGCCTGCGGCTAGCCGTGGACAGCGGCCAGGCCCTGGACGCCGAGAGCCAGGCGCGGCTTCGCGAATTGCTGGCAAAACGCCAAAAAGGCCTGAATTCAATGGGCTAAAAGCCGTTTCCTCTGCTAAAATGTACTGTTCCCTGCGGCCAAAGCGCCGAAACGGCGCGCGAGAGACTGAATGAGCGAAGACCGTAACGATCAGATCCGCAACCTGATTGCTCTGGGCAAAGAACAGGGCTACCTGACCTACGCGGATATCAACGATTGCCTGCCCGACGACATCGTCGATCCGGAGCAACTCGAAGACATCGTGAACATGATTAACGACATGGGTATCACGGTATTCGAGACGACGCCCGATGCCGACATGCTCATGATGGCTTCCGAGTCCATTACGGACGAGGACGCGGCCGAGGAAGCCGCCGCCGCGCTGGCTGCCGTAAACGCCGAACTCGGACGCACGACCGACCCGGTACGCATGTACATGCGCGAGATGGGCCAAGTCGATCTGCTCACCCGCGAGGGCGAAATCCGCATCGCCAAGCGCATCGAGGCTGGCCTCGACCAGATGTTCACCGCCATCGGCAGCGTCCCCGAGACCGCCGAGCTGCTATTGTCCGAATACGACAAGGTCAAGGCGGGCGAACAGCGCATGACCGAGGTGCTCACCGGCTTCAATGAATTCATCATCGCCGAGCATGAGGCCGAGGACGAAGAGGAAGAAGAGGAAGACCAGCAGGCTTCCGCAAGCGACGACGGCAACTACGAGGACGGCGACCCGGACGAAGACCTCGACGACGAGCCCCAGAAGAAAGGCCCGCCCGCAAACAAGCAGCGCCGCCCGACCAATCCGGCCGAAGGACTCGACCTCAAGCGCCTTGCCAACCACATGGACGTCATCCGCAAGCAGCACGCCAAGACCGAGCGCTCACTGGCGCGTTACGGCTACGAGGCATCGAGCGCCCAGAAGAACCGCTATGAACTCGTGCGACTGATGCAAGAGCTCAAGCTCGTGCCGCGCATGCACGAACTCATGCAGATGCAGTTCAAGTCCAGGCTCGAAACCGTGCGCCAATGCGAGATGGCGATCATGAGCATCTGCGTGAGGGAAGCCGGCATGTCACGCCAGGACTTCATCCGCAGCTTCCCGGATCATGAGACGGACCTCAAGTGGGTCGACCGCCACGTGCGCGCCAAGCGCAAATGGTCGGCCACGATTCGTGCGCGCACCCCCGACATCCATGCGCAGCAAAAGAAACTGATCGAGCTCGAGAAGCAGCTGAAGCTGCCGCTCGTCGAGATCAAGGAGCTCAAGCGCCAGATGTCGATCGGCGAGGCCAAGGCCCGCCGCGCGAAGAAGGAGATGGTCGAGGCCAACCTGCGTCTCGTGATCTCCATCGCGAAGAAGTACACCAACCGCGGCCTGCAGTTCCTGGATCTTATTCAGGAAGGCAACATCGGCCTGATGAAGGCCGTGGACAAGTTCGAGTACCGCCGCGGCTACAAGTTCTCGACGTACGCGACCTGGTGGATTCGCCAGGCCATCACGCGCTCAATCGCGGACCAGGCGCGCACCATCCGTATCCCGGTGCACATGATCGAGACGATCAACAAACTCAACCGCATCCAGCGCCAGCTGCTTCAGGAAAAGGGCCGCGACCCGACGCCGGAAGAGCTGGCCGAGAAGATGGAAATGCCCGAGGACAAGGTGCGCAAAGTAATGCGTATCTCCAAGGAACCGATTTCCATGGAAACCCCGATCGGCGACGACGAGGATTCGCACCTGGGCGATTTCATCGAGGACGACTCGGTCACCGCACCGGTCGATTCCGCGATCAACGACGGCCTGCGCGAAGCGATGCACGTGGTGCTCGCGAGCCTCACCGCCCGCGAGGCGAAGGTGCTGCGGATGCGCTTCGGCATCGGCACCAACACCGACCACACTCTGGAAGAAGTCGGCAAGCAGTTCGACGTGACGCGCGAGCGCATTCGCCAGATCGAGGCGAAGG
>CAZPJI010000023.1:0-35311 GCA_964586925.1 uncultured Gammaproteobacteria bacterium
TGGGTCCGCCGGAAGGGCCAATAAACAATTCCTCGCGGCGCGGACCGCCGCTCCTACAAGAATCCTGTGGGATTGCGGGAAGGGCTTCAGCGTTCGGCGAGGAGGGCGGCGACGCGCTCGACGTCGGCTGGCGTGTCGACTGACGCGCTCGGGATCTCATCTACCACCTCGACGCGGATTTTCATCCCGAGCCACAGGGCACGTAGTTGTTCGAGTGACTCCGCCTGCTCCATGTCACAGGGCGCTTCGTTCGCCAGCCGCCGCAGGGCGCCGGCGCGAAAGCCGTAAATGCCGACATGCCGCAGGGCCTCTCGCGGCATGTCCATGCCGGGGTCGCGCGGCCAGGGAATCGGCGCGCGGCTGAAATAGAGTGCGTGCCCGTCCTTGTCGAGGACCACCTTGACGACATGCGGGTCCCGGAAGACGTCTTCCTCGAAGATGCGTGACGCCAAGGTGGACAGGCCGGCTTCCGGATCGGCAGCCAGCGTCTCGGCTACCGTGTTGATGGCGCTGGCGGGCATCAGCGGTTCGTCGCCTTGCAGGTCGACGACCAGGTCGTCATCGTCCCAGCCTTCCCGCGCGGCGACTTCGGCTATCCGGTCGGTTCCCGAAGCATGGGTTGAGGCGGTCATCGCGACCTGCACGTCGAGCGCGGCGCACGCTTCTGCAATGCGTTCGTCGTCGGTGGCCACCCATACTTCGCTGGCATTGCTCTCCAGCGCCCGCTCGCAGACGTGACGGATCAGGGGCTTGCCCGCGATGTCGACCAGCGGCTTGCCCGGCAGCCGGCTGGCATCATGCCGGGCGGGGATGAGAACGCGGAAGTTCAATCCAGTTCCTCCAGGGTGACTTTGCGCGCTTCGTCTTCCAGCATGATCGGGATATCGTCGCGGATCGGAAAAGCTAGACGGTCGGCGCGGCAGATCAATTCTCCCGCCTTGCGGTCGTATTGCAGCGGGCCCTTGCACAGGGGGCAGACCAGGATTTCCAGAAGATGTTTGTCCATCGAATTACTCCGTTCGTGCGTCGCCGCGTACCCGGGACAGTAGCGTCCCGGCATCGTCAGCTGAAAATGCTACCTCAAGCGGGACCTGCCAGACATGTGGCGGCGGGTCGGCGATCTTTACCGCGTCCTTGGTGGTGACGAACATGGGGCGGTCCGCACCGGCGCCGACGATAGCCTCAGTGACCGGGGCGTGATCGGCAAGGGGAATTCGCTTGATTTCCAATCCTGCCGCTTCCAGCGCGCTGAAGAAACTTTCGGGGTTCGCGATGGCAGCCAGGGCATGCAGGGGGTGCCCGCGGAATTCGGACAGCGGGCGTCTTGTGCCGTCGCTCAGGCGTTCGGCATATTCGAGCGAGCAGCGCATGCGGACACAGGCGACCGCTTTCGGTACCGGCACGTGGCCTTCGCCCTTGAGCACGATGACGTCCGCCTTTGCCAGGCGTGCTGCCGACTCGCGCAGCGGCCCGGCCGGCAGCAGTGCGCCGTTGCCCAGGCCGCGCTGGGCGTCTATGGCGATGACTTCCGCATCGCGTCCCAGCCTATAGTGCTGCAGGCCGTCGTCACTGAGAACGATATCCAGCGTGCTGTCGGCGAGGAGGCTGCGTACGGCAGCGACACGGTCCGAACCCACGGAGACAGGTACGCCGGTAGTGTCGGCCAGCCAGCGGGCTTCATCACCAACTTGTTCTGCCGTTGTCTCCGGCGTGACGAGGAGAGGCTCCGCCTGCTGCCCGCCGTAACCGCGCAGGACGATGCCGACGCGTAGCGACCGGCTTTGCAATTCGCGGGCCAGCCAGGCGACAAGCGGGGTCTTGCCGCTTCCGCCGACAGCGAGGTTGCCGATGACGACGACACGAACCGGTAACCGGACCGGCCGGACCCAGCGCTTGCGTAGTTGTGATACCAGTCCGAACAGTAAACCCAGGGGCAGGAGCCAAGTCGGTGGGGTGCTGCGTTCGTACCAGAGTGTCATCAGCAGACGGGTCAGTCGAAGTCGCAGGTCAATCATGATTTCGGGTGCCGCTCCCTGATTCGCTACTCACCCGGTGCGGCGGACCTGCAACTGGTGCAGGTTCGTGTAAAGGCCGCCTTTTTCGAGCAGTTCGGCGTGCGTCCCGCTTTCGATCACGCGACCCTCATCGAGAACGAGGATGCGGTCGGCACGCTCGATAGTGGACAGGCGATGTGCGATCACGATCGAGGTACGGCCGCGCATCAGTTCGTCCAGTGCCAATTGCACGCGGTGTTCTGATTCGCTGTCCAGTGCAGAAGTTGCCTCGTCGAGGATCAGGATCGGCGCGTCCTTGATCAGGGCGCGTGCTATAGCGATGCGCTGGCGCTGGCCGCCGGAAAGCAGGGAACCCTGTTCGCCGATTGGCGTGTCGAAACCTTGCGGCAGGGCTTCGATGTCCGAAAGGATTTGGGCGGCCCGTGCCGCATTCCGGATGGCCTCTTCGGTGGCTTCGCCCTCGACGCCATAGCCAATGTTGTGCGCCACCGTGTCGTTGAACAGCACCACGTCCTGGGTCACCATTGCAATCTGCCGGCGCAGATCCGAGAGCCGTACTTCGCTGATGTCGTGGCCGTCGATCAGGATGCGCCCCTCGTCGGGATCGTAGAAGCGGGGGATGAGGCTTGCAAGAGTGCTCTTGCCGCTGCCCGAGCGCCCGATCAGCGCGAGTGTCTCGCCCGGTTCGACATGGAACGATACCTCGTCGAGGGCCTTCTTCTTGCGTGCGCTGTAGGCAAAGCTCACCGACTCGAATTGGATGTCGCCGCGGACCCGTTCCAGCGGTTTGCCCTCGTCGCTTGGCTCTCCCTCGAGATCGAGCAGTTCGAAGATGCTGTGTCCCGCAGCGATGCCGCGCTGCACGGCAGCGTTGACGTCGGTCACCCGGCGCAGCGCGGGCAGCAGCAGCGTGACCGCCGTCAGGAAAGAGGTGAAGTCGCCCACGCTGCGCCCGGGCCCGGGGGGCTGGAGAGTCAGCACGTAGATCACCAGCGCCAGGCCGAAGCCGGCGAAGAGCTGGATCAGGGGATTGGCCGCCGCTCGGGTGAACGCCATCTTGACGTTTTCGTGCCGGTTGTACTCGTTGGCGGCGCCGAAGCGCTCGCTTTCGGCGGCGGCAGCGTTGTAGAGCTTGACGATGCGCTGCCCGTTGATGATTTCCTCGGTGGTGCGCGTCAGTTCGCCGACGCTGTCCTGGATGCGCGTTGACACGCGGCGGAAGCGGCGGCTGACATAGCGCGTGAGCCAGGCGATTATCGGGACCACCACGAACACCAGTACGGTGAGGAACCAGTTCAGGTACACCATGTAGGCCAGCAGGCCGAGCACCGTCAATGAATCGTTGAGCACCACCTTGAGCGAGTTGGTGGTCGACTCGGAAACCTGTTCGGTATTGTAGGTAAGCTTGGAAAGCAGTACGCCTGTGGCGTTGGTGTCAAAAAATCGCGCGGGCAGGTTCAGGAACTTCTGGAACAGATCGTGGCGCAGGGATGCGACCACCTTTCGCCCGAGCCAGCCCATCGAGTAGTTGACGACGAAGCTTGCGATGCCGCGGCCGAAGAAAAGCAGGACGATCAGGATCGCACTGTCGCGGATGACATGGATGTCCTGGTGCACGAAACCTTTGTTCATCAGCGGCTTCATCAGTGCGGCGAAGGCCGTCTGGCTGCCCGAATAGGCCAGCATCGCGACCAGGGTGACGGCGAAGATGTACCAATACTGGTGCACATAGCGCAGCAGGCGCGCGTAGACGCTCAGTGCCGCGCGGTCAATTGTCGCCTCGCTCAAGAACCGCCTCCATGCGTGGTCATGATATTGATATGCGAAAAGCCGAGAGCGCCTGCTACGTCCATGACGGTCACCATGGATTGCGTGGTCGCATGGGCATCGGCGCGCACCATTACTGCTTGGTCACGCTTGTCTCCTGCAACCTTGAGTAGCGCGGCGCGCAAGGTTTGCGAGCGTGAATTGACCAGGGCGCGGTTGTTGACGAGGAAAGTCCCTGTGCGGGTGACCGTGATAGTGATCGCGGCCGGCTGAGGTACTGCCGTGGCACTGGCGTGCGGCAAACTGATACGGATGCGCGAAGGATGCACGAAGCTGGTCGAGAGCATGAAGAAGATCAGCAGCATCAACACCACATCAATCAGGGAAATGATGCTGACTTCGGGTTCCTCGGCGCGGCGCGGGTGGAGATTCATGCGGCCTGGCGACTCTGTTTGTCTTTGGTGTCGACGGCTTCGACCATCTTGATGGCATCGGCTTCCATCCTTACCACCAGATCGTCGACCTTGCCGCGGAAGTAGCGGTAGAGAATCAGTGTGGGGATCGCAATTGCGAGTCCGGCCACCGTCGTGATGAGTGCTTCGGCGATGCCGCCGGACAGGGCCTGTGTGTTGGCTGTGCCCTGTGCGGTGATCACGGCGAATACGCGCATGATGCCCAGGACGGTGCCCAACAGGCCAAGCAAGGGGGTGATGGCGGCGATCGTGCCAAGCGTGTTGAGGTAGCGTTCGAGTTCGTGTACGACGTGGCGACCGGTGTCTTCAATGGCTTCTTTCATCAGATCGCGGCTATCGTTGCGGTGCTGCAGTCCGGCAGCGAGAATCTGTCCGAGGGGGGAGTGGCGGCGCAAGGCCTCCATTTTCTTGGGTTCGGTACTGCCGGTTTTGACCCAGGGCCAGACCTCGGCCAGCAGGTGTTCCGGACAGACGCGTTTGACGCGCAGGCTCCAGAACCGTTCCAGGATGATGCCCAGGGCGATCACGGAGCACAGGATCAGCGGCAGCATGATCCAGCCACCTTCGCGCACAAGCTCGATCATTGAGTTCCCGAGAGTCGTGTAATTCGCCTTATTGTAGGCGAGAGACGGCGAATGCCAAGAATGGTTGTCCGGGCGGGGCCACTGGGGTACTGCGTTGGCGGACTGCCGGTGTTATCCGGCAGTCCGCTGGATGCAGGGCTTATTTGCCGTAAGGCCCGAGCCGTCTCATTCCGATCCTTGCTTGTCGACGTTGTTGGATGCGGTGCCGTTGTCCTGTTGCTCGCGCGAGTAAAGAGCTGCCAGGCGCGGCGTTTCGCTCGTCGGGGGCGTCGCGGCGGCTGGTTTGACAGGCGTCCCGGTCTGTTCGCCGGCTGCATCGCGGCGCGGTTCGTTTGCGGGGGGCTGGTTGGCGCGAGCAGGCGTCTTCGGTGCTTCATCGGCCGGCCGGCTGTTCGCCTGTTCGTTGCCCTTGTTGCTGCCGCCATTGTCATTGCCGTTATTGGCGTTGCCGCTCTGGGTGCTCTGGCCGCCGGAGCGCCGCCGACGTCCGCCGCGCCGCCCGCGACGGGTACGTGAACGATTGACGCCCGTTCCTGTCTTGGTACGGGTGTCGTCATTGCCGTTGCCGTTTTGTACCGGTTCAGCCGACAGTTTCTCTTCGTTGCTTTTAGCCGCTTTTGGCTCGGTCTGGGCTGGCTTGCTGCGTGCCTGGGATCTGCCATTATCGCGACGGCTGCGGTTGCCGTTACCGTTACGCGAGCCATCGCCACTGCTTCGCCTGTTGCGTGATCCGGATGATTTGCCGCGGCTTGAACTGTTTTGCTGTTTGCGCTCTGTGCCGCCCTGGGAGCGGCTGCGTGACCGGTTGTTGTCTCGTGACCGGGCGGGCTTGCGCCCACTTTCGGCCTTCGGCTTGCTGCGAGCCGGTTCCGGGCTTTTGTCCCCGTTGCCGTTGAGAGCGCCCAGGAGGCGTGTGAACCAGCTGCGCTGGGGCTTTTCCCCCTTGCCGGGAGCGCTGGTCGGCATGGGCGCGGCAGGCCGCAATGCAGCCACTGCAGGGGCCGCCGCTGGGCGCGTGGTCTGGGTGTTGGGGATGTCCACATTCGGGGTCGCTACGACATGGTGCGAAGCGGTGGTATGCTCGCTCAGTTGGTCGTTGCGGATGCGCTCGATGCTGAATGCGGGAGTGTCCATGTGCGGATTGGGAACCACGACGACCGCAACCTTGCACTGGGATTCAATGTTGAACAGGTTCTGCCGCTTTTCGTTCATGAGATACGTGGCGACCGGTACGGGTGCTTCCACCAAGACGCGGCCCGTCTTTTCCTTGATCGCTTCTTCGTGGATCAGCCTCAGCAAGGATATCGACAACGACTCGACCGAGCGGATGTTGCCCTCGCCCTCGCAACGTGGGCAGCGTTCGAGTATGGCTTCGTTGAGGGAAGGGCGCAGACGCTGGCGTGACAGTTCCAGTAGCCCGAAACGGGAGATACGCCCCATCTGCACGCGTGCGCGGTCGCTGTCAAGCGCCTGGCGCAGGCGATTTTCGACTTCACGCTGGTGGCGGTTGGAGTTCATGTCGATGAAATCGATCACAACCAGGCCGCCGAGGTCGCGCAGTTTCAGTTGGCGCGAGATTTCCGATGCCGCTTCCAGGTTGGTGTTGAAAGCGGTTTCGTTGATGTCGCTGCCTTGGGTGGCGCGTGCCGAGTTGACGTCGATCGAGACCAGGGCCTCGGTCGTGTCGAACACCAGGGTGCCGCCCGAAGGCAGGCGCACGCGGCGCTGGTAAGCCGCATCGATTTGGCTTTCGATCTGGAAACGCGTGAACAGCGGTACCTTGTCCTGGTAGTGCTTGACGCGGTTCAGATGCTCGGGCATCACCATCTCAACGAAGGCGCGGGCATCGTTGAAGATGTTCTGTTCGTCGATCAGTACTTCGCCAATGTCATTGGTGAAATGGTCGCGCAGGGCGCGGATGATGACGTTGGATTCCTGGTAGACCAGGAAGGGCGCCGGACGTGATTCTGCGGCCTGGATGATCGATTCCCACAGGCGCCGCATGTAGTCCAGATCCCAGTTGATCTGCTCCAGGCTGTGTCCGACACCCGCGGTGCGGATAATCACGCTCATTCCTTCGGGAATGGGCAACTGTGAAAGGATGTCGCGGATCTCGGTCCGGTCCTCGCCTTCGAGCCGCTTGGAAATACCGCCGCCGCGGGGATCGTTCGGCTTGAGAACGAGATAGCGGCCGGCCAGGCTGATGAACGTGGTCAGTGCGGCGCCCTTGGTGCCGCGCTCTTCCTTTTCCACCTGCACGATGATTTCCTGGCCTTCGCGCAGGGCGTCGCGGATGGACTGATGCTCGCCCGGTTCGCTGTCCTTCTTGCGGTAGCCGGGTGCGATTTCGCGCAACGGCAAAAACCCGTGGCGTTCGGCCCCGTAATCGATGAAACAGGCTTCGAGGCTGGGCTCGATGCGCGAAATGCGGCCTTTGTAAATATTGCCTTTCTTTTGTTCCGCGCTGGGGACTTCTACGTCGAGGTCATATAGTTCCTGGCCATCGACCAGGGCGACTCTCAGCTCCTCGGGCTGGGCCGCGTTGATCAGCATACGCTTCATTGTGTTTGTACCCGTCTGTACGGGCGCTCGCACCGCCTGATGCGGTTGGTTATAAGCGCGGGGGCGAGAACGATTTATGCCGGTCCTTTCCGGCGGTGCGGAGGGTCGTATCAACCACCCGCGAGAGGAATCGGCTCCGCCTGATTCAGCGCTTGGCAACCATGTCGGACATGGGAGCGCCATCTATTCACTTCCCGCCGGCTCGAAGAGCCGTCGGACTTGAAACCTTGCCGAAGCGTTGAACTCGGGATCGAGATCCCGGCTTCCGCTCCCGGCACGCTGCCCTCTGGACAGTGTGCATACTATATCAGTTACCTTCACGCGAGTACAGGCTTTTGCCGGATAAACAACCGCTTGCAAGCGCTGGAAGCAGCCCGGAAGTGCGGTATCTGAAAGTGGCTGAGGACTTCGCCGGGCAACGCCTGGACAACTTCCTTGCCCGTGAACTCAAGGGCGTGCCGCGCGGACACATTTACCGGCTCATGAGGACCGGTCAGGTAAGGGTGAACGGGGGGCGCCGCAAGCCCGATTACCGCCTGGAACAGGGCGATGAGATTCGCTTGCCACCGGTGCGGGTCGCCGAACGGACCCAGCCGACGGGCCCTATACGGCGTGGCAATGCCGTACTTCAGGGCGGCATTCTTCATGAAGACGAGAGCCTGCTGGTCGTGAACAAGCCTTCGGGACTTCCGGTCCATGGGGGCAGCGGTCTGGATGGCGGTTTGATCGAGGTGCTGCGGCGGCTGCGTAGCGAACCGGGGCTGGAGTTGGCGCACCGGTTGGATCGCGATACTTCGGGATGTCTTGTCATTGCGCGCAGGCGTTCCGCTCTGCGCGCCCTCCATGCGGCCTTTCGGGAGGGGCGGGTGGACAAGCGCTATCTGGCACTGGTGGCGGGCAAGGTGTCGAAGTCCTTTACGAGTGAGGCACCGCTCGAGCGTTTCGTGAAACGCGGTGGGGAGCGCCATGTTGCCGTGACTCGGTCGGGCCGCGCGGCCCGTACCCGATTCCGGCCGCTAGCCAAGGGCGATGAGTTCACTCTGGTAGAGGCTTTGCCGGATACCGGGAGAACCCATCAGATCCGCGTGCACGCCACGCATGCCGGGCATCCGATAGCGGGCGATTCCCGCTACGGCGATAAAGACCTGAACCAGAAGCTGCGCCAGCTCGGTTTGCGCCGGTTGGCCCTGCACGCGGCCGGCCTTGCCTTCGAGCATCCCAAGACCGGCGAGCGGCTGAGCTTCACCGCGCCGCTGCCCGATGACTTGTTGCCGGCAGTGCAAAAACTCACCGGTTACGAACCGAAGGATTGATGTTGCGCCCGGGACTGCAGGAGCGGCGGTCCCCGCCGCGATTCTTGTTGCTCGATTGCCCGCGGCTTGCGCCACTCGCCCTTCGGGCCATGCGCCAAGCGCATGTTGTCTCTGGCCTTCGGCTTTCGGTTTTTGGCGCCGGCCTTCGCTGGAATGACAAAAACTCCTAGTCTCAACGCTGGCACCTCCGTGCGCCGTTAGTCGCGCCGAGAAGCACAGTCCGCGACGGGGGAACAGGGAGGCATGTCTGAGGCCGGAGCGATATATCGCGCAGGCCGAGTTCCGACCGGCCCGTTGCGGGCGAGCATCGCAGGGGAGCCCCAAGGCCGCGCCTTGGGGCCGCGACTTCCGGCGCAATGCTTTTGGCTACTTTTGGCGAAACAAAAGTAGCCCTGCCGGGAAGGCCAATAACAAACATCGTGGCGGGGACCACCGCTCCTGCAAATCAGGGGATGGCGATACCGAGGGTGCGGAGAAGTTGCGCCGTGGCGATCAGCGGCAAGCCGATCAGGGCTGTCGGATCGCGTGTTTCGACGGATTCGCACAGGCTGATGCCAAGCCCTTCGAGCTTGAGGGCTCCCGCGCAATCGAGGGGCTGCTCCGCTTCGACGTAACGCTCGATTTCGTCCAGCCCGAGCTGGCGCAGCCGTACCTGGCTCGTATCGACATGAACCGCGCACTCATGCCCGGCTCGGCATACGGCTACTGCCGTGCTGTATACGATTTCACGTCCGGCCATGGCCTGGAGTTGGCTGATTGCCGCTGCCAGCGTCCCGGGTTTGCCCAAAGGTTGTCCTTCCAGGTCCGCCGTCTGGTCGCTGCCGATCACGATTGCGTCCGGATTGTCGTTGCCTCCCGCTTCCGCCTTGGCAACAGCCAGGCGCTTCACCAGGTCTGCCGGCTTTTCGCCGGACAGTGCTGATTCATCGACACCCGGCGCCACGGCGTCGAATTGGATCCCCAAGCGGGCCAGCAATTCGCGGCGATAAGGCGAGGTGGAAGCGAGTACGAGGCGCATGGGTTGGTTCCTGGGGGCAGGGCGTCTACCATACCCTTTTTAATCGTTTGCATACCCGCATGAGTCTCGAACTCCACCATCAGTTGCCCTGGAATGCACTCGCTGCGGAGAACGCCGCGCTGGCCGGCGAGATCGACGCTTCCAAGTTGGCGCCGCGGCTGGGGGAGGCCCTGGCCCTCGAACGCCCGGCAGGTGTGGTTCGCTACAAGCTTCATTTTTCGCAGGGGTCAGAGGGCAGAGTCCGGGTTGGTGGGCATCTGGGCGCGGAATTGGATGCCATTTGCCAGCGTTGCCTGCAGCCATTCCGGTTACCGTTGGAAGTGGAAGTGAACGTGTCGGTGGTGGATTCGCCAACGTCGGCAACGGATCATCGATCTCCGGGTCCCCACAATGTCTCGGAGCAGGACGAGGCTGACGCGGATGGGATAAGCAGCCTGGCCGAGTTGATCGAGGAGGAGCTGCTTCTTGCTATCCCCTTTCTGCCACGGCACGAGTTATCCGCGTGTCCGGCTGCGGGTCATGAGACCGGGCAGGAGGCCGGGGAAAGTGGGAGCCGCCGCCCGTTCGCCGGGTTGCGCGAGGCAATGGGCCGGTCCCGTGAGGACGAATCAGGCTAAGGTGGGTCCGATTGGCATCGGGTTGCGGTTCAAAGGGGTGGAACTTGCGTCAAATTCCGATACAATAGGCCGGTTTTCAGCCCGATACGACCATGGCCGTACAGCAAAATCGCAAGACTCCTTCCAAGCGCGGAATGCGCCGTTCTCATGATGCGTTGAAGGGCCCGACCCTTTCGCGTGATGCCACGACGGGTGAACTCCATCGCCGCCACCATGTGGGCGTCGACGGTTATTACCGTGGCCGCAAGGTGGTTGACGTCATCAATCCAGAGGATTGAACGACATCCGTGAATCCGCGCTGAACGCGCAGGATTCGAGCCGCGGTGCCGGTGTGTCATGACTCCAGCAAACACGTGCCTCGCTATTGATGCGATGAGCGGGGATCACGGCCCGTCCGTGACCGTACCCGCCTCCCTGGATGCGCTATCACGCCATCCCGAGGCGAGCATCTTGCTGGTAGGCGACGAAACCCTGCTGCAGCAGGCGCTGGAAGAGGCGCCGCAGGCTTTGCGCGAGCGCATCGAAATCCGCCATGCTTCCCAGGTGGTGGCCATGGACGAATTGCCCAGCCAGGCTTTGCGTGGCAAGCGGGATTCGTCTATGCGGGTTGCTATTAATCTGGTTAAGTCCGGCGAGGCGGGGGCCTGTGTGTCGGCCGGGAATACCGGCGCGCTCATGGCCACGGCGCGCTATGTGCTGAAGATGCTTCCCGGCATCGATCGCCCGGCCATCTGTTCCGCAATTCCCGATCTGGTCGACAAGACCTATGTGCTGGATTTGGGCGCCAATGCCGATTGCGAAGTCGAGCATCTCGTCCAGTTCGCTGTCATGGGCTCAGCCCTGGTGTCGGCCCTGGACAACAAGACCGCGCCCAGCATCGGCCTGCTGAACATTGGCGAGGAGCAGATCAAGGGCAACGAACGCGTGAAACAGGCGGCGCAGCTGCTCCAGGAGTCCGGTCTCAATTACAAAGGCTACGTGGAAGGCCATCATTTGAGTGCCGGTGTCGTGGATGTCATCGTGACCGACGGCTTCAGCGGCAATGTCATGCTCAAGGCTATCGAGGGCACGGCGCACTACATCGGTCAGAAGATGCGAGAAGAATTCAAGCGTAATTTGTTCACGCGCCTGCAAGCGTTGGCTGCGATGCCGTCACTGAATCGTTTGCGTCGAGGCATGAACCCACAGCGCTACAATGGAGCCAGTTTCCTCGGATTGCGGGGTATCGTGGTGAAGAGTCACGGAGGCGCGGATCGTCTGGGTTTTGCGACGGCCGTCCATGCCGCGCTGATCGAGGCCGAACAGGGGGTGCCGGATCTGATCAGCCGCACCCTGGAGAAAAATCTCGACCACGGGGTCCGCAAATGACATACGCTCGAATATTGGGTACCGGCAGCGCACTGCCGAAGAAAATACTGACCAATCAGGATCTCGAGCGCATGGTCGATACCAGCGACGAGTGGATCCGCACGCGTTCCGGAATCGAACGCCGCCATATCGCCGGTGAAGGCGAAACCACGGCCACCCTCGCCGAGGAAGCTTCGCGCGCTGCCCTTGAGGCGGCGGGCGTGGAGGCCAAGGATCTCGACATGATCGTGGTCGGCACCACGACACCGGATTACATATTTCCCAATGTCGGCACCATCATCCAGGACCGGTTGGGCGCGAATGGTTGTGCCGCGGTCAGCTGCGAGGCGGCCTGCAGTGGATTCATATACGCACTATCAATTGCCGAGAAATTCATTCGTCTCGGCGAAGCAAAACACATACTCGTTGTGGGTGCGGAAACATTGTCGCGTTTCACCGACTGGACCGACCGCTCCACCTGTGTATTGTTCGGCGATGGCGCAGGCGCGGTGGTACTGGGACCCTCCGAGGAAACCGGCATTATCAAGACGAATCTTTACGCTGATGGCAGTCACCGCGCCAAGCTGTATTTCCCCTCGGGTGTGTCCAAAGGATTCGATGACCTCAAAGCCGGTAAGGACTTCGTCAAGATGCGCGGCAACGAGGTCTACAAGTTCGCGGTTCGTGAGTTCTTCAACGCCGCGGAGAAAATCCTTGCCGACACGGGTGTTACGGTCGACCAGATCGACTGGTATATTCCGCACCAGGCCAACCTGCGCATTATCGAGGCCGTGGCCAAGCGTTTGGACCTGCCCATGGAACGTGTCGTACTCACGATCCAGGATCATGGCAACACCTCGGCTGCCTCCGTGCCTCTGGCACTGGACACGGCGGTGCGGGACGGCCGCGTCAAACGTGGCGACATGTTGCTGTTTGAAGCTTTCGGCGGTGGCTTTACCTGGGGCGCGGTCCTGCTTCGCTACTAGGGTTTGCTGGAGGGGGTGGACAGGTCCTAACGGCACTTTCCCGACAGCCTGTTTATTAGCATCGGCCGTCGGGTCCTGATGAGGTAAGGCTGGCGTTTTCAAACGCAAGTGTTGACATGTGGATCTACCGGTGCACGCGCGACCTGGCAGGTTTGTGCGTGATATGGCGGCGGGAAACCTTGTGCTGGTGGGCTAAAATGGCTGGAATTTCTGCGATCGAGAGTCGCTAGCCCGATGCAATATCAGCACATCAACATTCCCGATGCCGGCGATCCGATCACGGCCAATCCCGACGGCAGCCTCAATGTGCCCGATCAACCGATCATTGTGTGTATTCGTGGTGACGGCATTGGCATGGATGTGACGCCGGTCATGCAAGCTGTGGTCGAGGCCGCGGTGAAGCAGGCCTATAGCGATCGGCGGAGCATCGTGTGGGCCCGGGCCTATGCGGGCGAGGAAGCGAGCGCACTCTACGATGGAGAGTATCTGCCCGAGGAGACCCTCGACGCGTTGCAGCGTTACGTGGTTTCCATCAAGGGCCCCCTTACCACGCCGATAGGCGAGGGCATACGTTCGCTCAATGTCTCGATCCGCCAACGGCTCGACCTGTATGCGTGCGTTCGGCCGATCCGTTATTTCCCGGGTGTCGATTCCCCACTTAAGCTTGCCGACAGCACCGATATGGTGGTGTTCCGGGAAAACACCGAAGACATCTATGCCGGGATCGAGTGGCCGGCGGGCAGCGACGAGGCGCGCAAGCTGGTCGCCTTTCTGCGCCGCGAGATGGGCGTGACGGGCATCCGGTTTCCGGAGAGTTCCGGCATCGGTATCAAGCCGGTTTCGCGCGAGGGTTCGGAGCGCCTGGTGCGCAAGGCGATCCAGTATGCGATCGACAACGACCGCGTGTCGGTGACCCTGGTGCACAAGGGCAATATCATGAAGTACACCGAGGGCGCCTTCCGCAACTGGGGTTATGAGGTGGCGCGGGAAGAGTTCGGGGCCCAACCCCTGGATGGCGGTCCCTGGATGAGCCTGAAGAACCCGGTCAACGGCAAGCGCATCGTTGTAAAAGACGTGATTGCCGACAACTTCCTCCAGCAGATCCTGCTGCGACCCGAGGAATACGACATTATCGCCACCCTCAACCTGAATGGCGACTACATCTCGGATGCGCTGGCGGCCCAGGTCGGGGGCATCGGCATAGCGCCGGGGGCCAACATGGCAGATTCGGTGGCGGTCTTCGAAGCTACGCATGGCACGGCCCCGGGCTTTGCGGGCAAGGACCGGGTCAATCCCGGCTCGCTGATACTGTCCGCAGAGATGATGCTGCGTTATATTGGCTGGCATGAGGCGGCCGAATGCATTCTTCAGGGGGTAGCCCGGACCATCGCCGACAAAATACTGACCTACGATCTGGCCCGGCTCCGGGAAGCCATACGCGCTCCGCGCCGCGACCTGGCAGGGCAGCGTGGAGTGGAAGAGCATATGCAAAGCCTCATTCCGGGCGCTACTTTGGTGGGTACCCGGGGGTTTGGTGAAGCAGTCATAGAGCACATGACGGAGGAGTGATAGGGTGTCTGAACCAATTCGGGTGCTGATAGCCGATGACCACCGCTTGGTGCGGGCGGGCCTCAGTGAATTGCTGCGCGATCAACCGGGCATCGAAGTCGTGGGTGAGGCTGAGGATGGTGAAGCCGTGCTCGATATGACCCCGAGATTGCAACCTAACGTCATTCTTATGGACGTCCAGATGCCGCGTCTCGGCGGCATCGAAGCGACCCGGCGGCTGAATGCCAGCCAGCCGCAAGCGCGGGTCATTGCAATTTCCGCGCTGGATGCTGATCCCGTGCCTGCCCGCATCATGGAAGCGGGGGCCTGGGGATTCTTGGGGAAAAGTGCCGAGCCTGCTGAAGTTATCGCGGCCGTGCGCCGTGTAGCCGATGGCGAACGCTACGTGCCCGCGGCTCTCGCCAAGCGTTTGGCTTTGTCCCAGCGCAGCGGTGAAGAACTCGGGCAATTCATGAATCTTTCGCGTCGTGAACTGGAACTTGTGCTTTATACGGCGCAGGGGCTGGGAACTCTGGCTGTGGCGCAGCGCCTGTGCCTGAGTCCCAAAACGGTGAGCACTTATCGGCGTCGCGTGTACGACAAACTGGGTGTCGACAACGATATTGATCTTGTAAAGCTGGCGGCCGGACACGGACTGATAACGCTCGATATGCCTTCGGTGCCATGAGCCCGCGGGCGGGCTTCGACGCCAAGGCCTTTCTTGCAGGACTGGGTCACAAGCCGGGCGTCTACCGCATGTACGACGCGTCCGATCGCCTGATTTATGTAGGCAAGGCCCGCGACGTCCATCGCCGGCTGAGTTCCTATTTCGGTGCGCGCCCGCAAGGGACCAAGGTCATGGCTATGCTGCGCCGCCTGGCACGTATCGAAGTCACCTGGACCACGACCGAAGTCGAAGCCTTGCTGCTGGAAAGCACGTTGATCAAGGAGCATCGTCCCCGCTATAACGTCATTCTGCGGGACGACAAAAGCTATCCCTATATTCGCTTGATGCCGGGGCTTGGATTTCCCCGCCTGAGCCTTTACCGGGGTCCGCATCGCGCGGCGGGCCGGCTGTTCGGGCCTTACCCGAACGCGGTGGCCGCACGCAATGCGCTGATCGAGCTGCAGCGGGTGTTTCGACTGCGCAACTGTACCGATCGGTTTTTTCGCAATCGTAGCCGGCCCTGTCTGCAATACCAGATAGAACGCTGTACGGCACCGTGCGTCGGATTGATCGACCAGGCGACCTACCAGCAGGACATGGATCAGGCGGTGGCCTTTCTCGAGGGGCGTGACGAGCAAGTCATCGAGCAGCTTGTTGCGCGTATGGAGGAAGCCAGTGCCACACTAGAGTTCGAAAAGGCGGCGCGGATGCGCGATCAGATCCACAGTTTACGCCGGATACGCGCGCATCAGGACGTGATCGGCGACATGCAGGATTGTGACGTGCTGGCGGTAGCCGAGGCTGGGCGTGACACGGCCGTGGTCGTGGTCCTTCCGGTACGCGGCGGGCGTCTGCAAGGCAGCCGCAATTATCGGGTTGCGGTAGGTGCGGAGCAGGACAGTGCCGCCATCATGGAGGGGTTCATCGTCCAGCATTTCGAGCAGGAAGCCCCGCCGAGAATCGTTCCGGACAGACCGTTACCGGGTGCGGAGATAGTGCGGGCAGCGGTGTCGAAACGAGTCGGTCATGAGGTCGTGATTCGACCGGCGGGGCGGGGCGCACTCAAGCGCCTGACCGCCCTAGCGGCCACCAATGCCCAGGAATTGGTCCACCTGAATGCCGATGGCCCAGCGCTTACGGCGCGCTTCGAGGCGTTGGAGAAGGTGCTCGATTTACCATCCGATGAACTGAACCGCATCGAGTGCTTCGATATCAGTCATTCAGGTGGGGAAGCGGCTTATGGCTCCTGCGTCGTGTTCGACCGGCAGGGCCCGCTCAAGGCGGCCTATCGCCGTTTCCGGATTCGTGAAGCATCTGGAGGAGATGATTACGCAGCTCTGGAAGAAGTGCTGGAGAGACGTTACAGCCGGGTACTGGACGAGGAAGGCGCTTTGCCGGATTTGGTGCTTATCGACGGTGGGCCGGGACAGCTGCGGCGGGCGCAGGGCGTGCTGGAGCGGCTGGGGTTGGAAGAGCTGCGCCTAGGCGCCGTCACCAAGGGCGCGGGGCGGCGGGCCGAATTCGATCGCCTGATCCTGGCGCCTGAGGGGCGCAGTCTTGCTCTTGAGCCCGAATCTGCGGCACTGCACCTCGTCCAATCGTTGCGCGATGAAGCGCACCGTTTCGCGATATCCGGACATCGCCGCGCGCGCCAGAAAACACGGAGCGAATCTGTGCTTGATGATGTGACGGGCGTGGGGCCGGTCAAAAGGAGGCAACTTCTGACCCGGTTTGGTGGTCTCAAAGGATTGCGCCAGGCGAGTGCCGTTGATCTGACTGCCGTGCCGGGCATCAATCGTGCGCTCGCGGAGCGCATCGTGAATCATTTGGCAAGAGAAGGACATCGCCAATGACCGGATTTGGTCTGCCCAACTGGCTGACATCACTGCGGGTATTGTTGATTCCGGTCATGGTGATCTTTTTCCTGTTGCCGACGGCCTGGGGGCCGCCGGCGGCGGCCGGAGTCTTCATCCTCGCCAGCGTGACCGATTGGCTGGACGGTTTCCTGGCGCGGCGCCTGAATCAAGGATCGGCGCTGGGTGCCTTTCTCGACCCGGTTGCCGATAAGCTTATTGTCGCCACGGCGCTTGTGTTGATTGTGATGGCTGATCCCCATAGTTGGGTGGCGCTACCGGCGCTGATTATCATCGGCCGCGAAATCGCCGTGTCCGCCTTGCGGGAGTGGATGGCCGGGGTGGGCGCCTCGTCGGCGGTCACTGTGTCCTGGGCCGGCAAGGTCAAGACGGCCGTACAGATGGTGGCTATCGTATTCATGCTGTTCAGGTATTCACTGCATGGAACGCCCGTGTACTGGATCGGGCTCGGATTGTTGTATTGCGCGGCGGTCCTGACGGTTTTCTCGATGACGCTCTATCTCCATTCGGCTTGGCCCGATTTGATCCAGCGTCGCAATGGTGCGATTCGGAGAAAACTTTGACAGAGATCGAGTATCAACGTTATTGTGCGCGGCTTGCCGCCGTATTGATTCCCCGGGAGAATTCGATTTGCACCCAAAACATGTAAGCAGGATTGTTTGTGGCGCGTCCTTGTTAGGGTTTGCTCTGATGCTGGCGGGATGCGGTGGCGGAAGCTCCACTCAGAACTTCGTGTACAACCCGATTCCATATGCGTCCAATACCTATTTAGTCACTTCTGAGGACGTTGCCTACAGCGGCCAAATTTATGCCACTAATCCGGCAACCAAACAGGGCGCCCTGACGGTTAGCTACGGACTGGATTCGGCGCCTGCTCACGGTACGGTCAGCATTGATCCGAATACCGGATCTTACACTTATACGCCTAAAAGTGGTTATGCCGGCTCGGACAGTTTTACTTATACAGCGGCAACAGCGAACGGCAGTTCTCCGGTGGCTACTGCTACGGTGATAGTGAAAGGATCGTCATCCCTGGTCTCGGTTTTCGGTGCGCCTGTACAGGTGACTAAGAGCGGCCCAGCCAGCGTGGATGTGAAAGTGCGGCTGTCCAATCCGCCCAACGGACAGGCTACCGTTAACTATTCAACTGTCGATGGCACCGCCAAGGCCGGTGTCGATTACACGGCGCAGAGCGGAACATTAACCTTTGGTCCGGGCGTGACCGAGCATACGATTACGATCCCGCTGAGCGATCAGCTAGGGACGTCATACCGGTATTTTCGAGTGCGGCTGAGCAATCCCAGCAGTAATCTGCAATTGGATGCGGGGACCGCCAACGTTGTACTGCGCTATTGGCCCGAGCCGCTCAATGACACGGGCACGACGGGCTGTGCAACAGATACGAATGGCAACCCGACTAATCCAATCACTTGCCCCCAGACCGGTTATCCGAATCAGGATGGCGAGCTGGGTCGGGATCGAAAGAGTTACGAGGATAAACTGGCCAAGGTTGGTTTTGGCGGCTACTCATACGATTTTGGCTTCGATTTCACCAAGATCGACAGTAACGGCCATGCTCTTTTCAACCAGGGCGCCAATTACGGGGTAGATCCTTGGGCATGCGCGCGTGACAACTGGACCGGTCTGGAGTGGGAGGTTCCGACTCCAGCAGTCGGCGCTGGGCTGTTCAATGCGGGTTACATTTATACGTGGTACGACCCGCACAACAGCACGAATGGCGGGAACAAAGGCCAGGCGAACGGCGGTCCCTACAAGATGGACACCTACAATTTCGTTCAGATGGCTAACGATAGCAATTTATGTGGATACTCCGATTGGCGCTTGCCGACTGCCAGTGAACTGAGAAATTTGCTCAACGTGTCGGCGAACGCGTTGGGCTTCTTCTCGGCCTCGGGGATTCCGTCGATTCCAACCCTGGAATCAGGCGGATACTGGACAGCGACCAGTGATCCTGTTTATCACGATCGCGCGGTGGTCATCAGTTCACTGGAGAGCTATGACAGTTTCCTGCCCAAGGATGGGAGTACGGGTATTGGTGGTGGCTATTTCGCAATTCTGGTTCGTGGAGGTGTGCAGTGAAGGTACAGGCAATGAAAGTGACGGTGTGTGCCCTGACCCTCTGGATAGGTGCCGGAGTCGCCCTGGCGCAAACTTGCGGTAATTCGGTCCCCGATCCCATGCAGAATTCGCGCTACGATATGAAAGCCGACGGCACGGTTGTTGATCGGTATACCGGGTTGATGTGGATGCGATGCGCCATCGGCCAGGCTTGGGACAGCAATAACCAAACCTGCACGGGTACCGCGACGACTTTCACTTGGCAGGATGCATTGAACAAGGTCCAGACCTTGGACAGTTCATCCAGCAGTGGGTTTGCCGGGTACAAGGATTGGCGCCTGCCCAATGAGCGTGAACTGACGTCACTGGTGCGCTATGCGTGCTCCGATCCGGCGATCAACGAAGCTGCGTTTCCTGCCACGCCGAGTGTGAGTTTCTGGACTTCGACACCGGTCGCCTCCAGCTATGGGCTTGGCTGGGGCGTTGACTTCAAGACCGGGCAGGCCTATTACGTTGCTTACAGCCAAACCTCTCCGATCAGGCTGGTTCGGGCCGGTGCGTTTGCCTATTAGCTTGAGGTTTTTGCCTGCGCTGTAATACAATGCAGCGCTCGACAGGCGCGTAGCTCAGTTGGTTAGAGCACCACCTTGACATGGTGGGGGTCGTTGGTTCGAATCCAATCGCGCCTACCAGTTTAAGCACCAGAAATGCCGGCTCCTCCGGCTCAACACGCGGCCCCTCGTATAGGTCGCCACTGTAAGGACAGACTATGCCTACGATTACGCTTCCAGACGGCTCCCGACGCGAATTCGACCACCCGGTCACCGTGGCCGAAGTTGCGGCCGACATCGGACCGGGACTGGCCAAGGCGGCCTTGGCCGGCAAGGTTGGGGGCACCTTGGTCGATACTTCATTCAGGATCGATCACGATGCAGAGCTGAGCATTGTGACCGATCGCGATTCGGACGGTCTTGAGGTCATTCGCCATTCCACCGCGCATCTGCTTGCCCAGGCCGTCAAGCAGCTGTTCCCCGAGGTCCAGGTCACGATCGGCCCGGTGATCGAGGACGGCTTTTACTATGACTTCGCATCTGAGAGACCCTTCACGGAAGAGGATCTGAAGGCCATCGAGGCGCGCATGAAGGAATTGGCTGCGGAGGATTACGAAGTCACCCGGAGCCTCATGCCCCGCGACGAGGCCGTGAAGTTTTTCCGCGACATGGGAGAGGAATACAAGGCCGAGATTATCGCCTCGATCCCTTCCGACGAGCCGATATCCCTGTATCGCCAGGGGGATTTCGTGGATTTATGCCGCGGCCCGCATGTGCCTTCCACGGGCAAGCTCAAGGCCTTTCATTTAATGAAGGTGGCCGGGGCCTATTGGCGCGGCGATTCAAACAACGAAATGCTGCAGCGGATCTACGGCACTGCCTGGGCCGACAAGAAGGCGCTCAAGGCCTATCTCACCCGGTTGGAAGAGGCCGAGAAGCGCGATCATCGCCGCCTTGGCCGTGAGCTCGACCTGTTCCACATGCAGCAGGAGGCGCCGGGCCTGGTGTTCTGGCATGCCCGCGGCTGGGCGATCTGGCAGGTCGTCGAGCAATACATGCGCGAGGTTTATCGTGACAGCGGTTACCAGGAGGTCCGTTGCCCGCAGATCCTCGATAAGTCGCTATGGGAAAAGACCGGGCACTGGGACAACTACCGCGAAAATATGTTTATAACCGCGTCCGAGAATCGCGAGTATGCGGTCAAACCGATGAATTGTCCTGGTCACGTGCAGATTTTTAATCATGGCCTGAAAAGTTACCGTGATCTTCCTTTGCGCCTGGGCGAATTCGGTTCCTGCACGCGCAACGAGCCATCGGGCGCGCTGCACGGGCTGATGCGCGTGCGCGGCTTCGTCCAGGACGACGGTCACATCTTCTGCACTGAAGATCAGGTGGAGACCGAAGTGGTGGCGTTCCACCGTCAGGCCATGCAGGTCTATTCGGATTTCGGATTCAGCGACATTGAGCTCAAGCTTGCCCTGCGCCCGGCCAAGCGCATCGGTACCGATGCCATCTGGGATAAGTCCGAAGAGGCCCTGCGCTCGGCGCTGCGCGCTTGTGGCGTGGAATGGGAAGAGTTGCCGGGCGAGGGCGCATTCTACGGGCCCAAGATCGAGTACCACATGAAGGATTCGATCGGACGCGGCTGGCAGGTCGGCACCATGCAGGTGGATTTCTCCATGCCGGGGCGCCTGGGGGCGGAATACGTGGGCGAAGACGGTGACCGCCACGTGCCGGTCATGCTGCATCGCGCGATTGTGGGGTCCATGGAGCGCTTCATCGGCATCCTGATTGAGCACTATGCCGGGCGCTTGCCGCCCTGGCTCGCGCCGGTCCAGGCCATGGTCCTGCCGATCGCCGAAGGACAGGCGGATTATGCGCGCAAATTGGTCTCGGAACTGGCGAGCCGGAGCTTCCGGGCCGAGGCGGACTTGAGAAACGAGACCATTGGATATAAAATTCGCGAACATACGCTTGGCCGAGTCCCCTACCTGCTCGTCGTCGGTGAACGGGAGCGGGAGGCCGGCTCTGTTGCCGTACGTGAGGTGACGGGTAAAGACCTGGGCACCTTGACGGTGGATGAATTCGCCAGCCGGCTGGCGGCGGATATTGAGGCCAAGGGCCGTTTTAATTTGGAGGGTTGAAGCATCGCGCAGGACAAACAGGTAAGACGCAACGAGGAAATCACTGCGTCACGGGTTCGGGTCGTCGGTACCAACGGCGAACAGGCCGGCATCATGACGATCGAGGACGCCATCGCCAAGGCTTACGAGCAGGACATGGATCTCGTCGAGGTCGCGCCCAATTCCGAGCCTCCGGTCTGTCGGATTATGGATTATGGCCGTTTCGTGTTCGAGCAGAACAAGAAACAGCATGCCAACCGGCGGAAACAGAAGCAGATGCAGGTGAAGGAAATCAAGTTTCGTCCCGGAACGGATGAGGCGGATTACCAGATCAAGCTCAAGAAGCTGGTGAAGTTTCTCGAGGAAGGCGACAAAACCAAAGTGTCCCTGCGTTTTCGCGGTCGTGAAATGCTTCACCAGGAACTGGGGCAGCAGTTGCTCAAGCGGGTCCGGGATGACCTCGAGGAACTGGCTGCCGTGGAACAGATGCCCAAGCTCGAAGGCCGTCAGATGGTCATGATGCTGGGGCCGAAAAAGACCAAGACATAAGTCTGGTCAGCGGGGCGCAAGCGCCGCCTGAGTGCGGGCAGATCCCGCAAAAAACTGCCACCCGCAATCCGGGTGGTGGCGGGTTGGAAGGCAAGGGAAGGCCGTCCGTATTATTCGCCCGGGCAGGAACGCCGGTTTGACACCGGGGCCTGGAGTAGAAATGGAGTTGGAAAATGCCGAAACTTAAAACGCACCGCGGTGCGGCCAAGCGCTTTCGTGCCAATGCCAAGGGCAAGTTCAAGAGCGCGCACTCGCATCATCGTCACATCCTCACCAAGAAAAGCAGTAAGCGCAAACGCAACCTGCGCGGCAGCGAAATGATGGCCGAGCAGGATCAGAAGAGCGTGCGCCGCATGCTGCCCTACGCCTAAAGGAGAACAACGATGGCACGAGTTAAACGAGGTGTAACCGCCCGCCGCAAGCACAAGAAGGTGCTCAAACAGGCCAAGGGTTACTACGGAAACCGGAGCAAGAACTGGCGTACCGCCAATCAGGCCGTGTTCAAGGCTGGTCAGTACGCCTATCGCGACCGCCGGGTGCGCAAGCGCGATTTCCGTGCCCTGTGGGTGGCACGAATCAATGCCGCGGCCCGCATGCACGGGCTGTCTTACAGCCGCTTCATGCACGGCCTCAAGCTGGCCGGAGTCGAGCTTGACCGTAAGGTGCTCGCCTATCTGGCGCTGAACGACCAGACGGCCTTTGCCGCCCTGGTGGACAAGGCGCGTAGCAGCAGCGAACAGTGATTTGCGGGGGGCTTGTCCCCCCGCATTTTTCCCACCCGAGCAACCGGCAGGTTTATCGTGGAGACAGCCACACAGGAAGTCGAGCGCATTCGGCAATCGGCGCTGGCCGATATCGAGCGTGCAGGCGAGGTGCAGGCGCTGGAAGCGGTTCGCGTCGAATATCTGGGCCGCAAGGGTCAGGTCAAGGCGTTGCTGGCCCGGGTAGGCCAGCTGGAAGCCGATCAGCGACCCGCCTACGGTGAAGCCATCAATGCCCTCAAGGCCGAACTGGCGACCGCGCTCAGTGAGCGCCGCGCGGTTCTGGAGGCCGATGCGCGTGAGCGGGAAGAAGCACGCAATGCCGTGGATATCACCCTGCCGGGCAGGGGGCAGAAAACCGGAACCTTGCACCCGGTTCGCCTGACGCTCTCACGCATCGAGCAGTTGTTCATGGCCGCAGGCTTCGAGGTGGCGTACGGTCCCGAAGTCGAAAACGAGCATTACAACTTCGAAGCGCTCAACATTGCCGCCGATCATCCGGCGCGCGCCATGCACGATACGTTCTACCTCGATGACGGACGCCTGTTGCGCACGCATACCTCCCCGGTGCAGATCCGCCACCTGGAGAAGGTGGGCGGGCCGCCCGTGTGGATGATCGCGCCGGGCCGGGTCTATCGCCGTGATTCCGATCTGACGCACACGCCCATGTTCCACCAGGTCGAAGGCCTGGTGATCGACGAGGGCATTCACATGGGGCACCTGAAGTGGGTGCTGTCCCAGTTCATGCGCGGCTTCTTCGAGAAAGATCTCGCCGTGCGCCTCAGACCTTCCTATTTCCCCTTTACCGAGCCTTCCGCGGAACTCGATGTGAGCTGCGTCCGTTGCGATGGCGCCGGGTGCCGCGTCTGTGGGGCCACCGGCTGGCTGGAAGTGCTTGGTTGCGGCATGGTGCATCCGCACGTGCTCGAACAGGCCGGCATCGACCCGGCCCGGCACAGCGGCTTCGCCTTCGGCATCGGGGTCGAGCGCCTCGCCATGCTGCGTTATCGCGTCGATGATCTGCGGCGCTTTTTCGAAAACGACGTGCGCTTTCTAGCGCAGTTTGCCTGAGGACGGTTTGGATGCGGGTCAGTCTCGACTGGTTGCGTAGTCTCTGCGACAGTGGCCTTGATGCGGCTGCGATTTCACGGCATCTGGTCAACCAGGGCCTGGAAGTCAGCGCGGTCTGGCAGATACCTGCGCCCTGTGAAAAGATCGTGACGGCCCGGGTGACCAGGATCCGCCAGATGCCGCGCACCAATCTCCAGTGCTTGACGGTCGATGCGGGGTCTGCGGGGCAGTTCAAGGTCGTCTCGGGAGCGCCGCACTTGCGTGAGGGCATGGTAGGCGTGCTGGCCTTGCCCGGAGCCACCTTGCCTGATGGGCGCGTCATCGAAGCCCGCGAATACCAAGGGGAACCATCCGAGGCCATGCTTTGTGCGGCTGCCGAAATCGGACTGGGTGAAACCTCGGACCGGCTCCTCGTATTTGCTGATGACACCCCCGAGGGCGAGACCGTTGCACGCTTGTATGGCTTGCCCGATACATGCCTGGAAATCGATTTGACCCCCAACCGGGGCGATTGCCTGTCGATGCTCGGTATTGCCCGGGAATTGCACGCGGGAACCGAAGCGTCTCTCACGCCGCCCCGGATGGAGCCGGTCGAAGCCGTTCAGCGCCATGAGCTTGCGGTGAGCCTGACGGTGCCCGAAGCCTGCCCGCGCTACTCCGGGCGTGTCATTACCGATATCGACCCGTGTGCGGTTACCCCCCTGTGGATGAGCGAGCGGTTGCGCAGGGCGGGTCTACGCCCGACGTATCCAGTGGTCGATGTGCTGAACTACGTTATGCTTGAACTGGGTCAGCCCTTGCATGCCTTCGACATGGGCAAGCTGCACGGCGGACTCACTGTCCGCATGGCTCGTCCCGGCGACACCCTGACCCTGATCGGAGCCAGTCAGCCGATCGACCTGGCGCCCGATATGCTGGTCATTGCAGACAAACGGGGGCCTGTTGCGCTGGCCGGCGTAATGGGTGGAGAGGACAGTGCCGTCAGCAGCGAGACTCGCGAGGTTTTTCTGGAAAGCGCTTTCTTTGCGCCGGCTGCGATCCGGGGCAGGGCGCGCCGCCTGGGACTCGTGACCGAGGCTGCACATCGCTACGAGCGTGGTGTCGACTCGGAATTGGCCCCTGTCGCGCTCGAGCGGGCAACCATGCTCATCACCTCGATCTGCGGCGGCCGTCCAGGACCGTTGGTCGTCCGCCAAGAGGCCGAGTATTTGCCGCTGCACGAGGCTATTGAATTGCGCACGAGTACGGTGCGGCGTTTGACCGGGCTCGATCTTGGAACCGAGGCGGTCGGCGCCATCCTGGAGCGGCTCGGGTTCCATGTGCGCATTACCGGGGATTTTTCGTTGGCGGTTACCGCTCCCAGCGCCCGCTTCGATATCGAAGGAGAAGCGGACCTGGTCGAAGAAGTGGCCCGAATCGCCGGTTTCGACTCTATTCCGGCCGTTGCTCCATTGCGGCACTTGTGTCCGATGCATCACGATGCGGCCTCTTCTCTGTGCAACAGACTGAGACGCGTTATTGCGGCACGTGGCTATGATGAAGCGGTCACCATGAGTTTTGCCGAAGCGGAGCGGGACGCGGCCCTGGCGCCGGCTTCCACGCGTGCGCTATGGTTGCACAATCCGCTTTCGGCCAGGGAAGGAATTCTGCGGCGCAGTCTGTGGACCGGCCTGATCGAGGCGCTTGCGCATAATCTGGCACGCCAGGCCGAGCGGGTACGCTTGTTCGAAATGGGAGCGGTATTCTCGGACGGGGCTGAACAAACCGAGTATCTTGCCGGTGTTGCCTGTGGGCCGCTTTTGCCGGAGCAATGGGGAGCCTCCGCCAGAACGGTCGATTTTTTCGATATCAAGGGCGATGTGCATGAATTGCTGATTTCTGCAGGGGTGCCGTCTACTGCGATTGAATACATCCCCTCGGAGCGAGAGGCTCTCGCCAGCGGTCGCCGCGCCTGCGTACGTGTCGAGGATCGGATTGTGGCCGATTTGGGCGTATTGGCACCACGGTTGGTCAAGGAATGGGATCTGCCGACCGAGGTCCTGGTTTTCGAAATCAATTTGGATGCGTTGCCGGATCCGCGCCAGTTGCAGGCGGGCCCGGTGGCCCGTTTCCCCGGCGTAAGGCGAGATCTGGCATTGGTTGCCGGCAAATCCATCAGCGCGGCAGAGCTGGAAGCCAGCGTCCGCAAACATGGGGGTTCCCGCTTGCGCGAAGTGCGCATTTTTGACGTTTATTCCGGCGAAGGAATACCCGAAGATTCAAGAAGTATCGGGTTGGGCTTGATTTTTCAAGATTTTTCCCGCACTCTCACGGATGCGGAAGTGGATGCCGCAGTGTCGGCAATCGTCGCAGGCCTGGGCGAAGAGAAGGGAGCTTATGTGCGCAGCTGAAACGGATGCCGTCACCAAGGCGGAGCTGACTGAAGTACTGTTCCAGGAATTGGGTCTCAATAAGCGTGAGGCCAAGGATCTTGTCGAGCAGTTTTTTGAGGAGATCATTGCTTCGCTGGTTGCGGGGAATGAAGTCAAGCTGTCAGGGTTCGGTAATTTCGAGCTACGCGACAAGGATCAGCGGCCGGGCCGCAATCCGAAGACCGGCGAGGCCATTCCCATCAGCGCGCGCCGCGTGGTAACGTTCAAGGCGGGACAAAAACTTAAAATGCGGGTAGAAGGTCATGTTGGAAGCCAGTCATAACGGGGAGCTACCGCCCATTCCGGCCAAGCGCTACTTCACGATCGGTGAAGTCAGCGAACTGTGCGACGTCAAGCCACACGTACTGCGCTACTGGGAACAGGAGTTCCCCCAGCTCAAGCCGGTCAAGCGCCGTGGCAACCGGCGCTACTATCGTCACCATGACGTTTTGCTGATCCGCCAGATCCGCAGTTTGCTCTACGAAGACGGTTATACGATCGGTGGCGCAAGACATCGCCTCGAAGGTCATGAGGCCCAGGAAGACCAGGCGCAAAGCCGCCAGATCATCCGCCAGATTCGTGCCGAACTGGAAGAACTGCTGACGGTTCTGGCCCGCTGAGGCTCCCGCTTCGGTTATCATACGCACCTGTTCGGGGTGTAGCGCAGCCTGGTAGCGCACCTGCATGGGGTGCAGGTGGTCGGAGGTTCAAATCCTCTCACCCCGACCAATTAGCTCGACACCCGCCAGCCGGCGGGTTGCCCTTATCCATGGGAAGGCTTTTTGACTGCGCTCATCCAGCGCCATCTCTCAAGTGGCGCAGTAGAGATGTTTCTGCCGATCGGGGCGCATGCCCGCATACTCTGGAGAAAAATTGAGCAGCAGCCCTGATCAGGTTATCGATGCCGCCACGGGCACTGGTTCGGTCCCGGCACGCTATGTGCCTTTGGTGTCGCTCGCCTGGCTGCATTTTCTCAATGACGGTGCGGCCAATTTTCTGCCCGGTGTGCTGCCCGTGGTTTTGGTGGCCATCGATCGTCCGCCAGCACTGGCGGGTACGTTGATGTTTGCTCTGCTGGCGGGGCAGGCACTGCAGCCCATGGCGGGTCTTCTCGGCCGTCCGCTGGGCGGGCGGCGATTGATGTGGTTTGGTGTACTGTCGGCCCTGACCGGTGCGGCACTGGTTGGCTGGACCTTCAATCTCGCGGGACTGGTCCTGGTGCTGGCGCTGATCGGCGTTGCCAATGCCTGTTTCCATCCCCAGGCGCTGACGGCCGCGCGCCGGTTTGCAGGCTCTCGTGAGCATTTCGGTGTGGCCGTGATGATGCTGGGCGGTGAAATCGGCCGCGGCGTGTGGCCATTGATCGCAAGTCTCGTGGTGGTCTGGAGCTCGTTCCATGAATTGTGGATACCGGTCTTCCTGGGATTGTTGACTGTTCCATTCGTCTACCGGATGCTGCCCGCGCCGGAGGTGCGCTCAAAGGCCTTTCATGTGCACATCCGCGGACGTGTCGGCGCTACGAGCAGGCTGTTGCTCTACGCCACGGTGCGAGGCTGCGTTGTCACCGGGGCCGTGACCTATCTGCCCCTGATCTGGGAGGCACGAGGCGGGGGACTCGTTGGCGGGGCCACGCTGGTGACGCTGATGTTGGTGGTCGGGTTGATCGGCATGCTGTATGGAGGACACTTGGCGGACCGATTGGGCCGCCGGCCGGTCCTCGCGGTGGCTGGTCTTCTGATGGCGGGCTGCACGGCCCTGATTGCCTGGGGGCAAGGACCGGCGTTGTGGCTGGGGGCAGCATTGCTTGGCATACCCGCTTTCGCCACCTATCCCGTTACGACGGTCGAAGGGCAGGACCTTTTTCCGGACAATCGGCCTTTCGGTTCAGGTATTGCCCTCGGGCTTGGCAATGCGTTGGGTGCCGGAGTGGCTGCACTATTGGGTTTGAGTGCCGGCTCGATCACACTGGCCGGTCTTTTCTGGCTGCTGGCACTGGCCGCTTTGGTCAGCATGCCTCTGGCACTGCTGCTGCCGGCTTTGGAACAGCCCGGAGTGGCCCGCTGATGATATCCTTTTATCCTATTTGAGAATCTGTCGAAGCTGTTTTAGAGGACTGGCAAACATGAATTACGAGCACTTGATTGAAACCGTCCAACGCATGATGGCGCCTGGCAAGGGGATCCTGGCGGCGGACGAGAGTACGGGGACGATCGAGAAGCGTCTGCGCGCGGTCGGCGTGGAGTCCACCGAGGAAACCCGGCGCGACTACCGAGAGTTGCTGTTTACGGCGCCTGGCATCGAGGAATGCATCAGTGGCGTGATCCTGTATGACGAGACGCTGCGGCAATCGGCATCCAGCGGAGAGAAGTTCCCACAGCTGCTCGAGAAGCGCGGGATCCTGCCGGGTATCAAGGTCGACAAGGGAGCGAAGGATTTTGCGGCCCATTCTGGCGAAAAGGTCACTGAGGGGCTGGATGGCCTGCGTGAGCGCTTCGCCGAGTACTACAAGTTGGGGGCACGCTTTGCCAAGTGGCGCGCAGTTATCACCATTGACGTCGGCAATGACCTGCCCAGCCGGGCGTGCATCGAAGCGAATGCGCATGCGCTGGCGCGTTACGCCGTGCTGGCGCAGGAAGCCTCCATCGTACCGATCGTGGAACCCGAGGTGCTGATCGACGGCGATCATACACTGGAGCAATGCGAGCTTGCCACGCAACAGGCTCTTAAGGAGCTCTTTTCCGAATTGACGGCCCAGGGAGCGTTTCTCGAGGGCGTGGTGCTCAAGCCCAGCATGGTGATTGCCGGCAAGGGCAGCAGCGAAAAGAGTTCGGTCGAGGCGGTCGCCGAAGCTACGTTGCGCACACTGAAGCGCTACGTTCCGGCCGCCACGGGAGGGATTGCCTTCCTGTCGGGCGGGCAGACCCCGGAGCAGGCCACGGCGCACCTCAATGCCATGAACCGTAGCGGTCCCTTGCCTTGGCCCCTGACTTTTTCCTATGCGCGTGCGCTGCAGAACCCGGCGCTCGCGACCTGGCGGGGCAAGCCGGAGCAGGCGCAGGCCGCGGCCAAGGCTTTTGCGTTTCGTGCGCGGCTGAACCATCTGGCGCGCCAGGGTAAATATGAGGCTCGTATGGAGGAAGAAGCCGCCGGTTGAGTTGAAGTTGTCGTCACGGCTAAAGCAGCCTGATGCGCATTGAGCCTAGCCACGCAGGAAGTAACTAGTGACTGATAAGGAAGAACCAGCGATCAGTATCCGCAACCTCGTTTTCGAGCGGGGCGACCGGATTATTTTCGACCATGTCGATATCGATATTCCGCGGGGCAAGGTTACGGCCATCATGGGGCCGAGCGGCACAGGCAAAACGACATTGCTGCGCCTGATTACCGGGCAGCTGCATCCGGCCTCGGGAGACATACGTGTCGACGGCATGCCGGTGCAATCACTGCGGGGCAACGAGCTTTATGCCCTGCGCATGCGTATGGGCATGCTGTTCCAGAACGGTGCGCTCCTGACGGATTTGAATGTGTACGAAAACGTCGCTTTCCCCTTGCGGGAGCATACCAACCTGGGCGAGTCCATGATCCGCACACTGGTGCTCATGAAGCTGCAGGCAGTCGGGTTGCGTGGAGCCACGGAAATGATGCCCTCCGAGCTTTCGGGTGGCATGGCCCGGCGTGTGGCGCTGGCGCGGGCCATGATCATGGATCCCGAGTTCATCTTCTACGACGAACCGTTTACCGGCCTGGATCCGATTTCGCTCGGGGCCATCGTGCGCCTTATCCGCCATCTGAACCAGACACTGGGATTGACCACCGTGATCGTTTCGCATGACGTCGGCGTGGTCGAGTCGATTACCGATGTCAATTACCTCATTTCCGAGGGCAAGGTTGTCGCCCATGGCAGCCCCGAGGATCTGCGTGAAAACCGCTCCAGCTGGGTGCAGCAGTTCATGACCGGTCTGGCGGATGGCCCGGTGCCGTTCCATTTCCCGGCGCCGGACTATGATGAGACCCTGTTGAAGGAGCAGAGCTGATGGCTGCATCCACCCGTTCCACGACCCGCAGGTCGCGTACTGGCCTCGCCGCTTTCGGTGCAGCCTGGATCTTTTTTGCCCGGGTGGTTTCCCTTTTCCCCCGCGCTTGCATGCGCCCTCTGCTGGTGACCGAGCAGGTGTATGCTCTGGGCAACCGCACGGTGCCACTGGTGGGCTTTTCGGGCTTTTTCATAGGCTTGGTTATGGCCCTGCAATTGTATGGCGTCCTGGGCCGTTTCGGCGCGACGGTGACGCTAGGGCCTATCGTGGCGATCACGTTGATGCGCGAACTTGGACCGGTCATCTCCGCGTTGCTTTATACCGGGCGCGCTGGAACCGCATTGGCGAGCGAGATCGGTCTCATGCGCGCGACCGAGCAGCTTTCCGCGATGGAAATGATGGCAATCGACCCTGTTCGAAGAGTGATTGCACCACGCTTCGCCGGTGGTGTCATAGCCGTGCCGCTCCTCGCATTGATCTTCAGCATGATTGGTATGTTGGGCGCCTGGCTGGTTGCCGTGGTCATGATGGGGATGGACCCCAATGTGTTCTGGGGCCAAATGCTTTCCAGCGTGAAATTTTATGATGACTTGGTGAACGGTATCATCAAGAGCATCGTGTTCGGGTTTTGTGTCAATTTGATTGCGGTCTATGAAGGCTTCCATGCGCTTTCATCGCCCGGCGGGGTGGCGCGGGCCACGACACGAACCGTCGTTATTGCGTCGATCGCCGTTCTGGCACTCGATTTTCTGCTTACTGCTTACATGTTTAGGGGAGTTTGATCATGCGCCGAACCTTTGGCCTGGAAATCGGCACGGGATTGTTTGTCCTTTTGGGCATCGGTGCCTTGTTTTTCCTGGCGATCGAAACCACCAACATGAATAGTCTGAATACGGGTTCAACCTACGCCGTACACGCGGAATTCAGTGATGTCGGGGGGCTCAAGCAGGGCGCTGCCGTATCATTGGCCGGGGTGCGGATCGGTCGCGTGACATCCATTACGTTGGATCCCAAGAGCCTCGAAGCCGAAGTGACTCTGCGCATCGAGGATCGTTTCAACCAGATTCCCACAGATTCCAGCGCCAGTATCCAGACCAAAGGCTTGCTGGGAGACCAGTACATTGGTATCAGCCCGGGCGGTTCGCTGAAGTCGCTCAAGAACGGGGATACTATTCATTTCACGCAATCCGCAATTGTGCTGGAAAATTTGATCAGCCAATTCATGTTCAACAAGGCGTCATCGTCAGGAGGCAAATCCAATGGCAATCAGTAAACGCTTACTCGGGCTTACAACGGCGCTGGTTCTGATTGCGCCAGTGGCCCTGGCTGCCAATTCTGATTCAAGCAAACAATCGGCTCAAGGCCCGGTTGCGGTTGTGCGTGATGCATCCCAGCAGGTTCTTGCGGAGTTGAACAAGAATGCTTCCAAGCTGTCTGACAATCCCGCCCTTGCCGAAAAAATTGTTAAGGAATATTTGTTGCCGCATTGGGATTTCGATTTCACGTCCCAGCTTGTTCTGGGACGTGCCTGGCGAACCGCGACACCGGCGCAGCGCAAGGCGTTCGAGAATGCGTTCCTGCATTACCTGACCTCGACCTACGCCAAGGGTATTTCGGGTTTTAACGGAGCCAAGGTCCAAGTGCTGCCTTTCAGAGGTGATACGTCCAAGCAATTCGTGACGGTCCAGACCCGGGTGGCGGCTGAAAATCACCAGCCCGTCGAGGTGGATTACGTTATGCACAAAACTCAGGACGGTTGGAAGGCGTTTGACGTCAAAATTGCCGGCGTTTCCTATGTTCAGACCTATCGCAACGAATTTCAGTCCGAGATCAGGCGGACAAGCCTGCAGGCTCTCATCACGCGTCTTGAACACGCACAGCCGTCCAGCGATGGTAGCAGTCAGTCGAAAAAGGCACAGAAGGGCAAATAATGAAACATATGGGGCACCATGATTCACATAGCGCCCGCATAGTAGGTGAAGGTGCCGGACGTTATCGTCTTGAGGGTGACGTAAGCTTTGCAACCGTCATGCATTTGTTGCACGAGAGCCGCCCCTTGTTCGAGCATGAACCGCACATCCGCCTGGATTTCTCAGGCGTCGAGAGCATCGATAGTGCGGGCCTGGCCTTGGTCATCGAATGGATACGTGAAGCGAAACAGCAGGGGCATGAACTGGAGATCAGAAATCCGCCGCAGCGTCTGCTTGCGTTGGCACGGATCAGCGATGTCGAACGTTTGCTTCAGCCCATCATGGCGGAGCCCATGAATGCGGGTAACGTTGAAGCGTAGGATTTGACTGGTTAACCAGTAGAGGGAGGAGGCGCGGTTGAAGGCCCCTGGGCTTGATCAAGCATCTGCTCGTAATTCAGGGTCTGGTTGGGATTGTAGTTCGGCAGATTTTCCTGGATGGTTTGATCCCGGTTCTGAAAGTAGATGCTGCGCATCAGGGAATAGGGATCATAGGATTGCTCCAATAGTTGGTCAACGTTAAGATAGCTTGCCCGCTTTGTAACTGCTTGCAGGGCATAGATGGCGTTGCGAGTACCGGGCTTCCAGCCTGTCCAATAGGATGTGGAGCCGAAATAATCTGAATACATGCCTATGGCATCACGTACGTCACTCGGTCCCAGGAACGGAATCTGCAGATAAGGTCCGCTAGGGACGCCCCAACGGGCCAGGGTGATGCCGAAATCCTCGCTGTGGGGAGGCATGTCCCAGTCCGAGGCCGGATCGAAGAGGCCGCCCAAACCGGCGGTGGAGTTGACGAGGAAGCGTCCGGTGTCCTTCGCGGCATCCAGTGGCTTGAGCTGGAGCAGGTCATTGATTACCGTGATGGGCAGGCGCAAATTGCTGAAAAAATTGTTCAGGCTGTTCTGCACGGGCTGCGGCGTAACATTGGCGTAGCCTTTGGCAACGGGCCGTAATACGGCTTTGTCGAGCAGCATATTGAAGCGGTAGACCTCGCGGTTCACCGGCGCCAGTGGGTCGCGCTTCTGGGGCGGAACATTATTGGGGTTCCCCGGCTTTGTTGCGCAGCCTGCAAACGACAAAACAAGTGACTCTAGGACAATCAAGGCGATAAGCTTTGGTCTCGTTCGACCGCCGCAGGTGCTCCTGCTTCTTGGCATGCAGATTCCCCAGTTGATATTGGTGGCCAATCCGGGGCAGGATTTATGCCCCCGTCCAGCCGACTACAGCATAACGGATGTGCTTATTTCTAGCGACCTTGCATCCCGCAGTTTATGGTACCTGACTGGAAAACATATCGTGCGGATGCGGGTTGTGCCCTGGCATGGTCCTGAATACGGCCGAGCTTTCACAGAGCAGTCCCCCGGATGACCTTGTATTTTGTTTATATCCCTGATGTGTCAGCTGTTCTAATCTGTCAAGATTTGTGAATTTCCGAATATTTCCAGCAGGGGCGTCAGGTGCTTCTCGAAATGGCGCCAGCGGCCGATTGATTGGGTGTAAACCGGTTGCCGGACCTGGTACACACTGGCTGTCGAAACCTTGCGTGACGCCTTGTGAAAGTCCAGACAGCGTGGATCCCACTCCAGATCAAGAGCGGCGAGAAGCTCCCTGGTTGCGCGTTCAGGCTCGCGGGCCATTTGCTCGTATTCCACCTCGATGATTTTTTCCGGACCGAGTACTTTGCGCCAATGGTCAATCAGACTGAGATAACTGAGATAGTGATGGCCGATATCACCCAGATCGAAGGAATACCACAACTCTTCGGAGAACGGAGTCGCGAAACAGGAGAATGACGTATCACGCGGGTCACGTCGCACGTGGACGATGCGCGCGTTCGGCAGGCACACCTGTATAAGCCCGAGAATACAAAAGTTGCTCGGCATTTTGTCGGTAACTCGCGAGTGGCCGGCTGCGGCATGCTGGAGCGCCGCATTCCATCCTTCTGCTATTTCACGCAAGATCTCATCAGCTGCCTGCGCTATCCAGGGGCCGGTCTCCGGTTCGGTCTTGTAACGCAGTTTTTGCCGCAGGCGATCATGGATATAACGCATTTCACCGCCGGGCATTACCTCAGGGTGAGCGGCAATGATCGACTCGACCAGGGTCGTTCCTGAGCGAGGCATGCCACAGATGAAAATGGGCGCAGCTGTGTCCAATCCGATAGCTCGGCCTCGAGCCAGAAACTCTGGTCCCAGATTCTCGATGATTCCTGTGGTGTACCTGTCCTGTTCTTCTCGCGAATATAAATCATGATTCCGGCGTAGGCTATTGCCCTTCGCGTAGGCTGCAAAGGCTTCGTCGTACTTCCTGTGCTTTTCAAGAATCTGGCCATGGGCAAAGTGCAATAGCCAAGCTCGAGGCTCTTCTTCGGCTGTAGCGACCGCTTCGTTCAGCTCCTTGAGGAATGCCGGAGTATTGCGCTCGGGGGCCGTGTTGGCCAGGATACGCCACGCAGCATGGATATTTTTGTCCAATTCCAACGTCTTGCGCGCCAGCCGTGTGGCTTCAACAAAGTCGGCCCGCTCCGATGCAAGTGTGGCCAAGCCTATATGGGCCCAGCCTGAGGCCGGAGCAGCCGCAGCTGCATCCTGGAAAGCTTTCAGGGCCCCTTCGGTATTCCCGGCGGCATGACACATCCATCCACGGCGCAGATGTGCCTTGGCCTTGTCGGCGTCGGGGGCGAGGCGTGCCGCTTCGCTCAATGCTTCGATCGCCCGTTCGCGTTCCCCGCCCTGTTCGCAGCACTCGCCGAGCATCATCCACAGATGCCAGTTCCCAGGACTACTTTGCATACGTGTCTCGATTTCATCGATGAGGTCACCGCCGCGATGAACAAGACGATAAATATGCACAAATTGCGCGAAGACTTGCCCATGAGTGGGCGCGATTTTATAGGCCCTTTCCAGGACCTGCAGGCTTTCCGTGAGTTTGTGCTGCTCGCGGAGCACGTTCGCCAGGTTGAGTAGAAACACCAGATTCTGCGGGTCCA
>CAZPJI010000024.1:0-34907 GCA_964586925.1 uncultured Gammaproteobacteria bacterium
GCACGCTTGGGGGTTTACGCTTGGTATGACGGTAGCAGGTGCCGGTTCTTATCAAAGATTTTTTCAAGGCTATCATACGGCGCACTGGGCGTCTATCGGGCGAGCAAACTTTCTTCACTCAGTTTTGGTTACCGGGCCTTTGTTTTATTCTAGTGACACAATCGCGGCGTTTGAGATCAATGATATGGGGGTACGGTTTGGTGATAACCCGGATGATACTCCTGTGGTCGAAGCAGGTTATGATTCTTATGGAGGGTTATGATTCTTATGGAGATTGGCTATGCGAATAACTAGAAGTTACCTTCGTCTGCGCATCATCTGCGCCCTATCTCTAATTGTAATTCTCGGTGTTTATTTATCTGGGTGTGGACGCGAAAAAAATTACAGTTATGCTGAGGCGAAAATCTATTTCGATCAGCACAAGGCTCGGCTTAAGCAATTAGTTAGTTTAGTAAGAGATTGCAAGTATGCGGAGCAAATTAATGGCGACACAGACGCAAACGGATCAGGGTTAGCCACTTGTTCAAACCATGATTCTAGCTATTTGACTAAAATAGAAAAAGGATTGATTGATCTGAAGATATTATGGGTAGTTATAGACTGGTGGACGCCACCGGTTAGTGGGTTGTCAAAACATGAATTTTATTATGCAAGCTTTACTCTGACATCTAATGGTCTTTTAGGTAGGGGGACATATAGTGCCATTGTTTATTATTCCACGGCGATGGCCCCATCTTATGGAATGAAACCTTTAACGTCACCGCCACATCATTGGTTTTATAGGGCTAGACTTAAAGGAAATTAATCCCAGAGTGGGCTAACCCGACTCTAGTGTATACGCCTGGTCTATTATTGGACTGCCTAAGTTGCTATACAATGTCGCGAAATAATGTCTAGTGTCGCCATGTTATGGTCCGGCGCATAGGGAGTAACTGATAGCGATGCTTGAGCTCTCTAGGTTTAGGGTAAAACATTAATTATTGACACAAATTTAACGAACATGAAAAATCAACGAGTTATTATCAGAATTGGATAAAACATTATTTTCGGTAAACAACAGTTGGTATGCATCCGAACGTTGATCTCCACGAGGAAAGACCGACAGAATCTGCAGACGGATGTGGTCGCTGAAGTGGCGGCGCGGGGATGGTCTGAGGCACAATAGGTCAATGAATGACAGTCACGCGGGCACGGACAGCACACAATCGCCCGTTATTGCGTCCAGGCGTTCAGGCGGCCGTGCCGCACTGTCGCTGGCTGGTCTCGCCGGGCGGCGGGTTCTCAGGGCCATAGCCCACCCCCTGTATTGGTTGTACGAACGGCGCCTGGAGCGCTGGCTGGACCGTACGGCCATGCCGGCGCATGTGGGCCTTATCCTGGACGGTAATCGCCGCTATGCCCGCGGCATCGGCCTCGGCGATGTGCGCCGCGGTCATCAATTCGGTGCGCGCAAACTCAGGACTTTCCTCGAATGGTGTCTGGAATACAAGGTGCGTCATGTCACGCTGTTTGTGTTCAGCACCGAAAATTTTTCCCGGGCGCCCGATGAGGTCCAGTACCTGCTCGATTTGTTTGTAAAGGAAAGCGCCACGCTCCTGGACGATTTGCGGCTGGACACCGAGCAGGTGCGGGTCAAGGTGATCGGCCAGCGCCATCGCCTGCCGCGCCACGTGCTCGAAGCCAGCGAGGCCTTGGAGCTGTCCACCGCGGAGCATGAAGGCATGCTGCTCAACATCGCCCTGGCTTACGGCGGGCGCGAGGAGATCACCGATGCGGTCAAGGCCCTGCTCCGGGAAGCCGCGGGGGAGGGACGTTCGCTGGAGGAGGTGGCCGCGGGGCTGAGCGCCGATCAGTTGAGTGAGCACCTGTACACGGCAGGCGTCCCGGATCCCGATTTCATTATCCGCACCAGTGGCGAGCAGCGTCTTTCGGGGTTTTTGCTGTGGCAGTCGGCCTATAGCGAGTTCTATTTCTGCGATGCACTCTGGCCTGAATTCCGGCGTATCGACTTCCTGCGCGCGATACGTGACTATCAACGCCGCGAGCGCCGTTACGGCAAGTAATGGCTTGAGAATGGTGGCCAGGGACAGAATCGAACTGCCGACACGAGGATTTTCAGTCCTCTGCTCTACCGACTGAGCTACCTGGCCATTATAGGGACGCAGAATAAAGCCGCGATCCAACGCTGTGTGCCCAACGTCAGCCACGGCTGGCGGCTATTAAAACGTTTTGCGCCGCTGCCGTCAAGCCTAGGAGTCTGTCGGATTTGAGACTGATCAACTGCGCCGGTGGGAGAACGCCCCATTTCCCCGATCCTTTCGTCAAATAGCTACGGCTATTCTCCTCAAACGATCGAAAAAATGGCCTCACTCTCCCACCGTGCTCGCTACGATCGCTCAAACCCGACAGGCTCCTAGGTGAGTCAAACGCAAATATGGCTACAATGGCTTGTCAACTGAAAATACCCGCGCCAAAGGAGGCAGGGTGAGCGAAGAAGCGAGTTCCATGCGCCCCAGGATCCGGCTGGAAGGACATACCGTCCATTTGGGGGGGATGTGGACGGCGGCAACCCTTGAAAAAGCCTACGCGGAGGCCCAGAAGAAGCTTCCCCCGGAAGGCACGATCATCGTCGATTTTGCGGGTGTGACAAAGCTGGATACCTCCGGGGCCTGGTTCATCGATCGGGCCTTGCGCGCCTTGCATGAGCAGGGGCGTGAGGTCCATTCCATCAACCTCAGCCCCGGCAGCCGCAGCCTGCTTAATCTGGTGGGCGAACAGGCCGATCCGCGCGAGGTGAAGCTCACGCGGCTTCATTTTACCTTTCTGCAGCGTGCCGGGCATGCCTCCCTCAAGGTGGGAGACAATGCGCTCGATTACCTCGCTTTCCTGGGCGAAACCGCGATCCAGTGGCTCAGGGTCGTCACCCTGCGCGCCCATTGGCGGTTGCCGATGTTCTTTACCCATCTGGAGCAGACCGGCGTCAACGCGGTGCCGATCATTGGGCTGCTATCGTTTCTGATCGGGGTGGTCATTGCCTATCAGGGGCTCTATTTGCTGCAGAATTACGGGGCGACGGCCTTGGTGGCGCGATTGGCCGGCCTGACCATCCTTCGCGAGCTGGGCCCACTCATCGCAGCCATTGTGGTGGCAGGGCGTACCAGTTCAGCCTTTACCGCCGAAATCGGCGCCATGCGTGTATCCGAAGAAATCGATGCCATCGTAGCCATGGGGCTCAGCCCGGCTGAAATGCTGGTGCTGCCGCGCATTTTCGGGCTGGTCGTGGCTTTACCGTTGCTGACGGTTCTAGCGGATGCCGCGGGTATCGTGGGCGCAGGGGTGACGGCCCATCTGGTGGGCGGAATTGCCCCGCGTGCTTTTGCCCACGAACTGGCCCAGGGCGTGGGAGTCACCACATTACTGACGGGGTTGGCGAAAGCTCCGGTCTTTGCTGTCGTGATCGCCACGCTAGGTTGTTTCCACGGATTCCGCGCCGAGAGTAACGCCGAGAGCGTGGGCCGGCGTACCACCCGGAGTGTGGTCCAGAGTATCTTTTTCGTGATCGTGATCGATGCGGTCTTTTCCGTGGCCTACAGCAATCTGCACCTGTGATGGACAAGACTTCCAAGGATTACCCGGTTGTTCGCCTGAGAAACGTGCGCACGGTCTTCGGCCATCACATGGTGCACGATGACATCAGCCTCGATTTGCGTCGCGGGGAAATCGTGGCGTTGCTGGGCGGTAGCGGCAGCGGAAAAACCACGCTCATGCGCGTCATGGCCCTCCTGCATCGCCCGCAAGCGGGCGATGTGGAGCTATTCGGGCAGCGCCCCGGCCGTGACAGCAGCGAGATGCAGGCACTGCGGGCGCGCATGGGCTACATGTTCCAGTTCGGCGCCCTGTTCGGCGGTTTCACGATACGCCGCAACGTGGAATTCCCCCTGATCGAGCACACTTCGCTGCCGCGTAGATTGATCGAGGAAATTGCCCAGTTGAAAATCCAGTTGGTGGGGCTCGATCCGATGGTGGCGGGGCTTATGCCAAGCGAACTGTCGGGCGGCATGAAGAAGCGGGCGGCCCTGGCCCGAACCTTGGCTCTCGATCCGGAGCTGCTGATGCTCGATGAGCCGGGTTCCGGCCTCGATCCGGCCAGCGCCCGGTCATTGGACGAGCTGATCGGACGATTGCATGCCGCCTTGGGGCTTACCGTGGTGATGGTGACCCACGATCTGGCCTCGGTTCAGAGACTGGCCGACCGTGCTATTCTCTTGCATGAAGGCAATGTTTTGGCCGACGGATCGCCTCGCGAACTGCTGGAAAGCGATGATCCGCGTGTACGCTATTTCTTCCAGCTCGAACTCAAGAAGAGTCAGTCCATGTCCTCCAGGGCCGCAGCACGGGTGAGCTAATGGAGCATCGCGTCAGTTACACGATAATCGGTGCATTCGTGATCGTTCTGGGTGCTTTGCTTGTGGCGTCCCTGTTATGGCTCGCTGCCGGTGGTGCGACCGGGCAGTATAAGGATTACGTGATTTATCTCAAATCCGGAGCGGGGTCGCTGAATTCCAACTCCCCCGTGCTTTATCACGGCGTCCCGGTCGGGCGGGTGTCGAGTGTCACGCTCGACCCCCGCAATCCCACGCGCGCGCGCGTGGTGCTTTCCATCAAGGCTGATGCTCCGATCAAGCAGGATACGAAAGCCGAGGTCGATACACGCGGAGTGACCGGGGCCGGTTACATTGCTCTGAACGGTGGTTCCCCCAGTTCTCCGCCGCTCACGGCCACAGCTGATGACAAGTTGCCGGTTATCCCGACCCAGGTGTCCAGTGTCACTTCATTGACCACCGCCGCACAGGATGTGGCGCAACATATCATCGTGATAGCCAAGCGGCTCGACACTTTGCTGAGCGACAAGAACATCAAGTCCATATCCGATAGCCTGCACAATGTTTCCGTTCTGACGGGCAATCTGGCGCAGCGTTCAAAAGACCTGAACCAGGCCATCAGGAATCTCAACGATACTTTGCGCAATACGCGCGTTGCCAGCAAGCAGTTGCCGGCGTTGATCAACAAGGCCCAGCAAACCATCCGGACCTTCAATAATGTTGCCGGCAAGATCGGCAATGCCGCAGGAGGGGTCGACAAGACGACCACACATCTGCGCCTGCTGGCGCCGCAGGCTCAGAATCTGTTGCAGCAACTGGCCCAGACCAGTAACAGCTTGAATCAGCTTTTGCAGGAGATTAAGCGCCAGCCCAGTTCGGTACTTTTCGGTAAACCCGCGCATCTTGGCCCGGGCGAACATTCATCGCAAAACTCGGGAGGATGACATGCGTCGACTGATCCTGTGTTCCGTTATGCTGCTGTTTTCAGGCTGCAGCATTCTGTCCAAACCCGAGGCTCATCAGACAACCCGGTACCAGTTGGGAGCTGCCGCCTCAACAGGCGCGGTCTTGGCGGCGTCTGCTACTGCTCCTGCGGCGTGTGACCGCGTTTTGCGCATCCAGAATGTCGAGGCTGCTCCCCCCTATGCGAGTGATGGCCTGCTATATAGCGACAGCCCCCAGGTTATCGACTCTTTTGCCTGGCATCGTTGGGTGACGACGCCCGCTACCATGTTGACGGCGGATATGCTGAATTCGGTGTCGGCAGCCAATCTATATCGCTCCGTTTTGGGTCCCACCGATCCCGGTCAAGCGGATCTGCTTCTGGCAGTGCGTATCAATGAGGGTCCTATTCAGGTCTTTTCTACGGGTAGTGGCGGTAGTAAGCAGAGCGCGGAACGACTCAGTTACACGGCCACCTTGACGAATGCGGGCACAGGTGCTGTGCTCGGGACGCGTGTGTTTTCCAGCAGTCGCAAGGCGGAACCCAATCCCTATGGCGGCGTCAAGGCTGCCGATGCCATGGTGCGGAAGTTAAACAGCGATCTGTTGTCCTGGTTGGGTAGCTTGAACCAGGGCGATAGTTGCCGGTAAATCCATTGCGGACGCCGTAGCAAGAATAGCCCCCCACTTGCCGGGACGAGCACACCCGTTTTGACACTATTTGCTGCCCCAGTTAGGCTTTGAGGATGGCTGCCCATATGCACGATTCGCACGAAAAGGAGACGCTTCGGCAGCGTTTCAGGAGAGTCCGCGAATCGACCGTAGCGCTGATCGACGGATTACAGCCCGAAGACACGGTCGTGCAGACCATGCCCGATGTGAGTCCGACCAAATGGCATCTGGCGCATACGACATGGTTTTTTGAAGAATTTGTGCTTGCCGTTTTCGCGGACAATTACCAGCGTTACTGCTCCGGATATGATTTTCTGTTCAACAGCTATTACAACCAGATCGGACCGATGCACCGTCGGGCCTGGCGTGGCTTCATTACGCGCCCGACCCTGGCGGAAATCCTGTCTTACAGGGAATTCATAGACGCTACGGTTTCCGAACTGCTGCTGCACGATATAAATGCCGAAATCAGGGCACGGGTCGAATTGGGCTGCGAGCATGAGCAGCAGCACCAGGAACTGCTGGTCACCGACATCAAACATGTGCTGGCCCAGAATCCGCTCTTACCCGCCTGGCGCACATTGCCCGATGCCGACAACGCGAAACCCGGGGCCTTGACATGGACGCGTCACGAGGGTGGCGTCGTGGAACTTGGCCATAAAGGCGAACGTTTTTCTTTTGACAACGAGTCTCCGCGTCATCGGGTCTACCTCGAGGATTACGAGCTTGCGGACAGGCCGGTCAGCAATTCGGAATTTGCCGAATTCATTGCTGACGGCGGCTACAAGACACCTGAATTATGGCTCTCCGACGGTTGGGCGCGGATCCAGGAGGAAAATTGGGAGCGCCCCCTTTACTGGCGTGAAGACGATGCCTCGGAGTTTACGGTTGCCGGCTTGCGGGGGTTGGAGCCGGCGGCCCCGGTGTCACACTTGAGCTATTACGAAGCGGATGCGTTTGCCCGCTGGGCGGGCATGCGTCTGCCCACGGAGGCGGAGTGGGAGCATGCCGTGGCGGGTACCGAACCGGCCGGAAACTCTGCCGATAATGGGCGCTTGCATCCCGCTCCCTCTGTGGGCAATGCTTTCTGGGGTGATGTCTGGGAATGGACGGGCAGTGCGTACCTGCCTTATCCCGGTTACCGTCCACCGGCAGGGGCCATCGGCGAATACAACGGCAAGTTCATGAGCGGGCAGATGGTTTTACGCGGCGGCTCCTGTGCAACTCCGCTCGATCACATACGTGATACTTACCGCAATTTCTTTTATCCCCATCAGCGATGGCAATTCACCGGGCTGAGATTGGCGAAATGAACACACCCATGGATGCAGAACAGACATTGATCGTCGATGACCAGACACCGGAACACGCAGAGGCCCTGAGGGAATTGCTGCGCGGCTTGTCGCAGCCGGATAAGTGGATTTCCTCGATCTATTTTTATGACAGCCATGGCTCGGTGCTTTTCGACCGTATCACGGAATTGCCTGAGTACTACCTGACGCGGACTGAAACGGCGATCATGCGGGCGCATGGCGCCGACATGGCACGGGTGATAGGACCCGACGCTCTTGTCATCGAGCCGGGTAGCGGGGCCGGGGAGAAAATTCGCCTGTTATTGGGGGCGCTCGATAACCCGGTTGCCTATGTGCCGATCGAGATCGCCCGTGAGCACCTACGCAATTCGGCCGAAGCGCTTGCTCAGGATTTTCCAGAATTGGAAATATTGCCGGTCTGGGCCGATTTCACCCGCAGTCTGGATATACCCGAACCGTCGTGCAAGACACACCGCAAAATCGTCTATTTCCCGGGTTCTACGCTGGGCAATTTCGAACCGGATGACGCCGTTGCGTTGCTGCGTAATTTCGCCGCTATGGTGGGCGAGGGCGGGGCAGCGCTGATCGGAGTCGATCTCGCCAAGGAAGCCGCCTTGATCGAGCCGGCCTACAACGACAGTGAAGGCGTGACCGCGGCATTCAACCTGAACATGCTCACCCATCTCAACCGGCGCTTCGGGAGCGACTTCAAACCCGAAAATTTCAAGCATGAGGCTTTTTACAACCCCGGCGAAGGCCGCGTGGAAATGCACTTGAAGAGTCTGTGCGACCAGGACGTGCATCTCGGCGGAAAGACGATACCGGTTGCGCGGGACGAATCGATCCATACGGAATCGAGTTACAAGTACAGCGACGAGCGTTTTGCCGCCCTTGCCGGGAAAGGTGGCTTCCGTCTGGTGAAAACCTGGAAAGACCCCGAAAGCATGTTCAGCGTCCGCTACCTCGAACGCATGTAATTGCTCTCGCCACGGCATAGCGACGCAACGAAAAAACTCTCGCAGAGGCGCAGAGCACGCAAAGAAACAACTTTCGCAACGCGCAATAATATTTTCACTGCCCTTTGCTCGCGCAGCGAGGGAATATCGCCAGAGGGGAAAAAGAAAATTGCAGACGATGTTGTACGTCAGGCCAGCATTACGGACTTGATTCGAAATCCAGTCAAGAGAGGATTGCGGCTCAAGCCACTCTTAGTTCGCCGAAGAAGATGAGGAATGACTGGATATTGGCGAATCGCCGGAGTTCCCGATTACAGACCCATCTTATTGAACCTTTGCGGTCTTTACGCCTCTGCGAGAGTTTTTCTTCGTAGCGCCGTAGCGAGACTTTTCTCAGGAAAGTAATACGGGTTATTCTGGGTCGACATAGTCGGCCGGTTTCTCCGAACCCGAACCGAACAGAAATTTCTCCATCTCTTCCAGCAGAAATTGGCGCGCCTTGGGGTCGACCGGCGACAGGCGGTATTCATTGATCAGCATGGTCTGATGCTGCAGCCATTGCTGCCAGGCTTCCTTGGAGATATTTTCGTATATGCGCTGGCCGCGCTCACCCGGGTAGGGCGGTCTGGCGAGTCCTTCGGCCTCTCGGTCGAGTACCTGGCAATGAACGGTGCGTGTCATGTTTCTACCTCCGATTCAAAACGGATTTCGGACAGGCGGGTCTCGATGTAGCGCCTGATCGGCGCCGGCAATCCTGTAGATAAGGCTGCTTCGGGACGCAGCCAGCGTAACATCGAATCATCGCGGATTTGCTTGCTGTCCTCGGGTTCGATTTTCAATACGCCGGCTGCAAGGCGGAAATGCGTGAACTCATGCTCGAAGCCGGGCTGCTTGGCCACGGTGTTCGGAGTCAGGCCAAGCCGTTCGCAGCACCATGTCTCCACGTTCAGTGAAGCGGGCATTTCCGGCAGGCACAGAAGCCCGCCCCAGATGCCGCTGGGTGGCCTCTGCTCGAAGAGCACGAGTCCGTCGGCCTCGACCCAGGCGAAGATCGCTTCGCGCTGGGGTCTCGTACGCTTTGGCTTCGGCCCTGGATAGGCGGCTTGATTGCCCTGCAGGCGGGCGGTGCACCACGCTGCAATGGGGCACAGGTCGCATGCCGGACGCCTGCGGGTACAGAGCGTGGCGCCCAGATCCATGATGGCCTGGGTGTAGGCCGCTACGTCGTCGTCCGGCGTTTCGCGTTCGGCCCAGTCCCAGAGGGTGCGCATGACTGCGGTTTTTCCGGGCCAGCCTTCAATGGCATGGTAGCGTGCCAGCACCCGCTTTACGTTGCCGTCGAGAATGGGCGCGCGCTCACCGAAGCCGAGCGCCATGATCGCACCGGCGGTCGAGCGTCCTATGCCAGGCAAGGCGGTTAACGCATCCAGCGATTCGGGCAAGTGCCCGGCATGCTGCTCGCAGCACATGAGTGCCGCACGGTGGAGGTTGCGTGCCCTGGCGTAATAGCCGAGCCCCGACCAGAGCGCAAGCACGTCTTCAAGCGGAGCGCTTGCGAGTGTGGCCAGATCCGGAAACCGCCCTATAAAGCGTTCGAAATAGGGAATAACCGTGTTGACCTGGGTCTGTTGCAGCATGATCTCGGAGATCCAGACCCGATAAGGCGTAGCCGGCTGCTGCCAAGGCAGATTATGCCGGCCGTGTACGCGTGCCCACTCGAGCAGGTGCGGCGCGACGGGGCGCCGTGCGTCAGCCTCCGCCGCCACCGCCACCGCCGAGAATATCCTGAAGTTTTTTCTTGAGTTCGTCCTGGGTCTTTTTCTTCTTGGCATCCAGCTTTTTCTTCACTGCGGCCTTTGCCCTGGCTTCGAGTGCCTGTTTGATATCGGGTACGCTGGACATATTGGAAAAATCGCCGCTCACATGGATCGGCACCGTCAAGCCTTCGAGCTTGGACAGATCGGCGTTGGCGGTCTTCGGTGTCTTGACCACCTTGGCCAGCAGGCTGTAGTCGAGGTAGTGCTTGACCAGGTTTACCTTGCCGTTTCCGGTGACGGACATGAAGGGCAGGGTCGCCTCGAGGGCGTCATTGTCCACGATGCCATGGTCGATGCTGGCGACCGCCTTGAAGTTGGCGAATTCGGTGCGCTTGGGGCCCGAGGCCGGGAGCCGCTTGTGGTCCTTGACCAGGACATAGGCACGTTCGAGCGAATCCCATAAGTTGATGCCTTCGAGCGCGCCATGCTTGATGTCGAACTTGGCATTCCCCTTGAGCGTATCCAGCAGTTCCGCGACCGTCTCGCCTTGTCCCTTGAGTTGGAGTTGGGCATTGGCTTGCCCCGACAGGCGGCTGCCGCCGCCAAGGGCGGTGATGAGTTTGCCCGCATCGATATTGACCAGATTCTGGCCGGTGGCCAGCCTGATGCCTTGGCCCGCTCTTGCCAACGTTACGTTGCCTTTGTAGCTGCCGTCATAAAGCTTGGCCGAGAGCGGGGCGAGTTTTACCGTTCCGTTGGCTGCCGTGAGCAGCATATGGATAGTGCTGGCACTCAGCCCGAAGCCTTCAAGCTTGCCGATCGTGAGCTGCCCGTTCATGTCCAGACCGCTCAGCAGTCTCCCGGGTAACCGGGTTTCCATGAATTTGGAGCTGTGCTGAGCAGCGGCGTGCCGGGCCGGGCCCGAGCCGGCGGGCAGGTATTGATTGAGGTTGATCGCATCGAGAGCCAGGTCGAAGCGCAGCGCTTTGTTTTTCAGGTCGGGCACGCTGATGCGCCCGGTCAGAGTGGAGTTGTCCAGCTTTAATTTCAGGTGGTCGATATCGGCGCTGTTGCCGCTGTAGCGGATATTCGCGTCTAGGCGCGCCAGGTTGAAGCCCTGCAGGTTTCCGGGTATCGGATTGCCCAACGTGGCCAGCAATTTGCGCGGCGAGAATGGATTGATCTTGAGCTTTCCGCTAACCGTTGGCTGGTTACGCAGGTTTTGCGCGGATGCATTGAGTTCCAGGGTGGCTCCGGCGGCCGTGGTGCGCAAGCCGGCGATCCTTGCCGTGTTTTTCTGCAGGTCGAGAGCGATGTTCTGCCAGTGCGTCGTTGTGTCGAGGGGCTGGTTGAGACCGGCCCCGGAAATTTTGGTGTCGAGCTTGCCCTTGCTCAAGCCGATATGTTCGAGCTTCGCATCGAATTGCACCTGCGTATCGAGATCCAGCGCGATGTTGACGTGTGGTTGCCGGCTGTTGAACGTGACCTGGAATTCAAGAGGGAACGTCCGGCCGCTTGCTATGTGACTCGCCTTCAGGTTGATACCGCTGAGCGTATAGTGCTTGTTGGCCTGGGCGTCGTCGTAATTGACGGTCATCTCATTCAGGGCCACGTGTCCAACGGACAGGCCGGCGAGGTCGAGACCGCCCGATTTCGAGCTGTTGCCGGGCGTGCCCTTGGCAGCTTTCCCGCCGCCCAGTCCGCTCCAGTTCGCCGTCCCGTTCTTGTTGCGGGCAAGGTTCACCGAGAGTTGGTCGAGCGTGATGCCCGAGACCTTCACGTTGCGAACGATCAACGGCAGAAGCTGCACGTGGATGTCGGCTTCCTTGACGTGTACCAGTGGTTTGTCGCCGAATCCGGGAGCATTGGACACGCTGACGTCTTCGGCATCGAATCCGACCCACGGGAACAAAGAAAGCGATAACGGGCCTTTGATCGTGACCGTGCGTCCGGTGCCGTTGCTGGCGACGCGCTCGATTTCGTGCTTGACGGGGCCGAGATTGACGATGTGGGGAATGATTACGATGGCAATGACAATCAGCGCTATGAGCGAGCCGAGGCTGATAGCGGCCCATTTGAGGATTCGCCGCCCGCGGGAGGTCTTCTGCAAAGAAGGACCGGTTTCTGAATTCCGAGGTGCGTTGCTCATGGCATTCGGCCTTTACGGGTCAGGCCATCAAGATAAACCTTATGGCGATTGGCGCACAAGCGATTGCCGGCGCAAATGTTGAAATTGATTTTGTATGGAGCGGGTGATGGGAATCGAACCCACGTTAGAAGCTTGGGAAGCTCCTGTTCTACCATTGAACTACACCCGCTCAAGGGTGTTGCGCTGGCGCGCAACGGGGTTATTGTACTGAAAATCTCCGGTGCTTAACCTGAATCACTGTTGCTGACGACCCCTTCTATTTCGACGAGCAAATCAGCCCGGCAGACATCGGCCTTGAGATAGAGAACGGGATGCCTGTCGGGGAGGTTTGCTTCGAGAATGCGGCGCACCGTGGGGTAATCCTCCGGATGCCGGATATAGACCTTGATAGGGTCGATGGTTGCGAGGGTTTCAGGCTGGGGATCGCCTTGCGCTCTACCCGAAGCAAGCAGCGCCTCGAGGTTGGCGAGTGTTTCGCGGGTTTGCTCCTCTATGGTGCCATGCCGGGTGGCATGTCCCACCACGCTCGCGGTTCCGGAAATGTAGAGTTGCTGGCTGCCATTGGGCCAGCGAACCGCGAGTGCCCTCGAAAATGAGGGCGATGAACGCCCGTATTGAGGGGGGTAATTGAAGGCACTGACCTGGCGTGGGTTCTCCACCTGGCTCCCGGGGTGCTCGGACACCAGGGCATAGAGCAATATGGAATCGCTGTAATCGCCAAGCAGGCAGGCGGCGGGCAGCGTGGTGTCGTGGTGGCGCTCGAGCGCGTTCAATGCCTTTCTCCGGCCGGCACAGTAGGCCATGTAGCGGTCTTCGTCGCCCAGCGGTTCGTTGATGCGCGGGATGTATTGCCAGATTCGGAGCAGGTGCGGGCAGCCCAGTTGCTCGGCGGTGTGCACCAGGTCGCGATACAAGGACTCGGCTGCGCCTGCCGTGTCGCCATGATCGCTGACTTCTCCGGCGATCATGGCCAGGCCGGGTGCCGAGTGCACCATCAGGCGCCCCATTCGGGTGTGGCATACCGGCCCATGGGTACGCCAGCATTGCACGGGCGGCGGATTCTCGTTGAGGGCTTGCAGTCCCGTATCGAGCCATGGCGAACCGTCTTCCCCGGTACTCCGCTGTGTGCTGAAACGCACGAGCGCGAGGACATCGGGCTGTTCGGCTATTTGCCCGGCCGTTTCGGGGGAGACGAAACTGACTGTGGCGCCAAGCATGTCGGGCATCGGGTCGAACTCATGCGTAAAGCCGGTTATTTTAGACAATGCACCACCAGGGGCATTATGTCGCGTGCATGGGATAAATTTTATTAGGAACCGAATAAACTAAAAAGTTCCCATAAAATCAACAAACTAGGATTTGAGCTGGCGTAATTGGAATGATAAAATATCGCCATGGAAATTCTGCTCAACGGGACCAGCCGAGAGTTGGCCCCCGGCCTGACGCTCACTGAATTACTGGACACTTTGGAATTGGCTGGTCGCAGGGTGGCGATCGAGCTGAATGGTCAGGTTGTGCCGGCGAGCGAACATGCCCTGCGTACGCTCGCTCAGGGCGATCGTGTTGAGCTGATCAGTGCCATTGGAGGTGGATAGATGAGCGTAGCCGAAGAGCAGCTGCAGCGTGACATGGGCGATCCGCTCGTTATCGCGGGCCGCGAATACCAATCGCGCTTGCTGGTGGGAACCGGCAAGTACCGCGACCTCGAGGAAACGCGGCAGGCCATCGAGGCCTCAGGCGCGGAAATCGTCACGGTGGCAATTCGCCGGACCAATATCGGCCAGAATCCGAACGAGCCCAATCTTCTGGACGTACTGCCGCCGGAGCGCTTCACGATACTGCCCAATACCGCCGGCTGCTTTACGGCCGAGGAAGCCCTGCGTACTGCCCGGCTCGCGCGCGAGTTGCTGGATGGTGCGGCGTTGGTGAAGCTCGAAGTCATCGGCGACAAGAACACGCTGTACCCGGACATGCCGGCGACTCTGGAGGCGGCGGAAGTCCTTGCCAAGGAGGGCTTTGAGGTGATGGCATACGTCAGCGACGATCCACTCATGGCCCGCCGCGCGGAAGAGGCCGGGTGCGTCGCCGTGATGCCGCTAGCAGCGCCGATCGGCTCGGGGCTGGGCATTCAGAATCGTTACAACGTGCGGGAGATTGTGGATACCCTCAAGGTGCCCGTGCTGGTCGATGCCGGCGTCGGAACTGCCTCCGACGCAGCCATTGCGATGGAACTGGGTTGTGACGGCGTGCTCATGAATACGGCGATTGCTCAGGCCCGCAATCCCGTCCTGATGGCCAGGGCCATGCGCCACGCCATTATGGCCGGCCGCGATGCCTGGCGGGCGGGGCGAATGCCGCGCAAGCGCTATGCGAGTGCTTCATCGCCCGAGACCGGGCTGGTGGGTGCCGTATGAGTGAGGCACGCGCAGTCATGGAGCAACAGGTCGGACGCCGGCCGGTGAGGAGCTATGTGCGCCGCGAAGGGCGACTGACCCCGGCACAGTCGCGGGCCCTGGAGCGGCTTCTGCCCGATTATGAATTCCCGGCCAGCGAGGCTGCCGTGGATCTGCCGGCGATTTTCGGCCGCCGTGCCGAGACCGTGCTGGAGATTGGCTTCGGCAATGGGGACATCCTTGCGCAACTCGCGGCCAAGCACCCTGAGCGCAACTACATCGGCGTCGAAGTCCATCGGCCCGGCATCGGACGATTGCTCATGCGTCTGCACGAGGACGAGCTCGATAACGTCCGTATCGCGCCACGCGACGCGAGTGAAGTTCTGCGCAACGAGATACCGGACGACGCGCTCAAGCAGATACTGATCTACTTTCCGGATCCCTGGCCGAAGAAGCGCCATCACAAGCGCCGCCTCGTACAGCAGGAATTCGTGCTTCTGGCGACGGCCAAACTGGTGGTGGGGGGTGAATTCAAGCTCGCGACCGATTGGCCGGAATACGCCGCCCAGATGCTCGAAGTCCTGAATTCCCGCCCGGATCTCCAGAACCTGTCGCCCGACGATACTTATGTCGAGAGACCGGATGAACGTCCCGTTACCCGTTTTGAGCAACGTGGCTGCAACAAGGGGCACGGCGTTTACGATCTCGCCTACCGGCGCATCGTCTGAAGCCCCGAGACTTGCTTTCTCCCGCCAAGGTATGGAAACCGCAGAAGCGGTTTCGCATCAGTTTTTCCTCTTTCTGGGGAAGAAGTTCAGGTTGAGGGGCGCACCAGTTTGCGCTGAAGCGTGTCCGTATTCCGGTGGAATGCCGTAATTCCAGCGATTAAATCCCAGCAAATCAGGAACGTGCTATTTCAGGACGGCCTGAATCCCGTCGATCACGAACTGAACCGCCATCGCGGCGAGGATGACGCCGAGCAGCCGGCCCAGTACGTTCGAACCCGTGACACCCAACAGGCGCATCAGGCGGCCGCTTGCGAGCAGCGAAATAAAGGTCAGCAGAAGGATGATACCCAGGATGATGAGGACGGAAACGAACTCCCACGGCTGGCCGCTCGCATTTCCGGCCAGGAGGATGACCGTGGTCAATGCGCCGGGACCGGCGATCAAGGGGAAGGCCAGAGGGAAGACCGAGATATCTTCCTTGAAGCGGGCTTCTTCCTGCTCGCGCACGGTGGCGGAGCGCAGGCCCGACTGGCGGGCGAAAATCATGTCGATCGCGACCAGGAACAGCAGGATGCCGCCGGCGATCTTGAAGGCCGGCAGCGACACGCCCAATGCCTCGAGCAGGCGCGCACCGATGATCGCGAATACATAGAGAATGCCGGTGGCGAGCAGCGTCGCCTTGACCGCCATGCGCCGACGGTAGGTGTTGTCGCCGCCGCGGGTGAGTGCGGCAAACATCGCGGACAGACCGGGCGGGTCAATCACCACGAAAAACACGATCAGGTCATTAATCCACTGATGAACCGACATGCTGACGACCGGGCTTGCCGAATGGCCCAACAAGGGCTATAAGGGAAGAGACAGGACGCGTTCGCAAAGGAACGCATGAACGCGCATCATACTATGCCTGGATGCAGTAGGCCACACCTTGGGCCCGACTAATTCCAGCCAATGAAACATCGTAGTTGGAGGTGGGCGCGATGGCAAAACTGACACTGGATCCCCCGGAAATCGGCCTCTGGTACAGGGCCCAAAATGGTGAAGTCTTCAGTGTTGTGGCAATGGATTCCAACCACGCTGAAAATGCAGGCACCATCGAAATCCAGTATTTCGACGGTGCCGTCGAGGAGCTTGATCGCACGGAATGGGGCACACTGTTGCCGCGTGCAGTTCCGGAGCCGGAGGATTGCTCCGGGGCGCTCGATATGCATACGGACGCGGACCCAGACGCCGGGGTCGATGAGCCCGACGATGGCGCTTGGGTTGATCCTCTGAACGTCGTAGACCGGCTGCAGTAGGGGTCGGTCAGACCGGTTCAATCGAGCAGGCCGGCTCCTGCGAGGCAGCCCGCAAAGCGCTCCCACGTGGCTTCGATGTCGTGGTCGAGGCCGATGGAGAAGCGCAGCAGCCCGGGCGACAGGCCCATCTGGTTTTGCATTTCCGGTGGGATCTCCGATGAGGTGCTCGATCCCGACGGGCTGAATAGCGTGCGGTAATAACCGAGGCTGACGGCAAGGATGCCCACGTCCGCAGCCTGCAGGCGACGTGCCAGATCATCGGCCGCTTCGGCACTCCCCGCATCCAGTGCCAGCATGCCGCCATAGCCCACACCCTCGTTGCACAGCTGGTTGAAGCGATCATGATCCGGATGGCCGGCCAGGCCCGGATAGATCACCCTCATCCCCTTTTCGGCGAGCTTCTCCGCCAGGTAGTGCGCATTGCGTGAGTGGCGCTCCATGCGCACGTCCAGAGTGCCCATGTTCTTGTAGATGCTTTGCGCGCGTAGGCTGTCCAGCACCGGTCCCAGCAGCATCGCCGGGCCGTCCGCCACATCGCCCAGGCTAGCGATGAAGCTCTCGTCGGCGCAGATGGCGCCGGCGACGCAGTCGCTCGCCCCGTTGATGTACTTGGTCAGGCTGTGCACCACGATGTCGGCGCCGTGGGCCAAGGGAGAGACGAGCAGGGGCGCGAAGGTATTGTCCACCACCAGCGTGGCATCGCTTTCCCGGGCCAGTTGGGCGAGCTGGGGCAGGTCGGGCATGCGCAGCATCGGGTTGGACAGCGTTTCGCAGTAAATGGCGGCGGTGTCTTCCGTGATGGCTTCACGTACGGCATCGAGGTCGTTGGTGTCCACAAAGCGCGTCTCTATGCCGAAACGTGGCAGCAGGTTCGCGAGCAGCGCCCAGGTGCCGCCGTAGATCGTGTGACTGGCGACGATCTGGTTGCCGGCGCTGGCAAGCTGCAGCAATGTGACCGCTATCGCACTGATGCCCGATGCGGTGACATGTCCCGCCTCGCTGCCTTCGAGTGCGGCCAGTGTCCCTCCGAGCATGCGTGTCGTGGGATTGCTGGAGCGAGAGTAGAGGAAACAGCCTGGCGCTTCATCATGGAACGCTGCCTTGAGCAGATTCGGGGTCGGGAAGGCAAACGTTGCAGAGTCGGAAATCGTGGGATTGACGCCGCCGTCGCTGCTTTCGGGGCGGTGCCGCTCCAGGCGGTCGGTTGGGTCGCTGGCCATGATGGGTCGTCTACTGTGCGGATGGAACGCGCACTATTATGCGGCCTTTATCCACTTTTGCCGGCCAGGCCGTCAGGCCGCGTCCGTTGCAGGGCCCGCCGCGGCAGTCCCCGCTGAGCGAATCGTAGGTAGCGCCATGGGCGGGGCAGACGATGTATTCTCCGCTCTTGTTCAGGAACCGGTTCGGTGCCCAGTTGAGTGGCTGCTGCATATGAGTGCAGACGTTGGAGAAGCAGGCGATCGCGTCGCCACGGCGCACAACGAAATAGTCATCAGGGAAATTGGCGCCGGGTGGCGAGAACTCCAGGGCACCCGGGTCGCCGATGGCATCGAGCGGGCCGAGGTCGATTTCGATCAGCTCCGCGTCATTCATTGCGCGGGATTCTCCGTCGACGTGTTACCGAGGAACGGGATGAGAATCAGGCCCGGGATGCCCGCCAGGGCGCAGACGATGAAAAACATTTCCCAGCCGAGGCTGACCGCCATGAAGCCGGTGAACGAAGAGAGAATCACTCGGGACACGCTTGCGAGGCTGGAGAGCAAAGCGTATTGCGTAGCCGTGTAACGGCGGTCGGTCACCGTCGCCATGAACCCGACCAGTGCCGCCGTGCCGAGTCCGGCGCTGAAGTTCTCGAGCGTGATCACGGCCGTAAGCCAGCCTACAACCGGACCGGTTTGCACGAGGATGGCGTAGCTCGCGCTGGCGATCACTTGCATGATGCCGAAGGCGAACAGGCCGCGGCGCATCCCCAGCTTGAGGATCAGCGCGCCGCCCGCCAGTACGCCGCCCATCAGGGCCCAGAATCCGAACAATTTGGCCACGGTACCGATCGTCTCGGTGCTGAAGCCGAGCTTGAGGTAATAGGTCGTGGTCAGGTTGGTGGCCATGGCCTCGCCCAGCTTGTAGAGCAGGATGAAGGCGAGGATCAGGACCGCGCGGCGGTGTTCGCGGAAAAAGGCGAGGAATGGCTCGATCACCGCCTGGGCAATGGTTTGCGGTGGAGCGCCCGCTTCTTCCGGCTCTTTGGCGACGAAGGTGGCGACAATGCCGACGCCCATGGCGCCCGCCATGATCAGGAACACATCCCGGAATGGCATATGTGAAGCAAAAATCAGGCCGCCGCCGCCGGCAAACAGCATGGCCGCGCGGTAGCCCCAAACATAGAGCGATGCGCCCAGACTCTGTTCGTTGTCGTTGCGCAACGATTCGCGCCGGTAGGCATCGATCAGGGTGTCCTGCGAGGCCGAGAAAAACGCGACCAGCAGGGAGGCGATGGCTATGGCGACCAGTCCCGGCATGATGTCGCCCAGCGCACCGGTGTAGGTATCGATCAGGTGCGGCAATAGCTGCAGGGGCGGGGCAAAGGGATTGGCGCCGATCACCCGTGCGGGATTGGCCGTGGCGAGCAGGTTGGCGTTGGGGACGCCGGTCAGTCCGAGGCCGATGATCGCCAAGGCGAGTATGACTTGCAGGGCCAGCAGCCAGCCCCGGCGCCGGCCGAGGAGCGGCACGCGAAAGCGGTCGAACAGCGGCGACCACAGGAACTTGAACGTATACGGCAGGCCGACCAGCGCGAACAGTCCGATGACCTCGACCGAGATGCCACGCTCGGTCATCCAGGCGGGGATCAGGGTCAGGGTCAGCAATAAGGGCAAACCTGACGAAAAGCCCATCAGCAAGGCCACGAGCATGCGGCGTGACAGGATCACGCGCGCCATGGCGAGGGCGTCGGCCCGGTTCACAGGCGGCCGCTGTAGTCCACGGTGAAGGGTGCGTGGTCGGAGAAAAAAGTTTCGCGGTAGATCGAGCAGTCTTTCAGCCGTTTGCGTAGTGATGGGCTGAGCACCTGGTAGTCGATGCGCCATCCCACGTTGTTCTCGCGTGCCCGGCCGCGGTTGGACCACCAGGTGTATTCGACCGCTTCGGGCTTCAAGGTCCGGAAACTGTCGACCCAGCCGCGGTCGTGGAAGAGGGTGTCCAGCCAGGCGCGCTCCTCGGGCAGGCAGCCTGAGTTTTTCTGGTTGCCTTTCCAGTTCTTGATGTCCTTTTCCGTGTGTACGATATTCCAGTCGCCGCAGATGATGTATTCGCGCTTGCTCTTCTTCCACTTGTCGAAGATCGACAGCAGCCAGTCCATGCACTCGTACTTGAATTGCTGGCGTTCGTCCTTGGAGGATCCCGAGGGCACGTAGAGCGACACGATCGAAAGGTTGCCGAAGCGCGCCTCGATGTAGCGGCCTTCCTCGTCGAAGGCGTCCCACCCGAGCTCGGTGAGTACCTTGTCGGGCTCGCGCCGTGCATAAATCGCCACGCCGCTGTAGCCCTTCTTGACGGTCGCGTCCCGGTAGTAACACGAGTAGCCATCCGGGCAGAAAACGGGATCGTTGAGCTGGTGTTCCTGCGCCTTCGTTTCCTGGATGCAGACCACATCGGCGTCCTGGCCGGGCAGCCAGTCGAAGAAGCCCTTCCTGGCGGCGGCACGGATACCGTTGGCGTTGAGGCTGATAATGCGCACGTATTCCTCTTTTCGCTGCTTTTCGCGGGTCCGGGCAGTATCATACCGGGGCAATCGGCAGGACCTGCAGTTTGATGACCCAACTCGACGACCGGAAAAGAAACTTCATAGACTTTGCGTTGGCAGCCGGCGTGCTGCGTTTCGGGCGCTTTACGCTTAAATCAGGGCGCGAGAGCCCGTATTTCTTCAACCTGGGACTGATTGCCAGCGGGGCGGGGCTATCGCAGCTCGGCGGCTTTTACGCGCAGGCCCTGCAGACGCTCGACCCGGTCCCGGACGTGCTCTTCGGCCCGGCCTATAAGGGCATTCCACTGGCAGTGGCAACGGCCTGCGCCTATGCCGGCGAGACCGGCAGCGATATGCCGCTAGCCTACAACCGCAAGGAAGCCAAAGACCATGGCGAGGGCGGACGCCTGGTGGGCGCCTCGCTCGAAGGCAAACGGATATGCATCGTCGACGACGTCGTAACGGCGGGCACTGCAGTGCGCGAAGCGATTGCGCTCATCCGCGAGGCCGGGGCGACCCCGGCGGCGCTTGTGGTGGCGATTGACCGTGAGGAGCGCGGGCGCAGCGGCGAGCAAAGCGCGATCCAGGAACTCGCCGCCGAGGAAGGCATCATGGTGAAGGCCCTGATCAGCTTCTCCGACGTGTTGGCCTGGCTCGAGGAGAGCGGCTCCCACGCCGAGGAACGCGACGCGCTTCTCGAATACCGCCGCGAGTACGGCGCCACCGCCTGAGCCGGGTTTCATTGACCCGTCATATCGGCGAAGCCGGTATCCAGTACACACTGAAGTATCCCGGCCGATGGCCGGGATTCCGGTTTTGACTGGATTCCGGATCGCTACGCGTCCGGAATGACGACTACTGCAGTCTCAATATTGCCTTGCCCCGCTCAGGGGACAGTGTTTCAATGCCGGCCGGAGTGGCCGAAACCGCCCTCGCCCCGCTCGCTCGGCGTGAACTCGTCCACGACGGCCAGCTCGGGCCGCAGCACCGGGGTAAAGATCAGTTGCGCGATGCGTTCGCCGGGTTCGATTGTGTAGGCGTCTTTGCCGCGGTTCCAGCACGAGACCATCAGTTCGCCCTGGTAGTCGGAATCGATCAGTCCGACCAGGTTGCCGAGCACGATGCCGTGGCGATGCCCGAGTCCCGATCGCGGCAGGATCATGGCCGCGGTCCCCGGGTCGCCGATATGGATGGCGATGCCGGAGGGAATTAATTCCGTGGCACCCGGCTTCAGTTCCAGGGGTGTCTCCAGAGCGGCGCGCAAGTCCAGGCCGGCGGCGCCGTCCGTGGCGTAATGGGGCAGTCCCCACTGTTCGAGTACTGCCGGGCGCAGTACCCGGACTTCAATGCGTTGGCTCATGCTTTGGATTCCAGTCGGTGGGCAATCAGTTCGATGAGGCGCGCGGCCAGCTCGCGTTTGCTGCCGCGGCCGAGGTCGTTTTCGTCGTCCGTGCTGATGGCAATCAGTGCGTTGTCGTCGCGCCCGAAGGCGTGCTCGTCGCCGACGAGGTTGGCGCAGATGAGATCCAGTTTCTTGGCTTCGAGCTTGGCGCGGGCGTTGGCCGTTACGTTTTCGGTCTCCGCGGCGAAGCCGACGCAGTAAGGCCGCTGCTTGCGGCCGGTGACCGTGGCAAGAATGTCGGGGTTGCGCACCAGTTCGAGCGTCAACGTGTCGGAGGATTTCTTGATCTTCTGTGCGGCCTGTTCACGCGGGGCGTAATCGGCTACGGCCGCGGCGGCGATGAACAGATCGGTGCCGTCGATTTCCTTCTCCACTGCTTCGAGCATCGCCGTGGCGGTACGCACGTCGACACGCCGTACGCCGGGCGGCGACGCCAGCGCGACGGGGCCGCTGACGAGAGTTACCTCGGCGCCGGCGCGGGCCGCGGCGGCAGCAATGGCATAACCCATCTTGCCGCTCGAGCGGTTGCCGATAAAGCGCACCGGATCGATCGGTTCTTCGGTCGGACCGGCAGTGACCAGCACACGCTTGCCGCCCAGTGCGCCGCCGCCGGCCAGCGCTTCGGCGATCTCCACGGGCTCGAGCATCCGTCCGGGGCCGCTCTCGCGTTCGGCCAGCGCGCCGGTTGCCGGTCCGAGCAGGCGCGTGCCGCGCGTGGTGAGAAGGTCCACGTTGGCCCGGGTCGCGGCGTGTAGCCACATGCGGTGGTTCATGGCCGGGGCCAGCACCAGCGGGGCCTCGCAGGCGAGCGCCAGGGTTGTCAGCAGGTCGTCGGCCACGCCGTGGGCGAGGCGCGCGATCAGGTCGGCGGTGGCCGGGGCGATGAGCAGGATGTCGGCCCAGTGCGCGAGTTCCAGGTGGCCCATGCCGGTCTCGGGCGACTCGTCCCAGAGCGATGTGGCCACTGGGTGGTGCGAGAGGGCCTGGAAGGTTGCCGGCGTGACAAATTGTGTCGCTGCAGCCGTCATCACCACGCGCACGTCGGCGCCGCGCTCGATTAGACGGCGCACCAGGTCGGCGGCCTTGTAGGCTGCGATGCCGCCGCTGACGCCCAGCACGATGTGTTTGTTCTCCAGCGTGTTCATGACACCGGTTTTCGCGTTTTCAGTCCCCTATGGTAGCGTTCGGGGACGGAAAACACAGCAGGGAGGCTGTCATGATCCCAGGGAAGGGACTGGATGGCGATGCGCTGCCGCATCGTCTGAGTATTCGCGAATGGCCGGAAGGCGAACGCCCGCGCGAGAAGCTGCGGGCCCGCGGTGCGGCTGCTCTCTCCGATGCCGAATTGCTGGCGATCTTTCTGCGTACCGGGGTGCGCGGCAAGAGTGCGCTGGATCTGGCCCAGGAGTTGCTGGTCGAGCATGGCGGGTTGCGGGCGCTGCTCGGCGCGGACGAGGCCGCATTCACGCGCACGTCCGGATTGGGGCCGGCCAAGTTCGCGCAGATCCAGGCAGTGCTGGAACTGGCTCGCCGCCACATGGGCGAGGCGCTGCAGCGGGGCGAGGCGTTTACCAGCCCGGCCGCCACGCGGCGCTACCTAAGTGCACGTTTGCGTGATCTCGCCTACGAGGTTTTCGTGTGCCTGTTCCTGGATACGCGCCATCGCATCATCCGCGACGAGGAACTGTTCCGGGGCACCCTCGACGGGGCGAGCGTCTATCCGCGTGAAGTCGTGAAGCGTGCTCTGGCGCTGAATGCCGCGGCGGTGATCTTCGCCCACAACCACCCCTCGGGCGTGCCCGAACCGAGCGCCGCCGACCGCGCTCTGACACGGCGGCTGGTCGATGCGCTGTCATTGGTCGAGGTGCGTGTGCTGGATCATTTCGTGGTGGGCGAGGGCGAACCCGTGTCCTTCGCCGAGCGCGGCCTGATCTGAGTCTGTAAAGACTCTCGCAGAGACGCAGAGTTTGCAGAGTGTTTAAAGAATTGCTCCTTCTCCTCAAGAGGAGAGTTGTTCCGTGGGAGCGGCGGTCCCCGCCGCGATCTTCTTTCGAATCCCCCTCCGGCTCCCCCTTCCTCGCGATGCGAGCAAGGGGGAGAGCGATCTCGTTATTTCTTAGCGGTCTTTGCGTCTTGGCGAGAATTTTCCGTGGATTGGGCTCCGCAGCGCGATAAAATGCCCGCGTTGCCGAAGCTGGAACGCCGCCATGCGCGAATACTGGATTACGCCCTCGGTCCTGTCCGCGGACCTTGCCCGTCTGGGCGAGGACGTCGCGGCCGTGCTGGAGGCCGGCGGCGACCGGATCCATTTCGACGTGATGGACAACCATTACGTGCCCAATCTCACCTTCGGCGCGCCCCTGGCCAAGGCCCTGCGCGATTATGGGATCCAGGCGCCCATTGATGCGCATCTCATGGTCAGCCCCACGGACCGGCTGATCGAGGACTTCCTGGCCGCAGGCGTGGACACCATCATGATCCATCCCGAGGCGACGCAGCACATCGATCGCAGCCTGCAGCGCATCCAGGACGGGGGCGCCAAGGCGGGTCTGGTCCTTAACCCTGCCACGCCGGTGGAATGGCTGCGCCACGAGATGTGGAGGCTGGACTGGGTGCTGATCATGTCGGTTAATCCCGGTTTCGGCGGGCAGAAATTCATTGGGGAAAGCCTGAAGAAGATCGCCGAAGTGCGCGGCATGATCGAGGAAAGCGGCCGCGAGATCCGACTGGCTGTGGACGGTGGTGTGGATGCCGGCAATATCGCCGGGATCGCCCGTGCGGGCGCAGATACCTTCATCAGCGGCTCGGCGATCTTCGGCAGCGGTGACTACGCCGCTACTATCGGGCGTATGCGCGAGGCACTGACGGGGGTTTGATTCTAGGTCCCGGGGCGCGATAATACGCGGATTCGACGGGCCGGGCGGCCCGGACGCCCACGGTATGGAGGACAGATGATTGGCTCAATCGCGCGAGCGGATGCGGCTGCACGGGTTCAATAACCTCACCAAGACGCTCAGTTTCAACATCTACGACATCTGTTACGCCAAGACGGCCGAACACCGTGCCGAATACATCGACTATATCGATGAGGCCTACAATGCCGAGCGCCTGACCGAAATCCTCACCCAGGTCTCCGACATCATCGGCGCCAATATCCTCAATATCGCGCGCCAGGATTACGAGCCTCAGGGCGCCTCCGTGACCATGCTGATTTCCGAGGAGCCGCTGGGCGCCGAGATGACCGCGCACGCGGACGAGGAAATCCCGGGCCCGGTGCCCGAGGCCGTGGTCGGACATCTGGACAAGAGTCATATCACCGTGCACACCTATCCGGAGAGCCATCCGGACGGCGGCATCAGCACCTTCCGCGCCGACATCGACGTGTCCACCTGCGGGCGGATATCCCCGCTGCGCGCGCTGAACTACCTGCTCCATGTGTTCGAGTCCGACATCGTCACCATCGACTACCGGGTGCGCGGCTTCACGCGCGACGTGATGGGGCAGAAGCATTACATCGACCACGACATCACTTCGATCCAGAACTTCATGAGCGGGGACGTGCGCGAGCGCTACCAGATGCTCGACCTCAACGTCTATCAGCACAACATCTTCCACACCCGCATGCTCTTGAGTGAGTTCGACCTCGACAACTATCTGTTCGGCACCGACGACGACGAACTGGACCCGGAAGAGGCCCAAGACATCAAGGATCGGGTCAAGAACGAGATGCTCGAGATTTTTTACGGCTGCAACATGAGCGAGCCGGCCTTCGAGGACGTGGACTGAAGCCTTCCGGCAGCGGGTTTGCCACCCCGAGCATTCAGATCCAGTAAGCCGTTCCGGTCATCACGCGCGAGGCGAATTTCATGGCCGTGCGTACGGGTGGTGGTGGGCGTCTGGCACCTGCAGCGCGGGCGTTTTTGCCGTGCTGGGCCTCGTCGGTGCGCATTTGCTCCAGTACCCGCCGCGAAGCGGTGTCCTTTTCGGGCAGACGCTTGAGATGGCGATCCAGGTGCTCGACTACCTGGGTCTCGGTTTCCTCGAGGAATCCCAGACTGGCGGCATCCCCGATGATGCCAGCGCCCGCGCCGATGGAGAAGGCGCCCAGGTACCAGAAGGGGTTGAGGAGGCTGGGCCGGGCTTCCAACGCCTCCAGGCGCGCACGGCACCAGATCAGGTGATCGTTTTCCTCGTCCGCCGCCCTTTGCATGCGCCTGGCAACGGAGGCGTCACGCGCAAACAGTCCTTGCCCGTGGTAAAGCGCCTGTGCCGCGACTTCGCCGGAGAAATTGACGCGCATGAGACGTCCCGACTTGCGGCGTTCGTCTTCGTTCAGGGTGTGGTCGTGGTGCGAATGTCCTGCGGGATTGGGGCGTTCGGTGCCCTCCGGCTTGCCCCAGAGCGTGCGCAGGATCCGGTCCAGACCGTTGATGAACTGATCGGTGCGGGAAAGTGCCACGTTGCGCATAACGGTGATTTTAATTCAAGATCCGGCGGCGGATCTTGATTCGAGTCGTGATTCCAGGAAGCGGGCGAGATGAACGACGGGGATTTCCCTGCCGAGGCCGTCGGCCAGATGCAGGCGGCAGCCGATGTTGGTGGTGACTACGATATCGGCCCTGAAAGTGCGAGCCGCTTCCACATGCGGTTTGCGTAATTGTGCTGCCGCTCCGGGCCGGTCCAGGCAATAGGTGCCGGCCGCACCGCAGCAGCCCGGCGGCAAGGCGGTGACTTCGACATTCGGCAAGACTTCGAGGCAGCGGCGCGGAGCGTCGATGCGAAGCACGTTGCGTTGGGTACAGGGCGTATGCAGGGCCACGCGGACGGGAGGCATATCCTGTGCGGGCTTTAACCTGCCGTTCGTGATGGTTTCCGCCAGCCAGTCCTCGATGCTGTGTACGCGCTGCGCGAAGGATTCGCCGTTTTCCAGCAATGGACCGTATTCAATCAATTGCGCTCCGCAGCCGCTGGCCGTTTCTATGATCGGAGCTGTTCCGGAAAAGGCCGAAGCGTTACGCCGGGCATGGGCAATGGCCTGTCGGCGTTCTCCCGCGTGCTGAGCCAGCGCCCCGCAGCAGCCCTGCTTCTCCGGTACTTCCACACCATAGCCGGCCCTGGAAATCAGAGCGGCAGTTGCGTTGAGTGTGTCTGTGTCCAGGGCGGGAGCGATGCAGCCGAGGAATAGTTGTACTTTTTCGCCGGTTTCCGGACCCTTTGGAAGGCTCAAGCGGATGCGTCGGGCAGCGCGCAACAGCCCGCGTCCCGGCAGAGGCAGCGGCAATCCAGCCAATGGCAGCGCCAGTTTCAGGAGCGCGGCAAGCAGGCGGGGGGATAAGGCGAGCTGGCGCAACAAGCGCGAGACGGGACTTTCGCGTCCCCGCACGGGTAGAAAGGCACGGGCATCGTCGATCAGGCGCCCATAGGGCACACCGGCCGGGCAAACGGCTTCGCAGGCCCGACAGCTCAGGCAGCCCTCAAGATGATCGCACGCGCCGGCGCCCGGCTCCAGGGAGCCCTCTGCAATGGCCTCGATCAGGGCGATGCGTCCGCGCGGAGAGTCGCCTTCCTCGTGGGTGAGGCCATAAGTGGGGCAATGGGGAAGGCATAGCGCGCACTTTACGCAGCGCTCGGCGTCTCTTGTGATCCGATCCAGGGAGGAAGCTTCGATTTCACTCATCGTTGTTATCATAAGCGTCTGATTGGACAGGAGTCGCGCCGTGCTCGTTCTCGCTACAACTCTAGCCACGTCTCTGCTTGCCGGGGGCATCAGCCTCGAGCCTGCGGGCCTGGCCAGTTTTGCCAACGAGACGCTGATTGCCAATCCGGCCCAGAAGCCCAAGAACCTGGGTTTCGGGGCGCAGTTCTCGCTGGGATACCTGGCGACGCACAGCTCCAATTCCACGTCCAGTCTCAACAGCGAGCTCAAGCTGGGCTACAACACCCCATTATGGCAGCACCGGTTGGATCTGCAAGCGACCACGGCCACCACGGACGGTCAGACCACGGCGGAACAGTATTTCGGGGCGGCCCAGAGCAATCGCCTGCTCTCGGCACGCAGTTATCTGTTCGGTTACGTGGGCTATATCCATGACCGGTTCAGCGGTTACCGTTACCAGGGTTCGGCCGTGGCCGGTTACGGTGTTCTCGCCCTCCAGACCAAGGCACAAAGTCTGAAGTTCGAAATTGGTGCCGGTTACACCCGGGCCGAATCGATCACGGGTGAGACCAATAATTCCCCGGCGGCGCGTAGTCGCGAGCTATACAACTGGCAATTCAGTCAAAACGGTACCATCGAGCAGAGCCTGACGCTCGAGAAGAGCAATTTCAACCTGTACTCCAAGTTTCAGGTCGGCGTGCAGGCCCAATTGGTGAATAACCTGGCCTTTGTGCTCTCGTATATGGCGCAGCACAATTCCAGCGTGCCAGCCGGCAATCCGCAGACCACAACGACATTGTCGGTGTCGGTCCAGTACACCTTCGGCAATATTTTCAGTTGATTATCTGCCGACTGACCGGGGGGCGGGGCTCGTGAGTTTTTACAAACGCCACCTTTTCGTCTGCACCAACGAGCGCAAGGACGGTTCCCAGTGTTGTGCCCAGCACGACGCCGAGGCCGTCAGGCTGCATGCCAAGAAGCGCCTGAAGGCGCTCGGCCTGAGTGGTCCCGGGAAAATGCGGGTGAACAAGAGCGGTTGCCTGGACCGTTGCAGCGAGGGCCCGGTCGCGGTGGTTTACCCGGAGGCGGTCTGGTACACGTATGATGACGCCGAGGATATGGACGAGATTATCGACGAGCACCTCCTGAACGGCCGGATCGTCGAGCGTCTGCGCCTGCCGGACGAACCGGAATAAGCTCCCCCTGAAGGGTTGATCAGCCGGGGGTGTTTGGGGTATCCTACGCGGCTTGAATGTAGCCAATTACGGGCTGTTAGCTAATGAAGACGACGGTATCGGCAAAACCGGAAACAGTGCGCCACGGCTGGTATGTCGTGGACGCCGACGATCAGGTCCTCGGGCGCCTGGCGACAGAGCTCGCGCGCCGCCTCAAGGGCAAGCACAAGCCCGAGTTCACGCCCCATGTGGACACCGGCGATCACATCGTCGTGATTAACGCCGAAAAGGTGCGTGTAACCGGGCGCAAGCGCAAACAGAAGGAATACCATCACCATACCGGCTACATCGGCAACCTCAAGAGCATCACCCTCGAGAAGCAGATCGAGAAGGATGCCAGCGAGGTGATCGTTCACGCGGTGCGCGGCATGCTGCCGCGGACCCCGCTGGGCCGTGCCATGATGAAGAAGCTGCGCGTATATAACGGGGCTGAACACCCGCACGTGGCGCAGCAGCCCGAAGAACTGAAGCTCTGATTACAGGCGGAACCATTTGATGGCAACTAGCAGACAGAATTACGGAACCGGACGCCGCAAGACTGCGGCAGCGCGTGTTTTTCTGCGCCCGGGTAGCGGCAATATCACGGTCAACAGCAAGCCGCTGAATGAATACTTCGGCCGCGAGACCTCGCGTATGATCGTGCGCCAACCGCTCGTCAAGGCCGAGGCGGCCGATCACTTCGACGTCTTCGTGACGGTCGCCGGCGGCGGCCCCACGGGCCAGGCAGGCGCGATTCGTCACGGGCTGGCGCGTGCGCTGGTCGACTACGACGCCGAGCTCAAGGTTGGCCTGCGCAAGGCCGGCTACATCACGCGCGATCCGCGTGCGGTGGAGCGTAAGAAGGTTGGCCTGCATAAGGCCCGCCGCGCCACCCAGTTCAGCAAGCGTTAAGAAAGAGTTACTGCGCTCAACAGCGGGCGACGAGTTCGTTTGCCGGTCATTTGGGGGATCGTCTAGCGGTAGGACTACGGACTCTGACTCCGTCAACCCAGGTTCGAATCCTGGTCCCCCAGCCAATACGAGGCCCTGCTCAAAGAGCGGGGCCTTCGTTTTTGGGCAGGTTTTCGTGCCAATAGCTCAGGGGTTATACCTGGTGCCGCGGTGAGAGAGGGAGGGATTGATGAGGCCTTCGGTCTCACCCTTCGGGCGCGCTTCGCGCGTCCAAATCGACTGGCGTCGATTTGTCGAACCCGTGATCGTTCTTTTCGAGGGTTCGAACCCCTGATTCACAAGGCACAAAAAAAGGGTCCATTGGACCCTTTTCCTGTGCCTGGCGGAGAGGGAGGGATTCGAACCCTCGAAGGGCTTTTAGGCCCTTACTCCCTTAGCAGGGGAGCGCCTTCGACCACTCGGCCACCTCTCCGGTTTTCAATGCGCAACCCGCCCGTCCCGGCGTGCCACAGCAGGCGCGCAGGATAACATATCAGGCCGATGAGATACGTTTCGGTGACAGAATCAGGGGGATTTTCCAGATGTAGCCTTGGCGGATTTCTCGGTGGAAACCTCCGCAGCCTCTCCGTCACCGCTCAGTCGGTGCAAGACCTCTTCGCGATGAATGGCAACGTCCCGGGGGGCATTGATGCCCAGTCGGACCTGCCCTCCCTTGACCCCGAGGACGGTGATGGTAATGCCATCACCGATCATTAGTGTCTCATTGACTCGTCTTGTAAGGATCAGCATGGCGCAACTCCCAGGCCCGCATGTCCTGATTTCATTTTAGACGCTGCATCGGGTTGTGCAAGGTTTTTCTCTGTTTCAACTCAAACTTCGCGATAAATCTGCCCATTTTCCCGGAATTCGCGGGCTTTTTCAGCCATTCCTTCCTCCAGGGCCTGTTCGGAGTCGATGCCATGCTCGGCCGCGTAGTCCCGGACATCCTGGGTGATTTTCATGGAGCAGAAGTTGGGGCCGCACATGGAGCAGAAATGGGCAGTCTTGTGTGCTTCCTTGGGAAGTGTCTGGTCGTGATATTCACGCGCCCGCTCAGGATCGAGCGCCAGGTTGAACTGGTCTTCCCAGCGGAATTCGAACCGCGCCTTGGATACGGCGTTGTCGCGCAATTGGGCGCCCGGAAAGCCTTTGGCCAGGTCAGCAGCATGGGCGGCGATCTTGTAGGTGATTACACCGTCGCGAACGTCTTCCCGGTCGGGCAGACCCAGATGCTCCTTGGGTGTGACGTAGCAGAGCATGGCCGTGCCATACCAGCCGATGTTGGCCGCGCCCAGAGCACTGGTGATGTGGTCGTAGGCGGGTGCGATGTCGGTCGCTAGCGGACCCAAGGTGTAGAAAGGCGCTTCGTAACAGTCTGCGAGCTCGCGATCGACGTTTTCCTTCACCATTTGCAGCGGTACATGACCGGGGCCCTCAATCATGACCTGGCAGTCGTGCTCCCAGGCCTTTTGGGTGAGTTCGCCCAGGCTTTTCAGTTCCGCAAACTGAGCTTCGTCGTTGGCATCGGCGATGCAGCCGGGGCGCAGCCCGTCGCCCAGCGAGAAGGAGACGTCGTAGGCTTTCATGATTTCGCAGATGTCGTCGAAGTGCGTGTAGAGGAAGCTTTCCTGGTGGTGGGCCAGGCACCACTTGGCCATGATCGAGCCGCCGCGCGAGACGATGCCGGTGACGCGGTTGGCGGTCAGCGGGACATAGCGGAGCAGCACGCCGGCGTGGATCGTGAAGTAGTCCACACCTTGCTCGGCTTGCTCGATCAGCGTGTCGCGGTACAACTCCCAGGTCAATTCCTCGGCCTTCCCGTCGACCTTCTCGAGGGCCTGGTAGATGGGTACGGTACCGATCGGCACCGGCGAGTTGCGCACGATCCACTCGCGTGTCTCGTGAATATTCTTGCCGGTCGACAGGTCCATTAGCGTGTCGCCGCCGAGCCTTACCGACCACGCGAGCTTTTCGACTTCTTCTGCGATGGAGGAGGTGACCGCGGAATTGCCGATGTTGGTGTTGATCTTGACCCGGAAATTGCGCCCGATGATCATCGGCTCCAGTTCCGGGTGGTTGATGTTTGCCGGGATGATGGCGCGGCCGCGGGCAACTTCTTCACGCACGAAGTCGGGCGTGATTTCATCCGGAATGGCGGCGCCGAAGGACTGGCCCCGGTGCTGGCGCAGGAGTGCCTCGTAACGCGGGTCCTGGCGCAGTTCCTGCAGTCGGCAGTTTTCGCGGATGGCGATGTACTCCATTTCCGGGGTCACGGTGCCGCGCCGGGCGTAATGCATTTGGGTGACGTTCCGCCCCGCGCGGGCCCGCCGCGGTTTGCGGATATGGGCGAAGCGCAGATGGCGCAGGTCCGGGTCGGCATAACGCGCGCGTCCGTATTCCGAGGTGAGGTCGTCGAGTTGCTCGCAGTCTCCGCGCTCCTCGATCCAGGCGGCACGCAAAGCCGGGAGGCCACGCGTGAGATCGATATCGGCGTCCGGATCGGTGTAGGGTCCCGAGGTGTCGTAAAGCGGGATCGGCGGGTTTTCCTCGATGTTCCCGTTATGGTCGTGGGTAGGCGAGAGCAGGACCTGGCGCATGGCGACCTTGAGGTCCGGCCGCGAGCCCTGCACGTATATGCGCTCAGAGGCCGGCCATGGACGCGTGACTTCCGCGGCAAGCTTGTGGGTACGGGTCTGGACATCTTCTATGACAGCGCTCATTGGTGACTCCTCGTCTTGTGTGTGCGTGGTGACTGGAACGGCAACCCCCTGGGCGGACGATTCAGCTCCGCTCGGATGCAATCGGAAACGGTTGCGATGGCGAAACTGCGCCAAATTTGTGAAGTTCGGGCTAGATCCCGGATTTCATTTTATTTCATAGGTTTGCGAGCGCCAGCCTTTCCTCCGCCGGTACTGACCGGATCAGGTTCCATGGGTATCTCTCAGCCCGCTTATGCGGGCACCCCCGGCTACCTGCATACCCTAACGCGCAGGATGAGGCGAATCAAGAGCAGAAGTCGGCATCGCTGCTGTTTTTCAAGGGTTGGAACTGCTCATCAGTGATTCGACGCGTGGACCCTTGTCTGTGCAGTGGCGGCGTAAGGGCGGTAAGATCGCGGTCAAAAGCGACGAACGGGTGAAGTGTTGTTTCTTCCCGTCGCTGTAGGTCAGGATCATGCTTCTCAACTCTACGCAGGCAACGCTGCCTCCCGGAAAACCGGCAGGCGTGGAATGAAAGCTGTTGACCTCATAGTTGCCTCCGGGAGAGAATTTCCCCGGACTAATCAAGACCATTTCCAGGTGCTGTCCTCGCTGGTTCAAGACCGGACGTCCCCGTTGTGAATATGCCGTGAAAAAGAAACGGATACGTTCAATGGGTTGTTCGGACGCGACCAGGAATTGGATGTAGACCGGCACGGCGGTTCGATTACCGCTGACAGGGATCTGGCCGGGGACGCCAATGGCGTAGATCAGAATCGGAGCGCCTGCTGCTTTTGCTTTGGCGAGATCCGGGCCAAGCGACGATGACTTGTAAATGGAACAGCCGGAAAAGGCCAGGACGCTGCTGGCAAACAATATGGACACTATCGACTTCATACTGCCCTCTTGCCTGTATGGCAGTTGACATGTATCTGAATATACTCCGATTTCCGGGCCTGCGAAAGAAATCTCCTGAAAGCTTGCTGCCGCACGGTTGGTAGGGAGGGCGATAGGTCGAGAAGCGCCTCCGGAGTCCTTTTTGGCGTGCTCGTCAGCGCGGTTGAGATTGGCTTGGGAACGGGGCACCTTGGCCAATCTCGGCGTGGAGCGCAAAAAAAAGAAGCCCCGCGCGAGGCGGGGCTTCAGTTTCTCGGGCTGAGTGCCGAGCGGCTTACATCATGCCGCCCATGCCTCCCATTCCGCCCATGCCACCCATGTCGCCGCCTTCCGGAGCCTTCTCCTCCTTCGGCAGTTCCGCAACCATGGCTTCAGCCGTGAGCAGCAGGCCCGATACGGACGCGGCGTTCTGCAGCGCGGAACGCGTGACCTTGGTCGGATCCAGGATGCCCATGTCGATCATGTCGCCGAACTCGCCGGTCTGGGCGTTATAACCAAAGTTATCCTTGCCCTCGCGGACCTTGGCGATGACGACAGAAGCTTCGGCGCCGGAGTTGGTCACGATCTGGCGCAGAGGCTCTTCCATCGCGCGGCGCACGATGGCGATGCCCTGATCCTGCTCGTGGTTGGCGCCCTTGAGGCCCTTGATCTTGTCCAGCACACGGACCAGGGCGACGCCGCCGCCCGGCACGATGCCTTCCTCGACCGCCGCACGCGTGGCATGCAGGGCGTCTTCGACACGGGCCTTCTTTTCCTTCATCTCGATCTCGGTGGCGGCACCGACCTTGATCACGGCCACACCGCCGGCGAGCTTCGCGACGCGCTCCTGGAGCTTCTCCTTGTCGTAGTCCGAGGAGGTTTCCTCGATCTGCTTGCGGATCTGCTCCACGCGGGCCTCGATGTCGGCCTTCTTGCCGGCGCCGTCGATGATCGTGGTGTCGTCCTTCTTGATCTGCACCTTCTTGGCCTGGCCCAGATCCTCGAGCGTGGTCTTCTCCAGCTGCAGGCCGACCTCTTCGGAGATCACCTGGCCGTCGGTCAGCACGGCGATGTCCTGGAGCATGGCCTTGCGGCGATCACCAAAGCCCGGCGCCTTCACGGCTGCGACCTTGACGATGCCGCGCAGGTTGTTGACCACCAGCGTGGCAAGCGCCTCGCCCTCGACGTCCTCGGCCACGATCAGCAGCGGGCGGCCGGCCTTGGCGACGGACTCGAGCACCGGCAGCAGTTCGCGGATGTTGGAGATCTTCTTGTCGCAGATGAGGATGTAGGGGTTCTCGAGCTCCGCCGACATCGTCTGCTGGTTGTTGATGAAGTAGGGCGAGAGGTAGCCGCGGTCGAACTGCATGCCCTCGACGACCTCAAGCTCGTTTTCCAGGCCCGAGCCGTCCTCGACGGTGATCACGCCTTCCTTGCCGACCTTCTTCATCGCATTGGCGATGATGTCGCCGATGGAGGTGTCGGAATTGGCCGAGATGGCGCCGACCTGGGCAATCCAGGTGTCGGTGTCGCAGGGCTTGGAAAGCTTCGCGAGCTCACCCGTGGCCGCGACCACGCCCATGTCGATGCCGCGCTTCAGATCCATCGGGTTCATGCCGGCGGTGACCGACTTCAGGCCCTCGCGCAGGATGGCCTGGGCGAGCACCGTGGCGGTGGTGGTGCCGTCACCGGCGACGTCGGAGGTCTGCGAGGAGACTTCCTTCACCATCTGGGCGCCCATGTTCTCGAACTTGTCCTTGAGCTCGATCTCCTTGGC
>CAZPJI010000025.1:0-34251 GCA_964586925.1 uncultured Gammaproteobacteria bacterium
GGCCGAGCAACGACGTTGAAGCAGAGACCTGAATCTGGTCATTCAGAGCCGACATGGACGAAGACGTTCTTACGCCGACCAAGTCATTTAGGCCGATCGCCGGAACAGCTTCTATGTTCCTTTAGTCCGTTCCGCCGACGGTGAGCTTGTCAAGCTTCACGGTGGGCATGCCGACGCCGACCGGGACGCTCTGGCCTTCCTTACCGCACACGCCGACGCCTTCGTCCAACGCCAGGTCGTTGCCTACCATAGAGACTTGAGTCAGCACGTCGGGCCCATTGCCCACCAGGGTCGCACCCCGGACCGGGCGAGTTACCTTGCCCTTCTCGATCAGGTAGGCCTCGCTCGCCGAGAACACGAACTTGCCTGAGGTGATGTCGACCTGGCCGCCACCGAAGTTGACCGCATACAGTCCCCGTTCGACCGAGGCAATAATCTCTTCCGGATCGTGCGGACCGGCGAGCATGTAGGTGTTGGTCATGCGCGGCATCGGACGATGGGCAAAAGATTCACGGCGTCCGCTGCCAGTGGAATTCGTTCCGGCGAGGCGGGCATTCTGCTTGTCATAGAGAAAACCTTTGAGCACACCATTTTCGATCAGCACGTTGTGCTGGGTTGGAGTCCCCTCATCGTCAATGGACAAAGAGCCCCGGCGCCCGGGTAAAGTGCCGTCATCGACCACCGTGCATAGCGGGCTGGCCACGCGCTCGCCCACCCGGCCAGCGAAGGCCGACGTCCCCTTGCGGATGAAGTCGCCCTCCAGACCGTGACCCACCGCTTCGTGCAGCAGCACGCCCGGCCAACCGGGGCCGAGCACCACGGGCATGGCACCCGCCGGCGCGGCCTGGGCCTCGAGTGCAGTCAAAGCCTGGCGCACGGCCTCGCGTGCATACCCGAGCGCGCGGTCTTCATGCTCGAGCACGTCGAATCCGTAACGTCCACCACCGCCGGCAAAACCGGATTCCCGGCGGCCGTTCTGTTCGGCAATGACACTGACGTTGATGCGTACCAGCGGGCGCACGTCGGCTGCAAGGCGGCCGTCGCTGGCCGCAACCAACACCACTTCATGACGCGCTACCAAGCTGGCCGACACTTGAGTCACACGCGGATCCTGTCGGCGCGCTTCTTTATCGATGGCTTCCAACAAGGCCACCTTGGCGGGTGAATCGAGACTCGCGATCGGATCGAGCGGTTCGTAGAGCCGCGCCGGCATACGGTCGTTCCAGGCCTTGATGCGGGCCGGTCCGCCCTGTTGCGCTATCGCGCGCGCCGCTTCCGATGCGGCCTGCAGTGCAGGCATTTCCACGTCGTCGGAATAGGCGAAACCGGTGCGCTCGCCCACACAGGCACGCACGCCCACGCCACGGGAGCTGTTGGCGCTTCCGGAACGCACGATCCCGTCCTCGAGGGCCCAACTTTCCGCGCGCTCGGCCTGGAAATACAAGTCGGCGTAGTCGAGACGACGGGCCAGCAAATGGCCAAAAATCTTTTCCAGATGCTGCTCGTCGAGCCCGCCCGGCGCAAGCAGGGTTTCGCGGGCGATGGCCAGACTGGAAGCGGTATCCGTGTCAGCGGTCGAGTTACTCATGCCCTCTATTGTACGAGCGCTGTCCAAGGCGCACATGGTCGAGCACGGGGAAACGGCGCCGCAGCCGCTGCTGGGCGGCTAGGTCGAGCAGCGCCTCTGCCATTCCGGGGCGGCGTGCCAGCTGCGCCAGTGTTTCACCCCACGGATCCACGATCAGGCTGTGTCCCCACGTTTCACGCCCGTCCGGGTGCCGCCCGGACTGCGCGGCAGCCAACAAAAAGCATTGATTCTCCACGGCGCGGGCACGCGCCAGCAGGGACCAGTGCGCGCACCCCGTCGTGGCCGTAAAGGCACTCGGCACCGCGAAAGCCACGCACTTGTGCCTAAGCGCAAGCTCACGGAAGAACTCCGGAAAGCGCAGGTCATAGCAAACCCCAATACCCAGCCGTCCGATCGGCGTATCGAGTGCGACCAGCCGGCGCCCCGGAACAAAATACGCCGACTCACGGTAACGCTCGCGCTTTCCGGGTACATCCACGTCGAACAGATGCATCTTGTCGTAGCGCGCCACCCGGCGACCCCGATCGTCGAATACCAGAACGGCGGCGGCTACTCGTGGATCCCGCGCGTGCTTCAGTGGCAGCGTTCCTCCAACGATCCACAAGCCCAGTTTCAACGCGGAGTCGGCAAGAAAGTCCTGGATCGGCCCGCGCCCCGGCATTTCGGCAGCACGCCGTCGATCGGCGCGGGTGCCCGGCATGCAGGCAAAATTTTCCGGCAATACGGCCAGGGCAGCGCCCGCATCACGTGCGCGCTCGAGCAGATGCCGGGTGCGGCGCAGGTTACCGCTTACATCGGCATTGGAGTTGAGCTGGATGACCGCGGCGCGGGGCATGGTCAACCTTTCGGCGCGGGCTCGATCTGCAACCGGATCCGGCCGGGCTTGATGGCGCCTATACGATCGACAATGCGATCGGTGGGCACACCGAGAGACACCAGCCAGCCTTCAAGATTTGAAGCCCAGAACAGCCCATCCTCACCGCCATTGTGTACGACCACCAGCCGTGCCCCGGGTTGCGCATCCAAGGCCTTGACGGCCTGGCGCAATGGTGTAATCGCCGCCACCTGGGAGGCCTGCGTAACCCCGCTCCATTGCGCTTGAGTCAACATCCACCCACCATTATCAGCTGCCTGGGCTCCCAGACAGCCGGTCGCCAACAGGATGGAAAGGAACAGCTTTTTCATCATTTGCTTCCCGCGGACGTTTGTTTGCCGTTGTGAGCCGCCGGTGTGGATTTGACCGGCTTGACCAGCGGATGACTGAAAGGTCCGGTAATAGAGTAGTTGAGTTGCGACGCCTGCGCGATCACACCGCTGAATATTTTGGTGATAGCGAACACGGCAGCACCCACGCCCAGACCACCGACAAGGGCACCGATAATGGGCAGAGAACCCGTATAGTTCGGCTCAATAAGCGCATTCTGGTTCAAGGTCTGATCGTCGAAATTGAGTGCGCCTGTCAACTTGATCCAGGCTACCGAACTGTCTATGACCAAGCCCTTGGTGTCGGCCACGCCCTGATTGATGTCGTAATCCCCGTATATGCGATTGAAAGGAAATCCCTTCCCCATGAGGTTATGAAAATTGAATGTCAGGTAACGCGGGATATTCGCAAGGTTCAACAGGGAAAGCAGCCGACCGGCACCCGGATTGACCTGCGAAATTTCCCCATCGCGTAAATCCATGCTGACCTTGCCGAGCAGTTGGTCAGTGAACTTGGCGCCCTGCAAACTTTGCTCCGACCAAGCCAGGGACGCACTCACGGCACCATGCCCGGTCACCACCGGACCGAGTCCTACACCCTTGAGCAAGGTGCCGAGACTGTGCACATGCGCCAGGAATTTCAGGGCCCCCTGACCGTGTCCCGTTTGACCGTCCGGCTTTATCCACACCAGCGTACCGTCGAAATCCAGTGTGCCTTTGCCTATGCGTAACGGATTGATGAGAATGCCGCCCGGCACCCTCGCCGCCTTGACCAATACATCATTGAACGACGCCTGACCCAGTGCGATGCTATCGGCATGCAAGACGAAAGGCGGCACATCCTGCGGGCGCATGGATTTGCCCTTTGATGCCGCCACGCCCGCTTGCGCTTTTCCGGTGGTCGCGGCTGCCGGACTGGTAGCAGCAGCCAGGGCCGTCGCCCTGGTTGCCGGCACTGCCGCAGTGGTCGTCGATGGCGAACTGACCACTGACTTGGACGGTACGGTAAAACGGCCATGAGTGATTTCAGCCACAATGGGATTGTCGTTGGTTGGCCACCGCGGAATTTGCGCCTTGCCCGCCAAGTCCTCTCCCTCGAACATCATTTGCAACCGTTGCTGCCTGAGCCGGCCGGAGACACGTTCGTCCTTGAATGACTGGTGCATCAATGTCAGAGCACCAAAGTGGACATTGAATGCCAGGGCATCGAAGCGCTGCCCGACATCCTTTTTACTGCCGGCGAAAACTCCCTTGGGCGCCAATTTCAGCCAGGGGCCCAGATCGAGCTTCGGCCAACTGCCCGTAACCAAAAGCCCTGGTGCCGGCGTCGAACACCCCTGGGATCCCAGCAACACATGCAAGCCACGCACAGCGGGTGAACTCGCTCCGACATCAATATCGGCACAGCCGGAGACCTTGTCACCGTAATGCGCGGCGGCCACCAAACGCGCACCGTGAATGTCGAGGTGCGCGGCCATCGGAACGGCCGCGGTCGCACTCTTGCCCAGGGGTGCAGGCAGCTTGATAGCCAGGCCCTTGAGCGAGGAATCGATGTCGAGCGAAATGGGCGGCCCCTTATGGGCGAGTGGCACTGTCAGGGTGAGTTGCAACGGCAGCGAGCCGGACAGGTACTTGCCGGGTGTCAATTTCATGGTCGAGGCCACCGCCTGCGCAGGCAGCTTTCCCGTCAGAGTCGCCAACACGGCCTTCTTCTTCGCCGAACGGCCGAGCTTGAGCACGACCGGCGCGCCCTTCAATCGCGCGCTAAAACGTCCGCCCAGCGGGCCCTTGCCGTCGTAGACATCACTTCCCTTCATGTCGGTGAGGGCAAACGGCAGTTGGCCATAACGTGCCGTCACACCATTCAATATCAACTGGCCCTTCAAGTGGAACTTGTTGGGATGCATGACCGGCAGGTCGAGCTCGAGCTTCGTGCGCGTCGGCCCGTCTGCATGCAAGGGGTTCAGCGCACCGCCCAGTTGCTTCGAGACCGGGCTGTGGCGCAGAAAATCGAGAAAGTCCTCGGCATTGCCCGCCACATCGGCATGTACGTGCAGCTGCACGTCAAAAAAGTCGGGGATGGCCGCCGAACCGCTGATTACATGTGCACCGGATATCGCGCCTCCGGTGATGCTGGCATACATGCCGTTGTTATGAAACTGTACCCGGCCGCTGAGCTTTTCCATCGGCGTCCAGCCGAAGCCCGGACTCAGACTGACACCCCTATAACCAAAATTCACGCCGAAGTAGCCACCGCCGTCTTTGTAAGGAAACATGTTCACGGGACCGTCGAAATACAAACGGGCATCGGTAATTCGTCCGCCACTGAAACTTTTCATCAGCCAATTGTCGAGCGGTTTGGGTAACAAGCCGTGGGGCAGATAATGCTTGCGGGCAGTAACCGCATCCGCTCCTCGGGCGTAAGCTGCCAGCTGGATGAAAGGCGAACCCTTGTGCGGCACCCGAATGACCCCCTTTACGGCGCCCGACAACGCGGGGCCGGTGAGTGTCATGCGCGGCATCCCGATCATGACATCGCTCGCGGTACTGGCAACGAGGACCTTTCCGCGCACCGTATCCAGGGCCACTGCGTGCCCGAACAGCTTGGGCATCAATAACGTCAAGCCCGGCGCGTCGACATCCACTTGGCCCACCCCGTGCCGGATAGCGACGCGGGCACTGAGATGTTCGAAACCCGGCAGGTTGCCAACGTGATTGATGGAAACATCATGCAACACGGCCTCCATACCAAAATCGGGCCGGCCGGGCGTCAGGGAAAAAAGCAGGTTATCCACCCGGCCGGAGGGCCGCATGGCAGCCAACTGTTGTGCCAACTTGCTCTGGGCCGGAGGTAAAAAACCAGCCAGCTCGGGCACGATATCGAGCGGTAGTTTTTGTACGCCGAAATGCAGACGGCCGGTTGCATCATGGCTAAACTGCAGGCGTCCCGGCTGCCAGACCTGGTGCTTGAGCACCATCTGAGGATCCGCCAAAGACAACGTCTGTGCTTGGCCGCCCGTATAGGTGAAACTGCTCTGGAAGTGCCCGATGCGCTCCCGACCCGCAGTCAACTTATCGAGGCTGATACGCCCCGCTGCATTGCCGGGCGCTTTGCCCTTGCCCCTGAATTGACTGCTCAGTGCCAACGACCCCGAGATGGTCGGCGCGGAGTCGGGCAGAAAACGGTTGAGGCCATCCAGCTGCAGGCGGTCGAGTGTCATATGCCCGCGCCATGTCCAGTGGGCAAATTCGGCATCCAGCGTGGTCACCACGCCGGCCAATTGCAGGCGCCCCTTGCCTAGCGCTTGCGGAAGAGTGACTCCCAGCTTCACGCTGTGGCGGTGTCCAGAACCGATTTCAAGCTTGAGCTTATCGAAATGCCAGATAGCCGGCTGCTTCCCTCCGAGTTCGAGACGCAACCGGCCGTCCCGCACTGTTATGGAATCGCGCAGCATCGACTTCAACTGCGACCCCCCTCGGCCCGCGGGCATGTGCAGCCCAGGGACTACGAACTGTCCTCCAGGCAACTGTTTAAGCGTGATCCGCGGACTGATTACATTGAAACCCGCGGGCCTCGCGGCAGTGCCGTGCACCAGGGCCCAAGCCGTGAAATCGAGCCGCAACACCTTTGCGCTGATGACCACTGGCGCCTTCTTAGAACCGCGTACACGCACGTCATGGAATACCAGGGCGGGCCCCCAGCCACGCCAGACCAGCGAGATGGCTCCGATCTCCACTTTTGCATGCAACTGCACTGCGATCTGCTGCTGGATTTCGTCATGGTAGCGCGGCAGCAAATTGGCCGCTATGCGAAACAGGCCCACGAGAATACTGGCCAGGATGATGATGCCGGCCAGCGTGCCGAGCGACCATTTCAACAGCCGCCTGCGGGGATGCCGGCTGGCCCTCATTTCTCACCAGCCGGCCGCGGGCCCGAAACAAACTGTATTTTCAAATAGGGCTGAATCCTCACGGATTTCTCCCATGCCGACAACGACTTGGCGGCAGGCCCATGACCGGCTGGTGAGAAATGCGGGCTAAAGCGGGATGACATCGAATTGCCCGGGATGGTACTGCGTTTCCACCTGTAATCGCACATTACGCCCCAGCGTAGTCGATAACTCGGCGAGATTGGTGGATTCCTCGTCAAGTAAAAGCTCGATCACTTCCGCTGTCGCGAGCACCAGGTACTCGTTGGCTTGATACTGGCCATTGAGCCGGATCAGGTCGCGATATAGATCGAAGCACACGCTTTCCGGTGTCTTGACCATGCCCCGTCCGTCGCAATGCGCACAGGGCTGCATCATGACGTGCCCCAGGCTCTCCCGGGCACGCTTGCGCGTCATTTGCACCAGACCGAGCGTGGTCACTTCGCTGACCACGCAGTGGGCCCGATCGCCTGCCAGTTCTCGCTTGAGCGTTTCCAACACCAGTTGCCGATGCTCCGGACGGGCGAGGTCAATGAAATCGATGATGATGATCCCGCCCAGATTGCGCAAGCGCAACTGGCGAGCAATGACCTGGGCGGCTTCGAGATTGGTCTTGAGGAACGCTTCGTCCGAGTTGCGATTACCGGTATAGGCGCCGGTATTCACGTCGACCGTGGTCATCGCCTCAGTCTGGTCGAACACGAGGTAACCGCCGGACTTGAGATTGACACGCCGTTCCAGCGCACGTTCGATCTCGTCCTCGACCCCATAGAGATCGAAGATCGGCCGTTCACCTTCATACATCGCGATACGCTCGGCAAAACCGGGCAAAAACAAGCTTGCAAAGTGCCGCATTCGCTCGCACCACTCGAGCGAATCCACGCGCAGCTGCACCACCTGCTCATCCAGCAGGTCACGCATGATACGTAGCGGCAACGGTAGATCTTCGTGCACCAGAGCCGGGCAGGAGGCATCTCTCGCCTCGATTTCCAATGCGGCCCAGAATCGCGACAGGTAGAGCATGTCGGCACGCAGGGCATCGCGCTCCGCGCCCTCGCCCGCCGTGCGCACGATATAACCGCCGGTGCCGCCTTCGGGACGGGCGAGCTCGACCAGTTCACGCAATCGCCCACGTTCGTCCGCATCCTCGATGCGAGTGGATACACCGACGCTGGAACCGCCCGGCACATAAACCATGTACCGCGAGGGAATACTGATACGCGTGGTGACCCGGGCACCCTTGGTGCCGATCGGATCCTTGAGCACCTGCACCAATACGGTTTCGCCTTCAGTCAACAAGGCCTGGATGGCGGGCGCGCCGTCGCCATTGGCACCGGCTTCCACATACGGCATCTTGGCGACATCGCCGGCGTGCAAAAACGCATTGCGCTCATCGCCGATATCGATGAAGGCAGCCTGCATGCCCGGCATGACCCGTGCGACCCGCCCCTTGTAGATATTGCCGACGATACCGAGACGGCGCGGCAGCTCGATATAAAGCTCCTGCACCAACCCATGCTCGACGATGGCTACGCGGGTCTCGTAAGGCATGGCGTTGACCAGGATTTCAGTGCTCACGTCCCGTGCTCCCTATCCCGCAGCAATCGCACAACCTCGGACAATGGCAGGCCGACTACGTTCGTGTAGCTGCCAACCACGCGCGAGATGAAGCGGGCCGCCCCACCCTGGATGGCATAACCGCCGGCGGCATCCAGCGGTTCTCCTCCAGCCGCATAGCGGGCTATCTCTTCGCTGGTCAACATACGGAACCAGACGCGTGACACCGCGCAAGCCTCGGCAATGACGTCTCCCTCAGCCAACGCCAGACCGGTCACCACCTGGTGCTCCGCGCCCGACAGCGTTTCCAGCATCTCCCTCGCTTCGGCTGCGTTTACCGGTTTGCCGAGTATCGACGCTTCCCTGGCGACAACGGTATCCGCGCCCAGTATCCGCTCCGCGGACCGCTCCTGCACGCCGGCAAGCGCCTTGGCACGGGCCAGGCGTAGCGCCAGGGCCTCCGCATCTTCACCGCGTTGCGGCGTTTCATCTACAGCAACCGGCCGCACCTCGAATTCCAGTCCCAGCCGTGCCAGCAATTCGCGGCGGCGGGGCGAGGCGGAAGCGAGGATCAGCCGTTTCATCTCACCAGCTTACCCGAGGCGACCACGTTCAGGCGCGGTGGTAGGGGTGGCCCGCGTTAAGACTCCAGGCACGGTAGAGCTGCTCGACCACCAGCACCCGCACCAGCGCGTGCGGCAAGGTCAGCGGAGACAACGACCAGCGCTGGTCGGCTTTTTCAAGGCAGGCGGGAGCAAGGCCGTCCGCCCCGCCGATCATCAACGCCACATCACGTCCGTCCATTTCCCAGGCGGCAAGTCGCTTGGCCAGGGTTTGCGTCGACCAGGCGGTTCCTCGCTCATCGAGCGCAACCATATGATCGCGAGGCCCCAATGCCGCCAGCAGGCGCTCTCCTTCGTCATTGCGGGCACGCTCGACGTCGCTGCCGTGCCCACGCGCCGGCGCAATCAGGCGCGCCTGGAGCCCGAAAGTGCCGGGCAAACGGCGTGCATATTCGGAAAATGCCTCCTCGGCCCAACGCGGCGGCCGCCGGCCCACGGCAAGAAGGCGGATGTGCATGGATCAGTCGCTGGCAAGCGGCGCATCGAGCGACCACAGGCGTTCGAGGTCGTAAAAGGCACGCGTGGCGGGACGCATCAAGTGTACGACGCAATCAGCCAAGTCGATCAGCACCCATTCGGAATCGCCCCGCTCACCTTCGATGCCCAGCGGCTTTTGTCCGAGCTTCCGGGCCGCCTCGATTACCGCCTGGCGCAAAGTCGCCAGATGACGATCCGAATTGCCGCTTGCTATAACGAGGTAATCGGTCAGGGGCGTTTTGCCGCGCACGTCTATGACGATCGGCTCGACAGCCTTGACCTCTTCCAGCGCCGCTACCAGCGCATCACTGAGGACTCGCCCCGGATCGGCGTCTGCCTCAGCGTTGCCGGTAGCAACCGGTTTTTTCGATGTACTCACGCACCACCTCCGGTACCAGAAAATGAATGTCTTCGCCCGCACTCGCGGCGGCCCGCACGGCCGTCGCGGAAATCTCCAGCTGCGTCACGGCCACCAGCGCGATGCGCCCGGCGGGCGCCTGTGCCAAGCCGCCCGGTTCGGCGACCAGGCGATCGCGGGTCAACTCGCCCAGCCCCGTGCCGTCCTCCAGCGACCAGCCGGGACGATGCGCGACGGCAATGTGCGCCAATTCCAGCAAGGCTCGCCAGCCATGCCACCCGGGCAAGCCGAGGAATGCATCAGTACCCAACAAAAGCACCAAGCGCTCGTCGGGCATTTCCTGGCGCAGGGCGGCCAGCGTGTCGAGGGTGTAGGACGGTCCCTCGCGGTACAGCTCGCGGCGATCCAGGGTAAAGCCCTTGACTCCCTTGATGGCCAGCTCCACCATCTCCGCCCGCGCCTGGGGTGAGGCGACCGGTGCCGCGCGGTGCGGCGGCTGCCTGCAGGGGACGAAGCGGACCTCGTCCAGATCGAGCGCCTGCCGCAATTCGAGTGCGGGGCGCAAGTGTCCATGATGTATGGGGTCGAAGGTGCCTCCGAACACACCGACTCCGCTCATGCAGCCGCCCCCGGTCGCACGCCCGCCATCGCATAGACCAGACGTTCCAGCCGCTGCCAGGCATTGCCGGATTCGCGCCCCTTGTTGATGCGGTCAATCCGCGCCGCCTCAACCAGCAGAGCCTGCCATCCCCGCGTACGCCGCCGGCGCAAGGCGGCATTCACCCGGGCGGCCCGGTTGCGGGGCCAGATCTGCGGCGGCGCTGCCTGATGCTCGTGTGCCCAGGCCAAGCCGCCCAGCAAGCGCAAGTCTCGCGCCAGCACCCACAGCACCTGCTCGGGGGCGGAACCGGTTTCGCGCAAGCGGGCCAGCATGCGCAATGCAGTTTGCGCATTGCCGGACAGCGCGGCATCGGCCAGGTCGAACAATCCGTAGCGCGCTTCGTCAACCGCCGCTTCGCGGACCGCCTCCAGTCCGGTCCGGCCATCCGCACCGAGCAGGCCCAGCCGCTCAATCGTCTGTGCCGCAGCATGCAGATTGCCTTGCGCACGTTCGGCGATCAGTTCGACACCGTCCCGGGAGACCTGCAATCCCCGTGCGGACAAGCGAGCCTGGATCCATTGTTCCAGCGCGCGTGCGCCCATCAAACGACATTCGACCAGGACGCCGGCTGCCTCCAGGGGCTTGACCCAGGCCGCCTTGAAGGTTCTGTAGTCCGCGCCCAGCACGGTCACCAGAAGCAGTGTATCCGGCGGCGGATCGGCGGCGAATTCGGCAATGGCCTTCTGCCCGGCGGCATCGATGCGCCCGTTCATGATCTTGACTTCGATAAGCCGTTTGTTGCCGAACAGGGACCCACCGCTGGCCGCTTCGGCATGCAGATCGTTCCAACTGAATCCCGGCTCGACGAATAAAAGGACGCGCTCGTCAAAACCCTGGGCACGAGCTTCGGCCCGTACCGCATCCGCCGCTTCCAGCGCTGCGTAGGCTTCTTCTCCGAGAATCAGGTAGAACGGCTTGAGCTCCTTGCCCAATGCCCTGGCAAGCCCCTGAGGTGCGAGTTTCAAAAGCCTAGCTGGACCCCGTTGCGCATGAATTCATGATAGCTCATCACTCGCCGGGCTTCAGTCCTGCGAGTCACCGCACGAACCCGTGCGATGCGCCTTGATCGTGGTGTGGCCATTGAGCGCTTGTCCACTGACGGTGCCTATCGAATCAACTGCTCCGTGATAGGCCGTACTCGAATCGATGGTAATGCGGCCCTTGGCCGTTACCTCGTTGCCTTCGATCTTGCACTTCTGCGTGAAACTCAGCACACGGCCGGAATAACTGGCCGAAACGGTTGTGCACTCCTTGTTGCTGTTTTGCGCAAACCAGGTCTTTTTCAAATCTTCCTTCGTGACACACTTGCTGTGCTTGATCGTTTTCTCCGGTAACTTCATCGACCCGAGTTGCACGTTCGGCTCAACCACGAACGCCCACTGGCCCGGGCTGAGCACACTGGACATGTCAGGCAAAGACCCCGCTTGCGCAACTCCGGCTGCCCCCAGCAGAATCATCATTCCCACGGCTGGTAATTTCATGCTTCCTCCTGCCATTTCGGCACTGGCCAATCCAACTCTATTTCGTCGCCCAGAATAGCAGCCTGCTTCAGTCACCCTGCGGACCATCTTCTCCCTGCTGTTCGGCGCCACCCCCTTTACCCCGCGCAGCGCGGCGCGATCGGGCAATGGCCGGTGCGGCGATTATCGCAAGCAGGAAAATCACGCCGATCACGAACCATTGCCATACGCTGATGCCATTGAGTCCCATAGATATCCCGTTTATCCGGCTTGCCCCGATCATACCGCTATGAGGCGCGGGTTTCGAGCCAGAAGGTGACCGGACCGTCATTGATCAGCCCGACGCGCATGTGTGCTCCGAATCGGCCGCACTGCACGTTGTCATGACATCGCCGGGCCGCGGCAGCCAGATGCTTGAACAGCGCCCGGCCCTGCTCCGGCGGTGCCGAGCGTCCCAGGCCGGGCCTCATGCCCTTGCGGGTATCGGCGGCGAGTGTGAACTGCGGTACCAGCAGCAAACCGCCCCCAGTATCGGCCAAGCTGAGATTGAGCCGCCCCTCCCCATCACCAAAAACGCGGTAGCCGACAACGCGCTCGGCCATCCGCTCGGCCTGGGCTTCGGTATCGTCCCGTTCGACACAGGCCAAAACCAGCAATCCCGCGCCAATTGTGGCAATACGTTCACCCTCGACCTCTACGAAGGCTTCCGTTACGCGTTGCAGAAGCCCGATCACGCCAAAATCTGCCAATGCATTTGTCTAAAAAATCCTACAGACATTCTTGAATACTTATGCCACTCTGTACCTGAGGGTTGCGGGAGGCGACCATTCCGTTGGAATGGAATCGCCGATTCGGAGTCTGACTCCGAGGATCGCAACCTCCTCCGAGGGGCTTGGCCCCGGCTTTGGCCGGGGCCATTTTTTTTGCCTGAATCAAAGCTCTAGCATGATCGCGTCTTCCTCCGGCGAAGGCAGGAAGCCGCGGTCCCCGTAATGAGTGAAAATCCGCTCAACCACATCAACCGGCTTGTCCACCAAGTGGACCAGATTGAGATCCTCCTCGTCAATCATGCCATGGGCCAATAACTGGTTGCGGAACCACGCCAGCAAATCCTTCCAGAACTCGGTACCCAGGAGAATGATGGGGATACGCCGGCTTTTCTGCGTCTGAACCAGCGTCAAGATCTCGAAAAACTCGTCCAACGTGCCGAAACCGCCGGGCATGATCACGTAGGCGGAGGCGTATTTCACGAACATCACCTTGCGGGCAAAAAAATGACGGAACGACAAGGTGATGTCCTGGTAAGCATTCGCCTTTTGTTCGTGAGGCAATTGAATGTTCAGCCCGACCGAAGGCGACTTGCCGCGAAAGGCACCCTTGTTGGCGGCTTCCATCAAGCCGCCGCCACCGCCGGTGACCACAGAGAACCCGGCCCGCGAGAGCTCATAGCCCAGTTCTTCGGTCAGTTCGTAATAAGGATGACCCGGCTTGATACGTGCTGAACCGAAAAACGACACGGAAGGACGGATACGCGCCAGACGTTCGTAGCCTTCCACAAACTCGGCCATGATCTGGAAAATCTTCCATGACTCGCGCGAGAGCATGCCATCGTTAACCGGCTCTTTCCGGGAATGCGCGCCCGGCAAGTCGAACTTCTCTTTTTCCATGACTACCCCTGCTTGTCCAGCCGTTTCAGAAACACCTGCATTTCACGCCCCGCCTGCCGGTCGCCATGACGCTCGGCCGCCTGCAGGCCGTTTTGCCAGGCTGCGCGGGCCTCGGTGTCGCGACCCGCCGCCACCAAGGCATGACCATAAAATTTCCACGCAGCCGTATAGCCCGGATCCTGCTCCAGAGCCTGTTCGAGATGCGTGACGGCAGCCTCGGAATCACCGCGCGCCAGGCACGCTTGCGCCAGGGAGACGCGAAGTTGCGGCGCATCCTTGCCTGCAACGAGCAGTGCTTCCAGTTTCTCTTCCAGTCCCATCTCTTCATCATAAGGGAACTGCCTGCCGGACTCACTTAGATCCAAGCAAGCCAGGCTCAGCTCGCGCGCAGGAGAGAAACCTGGCGGCTCCGGCGCAGAAAACGCAAGGCCAACAGAACCCCGGCGACGCTCAATCCCGCAATAAGCCCGACCCAGACACCAACTGGCCCGATAGTCAGTCGAAATCCGAACCACCACGCCAGGGGGAGCCCGGTCCCCCAGTAGGCCAGCACCGTGATCCACATCGGCACGCGCACGTCCTTGAGCCCGCGCAGGGCACCCGCGCTCGCCACCTGCAATCCGTCCGACAACTGGAAAGCCGCGGCCAGCACCAGCAGGCGAACCGCCAAGTCAACTACGGCTTCGCTGGTCGTGAAAAGCTCGGCAATCGGCCGGCGAAGCAGAAGAATGAGCATGGCTGCGACCAGCTCGAAGGCCAGCGACAGGCCAATGCCCACCCAACCGGCCCGCCGTGCCTCGGCCAAACGCCCCGCACCGACGGCTTGTCCAACCACGACGGCTATGCCGGTAGCCAGCCCCATCGGGAACATGAACGAAAACGAAGAGACCGCGATGGCGATCTGGTGGGCCGCGGCCGTTACCGCTCCGAACGACGCCATGAGCAAGGCCACCGCCCCGAACAGGCTCACTTCGGCAAAGAGCATGACGCCAATGGGCACGCCAAGCCCGGCCAGGGATTTCAATTCACCCAGATGCGGCCTGTCGAAGTGCGTAAAAAGCCCCAACGGACGGTAACGCCGGCGAGCCAGACCGATATAGGCGAGCATGACGCCGAGTTGCGTCCACATCGCCAGCGCGGACGCATAGCCGCAACCCACCGCGCCGATACCTTTCAGTCCGAACCCACCATACATAAACCAGTAATCGAGAGGGATGTTCGCCAAAAATGCCGCGAGCGCCACATACAACATGGGACGCGTGTGGCCGATGCCCTCGCTGGCAAAACGCAGTACCAGATAGAGGTAAATGGCCGGCAGCCCCCAGGCCATCGCAGTGATGTAAGTGGTCGCTTCACGTGCCAGGCTCTCTTCTATATGCAGAGCGGCGAATAATGGTGAGCAGAACCTGAAACCCGCCATCAGGATTCCCGCGACCAGCAGGGCCAGCCAGGCCCCCTGCCGCGCCAGCGGCCCGATGGCATGGGTGCGTCCCGCCCCATGCAACTGAGCACTCGAGGGACTGATCGCGGCGAGGATCCCCAACGCCAACAGGAAAAAGGGGATATAGACACTTGCACCCACGGAAATGGCGGCCAGATCATGCGCTGAAAGCCGTCCCGCCATGACCGTGTCGGTGAGTTGCATGCCCGTGGTGAGCAAATTGTTCGCGATCAGCGGCAACGCAATCACTGTCATCTTCTGCGCCAGCACACGCCGGGAAGGCAGGAATGGGGAAGAGGGGCCGGGCACGCTCATGCCATACCAGTCGCTGGTCAGGCGACGATGATAACGGCTTGTGGGGGTTGACGAACGCGCCTTATAATGGGTGCAACTCGCAATGGAGCGCGCCATGAATCAGACAGCGCTCGCCGGGCGGCTGCGGTCCGCCGGAATCGGCCCTACCTCTCAGCGATTACGCATCGCTGGAGTCCTGTTGAAAGCCCCGCGCCACCTGTGCGCCGACCAGGTCCTCGAAGAAGTCAACAGCGAGGCTGCCTTCGTCTCCAAGGCTACCATTTACAACACGCTGCGCCTGTTCAGCGAACGTGGCCTGGTGCGCGAAATCTTCGTCGATCCCGACCGGGTTTTCTATGACTCCAGCACGACGCCGCATCACCACTTTTACAATACCGACACGGGCGAGCTGACCGACATCCCCGCAGATACCGTGAAGATCAGCGGCCTCCCGCCGGCCCCCGAAGGCACCGAGGCCGAGAAGGTGGAAGTGATCGTGCGGCTCCGCCAGCGCGCCTCCGCCTGACAGCCTCGCCGTCCAAACGAAAGCAGGGGCAAACCGGCCCTCAACCTGCTAAAATTGCCACCCCGTGCCGGAATAGCTCAGCTGGTAGAGCAACGCATTCGTAATGCGTGGGTCGGGGGTTCAAATCCCTCTTCCGGCACCATTTCTCGACGTGAATGGCGGAATTGGCTCAAACCGCCCACGTCTGCACCTATTCACCGAAAAACCATTCGCATGCCTGACATGCGATGCCATTGCCGCAAGGTTCAGGCTTTTCCGGATTGGCGCTTGTAGCGGGTGTTAAGGATATAGTCCCATAGCGGCGTGGTCACACCGTAATTCTTGTCCGCGTGGTAATGATGTATGTGGTGGACCGCCGCCCAGCGCATGAGAACCCGGTTGCGGAAACGCACATGATGGATGACGAAATGGCTCAGCCCGTAAAACACGTAGCCAAACGTCACCGCAGCCATCATGAAACAGACAAAACCTTCGGGCAGAAACAGTGAGAAAAGCGCCGTGAGGCCCACGGACAGCATCGCGGGAAGGAAAAACGGCAATGCATCATAACCCAGTGGATTGTCGTGATGCTTGCGATGTCCTTCGGCAAACAGCGGAATACGCGTGTGAAACAGCCAACGGTGGAAACCGTATTCGGTAAAGCTGAAACCGAGAAACCCAACGGCAACAGCAAGCACGAACAGACCGATACCACCCGTATTGTGCTGCCAGCCCACATAGATCAAGGCCACAATGAGCGAGACATCCAAGCAGTATTCGGCCCAGTAATTGACACGGGTCGTGGACAGCCACGCCATGGACCTTGCCAGCGAACCCGCAATATATCCGGTAATTTTACTCAGCATGTCCATTACCTTACAGGAAAATTTGGCGCAAATCCCACAATTTCCAATTACACAAAATTAATTTGTCGTCCAACATTCAATGTCTTACCGTGTCAAGAGACGCATTGGGTCACCCATCTGAACGCCAGTTTCAAGGATGTTGGGAAATGCAGGTCACGACGCGAATTATGCCGCATCATAAACTCGTAGCCCAACCGTCTGGAACGGATGCGGCACAGGGTAACGAGTAGCCTCGACTTGTATGATGGCCGCATCCAGACTGGAAACGCCCTGTCATCATGACACCCGCCTCCCCCATTCGCGGCCGTTTCGCCCCCACACCCAGCGGTCCGTTGCATTTCGGTTCCCTGGTCGCCGCACTGGCGAGTTACCTGGATGCGCGTTCACGCGGCGGCGAATGGCTTCTGCGCATCGACGATCTGGACCATGACCGGGAAGTTGCCGGAGCCCGTGAAACCATCCTCGAGGACCTCTCAGCGCTCGGTTTCCATTGGGACGGTCCTGTGTACGTGCAGCACGATCGCAGCAAGCGTTACCGCGAAGCGGCGGACCGGTTGCTGGCGAAGGGATTGGCTTTCCCGTGTGCCTGCACGCGAAAGGACATCCAGGAACAGAGCGACCCCGGGGAGCCCGTGGCGATTTATCCGGGCACGTGCCGCAACGGACTGCCTGCCGGGAAGGAGGCGAGAAGCATTCGCCTGCATGTATCCGACCGGGTCATAGAGTTCAAAGATGAGTGGGCCGGCCCGACGCGGCAGGACATGGCGCGGGAGGTCGGCGATTTCGTGATCTGGCGCGTGGAAGACATTGCGTCCTACCACTTGGCAACCGTACTCGACGATGCCGATGCCGGTATCACCCGGGTCGTGCGCGGCGCCGATCTGCTCGATTCCACCCCGCGCCAGATCCTGCTGCAACACCTGCTCGGCTTGCCCACCCCCGCCTACGCACACTTCCCCGTCGTGCGTGCTGAAGACGGGCGCAAGCTCGGGAAACAGACCCAGGCTCCCCGGATCGATACGAGCCGCCCGGCGAAAATCCTGTCCATGGCGCTCGCGTTTCTGCGCCAGTCACCACCCGTGACCCTGGCCTCGGCGTCACTCGAGGACGTCTGGCAATGGGCGTTCACTAATTGGGCTCCACAGGCAGTAAAGTCGCCCTTGCCATGAATGACATTCCGGCGTCGAAACGCATTCGCGCATCCGGTTTCCGTCCGTTCCCGGGCCTGCGCAATGCGCACTTGCAGACGCTCTCAGGCGGCTTGCTCCCGGCCCGTCTGCATGCGCCGGTCACCCGCGAACGCTGGGAGTTGCCCGATGGCGATTTCGCGGATGTGGACTGGGCCGAACCCGAAGCGCCGCAGGGTTGGGCCCTGATCATGCCCGGCCTGGTGGGCGACCTCCGCTCTCCTTATGCCACCCGGATGTTCAATGGCTTGTACCAACGCGGTTACCGGACGGGCCTTCTCAACTACCGGGGCCTGTCCGGCACGCCCAACCGGTTCCCCGCCGCCTATCACGCGGGCTTCACGCGCGATCTCGACCTGGTCTCGCGGCGGCTATCCGACCGCCATGGCCCGGGCATCGTTATCGGTTACTCCATGGGCGGAAATTTGTTACTCAAGTGGCTCGGGGAGGGCGGTGCCGACTTGCCGCTACGCGGCGCCGTTGCAATTTCCGCGCCGTTCCATCTGGCGCCTGCCGCAGACCATCTCAGCGAGGGTCCGGCCCGCTTCTACGGCCGCTACCTGACCCGCCTGATGCTCAATCGGGTGCGGCGCAAGTTCGAACTGACACCGCCCCCCCAAATGCCGCCGATGGAGAAAATCCGCTCGCTACGGGATTTCGACGAGCACATCACCGCACCCTTGCACGGGTTTGATGGCGCGCAGGATTACTATGACCGCAACAGCTGCATCGGGGGCCTGGGGCGGATCACCATTCCCACCCTGATCGTCAACGCCCTGGACGATCCTCTCATTCCCCGCGGCACGCTACCCAACGATGACGCACTGTCGCCGCACGTCACGCTCGAGCTGTCGGAACATGGCGGGCACATCGGTTTCGTGGGCAAGACGCCCTTCGGACGATCACATTTCTGGATCGAGGACCATGTGCTCGAATTTCTTGCCCGTCATCCGGACAAAACGGCTTCCTGATTGGCGAAGCACCAAAACCGGTCAGGATTTGGGGAACTGCTTCGCCAACTCTTCCCAGCTTGGTCCGAAAGTCTTGTCCGGCAAAGTCCCCGACAGCAGCCAGTCATGCAGCGGGTTCATCACGCGATCCACATCACCCGGATCCATCACGAAGGACAGGCCGTCCACGCCCGACGCCTGGCTGACCATATGGATGTTGCTGCTTGAAATACCACCGAGACCGGCGGTGAGCTGGTCGATCACCGTGTTGATCTGGGATCCGACCAGACTGACCGAACCCGCGTCCTGGCTGAATATCAACTCGCCGAATTCTTCCAGGTCGCGGCGCAGATTTTCTTCCTCGATCGGGCCGATCGGTGTCACCGCGGGATCCATGGTCAAGGTGACGCGCTGCGGGGAATTTGCGATCAGGTCGATCGACAACCCATGGCGCTTGAACACCGTGGTGACCTCGGAAAGCAATCCGGCAATGTGCCAGTTGCCGGGGCAATACAGGCGGATCAAGTACAAGCGATGCCGTGTAGCCAGGGCCTTGACCTGGGGCTTCACCTTGTTAGCCTCGGCGGAAATCACGGTGCCTTCCATCGCCGGCGCCAGCGTGCAACGAATATGCAGCGGGATGTCGGCTTCGGCAACAGGCCGGATACAGCGCGGATGCAGAACACGCGCACCCATGGCCACCATGACCTGCGCCTCCTCGTAGCTGATTAAACGCAACAGCCGGGCATCGGGGCGATCCTTGGGGTTAGCCGTAAACACACCCGGCACATCGGTCCAGATCTCCAGGCGCTCGGCTCGCAATTGCGCGGCAAAATACGCGCCTGAGGTATCCGACCCGCCCCGCCCCAGCAAAACGGTCCGCCCGTATTCGTCACGGGCAATGAACCCCTGGGTAATAATCACGGGCGCGGACGCATTGCCCAGGTCCTCCATCAATTCTTCATTGGGCTCGATACTGCACACGGCCGAGAGATAACGACGGCTCTGCGTGGCTTCTATCGGAGTCGGCAACGGTGTCAGCAAGTCGCGGGCGTCGCGCCACTCGCTCTTGATACTTTGTTCTTCCAGCCAGCGCTGGCCGATGGTGGTCGAGAGCAATTCGCCGTGCGACATGATGCGTGCACGCAATTCATCCGTCAGCAAACCGATCAATTCGATGCCGCGAACGAGCTTTTCGAGCGATTCGAGCCAGGGTTCCACGACGTCCGTGGACAAGGACATATCGCGGCACATGAGGTGATGACGATCACGAATATCATTGAGTGACTCGTCCACCGAATCGCCGCGTTCAATGTGAGCGATTAATGCTTCGAGCTTGTTGGACACCCCTGACAGGGCAGAACACACGACCAGGACACGGTAACCGGCCTCGCGGCGCTCACTGATAACGTGAGCGATGGTTTGCCAGCGTGCATGCGAAGCGACACTGGTGCCGCCGAACTTCAATACAATCCATTTTTCGCTAGAGATGACAGGCCTCCTGGATCAAATATGACTGCGCCCGAAGCCCTCAGCGTGGCAACAAGGCATGTTGCAGTCGGATCATCCGCAGGCTTTGCGCGTCTTTATTATGCTAACGCATCGGCGCCGGAGACATTGGCGCGCTTTCTTCTAGGATCTGTCCCCAAACACGAGACCGATACGCAATCCCGGCTGGTTGTCTTCCATCACGATGCGGGCTTCGTGCAAGTCCGCAACCGCCTTGACCAGCGAAAGCCCCAGCCCGTTTCCCGCAAGACTGCGACTCGAATCCAATCGCACGAAGCGCTCAAGCGCTTTTTCGCGCTTTCCGACGGGTATGCCCGGTCCGTTGTCCATGACCATGATCGCGACATCCGATCCGACGCGTTCCAGAACAAGCGAAACCTGCCCCGGAGCCGGTGCATATTTGATGGCGTTGTCCAACAAGTTGCCCATCGCCTGGGCCATGAGCTGGGCATTTCCGCGCACGTGCACACCTTCGGCAATTTGCGAGGCAAGCCGGAGCTGTTTTTCCTCGGCCAAGGGCTCATACAGTTCATGCGCATCATGGCATACGGCTGTCAAGTCCACATCGCCCCACTCTCTATTTACACCCGACTCGATGCGGGCAATGCCCAATATCGCATTCAGCGTCGCGACGATGCCGTCTATTTCCTCGACCACTCGACGCAAGGCTTCTTCTCGCGCCTCGGGCGACGCTTTCTGCATCAGCGCCATCTCCGCACCCGCGCGTAATCGCGTCAGCGGACTGCGCAAGTCGTGAGCCACGTTCTCCGTGACTTCACGCGTACTATTGATAAGCATTTCTATACGTTCCAACATGGCGTTGAGCTTGGCAGCCAAGGCACCGAATTCGTCGCGCTGTTGCTGTTGCGGAATACGTTGCGAAAGATCGCCCGACATGATCGTGTCTGCCGTACGCGTCACGGCCTGCAACCGCCTGACTACACCGCGGCCCACGATGGCTCCTCCAAGCAGTCCGGCGCCAAGCACCAGGACCACGGCGGCGAGCATCAACGCAAACATGCTGTCTCGCAGTTCGTCAATTTCGCTGAGCGACTGCCCGACCAGCAGATGATAACCACCCGGCAATCCGACCGTCACGGTCCGCATCTGAAAGTGATACCAATCACTATCGGCATGTTGCCTGGAATTCTTTTCGTGCACCCAGACCGTCGCCCAATGCGTACCGGAGCCAGACAGGCCATGCGGCCAATGCTTCAGGGAACCGGCCAATGGATCGTAGTCGCCGCCTGCCAGCAAATACTGGCGCGGGCCCGCATCTCCGGTATCGCTTTCCATGAGGCTCTTCGTGGTACTCAACGCAGCGACGGTCTGGCGCAGGCCCGGCAACCCCTTCAGATCGTAAAGCCGCGTAAGCGCTGCAACCTCCGCACGCAAACCGGCATCGATCTGGCTGCGCAACTGGCCCACGGTAATCCAGTAGATGATCGCAAAGCAGATGACCGTGAGCAATGAGACAAATACGGCATAACGCATGGCCAGCCGAAACGCAGTCGTGTGAATAAGCTTGACGCTCATTGACTCACGCACGACAGAATGAGAAATGCGGCTCAATCCGGCTCACGAAGACAATAACCGGCGCCGCGCACGGTGTGCAGCAAGGGCGGGCTGCCCTCCAGTTCGATCTTGCCGCGCAGTCGGCTCACATGCACATCGATAACATTCGTCTGCGGATCGAAGTGATAGCCCCAGACATTTTCCAGCAACATGGTGCGGGTCACGACCTGCCCGGCATGCAGCATAAAATATTCCAGAAGACGGAACTCGCGCGGCTGCAGTGCGATCTGCTTGTTGCCGCGGGTAACCTGTCTATCCAGGCGATTCATTTCCAGGTCGCCGAGACGCAGCGTCATATCCGCGGCGGGCCTACTTTGGCGGCGGGCAATCGCTTCCATTCTCGCCAGCAACTCGGCAAGCGCGAACGGTTTGGCCAAGTAATCGTCGCCGCCGCTTTTAAGACCCGCCACCCGATCGTCGACATCGGCCAGTGCCGTCAAAAAAAGCACGGGGGTGTCATCACCCCCGGCACGCAATTCACGCACCAGCGACAATCCGTCCAGGCCGGGCAGCATCCGGTCGACGATCATGACGTCATAGCCACCCTCGCGGGCATTCTGCAAACCCATCGGCCCCGTGGCCGCATGGTCCGCTTCATGCCCGCTGTCTCCCAGCCCCTTTACCAGTTGGGTGGCCGTTTCCACATCGTCTTCGACAATCAATACGCGCATGTGCTCAGGATAAGCGAAAGGAAGACATTGCGCGGGCATTCAAGGTTAACAATCGTTAATGCCGACCATGCTGTTCAACCCCGCATAATGTTTTCCGCTACGGTTCGTAGCCAATCCAGACCGGCCAACCCATAAAGCCCCAGCATTCCATGACGAGCACCTTCAGTCTTTCCCGCTTTCGCGTCGGCACGATCTGTGTCTCCCTCGCGCTCGGAGGCTGTGCCACGTACCACGCCCTGCCTCTTGCGAAGCACCCGGATCTGCAGCGTGCGCCATCTGGCCATACATCCGCTACACCGGCAACGGTGACCCATTCCGGCTACGTACTCGATCTCAAAAACGTCGCCCACTTGGCGGTACGCAACGATCCCGACCTGGCCGCGGCACGGGAACAGGTCAAAGTAGCGAAAGCACAGGCCTACGAAGCCGGTCTGTTGCCCGATCCGACATTAGGTTTTTCGCTGGATCATCCTTTCAACGGCGGCGCTCCTTCGGACCATCACAACGCCTGGAGCGCCGGCCTGACCGAAAGTCTGATCGGGCTGATCACTCACGGCGATATGCATTCGGCAGCCTCCTCGCACTATGCCGAAACCTTGCTGTCCTGGCGCTGGCAGACCGAACAGGTTGCACTCAAGGCGCAGACGGCTTACCTCGACGCCTGGGCTGACCGGCAAATCATCAAGGCACTCGACTCCGAAGAAAAAGCCGCACGAAAGATGCTGGCCATCGCCCGCAATGCACGCGAGCAAGGCGCGCTTTCAGCCGCACTTTACCAACAGGCGCAGCAGCAGTATTCCAGTATTCGCATGCGCCTGCAAAAGACTTCCAGCGAGTGCCTGCAGGCGCGCAATGCGCTGGCTACCCTGTTGCGCTTGCGTTCGGACGCGGCGCTTGAGTTGTCTACGCCCGCGAGCATTGAATCCCCGGTTGCCGCCACGGTAGGAAAGGCCATCCGGAACCTGCCAAAACATCGGCTCGACCTGCTGGCGCTGCAAGCGGGATACCGCAGTGCCGATGCCCGCCTGCGGGCGGACATCCTGGCGCAGTTCCCGATTCTGGATATCGGATTCACGCGGGCAGCGGACAACACGGGCGTCAACAGTGTCGGCTTCGGCATCACCCTGCGCCTGCCGATTTTCAACGGCAACCGCGGAAAAATCGCCGTGGACCGCGCAACCCGCAAGTCGCTGAACGCCGCCTACCAGGCCCATCTCGACAGCGCTGCAAACAATGCCCGCACCGCAATGCACCGCCTGCAACTCGCACGCAGTGAACTGACGGACCTGGAAAGCGAATTGCCCGCGCTGGCCCGGGCGGCTCGGGCGTCCAGGTCCGCGCTTGCCCATGGCGACACAACCCGTTTCCAGGAATTGAGCGCCCGCACCGCCTGGCTGGATGCCCGCATCAACGCGGTGCAACTGAAGACCGAAACCACCAAGCTCGCCCTCACCCTGCGGATGCTGCTCGCTCTGCCAGCAGACAGGTCCCGCCGGAAAGGAGCATCGACATGAACGCACGCCTCGTGCTCTGCACCGCTTTTCTGACGACGGCCGCCTGCGGCGCGTCGGCCGCGCCCACGACCGCAGTCCAGGTGGAAACCGCACATCGGCAAACCCTGCAAGACACCATCACCGCTTACGGCCAGCTGGTACCATCGCCGAGCGGTGCCGAATGGCTCAGCGCGGCCCAGGGCGGGCGCGTGGTGGCCGTGCTGGTCACGCAAGGCGCACGCGTGAACAAGGGGCAGGCTCTGGTAAAAATCAAGGCAACGCCGCAGACCCAGGCCAACTACGCAAGCGCGGTATCCGCACTGGCTTCCGCCAAAGCCAAGCTGGCGCAAACCCGGACCCTGGAGAAAGGCGGTCTGGCCACGCGCGCCGAGCTCGCCGATGCACAAAGCGCCTATGACAGTGCACGCGCGCGCGTAACTGCGCTCAAGGCCGAGGGTGTCGGCCCACATGCCCAGACTTTGAAAGCCGGTTATGCAGGCGTCGTCACGCAACTGCCTGTATCGCGTGGGGAATGGATCAACGCCGGGGCCCGCATTGCGGCACTGGCGCCCGGGAATGCGCTTTGGGTGCGCTTCGGGCTCACTCCCGCACAGGCCGCAGCGGTGAAGCCGCGTGCGGCGGTGAAAATCACGCCCGTCTTCGGAACGGCACACATGCTGCATAGTCATGTGGCCACGGTGGACGCACAAGCCGATGCCGCCACCGGCCTGATCGATGCCGAAGTGCCGGTCACCGCGGACAAGAGCGGGCCGTTCGTCGGCGAATGGGTCGCCGGCACGATCACATTGCACCAAGTCAAGGCAATCGCCGTAAAACGCTCAGCTGTGCTCGAGGATGCCAAGGGCGATTACGTTTTCGTAGTACAACAAGGCGTTGCTCACCGTGTAAACGTCAAGCCGCTGATCCGCACGAATGGATTGGTGGGCGTCCGGGGACTCAACCCGGGAGACGTCGTCGTCACGCAGGGCAATTTCGAATTGAACGACGGTGATGCCGTTCGCATCGAGCACAAGAAGGGCTCCGATTCGTGAGAGCCTCGCTGGTCGAATGGATCGAACGTCACCGGCGTTCGCTGGTCTTCCTGGCGCTGGTGTTGGCGGGCGGCGGACTGTATAGCGCTCTGGGCCTGCCCGTTTCACTATTCCCTCATGTCCAGTTTCCGCGCATCCGTATCAGCCTGGACGCGGGCGACCGTCCGGCCCAACGCATGGAGCTGCGGGTCACGCGCCCCATGGAACTGGCGGTGCGCAGCATCCCGGGTGTAGAGAAAATCCATTCCACTACCAGCCGCGGCTCCACCGAGATCATCGCCGATTTCAAGTGGGGCACCGACATGGTGCGCAAACAACTGGAGATCGAAGGCGCAATCAGCCGGACGCTACCCAATGTGCCGCCGGGCACCACCTTCGACGTCCAGCGCATGGAGCCCACGCTGTATCCGGTCACCGGCTACAGCCTGACCTCCAAGACCCTGTCGCCGGTTGCACTACGCAACCTCGCCGAGTTCCAGATCCGCCCACTGCTCTCGAGCATTCCGGGCGTGGCCCATGTCGAGGTCCAGGGTGGGCAGATCGCCGAGTATCACGTGGACGTGAATCCGGCACGGATGCATTCGCTGGGCCTGACCTTCGCCGATGTCGCCAAAGCCGTCGCCGCACAGAATGTATTCAAGTCCGTCGGACGCATCCAGGATCATTACCAGCTTTACCTGACCGTCGCCGACAGCCAGCTCGAGAGCCCGAAGAGCATCGGCAACGTGGTCGTCAAGCACGGTGCCGACGGCGTGGTGCATCTGCGCGACATCGCAAAGATCGTGAGCTCCGTGGTGCCCCGCTGGGTCAGCGTGCGCGCCGACGGCCACCAGGCCGTTCTGTTCAATGTCTACCAGCAACCCGGCGGCAACACCGTGGCCATTGCGCACCAGGTCGCGGCGACGCTTGCCGCCAACAGCAAGATGATTCCCAAGGGCGTACACCTGCACCGGTGGTACAACCAGAGCGAACTGGTTTCCGCGTCGGCGGCCAGCGTGCGCGACGCCATGATCATCGGCGTGCTGATCGCCGCGCTGGTCTTACTGGTCTTTCTGCGCAGCTGGAAGGTCGCCCTGGTCGCCGCGGTTGCCGTGCCGGTGGTGCTCGCCATCACCACGCTGCTGCTGAAGATCTTCGGCCAGAGTTTCAACATCATGACGCTGGGCGGCATGGCCGCCGCGATCGGATTGTTCATCGATGACGTGGTGGTCATCATCGAACATCTGGTGCGGCGCATGCGCGAGACCGGCAATCACCGCCCCGAGACGCTGTTCGCCGCGACACGCGAATTCACTCAACCTCTGATGGGTTCGTCGCTTTCTACGATCATCATCTTTGCGCCACTTGCGTTCCTCTCCGGAATTACCGGAGCTTTCTTTTCGGCACTCTCGTTCACCATGGCCAGCGGGCTGATCATCTCGTTTTTCATGGCCTGGCTGCTGGTGCCCGTGCTGTCAAGCTGGCTGTTGCGCGAGAAGGATGCGGGCATCGATCGCGACGGCATCATCGCCCGTCGCTTCAAGCCCCGCTATCGCCAGGTCATGACTCTCGTACTGCGGCGCCCCGTCTGGTTACTGCTGGCGTTGATACCGCTGCTCGTACTCGGCATCGTGGGCTATGAACAGGTGGGCTCGGGCTTCCTGCCCAAGATGGACGAAGGCGGATTCATACTCGACTACCTGGCGCCGCCGGGCGCCTCGCTCAAGGAGACCAATCGGCTGCTGGCACAGGTCGGGCACATCATCGACCACGACCCCGCCGTGCAGACTTGGTCTTTGCGCACCGGCACCCAGCTCGGCGGCGGCATCACCGAGGCCAACACCGGGGACTTCTTCATCAAGCTCAAGCCGTTCCCACGGCCGCCGATCCAACAAGTCATGGACCGCATCCGCGTAAAAATCGAAAACAAGGTCCCCGCACTCGACATCGACACCGGCCAGTTGATGGAAGACATCATCGGCGACCTGACCTCGCAACCGCAGCCCATCGTGATCAAGCTGTTCGGCAACGACAACCAGCAACTCCTGCACCTGGCGCCCAAGGTCGCCAAACTGGTTTCGAAAGTGCCCGGCGCGGTCGAAGTCCGCGACGGCATCGTCGTGGCCGGCGATGCGCTCGACGTTCGCATCAATCGCACCCAGGCTGCACTCAAAGGCTTGACGCCGGCGGCAGTCGAAGCCCAGGTCCACGCCTACCTGCACGGCATCGTTGCCACACAGGTCCAGAAAGGCATCCAGTTCGTCGGCGTGCGCGTGTGGGTGCCGCACTCGTTGCGCGCCACCACCGAACAGGTATCCGGTCTGCTGATCCGCGGTCCCTCGGGCAAAGTCTTCCCGCTGGGCCAGGTGGCGAAGGTCAAGGAAATCACGGGACAGCCGGAAATCACCCGCGAAGACCTCAAACGCATGGTCGCCGTGTCGGGACGAATCAGCGGGCGCTCTCTCGGCGGCACTATTGCCGCCGTTAAAAAAGTGCTGAACAAACCGGGCGTGATACCACCGGGTGTGTATTACCGGCTGGGCGGCCTGTATCGACAGCAGCAGATCGCGTTCCGCGGGCTCATCGTGGTCTTCGGTACGGCACTGGCGCTAGTATTCACGCTACTGCTGTTTCTCTACGAGCGCTTCCGGATCGTATTCGCCATCATTCTCCAACCGCTCCTTGCCGTGTTTGCCGTGTTCTTCGGCCTATGGGTTACCGGCACCGAACTCAATATTACGGCGATGATGGGACTGACCATGATCATCGGCATCGTGACCGAGGTGGCGATCTTTTATTTCTCCGAATTCACAGACCTGGAGGGCGACATGCCGTTGCGCGACGCCATCGTGCAGGCCGGGATCAACCGCGCGCGTCCGATTGCCCTGACCACGCTCGCCTTCATGCTCGCCTTGCTGCCGCTGGCCCTCGATATCGGCCGCGGCGCTGCCATGCTGGCGCCGCTCGCACGCGCGATCATTTTCGGCCTCGCGGTTCAGCTCGGCCTGGTCCTCGTGCTCATGCCGACGATCTATTACTGGATCACGCCAAAGCGGGAACGTACGAACAGCGAGCTGTAATCCGCCTTTGGTAAGCTGGGGCCTACTTTACAGGTAACAAAACAATGCTCATTGAACACCAGCAAGCCGCGCCCGGTGTCAGCCTGCTCACCCTGAACCGCCCGCCGGCCAATGCCTTGTCGCCCGATCTGCTCGCGGCCCTGGATGACGCCGTGAAGAAACTGGCTGAGGACGGGACCCGCGCGGCCGTGCTGACCGGGAAGCCGGGCATGTTCTCGGCAGGACTCGACGTGCCGCTGCTCCTGACGCTGGACGAGGTGTCCATGCTGGCATTCTGGAAAACCTTCTTTGGCGTGCTGCGCACGCTGGCCCTCAGTCCGGTCCCCGTGGGCGTTGCCATTTCCGGGCACAGCCCGGCCGGCGGCACCGTGCTTTCAATCTTCGCTGATTACCGCGTCGCCGCGGCCGGCGATTTCAAGCTGGGCCTGAACGAAGTCGAAGTGGGTCTGCCGATGCCGCCGATCGTATTCCATGCCTTCCGCCGCTTGCTCGGTGCCCGTGCCGCGGAGCAATACGCCGTGGACGGCAGCCTGATTTCGCCGGACGAGGCGCTGGCCTGTGGCCTGGTGGACGCGGTCGTCCAGCCTGAAGACGTGGTCGATTATGCCGTAGCGCGGGCCCGGAAACTGGCGTCCCTGCCCGCCGGCGCCCTGTCCGCAACACGCGAGCTGGCACGCGCTGACCTGGCCGCCCTATTCGGCGACCTGGACGACGACGCGTATGCCTACATGAACCAGGTGTGGTTCGGCGAGGAAACCCGGGCCGCGATGAGCGCCCTGGTCGCCCGGCTCGCCGAACGCAGGAAGCAGCGTCCATAAAAAGGGCGGTGACGCGCCCTGCACCACCGCCCCGCTCTCAACGAGCTTCAATCGGACGAGAAACTCAGCCGCGGCCGCGCTTGAGCGCCGCCGCAACCTCTGCGACATGCTTGCCCTGGAATCGTGCAATGCCTAGTTCATTCTCGCTCGGCTGGCGACTCCCATCACCGCCGGCTATGGTGGTGGCGCCGTAGGGCGATCCGCCGGTAATCTCGTCGGTAGTCATCTGGCGTGCTTCGCTATAAGGCACGCCGACCACGATCATGCCGAGATGAAACAGCGTGGTATGGAAACTGGTGAGCGTGGTTTCCTGCCCCCCGTGCTGCGTGTTGCTTGAGGCGAACACGCTGCCTACCTTGCCTTCGAACGCGCCTTTCATCCACAGCGGTCCGAACTGGTCGACGAAGTTGCGCATCTGCCCGCACATGTTGCCGTAGCGCGTGGGCGTGCCGAAGATGATCGCGTCGGAATCGATCAAGTCATCGGGTTTTGCGACAGGAATATGGGAAAACGATTCGCGTGCCTTGGCTGCGCCGGCCCGTTTGAGCGCATCGTCGGGCACCAGTTCCGGCACTTGCAACAGGATCGCCTCTGCTCCGGACACCTCACGCACGCCCTCGGCAACCGCTTCGGCCATAGTGTGGATATGGCCATACATGGAATAGAAAACGACGCTTACCTTGACCGACATTTCAATCCTCCTTGGCATGAGGTGGAGCCACCGCATCCGCATTGATGACCAGAGCAACGGAATTCGGAATGAATCCCGGATCACCGGAGACACCGAACCGCATCCGGTTGATTTCAGCAGTGGCGTCAAAGCCGCAACGCGTGCCCTTGCTGAACGGGTCCGGCGCGCAGTGGATACGGGACACATGCAGCGTCACCGGGCGGGTATGGCCCTTGATCGTCAGCTTGCCCTGCACCGTTGCCGCATCCTTGCCGTGGTACACCACCTTCGTGGACTTGTACGTGATCGTCGGATACTTCCCGGCATCGAAAAACGACGGCGCCAGCAGGTCCTTGTTGCGCTGGGCATCACCGGTATCGATCGACTCCACATCTATAGTGACCTCCACGGAACCGAGATGTTTCGCGCGATTCATCGTGATTGTGCCGGTGGTGTGGTTGAACTGCCCGTGCAGCATGGAGAACTTCAAGTGCCGGATCTCGAACTGGGGGTAGGTATGGGCGCCGTCTATCTTGTAAGTCGCGCCGAACGCGAAGACCGGTGCCGCAAGCAGGACAGACAGAATCAGGCCTGAGATTTTTTTCATTGCCTTGCTCCATGAATGAAATCTTGAACTTTCAGTTTACGCTTCCCGAAACCGACATTGCCAACCACGACTGTCACCAAAGTGCAAGCTGACCGAGCAGGCAGACCTCCTTAAAATGCCCGCATGCGCCGCAAGCCTGACAAGGACGCCGGGCTGAACCCGGAGCAACGCGCCGCCGTGGAGTACTGCGGCGGGCCACTGCTGGTACTCGCCGGCGCAGGCAGCGGCAAGACCCGCGTCATCACCCAAAAAATCGCGCATCTCATCCGTAACACCGGGTACCGACCCGAACACATTGCCGCCGTGACCTTCACCCAGAAAGCGGCACGTGAAATGCGCGCCCGTTGCAAAACGCTGCTCGGCGAGCGTGCCGACCAGGTGCACATCAGCACCTTCCACAGCCTCGGCCTGCGCCTGCTGCGCGAGGAGCATCGCACGGCGGGGCTCAAGCGCGGCTTTTCTATCCTCGATCCGGAGGCGGCACGCATCCTGATCGCCGGCGAGATGGCCGTCGGCGACGGCAACCGCAACGACGCGGTCAGCGCGGCGCAATGGAAAATCTCGGAGTGGAAATCCGCCCTGCTGCCGCCGGAAACCGTGGCGGGCGAACCCTATGCTGCCGCCTATGCCGGCTACCAGCGCCAGCTCGAAGCCACCAGTTGCGTGGATTTCGATGATCTCATCGCGCGCCCGGTGTGGATGCTGGAGCAGGACCCGGAGATGGCGGAGCGCTGGCAGAATCGCCTGCGCTACCTGCTCGTCGACGAATACCAGGACAGCAACGCCGCCCAGTACCGCATGCTCAAAGCACTGGCCGGTCCACGCGGCGGCTTCACCGTGGTAGGCGACGACGACCAGTCGATCTACGCCTGGCGCGGCGCGCGGCCGGAGAACCTGCGCGAATTGGGCGAGGACTATCCCACGCTCCGCGTCGTCAAGCTGGAAACCAACTACCGCTCCACCGGCACCATCCTGAGCGCGGCCAACGCACTGATCGCCAACAACCCCCATCTTTACGAGAAAACCCTGCGCAGTGCACTCGGCGAAGGCGAACGCATTCGCATCCTGGGCGTGGACGACGGCGATCACGAAGCAGGCCGCATTGCCGCGGAAATCCTCGACCTCGTGCACCGCAAGCGCGTGCCCCACGAAGAAATTGCGGTGCTCTACCGCGGAAACCACCAATCGCGCGCGATCGAAAAGGCACTCGCCGAGGTGCGCATTCCCTACAAGGTGAGCGGCGGCATCGCCTGGATGGATCGCGCCGAGATCAAGGATCTGCTCGCCTACCTGCGCCTGCTCGCCAACCCGGAAGACGATGCCGCATTCCTGCGCATCGCCAACATTCCTCGCCGGGACATCGGCACGGCCACCCTGGAACGGCTCGGCGCCTATTCGCGCGAGCGCGAGCGCCCCTTGTTCAGCGCCTCCTTCGAACTCGGCCTCTCGAACGTGCTCGCCCCGCGCGCCATCGAAGCGCTCGGCCGCTTCGCGCGGATGATCTCGCGCTTGTCCGAGCGCGCCGAACGCGAACCCGCGCGCGAAGTCTGCGAGTCGCTCATTGAAGAGATCGATTACCGCCGCTGGCTGGACGACCAGTCACGCGACGAGCGCGAACGCGCCAAGCGGCGCGACAGCATCGACGAATTCCTGACCTGGATCGGACGCGGCGGCGAAGACATGACGCTCGCCGAACGCCTGCGCCAGCTGGCCATCGCCGAAATGGCCGGCCGCGACGAAGACGAGGTCCGCAAGCAGGTGCAGTTGATGACCCTGCATGCAGCCAAAGGCTTGGAATTCCAGGCAGTGTTTCTGACTGGCATGGAAGAAGGCTTGCTCCCGCACCGCACCAGCATCGAGGACGACGCCATCGACGAGGAACGCCGCCTCGCCTACGTCGGGCTTACCCGAGCCCGCCACCGTCTGTACCTGATCCATGCCGCCCGCCGCAAGCGTTTCGGGCAATGGGAAACGGCCGAACCCAGCCGCTTCCTCGAAGAATTGCCGGAACACCTGCTCGACTGGAACAAACCCGGCAGCGAAGAATCCGAAGCCCGGCGCGAAGCCGCGGCCAGCCACCACCTCTCCGCCATGCGCGCCCTCTTCACCGACTGAATCACTCTCGCGACGGCGCAACGACGCAACGGAAGAAGGAAGGAATTCTCGCAGAGATGCAGAGCCCGCCAAGCAAATAATCTTCTCCCCTTTGCTCGCGCCGCGAGGAAGGGGAAGCCAGAGGGGGATTCAATCAACGATCGGGAGAAGCCCCTCATCCCAGCCTTCTCCACTCAGGGGAGAAGGAGTTGATAGTTATTGGTTTTCTTGGTGGGCTCTGCGTCTCTGCGAGAGATTAAAAGCCGAATCGTTGCGGGTGTTGCGCCGTCGCGAGAGTCAATCGGGACACATGCAGTTAATTGACCGGGACGGGGATTACTCCCAGTTCTCTACCGCTTTCTTCGCCGCAGCGTTGGCCGGGCGGGCGACCAGGCCGGTCACGCTCATGCTCACGCGATAGGTCGCGTCATTACTCATGGGCAGGTACGTTGCCGTGCCATACGCCGCGTCGACCAAGGGCAACCAGCCGGATTCACGATGCGCAATTTCCCACAGGTTCAGCCCCGGGTCGTTGGCGAGCGCGATGGCGGTGGGCGGACGCGAAAGCTCATCGCCGATACGCGTATAGCGGCCGCTCAAACGCTGCAGGCGATAGAGCGGCTTGAAACCAACCACGGTGGCAAAGCCTTTCCATTTGATGATGCGGGCGTCGAGTTCCCATTCGTCGCCCGTGAGCGTGGTGTGCACGATATCTCCGTCATGACGGTCCAAGGTTACGTCATAGCGCCGGGGGCCGAGCTGATGGAAGCTGATCGTCGCCACCGGCTGTTCGGCAGTGAAGCGCGCATAGGTCAGGAGATTGATGCCGACCAACAGGGCAATTGCCGCGATGCAGCCGACCAAAAGCCCGGTCAATCCATGGATCGTGCCGCGCATTCGATGGCGTCGGCGCACATGACGCACGCCGTTCAATAACAACGTCAAGGCTAGCAACGCGCCCAGCGCCACGCCGACATCGAGCCATAATGCCGCGCTCATCGACCGCTTCCCGCGGTGGTCGCCGTCCTTCTCATGGCGTCATTATGGCCCGTAATAACTTACGGCGCACGAGACCGCACCCCGCGCAAAATGCTACTCTTCGGATTAGATCATTCAGGGAAGCTCCGTGACAGAGAGCTGGAAAGTCACGTGCATCGTCGGCGTCGGCCCCGGCCTGGGCGCCGCGCTGGCCAGGCGTTTCGCCAAGGAGGAGCACGCCGTTGCACTGCTGTCCCGCTCGGCGCGCCATCGGGATCCGATTGCGAAGGATATCAACGAACAAGGCGGCAAGGCACTCGGTTACGACTGCGATGTCAGTAAGCCGGAGTCCGTGACCCGGGCTTTTGCGCATGTTCGCGACACACTCGGGCCGCCCGATAATCTCATCTACAACGCCGGCGACTTTGCCGTGGGCGGCATCCTGGAGTTGGACCCCGAACGGTTCGAGCGTGCCTGGCGCATCAACTGCTACGGCGCCTTCCTGTGCGCGCGCGAAGTGCTGCCCACGATGCTGAAGGCGGAAGCCGGCACCCTGCTGTTCACGGGCGCGACGGCGGCCCTGCGCGGCGGCGCGGGCTTCGCCGGCCTGGCGGTGGGCAAATTCGGCCTGCGTGCGCTGACCCAAAGTCTTGCCCGCGAATTCGCACCCAAAGGCATCCATGTCGTTCATGCCGTAATTGACGGGCAGATCGACACACCGGCTGTCCGCGAACGCCAACCCGACCGCGCGCCGGAGACCTTCCTCGCACCGGAAGACATTGCCGAGACATACTGGCAGCTGTATTGCCAGCCCCACTCGGCCTGGACCCACGAACTGGACCTGCGCCCCCATGTCGAATCCTTCTGAACCCAAAAATTTCATGAATTCGCGCGATGATCGCGAAGCATATTGGTTTCACAAGGAATTTTGTGAAGGCGTGGCGTATCGGCGATTACGG
>CAZPJI010000026.1:0-33641 GCA_964586925.1 uncultured Gammaproteobacteria bacterium
ATCCAGCCGGGCAACGAGGCGTCGATTGCGCTCGTCCGGTCCCTGGGGTTTACCAAGGAAGGCTATTCGCCGCGCTACCTGAAGGTCGGCGGCGAGTGGCGCGATCACGAGCGCTGGGCGATATTGGCGCCGGAAAAATAAAAACGGGGCCAAGCCCTGGGCCTGGCCCCGCGGCTTATTGCATTAATCCTTATTTGCGCAGATTGTCTTCCACCATGTGGATGACGTCCATGCTGTGGCCGTCGATCAGGGCCTTGGCGGAGTAGAGGGCCGTGCCGAAGGCCATCTTGGGCTGGATCTTGGCCGGCATGACCAGCTCGAAGCGGGAGGTGACGACATCGAGCAGGGCCGGGCCCGGCTCGGCGAGCCAGGCCTTGACCGCGTCCTCGAGGTCGCCGGCACTTTCGACACGGCGTCCCCAGAAGCCGATCGCTTCGGCAACCTTGCTGAAGTCCGGGTTCTTGAGATCGGTGTAACGGTTCACCAAGCCCTCGACTTTCATTTCCAGCTCGACAAAATCGAGCGCGCCGTTGTCGAAGACGCAGATCTTGATCGGCAGGTCTTCCTGGACACAGGTCAGCAGGTCGCCCAGCATCATCGACAGGCCGCCGTCGCCGGACATCGAGATTACTTGCCGGTTTGGGAAGGCCGCCTTCGCGCCGAGCGCCTGCGGCATGGCGTTGGCCATCGTGCCGTGGGTGAGGGAGCTCAACGTACGGTTTTTGCCGTTGGCCGGGATGTGCCGCAGGGCCCACACCATGGCCGAGCCGACGTCCGCAACGAAAATCGCATCTTCGTCCGCATGACGCCCGATGGTATCGGCCACGTACTGCGGGTGAATCGGACCCTTGCCGGCCTTGGCGTGTTTGTTCTGGGCGGCGACCGCCTTCTTGTGATGCTCAAGGCACTCGTCAAGGAAAGCGCTATCCGTGCGCTCCTTGACTAGCGGGGCAAGCGCGGCAAGGGTAGGCCCGATGTCGCCGACCGCGCCGATGTCGATGGGATGGCGGCGTCCCAGATGTGTGCCGTCGATGTCGATCTGGACGATCTTCGCATGTGACGGATAGAACTGCCGCCAGGCGAAGTCGCAGCCGAGCAGCAGCAGCGTGTCGCAATGCATCAAGGCGCGATAGCCGGCCTCTGAGCCGAAGATGCCGGTCATGCCGACGTCGTTCGGGTTGTCATGGCCCAGGAAATCCTTGGCGCGCGACGTGCGTGCGACCGGCGCCTTGAGCTTCTTTGCCAGCTCGACCACCGCGTCGTGCGCGTGCTCACAGCCCGAACCGCCATAGATCGCGATGCGCTTGCCCTGGTTCACCAAGTCGGCAATGCGCTGCAGTTCCTCGTCCGACGGACGGGTGACCGGAGCGGTGTGGTGTACGGCGAAATGCGGCTCGTCGGGAGCCTTCGCCTGCGATACGTCGGCCGGTACGATCAGGACGGCAACGCCACGCTTGGTCAGCGCCGCCTGGGCCGCCATGGCGGTGCAGCGCCGTGCCTGGGACGGTGTGCGGATTTCGTCGCAGTAGACGCTGCAGCTCTCGTAAACGGAGCGGAAGTCGACTTCCTGCGGGAAGTCGAAGCCCAGTTCGTCACGCACGATCTGGCTGGCGATCAGCACCACCGGCGCCCGGTTGCGGTGGCTCTCGAACAGGCCGTTAATGAAATGCAGGCTGCCCGGTCCGCAGGAGCCGGCGCAGGCCGCGAGTTCGCCGGTGAGCAGGGCGTCCGCCCCCGCCGCGAAGCCGCCGGCTTCCTCGTGCCGCATGTGCACCCAGCGAATGCCGCTGCGATGGATGGAGTCGGTGATGTAATTAAGCGTATCTCCGGGCACGCCATAGCAGCGTTTGACGCCGGCTTGTTCCAGGGTTTCGACGATCACGTCGGCGACCTTTTGACTCATAAGGGGTCTCCTGCTTGCATGAGGCTAGCGCCGTCAACGGGGTAAGCGCATGCGGGGGATATTGGGAATTCGATAGCGCCGGTAGCGGCGGGCTTGGGATACATTGCCAGGTTTCCTGGGCACTGCGACCTAAAATAGCGCATAAACACCAGGCCGTACAGCCAATGAGTCATGCAGTGGTACCGGAGGTGGAGGTAATGGACAGATATATCGTCACGCGTGAGGAGATCGAAGCTCTTGAAGGCCTCGCGAAGACGCATTTCCTGAACGAGAATGCGCAGCGTGTCAACAAGTCGCTTGGCGACTTGACCGGTTTGACCGGGCTGGGGTTTCACATCATCGAAGTGGCACCGGGGCACGAATCGACCGAGACGCATGTGCATCACTACGAGGATGAATGCGTGTACATTCTCGAAGGCGAGGCCGAGGCAACGATCGGCAACGAGAAGCATCGCGTCAAGAGCGGCGATTTTATTGGCTATCGCGCAGGCGGTGAGGCACATCAACTGAGAAACACCGGTCGCGAAACGCTCAAATGCATCGTGGTCGGCCAGCGCCTGTCTCATGACGTCGGCGATTACCCGTTGAAAAGGAAACGGCTCTACCGTAACCGGGGCATGCCCTGGAATCTGGTCGATATCGACCACGTCTCGGAACCGAAAGCGGGCAAGAAGGCTTGAAAAGCTTCCCGCCGCAGGTAAACCTGGTGGTGAACGTTATTGAAGATCCGGAAGAGAGCAGTAATGGAGCGTGCCGACGCGGTGTGCGCCGGCACGCTCCGGGTTCAGGCCGGGTTTGCCGCCGTGATCCAGCCGCGGGCATCCTCTGCATGGCGACTCGTGAATATCCGGAACCGGTGAGGCATCAGTAGCCGGAATATGCTCATCCCCATTAACACCCATACGGAACTGGTGACGACTGCAATCCGTTCCCAACGGTGCAGGTACCGGGCCCAACTGCTCAGGTACTTGAATATGCTGCCTGCGTCCACGCCGGAAAATTCCTTATCCAGCTCGTAGTACAGCCGAATCTTGCGGCGCGTCTCGAGCGCCTCTTCGACAAGAGGTAGTAAGGCGTTGTCGTAATCTGTAGCAATCACATGTTGTCTTGCAGCGATGGCGATTACGCCTTCCGGGAATCCCTCGACGATTTCTAGCATGGTCAGTCCTCCAAAACGTCAGCGGGTCGCCCCGCCACAAACCCCGATTCATGGAACGGGGGTATTTAGTAAATTGGAGGATATGACGATTTTCGTCACATTGATGTCAGACGAATCCGAAATTGATTACCCACCGCTGCGAGGTGTCGGATAAGTCTTACTTATTGGCGTGGCGTGCGCCTTCTGGCGCCCGGAGCGTGTTTATCGTAGTTGGCTGTCTTTGCTGCCGCGACGGTTATAGAGGCCGGCGGCGTTGTCCTTGTCCCGTGCTTCCTGGCAACTCACGCACAATCTCACGCCGGGAATCAGCTCACGCCGCTTGGGGGGGATTGCTTCGCCACATTCTTCGCAGTGCCTGAGGCTTTGTCCCGCATGGGCAAGTTGGCGGCGCGCGCGATCCACGGCATCTTGCACCGTGCTGTCGATCTGCTCCTGTACCGCGCCGTCTTTGGCCCAACCTGTCGCCACGGATTACTTCCTCTTGTTGCTCAGTCCGAAAATCTCTTGCAGTGCCGGGTCCGGCGGCAAACCATTGCTGGTTTGCACTTTGCCCTCATCGTCTTTCCAGACCAGCCCGGGCGTGCCGTCCAAGCCGAATCTCGTCATTAACCGGTCGTGTGCGGCAATGATGCTATGGATACCCTTTGGCATGTGGGTGACGGGGGCGATGGCACCGGAGTGATGCTTGAAGCCGCGCTCGTTTTCATCCAGCGCTGCAGCGGGGTCTTTCGCACTCAGGATTGCGGCCGCCTTGTTGACGCTGGAATTACCCAGGATCGCGACCACGATGTAACGTACTTGCAGCCCCTTGGAATAAGCCTTGCGGGCCGCTTCCCAGAATTGGTGGCAGTACGGGCAGTTGGGGTCGACAAAGGCATAGATGATCTGCTTCGGGTGCTTGGAGCCTTGGGCAATCCAGTGGGTCTTCTCGAGATGAGAGAAATATTGCCTGTTCCTTGGCTTCTGCACGTAAGCGTTGAGGTATTCCCGGGTCAGGTTCTTGCCGTGCGCGTCGACCAGGTTTCCAAAGATCAGCAGCTTGCCGTCGCTCGTGGTAAAGAAGACGCCGCGTTGTCCGTTGGGCATGGTCGCTGCATAGCCGTGCAGGCCGCTGGGCACGCTGAAGCGGGCATCGATCGTCACGCCCTTGCTTTCAAGGAATTGAACGGCTGAGCCATTCTGAGCATTCGTATCGGCGGATGAGGCGGCGGCAGCCAGGGGCGCGCACGCCAACGCCAGTATCAACAATAGGTATTTCATGGGATTAGTCGACCAAGTCATACGGACATTCTAAGGGGTTATGCCGATCAGTGGTTCCGGGAAGCATACTGGGGCGCACAAGCAGCTTTTGCTTGAAATGGGATGCTTTTTGCGAGGCCGTCTATACTCGGGCAAAGATTGAAAAAGGTGCTCAAGGAATGATTCCACGACTGACTACCTCATCTGTGGTTCCCGAGAACGTCCGTGATTTTCTGAAAACCCTCAAAGACAGCAGTGATTTCCACGGTGAAATCGACCAGGCATTGAGCAGCCGCCTGCTCGTGGCCACCGACAACAGCGTCTATCAGGTGTTGCCTCAAGCTGTCATTTTCCCGCGTTCGCAGGATGATATTGCCGCGATTTTCAAGCTGGCCTCGCAAGAGCAATATCGCGATGTTGCCTTCTCCCCGCGCGGCGGCGGAACCGGCACGAACGGTCAGTCGCTGTCCGCAGGCATCCTCATCGATTGCTCGCGGCACATGAACCATATCCTCGAAGTGAATCCCGAAGAGGGCTGGGCGATTGTCGAGCCGGGGGTGGTTCTTGACCAGCTCAACGACTATGTCAGGAAGCACGACCTGTTCTTTGCGCCGACGCTTTCGCCCAGCAGCCGCGCGACGCTCGGCGGCATGGTCAACACCGATGCCAGCGGCAAGGGTTCGCGCCTGTATGGCAAGACCAGCCAGCATGTGCTGGAGATCACGGCGGTCTTCCCTGATGGCGAGATCCATACCGGGCACGAGATCGATGCCGGTTCGCTGGATGCGATGAAGAAGCTGGCCGGCAGTGTGGGCCGTTTTTATACGCAGCTCGAAAAAACCGCCCGCGAGCACAAGCAGACGATCGATAAATTGCCCCGGCTGCATCGGTTTCTGACCGGCTACAACTTGCAGCACCTGTTTTCCGAGGACGGCAAGCGGTTCAATGCCAACTTTGCGATAACCGGCTCGGAAGGCACCCTGGCCTATGTCGCCAGGATCAAGGTGCACCTGACGCCGATTCCGAAGCACAAGTGCCTCTTTGCCGTCCTGTACCCGGCATTCAGCGAGGCCCTGGATCACGCCAAGCGCCTGGTCGAATTCGATCCCGAGGCCATCGAATCGATGGACGGCACCATCCTGGGCCTGGCGAAGACCGACATCATCTACCACGCTGTGGAGGAGTTCCTGACGCCCGGCGACGGCAAGGATATGAACGTCGAGGCGATCAATCTTATTGAGTTCGTGGCGCACGATGAGCAGGAACTGGCCGGCAAGGAGAAAAAACTCAAGGAGGCCTTGAAGGGCTTCGAATACCACTTCGTCAACGACGATAATGATATCGCCACGCTATGGGAGCTGCGCAAGCGCAGCGTCGGGTTGCTCGGCAAGGTGCCCGGTAAGCGCAAGCCCGTGTCCGGCGTGGAAGATACTGTGGTGCCGCCCGAGCATCTGGCCGAGTACGTGAGGGAATTCCGCTCGATACTCGATTCCCATGGGCTCGAGTACGGCATGTTCGGCCACATCGACGTCGGCTGTCTGCACGTGCGTCCCGCCTTCGATCTGATGGAAGAGAGCGACCTGCAGAAGTACTACGACATCATCGAAAAGGTCGCAGAATTGACTCACAAGTACGGCGGCGTGTTGTGGGGCGAACACGGCAAGGGATTCCGCAGCGAGTTCGTGCCGACGTTCTTCGGTGAAGAGCTCTACGGCGAGATGCGCAAGATTAAGTCCACTTGCGACCCGCATAACCAGCTCAACCCCGGGAAGATCGCGATACCTCTGGAGAGCGATGACGAGCTGGTCAATATCCGTTCGGAACACACCCGGGCCTCCAGAAACAATCAGATCAGCGCCGAGTTGAAATCTGAGTACGAGCTGCCGCTGACCTGTAACGGCAATGGCGCCTGCTTCGATTACAACCAGCGGGACGTCATGTGCCCGTCCTACAAGATCACGCGCGACCGCAGGCATTCGCCCAAGGGCCGCGCCAGCCTGGTGCGCGAATGGGCCAGGCAGGTCAGCCTCGTCGGTTCGGGCAGTGAGTCATCGAACCCAGTGAGTCGGATGATCAACGCGCTGCAGAAACGGCGCGGGCAATATGACTTCTCGCACGAAGTCTATGCCGCGATGGAGGGTTGCCTGGGCTGCCAGGGCTGCAAATCGCAGTGCCCGGTGAACATCAACGTGCCCTCATTCCGGGCCCGGTTCATGGAGTCCTATCATTCGCGCTATGCTCGTTCTCTGAAGCAGATACTGGTGGCCTATAGCGAGCGCATGGGTTACTACCAGGCTCGTTTCCCCAGGTTCAACAACTTCTTCCTGTCCAACGCATTGGTCAAATGGTCGCTGGCGAAGTTCGTGGGCTTTGTCGACCCGCCGTTGTTCAGCAGTCCGAACCTCAAGGCACTCTTGAAGCGGCATCGGATCCCTTGGCTGGACCTGAACAACTTGCCGGACTCGGAGAAGTCCGTGGTGCTGGTGCAGGACTGGGTGACCAGCCTCTATGAGGCCGGCCTGGTGCTCAAGGTCTGCCAGCTGATCCGCAAGCTTGGCTACGAGGTCTACGTCATGCCGTGGCTGGAGAACGGCAAGACCTTCCACGTCGAGGGCATGCTCAAGACCTTCGGGAAGGTGGTGCAAAAGAATGCCCCGACCTTGCAGAAGGTAGCCGATCACGGTTTGCCGATGGTGGGACTGGATCCCACCATGGTGTTGACCTTCCGTTACGAATACCGTGATTTCGCGGACGGCGATTACAGTTACGACGTCATGCTGTTGCAGGAGTGGCTGTCGAAAGTGGTGCCGGACAATGTGCCCTCTGTGAATTCAAGTGCTGACACCGATCCCTTCTTCCTGTTGAGCCATTGCACCGAGGAGGCGAACTGTGATCAGGCGCAGAAGCAGTGGCAACGCGTCTTCGAAACCTTCGGGTTCACCTTGACGCCCAGGCAGACGGGCTGTTGCGGGATGGCCGGCGCTTACGGGCACGAGGCCATGCACCTGGAGCAGTCGCGTGGTTTGTTCGACATGTCCTGGAAGGAACACTTCAAGGAAGAAGCGACAGCGGCCCGGAACCTGGTGGACGGATTCTCGTGCCGAGCCCAGGTGGGACGCTATGCAAGCCGTCCGGCTCGGCATCCGGTGGAGGTGTTGCTCGAAGCGATCGGCTGAATTCGGTCCGGTCGACCAAGGAAGAAGCCGTACCGGACAGACTTCGTCAGGAACCTTACGTGAAGTCGGGGTATTGCGGCTCGTACACGTGGCTGCGAATGAACGCCTCGATGTCCTCCGGCCGTTCGACCCGCGCCAGGCCTGAGTCGAATACGAGCTTGGCTACCCGCGCCGCGGTGCGAATTTCCGTCTCCAGGATTTCGGACTGGGGCGGATATAGCAGGCCCTCCTCGTGATGTTCGGGCTTGATCTGGTCGGCTACCGCCCGTGCCGCTTCGATGAACATCTCGTCGGTGACCCGTTTGGCCTGGGTGGCGACGATCGCCATGCCCACGGCCGGGAAGATGTAGCAGTTGTTCGCCTGACTGGGCCGGTAGGTTTTGCCGCCGAAGTCCACGGGATCGAACTGGACGCCCGCGGCATAGATTGCCTTTCCGTTAGACCACCGGTAGGCCTGTTCGGCGGTGCACTCGGCGTGCTCGGTCGGGTTGGAGAGCGCGAGAATGACCGGGCGGTCATTGATCTGTGACATCTTTTCGACGACCTGTTGGTCGAAGGCGCCGCCCACGGTGCTGACCCCGATGATCGTGGTCGGCTCGATGCTTTCGATGGCGTCCGTGAAGTCCTTGGTCGGCGCGTGGTCGTGCGCGTAGGGGCGCTGGAATTCCAGCAAATCATCGCGGCTGGATTCGAGCAGTCCGTTGACGTCGTACATATAGACGTGCGAGCGGGCTTCTTCCTCCGACATGCCTTCCTGGACCAATGTCGAACAGAGAAGATTGGCTAGGCCGATGCCGGCGGAACCGGCGCCCAGGAACAGGTACTTTTCATCGGTGAGCTTCGAGCCCTTCATGAGCGTCGCGCTGATCATGGCCGCCAGCGTGGTGCCGGCCGTGCCCTGGATGTCGTCGTTGTATACGCAGTATTTGTCCCGGTAGCGCTCGAGCAGGTTCACGGCGTCCACGCCGGTCCAGTCCTCGAAATGCACGCAGCAATTCGGGAAGACTTCCTGGACTGCCTCCATGAATTCGTCCACGAAGGCATAGAGTTCCTCGGGCTTCGGCCGAGGTTTGCGCATGCCGAGGTAGAGCGGATCGTTGAGGAGATCCTCGTTGTCGGTGCCCGCGTCGAGATACATCGGCAGCAGGTGCTGCGGCGGTACGCCGGCGGCAGCCGTATAGAGTTGGAGCTTGCCGATGGGGATGGGCATGCCGTTGGCGCCCAGGTCGCCAAGACCGAGGATGCGTCCGCCGTCGGTCACGCAAATGACGCGCACGTCCTCTTCCGGCCAATTGCGCAGAACGTCCGCGATATGGCCCTTGTGCTCCATCGACAGGTACATGCCGCGGGGCTGGCGCAAAATGTGTCCGTACCTGAGGCAGGCGTCGCCGATGGTGGGTGCGTAAATGATCGGCAGGAAGCGTGCCGGGTCCGACATGACCGTGCGATAAAACAGGGTCTCGTCATGATCGAGCAGGCCCGCCATGTAGATGTACCGGTCGAGGTCCGTCGACTTGTTGTCCAACTGCATCAGCACGCGCTGGAGCTGCAGGTCCTCGGTCTCGCTGACGTTCGGCACCAAGCCGGTGAGTCCCAGCTTTTCACGCTCTTCATGGGTGAAGGCGGTCGATTTGTTCAGAGCGGGATTTTGCAGCAGCTCGATGCCGTGCTTGCGGGTCGTCATGATGGTTCATCCTCTACGGTCAACACAGGCCCCGGGCTTGCAGGCTGCGGCCGCGGCTCGTGCGGAGCGAAGGCGAAGGCCGGCCGGGGCGTGTCGCCGGTTTATTATCCGGCTTGAATGGCAATGTAAAGACTCTGCGGGGAAGGGTCAACAACGCCAGAGCCTCAACCGTCACGCTCAACTCGATTGGCGGTTGGTCGGGCAACGGGTTGTCGGAAAGCCTTGGCGCAGCTTTTAGGCTGGATACTTGTATTTATTGGCGCTCCCACGGGGACTCGAACCCCGGTTTTCGCCGTGAGAGGGCGACGTCCTAGGCCTCTAGACGATGGGAGCGGGAACGGCGAATGATAACATAAGATGCTAATGCAAGTTCCACGGACTGAACACATTGACAAAACCCGAAGCGTTTCCGGATAGCGCGCTGGGGCTGACCGCAGAACGCATTGATCCGCATGCGCTTTCTATCGTTGAGACGCTGCGCGACGCGGGGCATGAGGCCTATATCGTCGGCGGCGGCGTGCGCGATCTGCTTCTCGATACCCGCCCCAAGGATTTCGATGTAGCAACGAGCGCCCACCCCGAAGCGGTACGCAAGCTGTTTCGCCGTGCACGCCTGATCGGGCGCCGGTTTCCCATCGTTCACGTCATGCACGGACGTGAATACATCGAGGTCACGACCTTCCGCGCCCAGACCGGCGAAGCCCGCCAGGTGCACGAGGAATCGGGCCGGATCCTGCGCGATTCCAGTTTCGGCACCCTGGCCGAGGATGCCCTGCGGCGCGATTTCACGGTCAATGCCCTGTATTACGATCCTATCGAGCGCCAGGTGCTGGATTTCACGGCGGGACTCGATGATCTGAAAGCCCGGCGGCTGCGCCTGATCGGAGATCCCGAAACGCGTTACAGAGAGGATCCGGTGCGCATGCTGCGGGCCCTGCGCTTCGCCGCCAAGCTCGGCTTCGACATCGACGCGGGAACCGCGACACCATTGAAGGAATTGGCGCCACTGCTCACCGATATTCCACCGGCCCGCCTGTTCGAGGAAGTTTGCAAGCTCTTCCTCGGCGGCCATGCCGAATCCACCTTCAAGGTCCTGCGCCGTTATGGCCTGTTCGGCGAGCTGTTCCCGCTCAGTCAGGAAGTGCTGGATGCCGACAAGGAAGGTGTCCTGGAGCACTTTATAAGCGGGGCGCTGGCCAGTACCGATGCGCGTGTCAGGACCGGCGAGCCGGTGATGATCGCCTTTCTGCTCGCCGCCTTCCTGTGGCCGCCGATCAGCCGCTATGCCCACTGGCTGCACCAGGAAGAGCACATGGGCGAGGCCACGGCGATCCAACGGGCGGGCTCCGTGGTGCTGGGCGAAAGCCGGCAGCGCGTGAGTATTCCCCAACGATTTGCCATGCCGCTGCGCGAGATCGTGCAGTTGCAGACGCGCTTCCGCTTCCGTCACGGCAAGCGCGCCGAGAGCCTGTTGGTCCATCCGCGCTTCCGCGCCGCCTGGGATTTCCTCAAGCTGCGTGCCGAGGCTGGCGATGCAGACCCGGAACTCGTCGAGTTCTGGGACCAGGTTCAGCACGCCGAAGGCGAGGAGCGGCGCAAGCTGCTTGCGGCACCGCGCCGCGGCAAGAAGAGGCGCCGCCGGTGAGCCATGGCTGAGGCATGGATAGGCCTGGGCAGCAACCAGGACGATCCGGTTCGGCAGCTTGAGACCGCACTGGAAGAATTGAACGATCTGCCCGGTTGCCGGGTGCTGCGCCACTCGCGGATTTATCGAAGCCCGCCCTGGGGCCCGGTGACGGACCAACCCGATTTCGCAAACGCCGTGGCCGAACTGGACACCGGCCTCCTGCCGCACGAATTGCTGATGGCCCTGCAGGCGCTGGAAAACGATCACGGGCGGGTTCGCAGCGAACGTTGGGGGCCACGCACGCTGGACCTGGACCTGTTGCTATACGATGATCTCAGCATGACCACCGACGACCTGACCCTGCCGCATCCGCGCCTGCACGAGCGCGCCTTTGTTCTGGTGCCGCTCGCTGAGCTGGCGCCCGACGTGCAGGTTCCGGGCCACGGCAAGGCGGGCGATTTGCTCGCCGGGGTCAATGCCGTCGGTGTTACGCCCTGGAGCGAGTCCGAGTGAGCCTGCCGAACTACATTGCCGTCGAGGGCCCGATCGGGGTGGGCAAGACGAGCCTGGCTCAACGCCTGGCCGATACGCTGGGTGCGGTGACGGTTTTCGAGGAAGCAGAGAGCAATCCGTTCCTGGAACGCTTTTACGTCGAACCGCGCGAGGCGGCGCTGCCCACGCAGTTGTCTTTCCTGTTCCAGCGTGCGCGCAAGCTCGAAGCCATGGCGCAGCCGGACATGTTTCATCCCACGCGGGTGGCCGATTTCGTGCTGGAGAAAGATTTGCTGTTCGCCGAGTTGACGCTCGACGACAGCGAACTCGCGCTTTATCACGAGGTGTACCGGCGGGTACAGCCGCAGGTGCCGCCGCCGGATATGGTGATTTACCTGCAGGCGCCGGTCGAGGTATTGCAGCGGCGGATCGCGCGCCGCGGGCGTAATTTCGAGCGCGGCGTAAACGGTGAGTACCTGGCTCAGGTGGCCGATGCCTACACCCAGTTCTTTCATCATTACAATCAGTCGCGTGTGCTGATCGTCAATGCCGCGGCCGTGAACCTGGTCGACGGCGACGAGGATTACGCGAGGCTGCTCGAACAAATAGAAGGCATGCGCGGCAGCCGTGCCTACTTCAACCCGGAGGCGCAGTGATGGTGTACGGAGGAGACAGCGGGGCCCCCAAGCCGTTGCGCTTGTCGGCGCTCAACAAGATGCGCACCGAGGGCGAGCCGATCGCCTGCCTGACCGCCTACGATGCGAGCTTTGCGCGGCGCATCGATGCCGCGGGCGTGGATCTGGTCCTGGTGGGCGACACCCTAGGGATGGTGGTGCAGGGCCAGCCGAGCACGGTGCCGGTGACCATGGACGACATGGTGTACCACACACGCCTTGTAGCGCGGGGGTTGAACCGGGCCTATCTGGTCGGTGACATGCCGTTCCTGAGCTATACGGATGTACCTACGGCGCTGCGCAATGCCGGCCGCCTGATGCAGGAAGGCGGTGCGCGCATGGTCAAGCTCGAAGGGACCGGCGCGCAGGCAGAGATAGTCGAGGCGCTCGCGGCGAACGGCATTCCCGTGTGCGCTCACCTGGGGTTGCGCCCGCAGGCGGTGGAGAAACTGAGCGGCTTCCGTATTCAGGGGCGTGAACCGAAGGAAGCCAAGCGGATCGTCGAAGATGCAAAGGCACTGGAAGAGGCCGGCGCGGACATCATCCTTCTGGAATGCATTCCGCGCGATCTGGCCAAGCGCATTCACGAAGCCGTGTCGGTACCAGTCATCGGGATCGGCGCCGGCCCCGATGTCGATGGGCAGATCCTGGTGCTGTACGACATTCTCGACATCACGATCGGACGCAAGCCGACCTTTGCGAAGAACTACATGGACGGTGCCGGCAGTATCCAGGCCGCCCTGGAAAACTACGTCAAAGAGGTCAAGGACAAAACCTATCCCGCCCCGGAACATACCTTCGGCTAGTTTCTACACACATTCCGGCGAAGGCCGGACTGACCTCATGGGGGGGTGACGTTTTTAACGCCTTCGCTCACTGCGCCGGCTAAGGGGAATTACTCTCGCCAAGACGCAGAGCACGCCAAGGTGCTTCTTTCTTTGCGGCCTCCGCGTCTTGGCGAGAGATTTCCTGAATTCCAGGGCGTCGTTTATCTGGAATGACAAGGAAGCGGGACGGTTAAAATTAACCGACGACATTCGAGAATTGATTCATGGGTAGTCCCGCACTGATACCGACGGTTGCCGGGGTACGCGCCTGGCGTGCCATGCGTCTGCGCGACAATGCGAGCGTGGCCATGGTCCCGACCATGGGCAATTTGCATGCGGGCCATGCCGCGCTGATCGATGCCGCCCGGCAGAGGGCCGATTTCGTCATCGTTTCCATCTTCGTCAATCCGACGCAGTTCGGGCCCGGCGAGGACTATGAGAGTTACCCGCGCACGCTGGAACACGACCGTGAGCTTGCCGGCGAGCATGACGCGGATGCCATCTTTGCCCCCACGGTCGCGGAGATGTATCCGCACGGTCCGGAGAATCCGGTGCGTGTGCAGATGCCGGCCGAGCTGACCGACCAGCTCTGCGGGGCGCAAAGACCGGGGCACTTTACGGGCGTAGCGAGCGTGGTCACGCGCTTGTTGAACATCGCCCAACCCGAATACGCCCTGTTCGGCGAAAAGGACTACCAGCAGTTGCTGGTCATCCGGCGCCTCGCCGAGGATCTGTTCATCGATATCGAGATCATCGGCGTGCCCACCGTGCGCGAGACGGATGGCCTGGCTATGTCATCACGCAACCAGTACCTGACAGCCAACGAGCGCGAGCAGGCTCCGGCGCTGTATCGTGCGCTCGTCGCAGCGCGCGATGCGGTGCGCGGTGGTGCGCAAATCGCACAAGCCGAGGCGGATGGGCGGGCGGCGCTGGCCGCCGCGGGCTTCGAGCCGGAGTACTTCGAAGTGCGCCACGGCGGGACTCTGGGCGTGCCCAGGGCGGGGGAGCCGCGCGTGATCCTGGCGGCGGGGTGGCTAGGCAAGGCCCGTTTGATCGATAATATACGCATCGACTGAACGTATCGCCGGCCCGCGGGCAGGGCTCGCCGGGCACGGGCGGTCATGGAGAGGAAGAATTGCAGCTGACTTTGCTCAAGGGCAAATTGCATCAGGCAGCCATTACGGCGGCCGATCTGGAATACGAGGGATCGTGCGCGATCGACTCCGATTTGCTGGAGCGCGCCGGCATCCTCGAGTACGAGCAAATCCACATCTATAACGTCACCAACGGCCAGCGCCTGGTGACCTACGCCATCAAGGCGCCTGCCGGTTCACGCGAGATCTGCGCCAATGGTGCGGCCGCGCACCACATGCGCGCCGGCGACCGCGTGATCATCGCCGCCTACGCCGCGATGGATGCCGCCGCGGCCGAGAAGTTCAAGCCGCGCGTGCTGATCCTCGACGAGAACAATAATGTGAAATCCGAGCGTGGTATCGCAGCCGCAGCCTGATGGCAAACGCGTATAACCACAGAGCGCACGGAGGTTGCCTGACCGTCTACAAGACGGAAATCAGGACAATCGGTATTTCCGTCTGATCTCATTGATCTCTGTGCACTCTGTGGTAAATCTCCAGGGACAAACCCACGGGCACAAGAAGGGCTGAAGGATTCATGGCTTTATTCGGACAACTCGGCGAACGCCTTTCCACGACTCTTGGTCGCCTCGGCGGACGCGGGCGCATCACCGAGGACAACGTCGCAGAAACGCTGCGCGAGATGCGCGTGGCCTTGCTCGAGGCCGACGTCGCGCTGCCCGTCATCCAGCGGTTCCTGGAGGCGGTCAAGAAGCGTGCGCTCGGCGCCGAGGTGGCGAAGAGTGTCACGCCGGGCCAGGCCTTCGTCAAGATCGTCCATGACGAGCTGGCGGAGTTGCTCGCCGCCGGCGACCCCCAGCTCAACCTGCGCGTGCGCCCGCCCGCGGTCATCCTTATGGCGGGCCTGCAAGGCGCGGGCAAGACCACCACGGTCGCCAAGTTGGCCGCACATCTCAAGGCCAACCGCAAGCGCGTGCTGGTGGTTTCCACCGACGTGCGTCGGCCCGCGGCCATCGAGCAGTTGCAGACGCTGGCCGGGCAGGTCGATGTCGGGTTCGTGCCCGCCGACGGCGAAGCGCCCAAGGCGATTGCCGAGCGTGCCCTCAAGCAGGCCCGTAGCCAGCTGACCGACGTGCTCATCGTCGATACGGCGGGGCGTCTGCACGTCGACGAGGAATTGATGGACGAGGTGCGCATGCTCTCGCAGGTGCTCTCGCCGGCGGAAACGCTGTTTGTCGCCGACGCCATGACCGGCCAGGACGCCGTGCGCGCGGCCGTCGCCTTCAACGAGGCGCTGGCGCTCACCGGCGTGGTCCTGACCAAGGCCGACGGCGACGCCCGTGGCGGCGCGGCGCTTTCAGTGGCCGAGGTCACCGGGCGCCCGATCAAATTCATCGGCACCGGCGAGCGCGCCGATGCCCTGGAGGTCTTCGATCCCAAGCGCATGGCCGGGCGCATTCTCGGCAAGGGCGACATCGTCGGACTGGTGGAAAGCGCCACGCAGAAGATCGACAAGGCCAAGGCCGAGAAACTCGCCGGCAAACTACGCAAGGGAAAGGGTTTCGATCTCGAGGACTTCCGCGGCCAGATCGAGCAGATGCTCGACATGGGGGGCGTCCAGAGTCTGCTCGACAAACTGCCGGGCGCCGGCAAGCTGCCCGCCGGGGCGGCGGCCGGCTTCGACGACAAGGCGCTGCGGCGCCAGGTCGCCATCGTCAATTCCATGACCCCGAAGGAACGCCATCATCCGGCGCTTCTTGACGGCTCCCGCCGCAAGCGTATCGCGCGCGGCTCCGGTACCGAGGTGCAGGACGTGAACCAGCTGTTGCGCCAGTTCCAGCAGGCTCAGAAGATGATGAAAAAGTTCAAGAAGGGCGGTATGGCGAAGATGATGGGCGCGCTCGGTGGCGGCGGTCTCCCGCCGGGATTGCGTTAATACCGCCCGCCGCACCGCAACACAGATAGAAGGGTGTGGGAGATTCTATGTTGCGGTGCAACCTCCTGCGCTGAGTGGCGAGTGGTACTGGGTCTGATTCTTCATCAGAGCGAAGGCGATACGGGCGAGTTTTCGCGCCAGGATCACCAGTGCCTGGGTGGAGGCGAGCCCGCGTTGGCGGTAGCGCTCATAGAACGGGGCCCAAGTCGGTGAGCGCCGTGCGGCCATGGCGGCGTTGTGGAGCAGACGCCGGAGTTCGGCGTCGCCGTGCTTGCTCAGGCGCCGTTGGCCCCGGCGCTTGCCGGAGTCGCGCACGCGCACATCCAGGCCCAGGAAGGCGATGAAGGCATCGCTACAGTGGAACGAGCCGCGGTGAAAGGCGTTGACCAGCGCGCAGGCGGTGAGTGGGCCGATGCCCTCGATGGCCTGGCAGCGAGCGAGGTCCGCCCCCCAGCCGCTGTGGCGCGCGCACTGGCGTAGCCGGCGGGTGAGCGCCCGATCCAGCGTTTGCAGTTGCTTAAACAGTGCCGTGATTTGGGGCTGGCGCTCGGGCAGCTCGGCCAGGCTCTGGCGCAGCGCCACTTGGGCGCGCACGAGCGTGGCGCGGCGATGGAGCAGGCGCTGGAGGCGGTGGTAGCCCGGGGGCGGGCGCCGCCAAGGGCGAAGGTCGCGGTGCTCGTGGGCGAGAAAGCGCGCGATCAAGGCCGCATCGCCGGCATCGGTCTTGGCCCGTAGCCCCAGGCTCTCGCGATAGCGATTGAGGCGGTAGCCATCGAGCAGGTAGCAGTCAAGGCCGCGGTGCTGGGCGAGTTCGAGCACGGTGAAGTGATAGGTGTTGGTGGCCTCCACGGCCAGCGCGGCGCTGGCAGGCAGGGCGCGCAGCCAGGCGCGGATCGCGCCAGGCTCATTGGCGAGCGTCGCGGTGTGGGTCTCGCCGTAGACGGCCACACTCAGCGTGGCCTTGCTGACATCGATTCCAATCCACTGGGGGGGTGTGTGCATTGCCATGATTGACTCCTGGAGCTAAGGTGAGTGGTGCGCTTGTCGGGGCTCACTGATCGCGCAAGCTTGCTGAGATCGTCGGTCCATGCGCAGGCTCAATGGGTGCACGTGGCCGAAGGATTCCTCATCGGCGCAGCAGTGAGGGGCGGGATGATCTCTCCCACGGTCTGTACCAGAAACGGTCAGAAGCGGCGGTCGTCCCTCCACCCCGACAAGCCTCTGTCTCCTCAGAGACTCATCAAGCTAAACATACAAGCGGCGGTCCCCGCCGCGATGAATTTCACCACAAAGAGCATCACCTTTTGTAGGAGCGACGGTCCCCGTCGCGATAGGCCGCGCCACCGGAAGACCGATCGCGGCCGGGGCGTCCGCTCCTACAGTAGCGATTTCCAGAATCCCCCTCCGGCTCCCCCTTCCTTGCTGCGCAAGCAAAGGGGAGAGTCATATCCGTCGGTTCTTGGCGGGCTCGGCGTCTCAGCGAGAGTGTCTTCCCGGCCGGCCCTGTGGCCTCGCCGTCGCAATGGGTGACAAATGCCCGGTTTTTCTCATATAATGGCCGGTCTTTCAGCCGGCAAACAAGCGCGGAGTTAAGCGCACATGGTCACAATTCGACTCGCACGCACTGGCGCCAAGAAGCGCCCTTTCTACCACCTCGTGGTTACGGACAGCCGTAATGCCCGTGACGGCCGCTATATCGAGCGCCTGGGTTATTACAATCCGATCGCCTCGGGCCAGGAAAAGCGCCTGGTGATCGACGCCGAGCGCACCGCGCACTGGATTGCGAACGGTGCCCGCCCGTCCGATCGTGCTGCTGCGCTGATCAAGGAATCCGGCAAGGAAGCCAAGAACGCGCCTGAGGCGGAGGCCTCGGCCGCCTGAAGTAATCAGCGGTATGGCGAGTGAGGCCTGGGTCGTACTGGGCCGCATAGCAGGCGTGTACGGGGTGCGGGGTTGGTTGCGCATCTTCTCCCACACCGAGCCGCGCGAAGGAATTTTGGACTACCCGGTCTGGTGGCTGGGTGAGCCGGGGAAGCGCGAGGAGCGCCAACTGGTGACGGGGCGGGTTCACGGCCGCGGGGTCGTGGCCCAGCTCGAAGGCGTCACGGACCGCGACCAGGCACTGGCCCTGATCGGGACCGAAATTGCCGTTCCGCGCAGTGCGCTGGCGGATGACGAGGGGTACTACTGGACCGACCTGGTGGGTCTGGAGGTCAGGAACCGCGAGGGGGTTTTGCTGGGACGCATTACCGGCCACATCCCCACCGGCGCGAACGACGTCATGGTGGTCCATGACGGGTCGCGGGAACGGTTGATCCCCTGGGCGCCGGGACGCACCGTGGACGAGGTGCATTTGGACAAGGGCTGGATGCAGGTCGACTGGCATCCAGAGGATTGAAGCGATGAGCCGATCGGGTCCGCGTTTTGATGTGGTGACCATTTTTCCGGAAATGGTGACCACGGCACTCGGATACGGCGTCGTTGGCCGGGCGTTGGAAGCCGGTGGGGCACAGGTTGAGACCTGGGATCCTCGCGACTACACCGGCGACCGGCATCGCACCGTCGACGACCGGCCCTACGGGGGCGGTCCGGGGATGGTGATGAAGTTCGAGCCGCTGGCGGCAGCGGTGAGGGCGGCAAAGGTCGCGCGCGGCGACAAGGCACCGGTGGTGTACTTGAGCCCGCAGGGCCGCCGGTTCGACGACCGGCGCGCGCGCGAGCTGGCCGCGACGGGCGCAGTGCTGATCTGCGGCCGTTACGAAGGGGTTGATGAGCGCTTCGTCGAAGCCTGCGTGGACGAGGAGCTCTCGATCGGGGACTACGTCCTGTCCGGTGGGGAACCGGCGGCGGTCGTGGTGCTGGATGCGGCGATACGCCTCATCCCCGGTGTACTGGGCGACGAGAATTCGGCGGCGGAAGATTCCTTCGCCACGGGAATTCTGGATTGCCCGCACTACACCCGGCCCGAGGAGATTGAAGGAAGACGGGTGCCCGAGGTCTTGTTGTCGGGCGATCATGCGGCCATCAGCCAGTGGCGGTTGGCCGAAGCACAGAGGCGCACGCGAGCGCGGCGCACGGATTTGTTGACCGACGAGTCGGTCTGAAGACGGAGCAGAATCATGAGTCAGGTGATCGAGGAACTGGAACGCGAGCAGCTGCGCACGGACATTCCCGAATTCGCGCCCGGCGACACGGTCGTGGTGCAGGTCAAGGTGACGGAAGGCGGGCGCGAGCGCCTGCAGGCCTTCGAGGGCGTGGTGATTGCCAAGCGCCAGCGCGGTGTCGGCAGCTCCTTCACGGTGCGCAAGGTGTCGCACGGCGAGGGCGTCGAGCGCGTATTCACCACCAACAGCCCACAGATCGGCAGCGTCCAGGTCAAGCGCCGTGGTGACGTCAATCGTGCCAAACTCTATTACCTGCGTGCGCGCAGCGGCAAGTCCGCGCGCATCAAGGAAAAGGTCTAAACTTTTTTCTTTCCCGGCTTATCTCGCCGGGGTGACGCAGAAGACGCAAAAGCCCTGCCTGTTCCAGGCGGGGCTTTCTTATGCCTGATGGGAACGTTTCTCGCAACGGCACCACCAAGGTAAAGAAAACTCTCGCAGAGGCGCAGAGCCCGCAAAGACTTGAAATACCTAGTGGGAGCGGTGGTCCCCGCCGCGAGGGACTCGCCACAAAGGCCATTATCTCTTGTAGGAGCGGCTTCAGTCGCGATGGGACATACCTCTCGCGACGCCGCGACGGCAAAACGAAAAACAAATTTCGCCCCTTCTCCCCTGGGGGGAGAAGGTTGGGATGAGGGGCTTCGCCCGATTGTTTTTCGAATCCTCCTCCGGCTCCCCCTTCCCGCCTGCGGCGGCAAAGGGGAGAGTGAAAGGACTTTCTCTTAAACGTTGCGTCGTTGCGAGAGTCTTTCTCAGCAGGCTTTGCGTCTCTGCGAAATCTTTCCCTTTATCCCGATGCTTAGGTGCTTCCTGCATCGAGGCATTAAACTAGCTGTCTAGCAAAAACGGCTGCCTGCCGCCTGTCCCGTCGATGAAAATAACGCGCCCGAGCCTGATCGTAGCTGTGGCCCTCGTGCCCGTGATGACCGTGTCTTCGGCCTGGGCAGCGTCTGCACCGGCAACCGCTGCGCCACCGGCTTCGGCCTCCGCTCCGGCTTCCAATAGTGCCGCAGCCCAAGCGCGTGCCGCCAGCGGCGAAGCACACGCCCTGGCCAGCGCCGGCGCCTCCCAGCTTGCGCTCAAGCTGATCGATGCTTCGCAACCACCGCTGACCCAATCCCCGGTTGCTTGGGCCGTATGGGAGCGTGCGCGGCTGGATATTCTTTCCTCGGCGGGCTACACCAAACGGTTATTTGCGAGGATCAAGGCTTATCCCGATGACGTGCCTGGCTTCTTGCGTGATTATGCCTATATGACCGGTGCGCGCGCTGCGCTGGGTGCGGACGATCCGGTCCAGGCGCGCAGCTTCCTGCGTCCGCTGATCTGGAGCAAGCATCCGCCCGCGGCCTCCGTCCTGACCGAGTACCGGCAATTGGTCCTGCGCAGCTACGTCGTGGGCGGCAACCTGCACGACGCCGATCGCGCGCTTGCCTACCTGCGACGGGACGGTCACGGAACCGACTGGCGCACTCGCGAAATTGCCGCCGAGGTTGCGATGGAGCGCGACCACCCGCGCCGGGCCGTGCATTTGCTTGCGGGACTCAAGCAAACGGAAGTGCGCCCGCTCATGCTGCTGGCCGAGCTGAAAGCAGGTATCCGCAAGCCTGCCCGGATTGATGCCATGGCCGCGCGTCTTGCGAGGCATGCCGAAAAGCACAAGAATCGCCGGCTTGCCGGACGCTTTGCCCGCGTGCGCGCGGAGGCGGCCAAAAAGCAGGGCGACATCGAGCTGGAGCTTTCGGCCATGGCCGCCGCCTTGCTGTACGACCCGATAGATTCCGGGCCGTTTGCGATGTCGCCATCCGTGTTCTGGCATGCTCTGGTCAATACCGGCCTTCAACTGGGTAACCGCGACCGCTTGCTGCTGGGTGCCGCTGGCCCTTGGCTGAAGGCTGCCAGCAAGGAAAACCGGAGCAAGAACTCGATGCATGCCCTGGCGCTGCTGGCTGCAGCCGGCACCCGCAGCCCGGATCCTGGTGCGCGTGCGGCGAGCATGGCGGCATTGGGGAAAGAGCTGTTGCAAAACGGCCAGGGCATGGATCTGGCGTTGAAAATTTTCTCGGACAGCACCTTGTTCCCCCACCCCGACCGCTTGCCGGGATCGCTGCGCTATCAATTATTGAAGCCTGCGGTATCGACCGGGCGCATCGTCTTCGCCTCGGCTCTCGTTGCCGGTCTGGACAAGCCGCCATCGGGCGTGGATGCCGGTGACTGGCAGGTGCAACGTGCGCGGCTTTTTCTCCTGGGCGGGAATGACCAGAGCGCCACTCGCCTGCTGCAATCCATGGTCCGTGGCCAGCCGCCGGTGCCCGCGAAGAAGATACTGCCGGTCGTCGTCGATCTGGAGACGATCGGGGACAACCAGCCGGCGCTGGGCATTTTGCAGTCCATGCTGGCCATGCAACCAGCACCGCCGCCGAAACAGGCGCGCCAGATCCTGTACTGGATCGGCAAAGCCTATTCAGGCCTGGGTTCGCCGCTCAATGCTGCCCGAGCCTATCTGGAAGCAGCCACTTTCAACAGTCCCTATGCCATGGACCAGTGGGCGCAAACCGCACGTTACTCCGCCGCATCCGCGTTGACGCAGGCCGGACTCTACGCGGATGCCCGACGCATCTACGAAGGCCTGCTCAACGCCACATCGGATCCGACCCAGCAGGCGCAGATCAAACAGAAACTTGCTGCCATACGCACGCTTGCCAACCGGGCCGGCGACAAGACGGGTGGCGATAACTGATGCCGGTTGCGGGCAACTCATCCAAGCGGGACGAAATCGGGCTCAAGGACGCCATTTCCATAGGCATTGGCGGCATGGTCGGCGGCGGCATCTTCGCCGTGCTGGGCTTGGCCGTGTCCTTCGGCAAGGGCGGTACGCCGCTGGCTTTCGTATTCGCCGGTGTCATTGCCCTGGTGACTGCCTATTCCTATGCAGGTCTGAGTCGTGACTATCCCAGTGAAGGTGGCACGGTGACGTTTCTCAACAACGCTTTCGGCAAAGGCACATTCAGCGGCGGCACCAACAACCTGCTTTGGGTGAGTTACATCATCATGCTCTCGCTTTACTCCTCGGCCTTTGGGTCCTATGCGGCAAATCTTTTCCCGCATAGCTGGAACATCGCGTTGCTCTCGCATCTGTTCCTGTCCGCCGTCATCGTGGTGTCCTGTGCGCTGAATTACTTCAGCCTCAAGTGGGTCGGACGGATCGAATCGGTTGTGGTGCTGATCAAGATGAGCATCCTTGCCCTGTTCGTGATCCTGGGATTCTGGGGATTGCATCATAGCCATTACACGGCGCAACTCGGGTTCAGTCACTGGGAAAGCATTCCGGGCCTTGTCGCGAGCGGCATGATCATCTTCGTCGCTTACGAGGGCTTCGAGTTGATCGCCAACGCGGCGCCGCATATACGCAATCCGGATGTAAACATTAAACGAGCCTACTATTGGGCGGTCGGCCTGGTGATTCTGCTGTACGTGCTGATCGCAATCATCACGGTGGGTTCGCTCGACTTTGCAGCCATCGACAAGGCGAAGGATTATGCCTTGGCGGCAGCGGCACGGCCGTTCCTTGGCGACGCGGGCTATGTGGTGATTTCGGTAACCGCCATGCTGTCCGTGTTCTCCGCGATCAATGCCACGCTCTATGGCGGCAGCCGCGTGAACTACAAGCTCGCGGAAGACGGGGAATTCCCGCACGAGTTCACCCACTATTTTTGGAACCAACCGGTCGGCCTGCTGGTAACGACTCTGCTGACACTATTGGTCGCCAATGTGCTCGATCTGGAAAGTATTTCCACATCGGGCAGTTCGGGGTTCCTGCTGATTTTCGCCCTGGTCAATCTGGCCAATTATCGTTTGGCCCGTGGCAAGCGGGTGCGGCGCTTCATGGGTATGCTGGGATGCGTATTGTGTGTCGTATCCCTGTTGATCCTGTTGGGGGAACAGTACGATACGAATCTGTCCGGAGCAGCAGCGGCCACGGCCCTGATTGGTGTGAGCTATGCACTGGAATGGGTCTACAAGCGCACGCATCCCGAGTCCCGGCCGGCGGCTTGAACGAACGACTGCTGCGGAGAAAAATGTGAGCAAAGAATCCGAAACCGATCTGCTGGCCGCGGCGCGGGCACGTCTTGCGGCCGGGTTTGCCGACTTGCCGCCCGTCGATGCGGGCATCGACAGTGATCGTCTGAAGCCGGTGTTGTTCAAGGTGGCCGACCGCCTGGCCGACAATTTCCCGTATCAGCATCCCCTCTATGTGGGGCAAATGCTCAAACCCCCGCATCCGCTGGCGCGGCTGGCCTATGCATTAGCGATGGAGATCAATCCGAACAACCATGCGTTGGACGGCGGGCGCGCCAGCTCGGCGATGGAAAAGGAAGCGGTCGCGAAACTGGCCCGCATGGTCGGCTTTGAAACACACTTGGGGCATCTCACCAGCGGCGGTACGGTCGCCAACCTGGAAGCCCTGTGGGTATCGCGCGAACTGGGGCAGGGGCGGCGCCGCGTGCTGGCCTCCAGCGAGGCGCATTACACGCATTCGCGCATGAGTGCGGTACTGGGCATGGACTTCACGGCCGTGGCCGTCGATTGCGAAGGGCGCATGGACCTGGACGCCCTGAAAACCGAATTGCAAGGGGGCGATGTAGCCTGCGTGGTTACCACGCTCGCCACCACCGGGCGTGGTGCCGTGGACCCGCTCGAGGAAATTTTGCCGCTTGCTCGCGAAGCCGGTGTGCGCGTGCACGTGGATGCAGCCTATGGTGGGTACTTCAAACTCGTGGCCGAAGGGAACCCGGCGCGCGAGCGTGCGTTCGCCGGCATGGGGCAGGCGGATTCAGTGGTCATCGATCCGCACAAGCACGGCTTGCAGCCCTATGGATGCGGCGCCGTCCTGTTTCGTGATCCCGCCGTCGGCTGGGTGTACCGGCACGATTCCCCCTACACCTATTTCAGTTCCGGCGAACTGCATCTCGGTGAAATCAGTCTCGAGTGCTCGAGGGCGGGAGCCTCGGCGGTTGCGCTCTGGGCCACCCTGGAGCTGTTGCCGCTGGAGCCGGGCGGTGAGTTCGCCGCGGGCCTCAAATCCTGTTTGAATGCTGCTCTCCTGCTGCAGGCCTGGGTCGAAAAGGCTGAGAATTTCGTCGCCCTGGCGCCGCCCATGCTCGATATTGTCGTGTTCGGCGCACGTGCCGATAGTGCAACGCTTGCCTCCCGGCGCGCCCGGGACGTGTTCGATGCCGCGGCTGAAAGTAATCTGCATTTGGCTCTGCTTGAATTGCCGCGCGCGCTGGCTGAACCCTGGTGGTCGGGTCTCGAATGGGATGCCGATACCGTGACCGTACTGCGTTGTTGCCTGATGAAGCCAGAACATGAACAATGGATGCCGATGATCACCGAGTTGCTTGGGGAAGCGGGCGCCGCAACCCGATAAATGCCAGACGAGGCAGGGAGAAAGAGGAATGAAAACCGATTGTTGCATAGTGGGCGGCGGTCCGGCAGGCATGATGTTGGGCCTGATACTCGCCAGGGCCGGAATCGATGTCGTCGTTCTGGAAAAGCACGGGGATTTCCTGCGCGATTTCCGGGGTGACACCGTGCATCCCTCGACGCTCTCCGTGCTCTCCGAGCTCGGCTTGATGGAAACCTTTGAAAAGTTGCCGCAACACCGTGTCGAGGATTTGTGGGTCAAGGCATCCAATGGCACCTTTTCCTTCGGTAACTTCCGTGGCTTGAAACCCTTTTCCTATCTGGCCCTGGTTCCGCAATGGGACTTGCTTAACCTGCTGGCGGAAGCCGGTCGTGCCTACCCCAATTACCAGTTGCTCATGAACACCGAAGGGCATGCGCCGATCGAGGAAGACGGCCATGTCGTGGGTGTGCGTGCGACGGGCCCCGGCGGTGAACTCGAGATCCGAGCCCGGTTGGTTGTCGGTTCCGATGGCCGGCACTCGACGTTGCGCGAGGCAGCGGGATTCGAGCCCAGGGATCTTGGGGCTCCGATGGACGTGCTCTGGTTCAGGCTCTCGCGCAAGCCCGACGATCCGGAAGACACGGCGGGCATCCTGGGGCGCGGCCACATGATGATTCTGCTCAACCGTGGATCGTATTGGCAGATCGCCTACCTCGTTGCGAAGGGCGTGGCGGACGCTTTACGCGCCGGTTCACTGGAGGATTTCCGCAAGCAATTGACCCACCTTGCCCCTTTCCTGTCCGACCGCGCCCAGGAGGTCGAAAACTGGGATGCGCTCAAGTTGCTCACCGTCAAGGTCGACCGGATTCCCCGCTGGCACCGGCCCGGACTACTGCTGATAGGTGATGCGGCACATGCCATGTCGCCTGTCGGTGGTGTGGGCATCAACCTTGCGGTACAGGATGCCGTGGCCGCTGCAAACTTATTGGGCCCCGTGTTGCGCGATGGGCGTACGCCGAGCGAAGCGGAACTGGCGGCGGTGCAAAAACGCAGGGAGTGGCCGGTACGCATCATTCAGAGAATCCAGCTCACGATTCAACGGCGTCTGATTCAGCGCGCACTGCAGGAGGATGCGGGGCCCATACATATAGGCTGGCTTCCTAGAACGCTTATGCGTCTCGGTTTTATACGGAGTTTGCCGGCCCGGGTGTTCGGTTTGGGATTCCGCCGCGAGCATGTGAATTTACCTCCAAAAGCGGGTTAAATCACGGCGCTTCGTTGGCGCTGCCTGTTAAGATGCGGGCATTACCGGCCATGGGGCAGCAATAATGGCAACTTCACAAAACGGATTTCTGCGTGTGATGAAGGGCATCCTGCGCGGGATCGATATCACCCGGCGCGTCATCATCGATGTGATTTTCATCGGCATCGTCGTTTTCGTGCTCGTTCTCCTTTTCATTCCCAAGGCGCCTGTAGTGCCGGCGAGCGCAGCGCTCAAGCTCGATCCTCAAGGCATGCTGGTCGAACAGGTGCCGGATCCGGTCAAGCGCGCGATGCGCAAACTAATCGGTCAACCCGTGCAGCCGATCACTGTGGTGCGCAATATCGAGAATGCATTGAATACCGCGGCGACCGATCCAAGCATCAAGGCGGTGGCGCTCGACCTCAACGATTTCCAGGGCGGCAGCCTGGCGCAGTTGGAGCGCATCGGCAAAGCATTCAAGAAATTCGAAAAGAGCGGCAAGCCCGTTATCGCCTATGCCAGCAATTACACGCAGGGGTCTTATTACCTGGCTGCGACTGCTGATCACGCCTACCTTACGACGAACCAGGGTCTGGTGGCCCTGCTTGGCCTTTCGGCTTACCGCAACTACTACAAGGACCTGATCGACAAGCTCAAGGTCCAGTGGCACGTATTCCGCGTCGGCAAGTACAAGTCGTACGTCGAGCCCTATACGCGCAACGACATGTCGCCCGAGGCGAAGCAGGAGAACACCGTGCTCCTCGACCAACTTTGGGAGCGTTATATCAACCAGGTGTCTGCTGCCCGCGGCAACAAGGCGGCCGACCTGACCAGCCTGGTCAACCATTGGCCGGAGGCCTTGGCCGATGCCAAAGGTGACGCCTCCGCTGTGGCGACGCACAGCAACCTGATTGATGGTGTGATGTCGTTGCCCAAGCTGCGATCAAAAATCGCCAGCCTGGTCGGCACGGACCCGAACACGGGCAGCTATAGCCAGATCAGCCTCAAGGCCTACCTCAAGGCGCGTGCACCTGCTGCGAGACTCGCCAACCGCAGCTGGAACCAGGTGGCGGTCATCGTGGCGCAGGGAGACATCAGCTCGGGCACGGAACCGCCGGGATCGATCGGATCCCAGACTCTGTCACACCTGCTCGACCGCGCACGGCGCGACAGCCGGGTCAAGGCCGTGGTACTGGACGTGGATAGCCCCGGAGGCAGCGCGCTGGCTTCCGACCACATCCTGCAGGCCGAATTGCAATTGGAGCACTCGGGCAAGCCGCTGGTCGTGTCGATGTCCGGTGTCGCGGCTTCCGGCGGGTACTGGATATCGATGGCCGCGGACAAGATTTTTGCCTCGCCCTCTACCATCACCGGCTCGGTCGGGATTTTCGGCATGCTGCCGACCTTCGAGAAAACACTGGCCTGGGCCGGCGTCCATCGTGACGGCGTGGAGACATCCCCGTTGGCCGATTTCGGTGATCTCCTGCGTCCGCTGGGTCCGCACGCGGCCAAGTTGTTTCAGGAGATCATCAACCATGGCTATGCCGAGTTCACGGGTAACGTTGCCCATTACAGGGATCTCCCGCTCAGCCACGTTCAGGCCATCGCCCAGGGGCGGGTCTGGACCGGGCGTGATGCCAAACGGATCGGGCTGATCGACCAGTTCGGCGACTTGAACGCGGCGATTGCCGCGGCGGCGAAGATGGCCCAGATCAAAAAGTATGGGGTGACCTATATCTCGCAACGCCTGTCTTCAAACCAGAAGTTCATCGTCAATTTGTCCGAGAATTCCACCATGAGCGGCTTTACTTCCCGCTTGTTTGGCGGCGGAACGGGTTACGGCGATTCGGCGCTGACGGCCTTCATGCCCGTGCTGAACGGCCTGAAACGGACATTGGCCATGCACGACCGGGAAGGCATGTACGCTTACTGTTTCTGTGAGGCGGTCGGCAAACTGCGCTGAACGATACCGGCAGCATGCAGTTCGGCGAGGGCGTCACCGTCTTCCGCCAGCGACTGTCTTTCGCCGAAACTGAGCGCTCCCAGGCCCTTGCGTCGGGCCAGGGCGAGGATTTCCGGTTTGCAGCATCCATTGCGGCGGGCAAAATCCCGTGCGATAGCCAGGCGGGCGGGGTCGCTCAGAACGTTACGGAGTCCCTGCGGCGGCGCAGGCTTCGCGGTCGGCATCAGCCGCGCGAAATCGGCAATTACCGGCGGCGGTTTCCGGTCTTCGGGCGTCAGCAGCAGGCCGTGCTTGGCACACCAGTCGCCGCTGCGGATCCAGCTCGTCACCACGGCAACTGCCGGAGCCAGGACGAGTGGTCCGATGACCGGCAGCGACCAATAGAAATATAGCGGCCGCAGCCACCAGGAGAAAATGCCCCAGCCGACGCCGAGCAACAGGCCGTCGCCGTGCATCAAGAGCGCCGGCCACCAGCCCATTTCTCCGCCCCGGTTCTGTCCGCCCCAAGTGATACGCAGTCCGATTATGGCCTCCAGGACGAAGCGGCTGTGTGCCAGCATGCGCACGGGGGCCAGCAGCACCGAGGCGACGCTTTCGAGCACAATGCCTGCCAGCAGCCGCAATCCGCCGCCGAAGCTGCGGCGCAGATCGGGTTGCCAGAGCGCATCCAGGTAAGACAGCAACTTGGGCACCAAGAGGACGAAGGCAGTGCTGGCCGCCAGGCGGATAGCCCACTCCGGATGCCATTCCGGCCACACCGGAAACAAGCGATGGCCACCGGGGAAGTAGTTGATGGGCCACAAGGTGAACTGGGCGACTTCGGTACCGGCCAGAATCAGGAACAGGAGCCACAAGGGCGCTGCGGCATAGGCCACGATTCCGTTCAGGAAAATGAACCGCTGCACCACGCCCAGGCCGCGTTCGCTGAGCATGATGGGCAGGTGCTGGATATTGCCGCGCGCCCAGCGCCGGTCGCGCGTCAATTCGTCCACCAGGGTCGGTGGAGACTGTTCATAGCTGCCGGCAAGTGCCGGTTCCAGCCACACCTCGTAGCCGCCGCGGCGCATATAGGCGGCCTCGACAAAGTCGTGACTGAGGATAGGGCCGCGGAACAGGCCGAGGCCGCGCAGGCTGGGCAGTCCGCAATGGCGCATGAAGGCCCGGGTGCGGATGATGGCGTTGTGGCCCCAGTAGGCACCGTCGCCCAGTTGGATCGCCGCCAGCCCGGTGCTGAACAACAAGCCGTACAGCCGGTTGGCAAATTGCTGGATGCGCGCGAACAGGGAGCGGGCTTTGACGATGCTCGGCGGTGCCTGCAGGATGCCGACCTTCGGGTTCTCGTCCATGAGTTGCACCATGCGCAAGAGCGTCGCGGCGCCCATCAGGCTGTCGGCGTCGAGCACGACAAAGTAACGATAATTGCGCCCCCAGCGGCGCAGGAAGTCGGCGACATTCCCGCTTTTATGGCGCAGGTTCACGCGCCGGCGCCGATAATGCAGGCGGCCGTGTGCGCTTAGTGCCTCGACCCAATGCCGCCACGCCGCTTGCTCTTCAAGCCAGACGTCGGGGTCGCGGCTGTCGGATAACACATAGAAGTCGAAATGCTCGATATGGCCCTCGCGTTTGAGGGCGCGGTAGACTGCGGCCAATCCTGCGAAGCAGCTATCGACGGGCTCGTGGTAAAGCGGCATGATCAATGCCGTGCGGGCCCGAGGCTGGTAACCGGGATCGGCCGGAGGGCTGCGTTTGTCCAGGCTCCTGGGATCGCCGCCCAGGCGCCGGTAAAAGAAACCGAACGCCGCCAGCCAGGCGCCGATGCTGACCCAGGCGAAACTCAGGGCGAAGGCGACGAGCAGGGCGATTTCCAGCGGGGTGCTGGCATGGTAGGGCAGCACGGAAACCATGTAGTAGGTGGCGAACGCAGTTTGTGTGGCCAGCAGGCCCAGGAACAGGATATGTCGCCTACGGGCTGCCCAGCGCCAGGGTGGGCGGCGTCCGCGCTGGCGCCGCGGGTGTCGCGGATAGTGCAGACTGGTCCGCTTGATAGGCGGCGCTGCGATCGCCGCAGGTGCGGAATCAACCACCGCTGAGACGATTCTTGGCGGGAAGCTCGTACGTCCAGGTCTCGGAGAGGGTTTCCTTGCCCGATTTCAGGAAGGCCCTCAGCGACAGGTTCTTGCCGGTCGCCGGTGCCGCAAGCAGCGACAACCGCCAGTGATCGGTGGGCTTGATCCAGCGCACGTTCTGGTCGAGGATCTGTGTGCCGTCGATGCCGGTGATCACCGCATCGATTCTGCGGCTGGCCGCAATACGGGACAGCGGTCCACCGGCAAAATCCACGATCACCCTGTATACGTTTTGTGCGTCACTGCCCTGGGGTGGTTTCTTCAGTTTGCCCACATAGGTGGATACTGCGTGTGCCATGGGTTCGTCGGGGATATCCGGGCCGCCGAAATCAAGCGTGTAATCGAGGTCGAACTGTTGCCCCTTGGAAGTTTTGGTATCAGGGCTCCAGAATGCCACGATGTTGTCGTTGGTTTCCGAGTCGGTGGGTATCTCGACCAGTACCACGTGCCCCTTACCCCAGTCCGCGCGCGGTTCGACCCAGGCGCTGGGCCGGCTGCCGTAGCGGGCCTCGTCGTCCTCATAGGCGGTAAAGCGTGTCGTGCGCTGCAGCAAGCCGAAGCCTTGTGGCGAATCGGTCTCGAAGTAATTCATTTGCAGTGTCAGCGGATTGATGAGCGGCCGCCACAGCCACTCGCCGGTGCCCGAATGAATCAGCAGCCCCTGTGAATCGTGAACGGCCGGCCTCCACTGGTCGGGGGGGCGGGGAGTGTTAGTTCCGTAGTAGAACATGCTGGTCAAAGGCGCCAGTCCGAGCAGACTGATGGGCTTGCGTAGAAAAAGCCGGGCATGGACTTCGATGCGGGTCGGTTTGCCCGGGAAGATCACGAAACGGTAAGCGCCGGTCAGGCTCTTGCCGTCGAGCAGGGCGTATAACTGCATGACTTGGGCATTGGGGCTTGGCCGGACCAGCCAGTACTTGGTGAAGCTGGGAAATTCTTCGCCGCCCGGCAACCCGGTATCGATCGCTATGCCGCGTGCCGAGAGACCGAAATTTTCACCGCGGGCCACGCCTCGGAAATAGCTTGCACCGGCGAAGACCAGGAATTGGTCCTGCACGCCGGGCCGATTGATCGGGAAAGTCAGCTTGAATCCGGCGTATCCCAGCTTGTCGGGCACGGCCGATTTCAGCTTGTTGTCGGGCCAGGTAAACAGCGACTTGTCGAAACCCAGCGGGTGCACGCCGGCTGCGTCCACGATGTTGATCCTGACCGTATGGCGAAAATACTCTCCCGGCGCGATCAGCATGACCTGGAAACGCGTATGGCTCTTGTGCCACAGGCTTTGCTCCGGCCGGAAGCGGATTTGCTGATACTTGTCGTAGTCCAGGTCGGCCAGGACGGCCGGAATGGCGGGTGGTGCCGAGTACGGCCTGGAGGCCAGTGCCTTGGCCTGCCTTGCCACTTCCTCGAAACCGAAAGCTTGCGCTGCGGGGGCGCCTGCCAATGCCGTGGTCAAAATGACGGCGACGGCCACGAATGTCCGTATTACGACATGTCGCATGTCGGGGTGTCCTCCTCTCCGACGTTTCATGCTCGGGCGATATTTATGACGGAAACCGTTCCCGCAACCGATGGGAAAATTCGCCCTGTCTTGAAAGTGTAATACGTTTGTCGAAGAGGTTGCCGGGAACTTATTGCAGATACGTCGTGCGCGATCCCATATGAATGGTCTTAATCAGGGTGTGCGGCGGCTGTCTGCGGGAATGCGTCCGAGCCGGCTTGCCGGATCGCGTCCCAGTGTTTCGCTGATGTAGGCGCCGGCGGCGAGCAGACGATCCATGTCGACGCCGGTTTCGATGCCCAGACCAGTGAGCAGGTACAGCACGTCCTCGGTGGCCACATTGCCGGTCGCGCCCTTGGCATAGGGGCAGCCGCCGAGGCCCGAAACGGACGCATCGACCACAGTCACGCCCAGTTGCAGGCAGGCGTGGATGTTCGCGAGTGCCTGCCCGTAGGTATCGTGGAAATGCACGGCGAGGCGTTCCATCGGTACTTTAGCGGCAACCGCCTCCAGCATGCGTTGTGCCTTGAGCGGCGTACCCACGCCGATGGTGTCTCCCAGCGAAATTTCATAACAGCCCATCCTGTCGAGGCGAGCCGCGACATCGGCAACCGCCTGCGGTTCAATGTCGCCCTCATAGGGGCAGCCGATCACCGTGGACACGTAACCGCGTACCTTGATGCCGTGCTCGTGCGCCGCCGCCATCACCGGCTCGAAACGATCCATGGACTCGGCGATCGAACAGTTGATGTTCTTCCGGTTGAAACTTTCGGAGGCGGCGGTAAAAATCGATACTTCCTTCGCACCGACTTCGAGCGCGCGCTGCATACCCTTTTCGTTGGGCACCAGCACGGGATAGGAGATGCCTTCGCGCTTGTCGATGCCGGTGAACACCTCGGCGGCGTCGGCAAGCTGGGGAATCCACTTCGGACTCACGAAGCTCGTGACCTCGATCGTACGCAGCCCGCTTGCCGAGAGGCGGTTGACGAATTCGATCTTGGTCGCGGCGGGGATGGTCGCCTTCTCGTTCTGCAGTCCGTCGCGCGGGCCGACCTCGACGATCTTGACGGCCTTGGGATAGGCGCCCATCATTCGGCCTCGATGTCGACGAGCGGCGTCTCGGCCTCGACCATGTCGCCTTCCGCGTGGCGCACTTTCTCGATGCGACCGGCGACCCCCGCCTTTACGGTGTATTCCATCTTCATACCTTCGAGCACCATCAGCGCTTGGCCCTCGGCGACTTCGTCGCCTTCCTTCACGTGCACCGCGACCACGCGTCCGGGCATGGGGCTGACCGGATGCGTGGCGGTGTCGCTCGCGGCGGCGCCGCGCGGGGCGAACGGCGAGGCCAGATCGAATTCGTAGGCGCTGCCGTCGAGTGCAACCTGATAGCGGCGGTCCTGTGAGAGGACATGGGTCGTGTAGTGCTCGTCGTCGAGCGTGAGGTTGCCCGATCGGGCGGTGCAGCGCACTTCGTGACTGTGTCCGTTCCATTCCAGCGTGAAAGCGTACGGTTTGCCGGCGAGGCGTATGTCATGGTCTTTGCCCGCCATATCGGTAGCGATCAGGCGCCAGCCGGTGTGGCCGCCGACGCGCCACCCGTCGGTTTGCCAGGCGCCGGCTGCGGTATCCGTGTTCCGGGCCCAGAGCGTGGCTACAGCTGCCGAGACCGCCGCGGCCGGCGGTGTGAGTGGTTCGAGCAGCGTGTCCAGTTCGCGCTCGATGAAGCCGGTATCGAAATCGCCGCTCGCGAAGCCGGGATGGCGGGCGATGCCGCGCAGCAGGGGCAGGTTGGTCACCATGCCGAATACGGCTGTGCGTGCCAGCGTCTCGTTCAGATGGGCAATGGCCTCGGCGCGGTCGGCGCCGCTTACGCTGATCTTGGCGATCATCGGGTCGTAGAAGATGCTGATGCTGTCGCCGCTGCGCACGCCGGTATCCACGCGCACGTAATCCTCGGCGGGCGTGGCGAAGGTTTCGATGCGCCCGGTGACGGGCAGAAAATCCTTGGCGGCGTTCTCGGCGTACAGGCGCACCTCGATCGAGTGTCCCGCGCGGCTGATTTCCTTCTGGGTCAGCGGTAGCTTCTCCCCGCTCGCAACGCGCAGTTGCCACTCCACCAGATCGAGGCCCGTCGTGTCCTCGGTGATCGGGTGCTCCACCTGCAGGCGCGTGTTCATTTCCATGAAGTAGAACGACTTGTCGGCGCCGACGATGAACTCGATAGTGCCGGCGTTGACGTAGTCCACGGCCTGCGCCGCCGCCACCGCCGCCTCGCCCATCTTCTCCCGCGTCGCCTCGTCCAGGAACGGGGAGGGGGTTTCCTCGACCACTTTTTGGAAGCGGCGCTGCAGCGAGCACTCGCGCTCGAACACGTGCACCGCGTTGCCGTGCGTGTCGCCGAACACCTGGAACTCGATGTGGCGCGG
>CAZPJI010000027.1:0-32554 GCA_964586925.1 uncultured Gammaproteobacteria bacterium
AGCATATTGGTTTCACAAGGAATTTTGTGAAGGCGTGGCGTATCGGCGATTACGGTCAACTGAACAAAATTTCTTGTGGAAACAATGGGCAAGCGAGGGTGTGTGCAATTCATGAATTTTTCGGGTGAACATCATCCGCGGCTGATTACCACGGTGCGTGCCGCGCTCGCGCTGATCCCGGTAATTGCCCTGCTGGTCGGACCCTTTTTCCTCAATCGCACGCGCCCATTCATACTTGGCTTGCCGTTCCTGATGTTCTGGATCAGCGCCTGGGCGGTGATTGCCGCCGCCGCGATGGGCGGCGTCTACTGGCTCGACCCGCGCCGCAAGACACACGGCAAGGACCGCGACTGATGGCGCTTACGGTCGTCCTCCTGGTTTTCGCCTTGGCCATGGGCCTGGGACTCGCCGCCCGCCGCGGCCGCCAAATGGATCTGGAACAGTGGACGATCGGACGCCGCGGCTTCGGCTCGATCCTGGTCTTCCTGCTGATGGCCGGCGAGATCTACACGACCTTCACTTTCCTGGGCGCCAGCGGCTATGCCTATGGCCGCGGGGCACCCGCCTTTTACATCATTGCCTACGGCGTGGTCGCCTATGCGCTCGGCTACTGGTTCCTGCCCCGCGTGTGGCGCTACGCCAACGACCATGGCCTGATCACCCAGGCGGATTTCTTCGCCCACCGCTTCGACTCGCGCGGCCTCGGGATCGCCGTCGGCCTCATCGGCGTCGTCGCCATGCTGCCCTATCTGGCGCTGCAACTCGAAGGCCTGGGCTTGATCGTGCAGATCACCACGCAGAACGCGGTCGGCTCCACGACGGCTATCGTGATCGGCACGATCGGACTCGTGTTCTACGTCGTGATCTCCGGCATCCATGCCTCGGCCTGGACGGCCGTGGCCAAAGACATACTCGTACTCGGGCTGGCTGTCTTCCTTGGCCTGTACCTGCCTTACCACGCCTATGGCGGCATTGGCGACATGTTCCACAAACTGGCCGTTGAGTTTCCGCATCTGCTTAACCTCCACGACCCGCAAGGACCTCTATGGTTCTCCACCACCGTGCTGGTCTCGGCCCTGGGTTTCTGGATGTGGCCGCATGCCTTCGCTTACACCTTTTCCGCGCGCGACGAGCACATCTTCCGGCGCAACGCCATCTACCTGCCGCTGTACCAATTGCTGCTGCTGTTCATATTCTTCGCCGGGTTCGCCGCGCTCGGCATCGTGCCCGGGCTGTCCAAACCGGATCTTGCCCTGCTCGCTGCCAGCGCGTCGACACTGCCGGGCTGGGTGCTGGGACTGATCGGCGGCGCCGGGCTGCTGGCCGCGCTCGTGCCCGGCTCGCTGCTATTGATCGTCACCGCCGCCCTGCTCGCGAAAAACGGACTCGCGCTGCTGCCGGGTTTCGATACGGAGCAACGCACGCATCTCGCGGCACGCATCCTGGTGCTGCCCATTGCCATCGGCGCGGCCGCGTTCGCCATCTTCGGCAATACGGGCATCGTCGGGCTCCTGCTGCTCGGCTACAGCTATATCAGCCAGCTCTTCCCCGCCCTGGCTTTTTCGTTCCTGAGCCGACGGCGCGTTGGCTCCGCGGCCGTATATGCCGGTCTCGCATCCGGTGCGCTGGTGGTGACCATTCTTACGCTCACCCACAAGCATGTGGTGACTCTGCTGCCCTTCCTGCCGCGTGCCCTGACCGGACTCAATGACGGCATTGCCGCGCTGGTCGTCAACATCGCCATGCTGCTGCTGGTCCACGCTTTCACGGTACGCAGGCCGGAACCGTTACCGCAGGTCTAGAGTGCTCCGTATACTGTTGTCCCGCTCCAACGTATTCGCGCAATGCCTGCCGACACTCAACTCTCCCACGACTTAACGCCGCGTGCCGCGGGTTTCAGACCGCGACCGGAATGGGCGCCGCATGCCCGCACCTGGATGGCCTGGCCGGCGCACCCTGAAACCTTCGTGGGCTCGATCAAGGAAGCGCAGGAAGCCTTTGCACGCGTTGCGAACACGCTGGCTGAATTCGAACGCGTATCCATGGTGCTCGGACCGGAGCAAGAGGCGGCTGCGCGGCGACTGCTGTCGAGCGAGATCGAGCAATTACCGTGGGGTATCGACGATGCCTGGATGCGCGACATCGCTCCCAGCTTCCTGGTCAACGCCGAGGGCGACGTGGCGGGCACCGACTGGGTGTTCAACGACTACGGCAACAAGGACGGGCGCAATATCGAGGGCTACGGCCAGGACGCGGCGACCGCCGAACGCATCCTGCGCCACCGCGGCCTGCGCCGCTTCGCCTGCGACCTGGTGTGCGAAGGCGGCACGCTCGTCTGCGACGGCGACGGCACGCTGATCACCAATGCCAGCGTCGTACTCAACCCCAACCGCAACCCGGACCTATCGCGCGAAGCCGCCGAGGCGCTCCTCTGCGAGTACCTCAACGTCGAGCGCGTGATCTGGTTCGAGGATGGCCTGCTCGACGACGACACCGACGGGCATACCGACAACCTCGCCGCGTTCGCCGGCCCCGGCCGCGTGCTGTTGCTCAGCGAGGACGATCCCAACGATTCCAACTATGCCGCACTGCGCGCCGCACGGCGGATGCTCGAGCAATCCACCGACGCCCGCGGACGCAAGTTCGAGATCATTGATCTGCCGCAACCGGCCGAGCGGCACAAGGGTGAGCTGCGCTATGCGCTCTCCTACGCCAACTTCTGCCTGGCCAACGGCGCGGTACTGGTGCCCGCTTTCGACGATCCGCGCCGCGACACCTACGCCCGCGACGTGATCGCCGAGCAATTCCCCGGCCGCAAAGCCATCTCGCTGCCTTCGATCGCGATCATCGCCGGCGGCGGCAGCCTGCACTGCATCACGCACGAGGAGCCTGCAGCATGAACGGAACCTCTCGCAAGGTAAAACTTGCCGTCGTCCAGATGCAGATGCATCCGGAGCACGAACGCAATATCGCGCACGCCGAAGCCAGCGTCCGGGAAGCCGCCGGCCAGGGTGCCAATCTCGTGCTGCTGCCGGAACTGTTTGCCCAGCCCTACTTCTGCAAGGATCAGGATGCGCGCTTCTTCGGCTGGGCCCTGCCGGTCGATGAGCACCCCGTCATCGAGCGCTTCCGCAAGGTAGCGCGTGAACTGAAACTGGTGCTGCCGATCTCGTTCTTCGAGCGCAGCGGACCGGCGCATTTCAACAGCCTCGCCATGATCGATGCCGACGGCAGCCTGCGCGGGGTGTACCGCAAGGCCCACATCCCCGACGGCCCCGGCTACCAGGAGAAGTTCTACTTCACGCCCGGCGACACGCCTTTTGAACCGCGTGACACCGCGGTCGGCAAAGTCGGCACACTGATCTGCTGGGACCAGTGGTTCCCCGAACCGGCCCGCGTGCTCGCGCTGCGTGGTGCCGAGATGATCCTGTATCCCACCGCCATCGGCAGCGAACCCCCGTCACCCGAACTGGATTCCTCCGCGCACTGGCGCCGGGTCATGCAGGGTCATGCCGGAGCCAACATCATGCCGGTCGCCGCGGCCAACCGCGTGGGCGAGGAAGTCGGGCGCGAGTCCACGGTCACCTTCTACGGCAACTCCTTCATTGCCGACGCCACCGGCGAGTTGCTGGCACAAGCCGGACGCGAGGAAGAAACCATCCTCTATGCCGAAATCGATCTCGACGAAACCGCCGCGCTGCGCCGCGATTGGGGTGTTTTCCGCGACCGCAGACCGGAACTTTACCGCGGCCTGGCCACCTTCGACGGCCGCGAAAACGGCTGAACCCGGAAAATCCATGGATTGCGCGCGCCCTCGCTTGCCTATTGCTTCCACAAGAAATTTTGTTCAGTTGGACGTAATCGCCGATACGCCACGCCTTCACAAAATTCCTTGTGAAACCAATATGCCACGCGATCATCGCACGAATTCATGAAATTTCCGGGTTAAACTTGTCCGCCACCGGTGACGCCGGGCCGGTTTTGCGCTAGGCTCCAATCAGGGCTTTCAACAACGGCGGAGGTGGCTTATGACCAGCGTGGCACAACTCCTGGAAGGCAAGGGGAGCACGGTCTACAGCATCGAACCGGATGCGTCCGTTTTCAGCGCGCTCGAGCGCATGGCCGAGCACAATGTCGGGGCCTTGCCCGTGCTCGACGGCGACAAGTTGGTGGGCCTGGTGTCGGAGCGTGATTACGCCCGCAAGGTCATTCTCCAGGGCCATAATTCACGCGAAACCCGGGTGCGCGACATCATGAGCAAACAGGTGACCTGCGTATCGCCCGGGGATGAGGTGCAGCAGTGCATGGCCGTGATGACGGAAAAGCATATCCGTCACCTGCCGGTGCTCGAAAAAGGGAAGCTGGTCGGCCTGGTGTCGATTGGTGATCTGGTGAAATCGATCATCGGCGAGCAGCAATTCGTCATCGAACAGATGACGCAATACATCGCCGGCTAGGGACGTCCGTCAGTCCAGCGAACGCAGGCGGGCGCGTAACAGATCGATCTCGTCGAGCAATTCGAGCGCCAGCGCGATGCCGGCGGCATCGAGTTCCAGATCGCGCCGCAACCTTGCCGCGGTCCGCACGCGTCCCAGTGCCCCCGCCGAGAAGCTCCACTCTCTGCCCGCAGAACCAAGCGGCTCCAGCGCGCCCTGCTCGACGAGTTCGACGACCCAACTTTGTTCGACGGTGCACAACCCCGCCAGTTCATCCAGCGTAACGGTTTCTTGCTCGCTCAATACGATGCCGGAAATCGTTGCCTTGCTGCCGCTGTTCATCACTCCACTCCCAAGCCGGCACGCGGGTTGAAATCAAACGTTTCAGCCATCTTCTCGTAAAACGCGCGCTCCTTTTCCCCGTGTGCGGGCGGCGTCACGATCTCGAGACGCGCATAGAGATCGCCGGGTGAGCGCCCTGGCAGACCACGGCCCTTGAGGCGCAACCGTTGTCCGCCCTTCGCGCCCGCCGGCACTTTCAACTCTACCGGACCCTCGGGCGTCGGCACCTTGACCTTTGCACCGAGGGCAGCCTCCCAGGGCGTCACAGGCAATTTCAGGGTCAAATCCATACCCTCGACGCTGTAAAGCTTGTGCGGATTGAATTGCACCTCCAGCAACAGGTCGCCAGCCTCGCCGCCCCCGATGCCCGCGCCACCCTGCCCGGAAAGACGGATGTGCTGGCCCGGTCGCACGCCCTTGGGAATACGCACGTTCAACGTGCGGTTGCGCTGATGCATGCGGCCATGCGCATCCGGCTCGCTCACCCGCAGGTTGAGCGTCCGTGTCGCACCGTGGAATGCGTCTTCCAGGTCGATGAAGATGCGCGCCTGTTCGTTCTGGCCACGCATTCTCACATTACGCGTTTGTCGCGGCCCCGCACCATGTATGCCGCGGAACAGTTCCTCGAAAAAGTCGCTGAAACCCGCAGCGCCGCCGGGACCGCCGGTATGAAATTCGAAACCATGGGTATCCCAGTTCGGCGGCGGCCTGAAATCCTGGCCCTGCTGCCAGTTGCTGCCGAGCTCGTCATAGGCTTTGCGTTTCTCCTCGTCGCCCAGTACCGCATAGGCCTCCGCGACCTCCTTGAACTTCTCCTCGGCATCCGCCTCCTTGCTGACGTCGGGGTGATACTTGCGAGCCAGTTTGCGGTAAGCGCGCTTTATTTCATCGGGTTTCGCATCCCTCGCGACACCCATGATTTTGTAGTAATCCTTGTATTCCATAGAACCGCTCTGCCTGCGTATCGTCTATATAGAGACTCAACGAGGCTGTATCAACCCTTTAACCGGATGTCGCCATAGTGCACAAGGCCGTGCTAGGCTGCAAGTGCTTGCATCAACAAGAAGGCATGCATGCACTTTGAAGCCGGATCAGGAGGCCTCGCATGAATCACCGCACACTACCCGCACTGCTCTTCGCAGGAATCATCGCAGGGGGGCTTGCCCTCTCCGGTTGCCACCAGAAACAATCCAGTCCCGGGCAGCAAATGAAACAAGGAGCCGACGAATTCGGTGCTGGTGCGGTCAAGAAAGCCTCCCAGGTCGGACAGGTGATCGCGGACTCGGCCATCACGACGAAAATCAAGGCACAGCTTGCGGCAGACGAGGGCCTGTCAGGTTCCGACATCGACGTCGACACGAACAATGGAGTTGTCACGCTTTCAGGCACGGTAAACAGCGAAGCGCTGCGCGCGCGGGCCGGTCAAATCGCCTCGAATACCGGCGGCGTCAAAGGCGTGACCAACACTATCAAGGTCGCACCACAAAGCTGAGCAATAAAGTCAGTCCGCCCCGGGGTCCAGCAAGTCTGGTGGCAATTGCCGAAATACCCCGGCGAGTTCCTTGAGGAACTCGCCTATGGGTGAACTCGAGCGCCATAACATGGCGATACGCCGGTGGGGCACCGGTTTTCTGAAACGCACCCGCATCACGCCCTGGGCTTGAGCCACCGGCGGCTTGGTCGCCAGTACCGGAAGCAGGGTTACCCCCACGCCGGCTGCAACCATATGACGCAAAGTTTCCAGGCTGGTGGCGCGAAAGCCGGTGCGTTCCTGGGCGCCGGACAGATGACAGACTTCCAACGCCTGGTCGCGCAGGCAGTGCCCTTCCTCCAGGAGCAGCAACTGTTCATGCGCAAGGTCATCGAAGGTGATAATGCGGCGGCGAGCCAGCGGGTGCGAGGCATTCAGGGCCAGCACGAAAGGCTCCTCGAAGAGAAACTCGCTGTGCAACCCCTCGTCCGGAACCGGCAACGCCAGTATCGCGGCATCCAGGCGGCCGGCCCGCAAACGCTCCAGTATTTCCTCGGTCTTTTCTTCCACCAGCAACAATTCCAGCTGCGGGAACCGTGCATGCACCTGCGGCAGCACGTGCGGCAGAAGATAGGGGGCCAGCGTGGGGAAAATACCCACGCGTAATGTGCCGGTACCCGGATCCTCGGCACTGCGGGCGATAGCGCGGATACGCTCGGCTCGCTCCAGAATTTCCCGAGCCTGTGCCAACACGGCCTGGCCGGCTTCCGTAAAGAACACCTCACGCGATGCACGTTCGATCAGCACCGCGCCGAGTTCGTCCTCGAGCTTCTTGAGCTGGGTCGACAAGGTAGGCTGGCTTACGAAACAAGCTTCCGCCGCACGGCCGAAATGCCGGTGTTCATCCAACGCGACCAAATAGCGAAGATCCCTCAGGTTCATTTCGACTGATAATAGTTTTTAACTATGGAAATTATAAAAATAATTCATTTGAATAATCAACCCCAGGCCCTTATCTTATTCCCCGAGGGCGGACACTTGCGCCGCCCGCAGAGCAATCCATTCTCAATCCAGGAGGTTCAAACCATGCTGACCGTAGGTGACAAATTCCCCCAATTCAAGCTCAAGGCAACCGTGGGCATCGACTCGCTCGACAACGCCTTTGCCGACATCGACAACGACACCTACAAGGGCCAGTGGTTGTGCGTGTTCTTCTACCCCAAGGACTTCACGTTCGTGTGTCCGACCGAAATCAAGGGCTTCGGCGACGTCGACAAGCAGTTCAAGGACCGCGACTGCCAGGTTCTGGCCGCCAGCACGGACAGCGAATTCGTCCACCTGGCGTGGCGCCGTGACCACAAGGACCTGAAGGACCTGCCCTTCCCGATGCTCGCCGATATCAACAAGGACCTGAGTCGCGAACTCGGCATCCTCGACGAGGAAGGCGTGGCCCGCCGGGCCGCTTTCCTGATCGACCCGGAAGGCGTGATCCGCTTCGTTTACATGACGGAAGGCAGCGTCGGCCGCAACCCGAGCGAAGTCCTGCGCGTGCTTGACGCCCTGCAGACCGACGAACTTTGCCCCTGCAACTGGACGCCGGGCGAAGAGACGATCAAGGCCGCTTGATCGCAACCTCCCGTGGATGCCGGGCCCGCGGACAACCCCCTCCGCGGGCCCGCATCACCCAACCAATGACGCACATCAAAAGGAGACACCCATGACTATTGAAGCCCTGAAAGACCGGCTGCCCACCTATGCCAAGGATGTGCGCTTGAACCTCGAGTCAGTGCTGAGCGAGGGCGGCGCACCCGGACTGGACCAGAAACAGATCGCCCTGGTGGCCCTGGCTTCGGCAGTCGCTGCACGTCACACACCGCTGACCGAAGCCGTGCAGGACTTTGCGGCCGAACACGCCGAGGAGGCGGAAATGGATGGCGCCCGTGCCGCCGCCACCGTGATGGGCATGAACAATGTCTATTACCGCTTCACGCACTCCGTGAGCGACCAGGAGTACGCGACGCTGAGAGCCAGCCTCCGCATGAACGTCATGGCCCGCCCCGGTTGCGATAAAACCACCTTCGAGCTCGCCTCGTTGGCGGTATCCGCCATCAATGGTTGCTCTGCCTGCATGGACTCGCACGAAAAGACGTTGCGCCAGCACGGTCTTGGCGCACAAGCCGTACAGAGCGCCGTGCGCATCGCAGCGGTCATTCATGCGGCGGCCGTTATACTGGAGCAGGAGAAAGTTCGACCGGCCGCGTGAATCCGGCCAGCAGTTCAGGAGTTCCGCCATGCGCTCATCCGTTGTAATACTCGCCGGCCTTGCCCTCGTCTCAATTGTCACGGTTACTGCGTGCAGCAAGAAAAAGGCACCGGAATCGGCTACGGATCACTTCAAACGCGGTGCCAGCGAAATGGTACAGGGCGCCAAACAGGCAGCGACCGAAGCCAAGACCGCCGTCGCGGACGCCACCATCACCGCACACGTCAAAGCCCGATTGGCCGCCAACCAGGGGCTAGCAAGCTTTGACATTCACGTGAGCACGACCAACGGCATCGTCCACCTGACGGGAACCGTGGATTCCGATGCGGCCAAACAGCTGGCAGCGCAAGTCGCCGGCAAGACGGATGCTGTCCGCGTGGTGGTCAATGAACTCAAGGTCAAGGGCGGTTAGGCAACTCACTGAGTTGCGTCACCCGCAAAGCCTCTTAAAATGAATCGTCAGGTAACCGCCGGATTCATGCAGGCTTGAAGTTTTCCAGACAAACAGCCCAAGCCCTTTACCTTCTGCCGCTCGCTTTAGCCGCTACGACCTCGGCGTTGAGTGCAGAGGCTGCACCGTCTGCGACGATCCACTGGCATTGCCGCGTCTCCGCCGGACAGACACAGATCGACTTCGATCTACCCGGCAAGCTTTCCTATCACTATTTCTCGCTGGCCCACCCCCATCGTCTGGTCATTGATCTGGATGCAGAGACACTGCCGCCGCAATCGGCGGGCAAAGAAGAAGGCTGTGGAGACGTTTCCAGCCTGCATTGGGCGAAACGCGGCAACGGCACCCTTCGCTACGTCCTCGTGCTAACGAAGAAACTACCGGTCAACATCGTCCGTTCTCCCGCCGCAAACGGACAAGGCTTGCTGCTTTCGGCACGGCTGGGCAACCCCGGACAGGTAAGCATCAGAGCGCACTCTCCCGCAGGCTCCCCGCAGCACAAATCCCAACCTCCGCAGGCCCTGTTGAAAGTCAATCCGGGCAAGGGCCAAATCGTCATCGCCATCGATCCCGGGCACGGTGGCTCCGACCCTGGGACACGCGGCCCCCGGGGATTGAAGGAAAAGACGGTCACCCTGGCGATCGCCAGAATGCTGGCGAAGAAAATCGATGCCACGCACGGACTGGCCGCTTTTCTGACCCGGGACAGCGACCGGTATGTCGGACTTCGCCGCCGGGTATTGGACGCGCAGAAGCAACACGCGGATCTGTTCATCTCGATCCATGCCAATGCCTATCCCCGGGTGCCGAGGGTCAGGGGCGGCGCCGTCTACGCGTTGTCAGAGCACGGCGCGAGTAACGCCGAAGCGGGACTTTTGGCGAGAACGGAAAATGCCGCAGACCCGACGATCGGCGACATTCACTTCGCACCGCACAATCCATTGGTCAATTCGGCGCTGACACATATGGCGCAGCGGGCTTCGATTGCCAACGGCAGCCAGCTGGGTGCAGACGTGCTCAGGCACCTCGCCCATTACGAACCGCTCTACGAGCACCATGTGCAATATGCGAATTTCGAGGTCCTGCGCGATCCCGTTATTCCGTCGATCCTGGTCGAAACGGCCTTCTTGTCCAATCCGCACCAGGCCCGTGAGCTGCACACCAAACATTTCCGGGAAGAGCTGGCGAACGCCATCTACCTGGGTATCCGGGAATTTCTAAAGAGCCATGACTTAAGCCCCGTGCAACTGGTCCGCAGGAAGGAAAAAAACAGGGCTGCAGCGAAAAAAGCCGCACGCATCCTGGCCGGTAAAAACATGCACGCCGGAAACGGCTCCGCCTATCGCGTTCGCAGCGGCGATACGCTATCCGGCGTGGCGCTGCGCCTGCACGTCTCGCAATGGCGCCTCGAGGTATACAACCACCTGCACTCCCGCCGCCTCAAAACCGGGCAAGTCCTGAAAGTGCCGCCATCAACCTTCGACTACAAAGTCAGACCCGGTGACAACCTGTCAGTGATCGCAGCAAAAGCCGACGTCACCATGAAAGCACTAAAGGACTTCAACGGTCTCGATAACAACCAACTGACCACCGGCCAAGTTCTAACCCTGCCACCGAGATCGGGCAACTACTGAGAAAGCCCGATCGTCGATGAATTTCCCCCTCGAGTTCAGTCTTCTGTGGCAAAACGCAAGGAGAGGTCCAGCGCCTGGAGATGCTTGGTGAGTGCGCCTACGGAGATGTAGTCGACACCGGTTTCGGCAACGACGCGCAGGGTTTCGAAGGAAACGTTGCCCGAGGCTTCGAGTTTCGCGCGCCCGGCATTGACGTTGACGGCTTCGCGCAGGCCCTTCAGGTCGAAGTTGTCGAGCAGGACACGTTCGGCGCCAGCCTGCAAGGCTTCCTCGAGCTGGGCCAGCGTCTCGACTTCGATTTCTATCGGCACGCCGGCCTTCTGAGCGCGCGCCGCATCCAATGCCGCCGGCACGCCGCCTGCGGAGGCAATATGGTTTTCCTTGATCAGGATGAAATCGTAGAGTCCCATGCGGTGGTTGCCGCAGCCGCCGGTCACCACCGCGTACTTCTGTGCCCGGCGCAATCCGGGCAAGGTCTTGCGGGTGTCGATCACCATGGCGGATGTGCCCGCGACGATGTCGGCATAGTGGCGTGCGAGCGTGGCGGTCCCGGACAGTGTCTGCAGAAAATTGAGCGCGGTTCTCTCGGCGGTCAATATCCCGCGTGAGGGGCCCGACAGCCGGCAGAGCACCTGATCCCCTTCGACGCGCGCACCATCCTGCATCGCCCATTCGACCCGAATCCGATCGTCTACCTGCCGAAAGGCTTCCTCCGCCCAGGCCCTGCCGCACAACACGCCGGGCTCACGCGCGATAATGTGCCCTCGTGCCTGGTTACCGGCCGGTATCAGCGCAGCGGTCAGATCCCCCGTGCCCACGTCTTCTTCCAGGGCGCGTGAGACGGTAACGGCGATGTCGTCGGGGAGCGAAGGCGTTGTCATGACTGGCGGTTCCGAAATTTGCGGCTATTGTAAGGTCCCACGCTGTGCGCACGACCAATCTGCACATGGAGGTTATACATGAGTGAAAAGACAACGTTCGACCTGGTCGTCATCGGGGCCGGCAGTGGCGGTATCGCCGCCGCCAATCGCGCCGCCTCGCATGGTGCACGCGTGGCGCTGGTCGAGCACGATCGCCTGGGCGGCACTTGCGTCAACCGCGGATGCGTGCCCAAAAAACTGTGCTGGCTGGCGGCGCGCACGGCGGAAGACATTCGCAACGCCGAAGGCTACGGCTTTTCCGGACTTGAAATACACCATGATTTCGACAAGTTCCGCCAGGCACGCGATCGCTACATCGAATTCCTGAACGGCCGCTATGCGGAAGGGCTGGATCGGAACAACGTGCACCTGGCACGAGGCAAGGCAAGCTTCAGGGACGCGCACACGGTCGCAGTCGGCGACACGGATCTGCATGGCGAACGCATCCTTATCGCGACCGGCGCACGCACACGTCCGCTGGGCATACCCGGCGCGGAGTTGGCGCTGGATTCGGCGGATTTTTTCCAGCTCAGCGAACGCCCGGAACGCGTCGCGATGATCGGCGCGGGCTATATCGCAGCCGAATTGGGCGGCGTGCTCGCGGCCCTGGGCAGTCATGTCGACATGTACCTCGGCGGCCGGCGGCCGCTGGCGCATTTCGATCCCTTCATCGGAGATCATTTCCATGAAGCGCTCGAGGCCGTCGGCGTCAACTGCCACGGCGGCACCGTAACTCGACTCAAGGCCACACGGCAAAGCGTGGACCTCGAGACGGAGGACGGGGAAACCACGTGTTACGACGCCGTTTTTTCTGCCATCGGCCGCATTCCCAATACCGGGGAACTGAACCTGGATCGCGCCGGCCTGGAGCCCGGTGAAAATGGCGCCATCCCCGTCGATGCGCTACACAACACGAAAGTGGACCACATCCATGCGCTTGGCGATGTAACCGGCCGGGCGCATGCGCTCACGCCGGTGGCTATCGCCGCTGGACGCCGCCTCGCCGACCGGCTCTACGGCGGCGCACCTCCGCGGCCCATCGATCCGGAGCTCATACCCAGCGTCGTCTTCAGTCATCCGCCGGTGGGCAGCGTCGGGCTGACCGAACCCGAGGCCCGGGCACGCCACGGCGACGACAATATCCGCACCTACACGGCCAGCTTCACGCCCCTGTCCTCGGCCCTGACCCCGGAAAAGCAGCGTGCGGCCGTGAAGCTGGTCACCCTGGGCACGGAAGAAAAAATCGTCGGCTTGCACGTCATTGGCGACGGCGCCGACGAAATGCTCCAGGGCTTTGCCGTAGCCATCCGCATGGGGGCCACCAAGCGCGACTTCGATGAAACCATTGCCATTCATCCGACCACTGCCGAAGAAGTGGTGACGCTGCGATGAGTGATCATTTCGACAGACGCCCACAAGCCGGCCACGACGTCTATATCGCCGAATCAGCCACGGTCATCGGCGACGTAGCCTTGGGCGACGAATGCTCCGTGTGGCCGCAAGCGGTCATCCGTGGCGATGTGAATGCCATTCGCATTGGCGCCCGCACCAATGTGCAGGACGGCTGCATTCTCCACGTGACCCACGACGGCCCATACACGCCCGGCGGGCATACCCTCGAGATCGGGGAAGATGTCACGCTCGGCCACGGCGCCATCCTGCACGGCTGCCAGATCGGCAATCGTTGCCTGATCGGCATTCGCGCGACCGTGCTTGACGGCGCCGTTATCGAGGACGAAGTGCTGCTCGGCGCGGGCGCCCTGGTCGCACCCGGCAAGCGGCTGGAATCGGGCTATCTGTACCACGGTCAACCCGCGCGCCAAGTGCGGCGGCTGAGCGATACCGAACGCGAAGCGCTGGCCTATTCCGCCCGGCACTACGTCGAACTATCGAAGCGTTATCGCAGCCGTTGAGCGCGGGTCAGAAACTCCAGCGTAAGCCGGCCTGCCAGCGGCGAATGCTGCCGCTCGAGCCGGACGCATCGTCCTTGACGTAGCCGACGCTCAACGCTGTGAACGGCAGGAAGTGGAAAAGCACCGACGCCGAATACTCGTTGAACCCGCCGTCACGATTGTAGTGGCCCACGGCGCCGCGCAATTCCAGCACCGAGAGTACATTCGCGCGGACACCGACCTCGACATGCGCGCCGCTGCTGCGTTGCCCCGCGACGCTGGAGGCGCTCCAGCCCGCCTCGCCGTAGGCGGCCAGACTGTCCAGAAAATCGACTTCGTAGCCGGCGTCCAACCGATAATCCTTGTAATCCGAACTCAAACCACTGATGTAGTTCGTACGGTTATAGGCCCCCGAGAAAAACAACCCGCCGATGGGATTGAAGCTGGCTTGCGCCCCCCAGCCCCAATTATTCCCCGCCGAAGAAGACGTGTGCTGCGCGCCAGCCTGAAAATAATTGAAACTGGGCGTTGCGGCCCGCGCATTGGCTGCGGTAAGGAATGCCCCAACAACCAGGGCGGCCATCAAAAATCTCTTCATACATCCAACCTTTTTGATCAACGGTATAAACGCGCCTCGCGCAGTGGGCATGTTAACCGACTCGTACCGTCACGGTGCAGACAAGGCTTTCAGGTAGCGAGCGAGTTGCCCCTGGAACGCCCGAGGCTGATCGAGCATCACGAAATGTCGCGCCCCTTCGATCGATACCACCTGGACATCCGGTGCACCTTGCAATGTTTGCGTGTAGTAGTTCGCCTTTTCCCTGGCGGTGGTCAACGGGCGCTTGTTGAGCTTCGCATATTGCACGTAATCGGGCTTGTAATAGGGCGATATTTCCAGCAACGGTACGGTGAGATTCTTCAGCTGCGGGCGCAGATCCAACTCCATGTCCTCGGCCGCATATTCCAGCGTGGCGTCGGGATCACTGCGGGCGCTGAACTCGGCGTAATACTTCGCCATTTGCGGATCCACCAGGCCTATGGTTTCCATGTAGCGCTGCTGCTGCAGCTTGAACGCGGCCTTCGATACATGGCCGATCTGCATGCGCATGTGCTGCGCCGCCGCAGCCCGCTGGTTTCCGCTCAGCAATGGAAACACCGGCAAACCATCCACGGCCACCACGCCAGAGAGCAGGCCCGGATGCTCGGTGGCAAAGCGTATGGCCAGGGTCCCGCCCAGGCTGTGCCCGATCAATACCGGATTGCGAACGTGCCGCGTGCGTATCAACTTCAGCAGCGAGGCATCGGCAAGATCGATCAGACCACTCTTTTGCGCCGGCGCGGGCAAACCGTCCATGCCAGCGAGCGTAAGGGCATAGATTACGTGATCGTTCGCAAAATGCCTGATCGTATCCCGCCACGCCCAGGGCCCACTCGCAAGGCCCGGTATCAGGATCAGCGGCCGGCCTTTATGGCCATATTGCTGGACCCGCAAGGTACCGACCTTGAAGGTGGCAATGGCCGCGGGCAGGGGATTCGATGCAACAGGCGCGCTCGCCGCGGCCGATGCCAATCCGGGAAGCAGCATGCACAGCAAGAGAAGGGTTACACGCAAACGTTTCATGACTAATATTCCTCAGGTGAATTCGGGGTTACATTCATTCGTCCGGTTCGTCCCCGAACAGGAAAATGCTTTCCAGCGGCTGACCGAACAAACGCGCTATGCCGAGTGCCAACGACAGGCTCGGATCGTATTTCTCGGTCTCGATGGCGTTGATGGTCTGGCGGGACACGTCCAGGCGCTTCGCCAACTCCGCCTGCGTCCAGCGGCGCTCCGCGCGCAGCACGTGGATGCGGTTTTTCATTGGTACCGCCGCTGGAGGATGATGCGCGCCACCCCCCAGATCGCGCCCACGCTGACCCACGCCCACCAGGCTCCGACATGCGGGAAACCGGCCGAGCCTTCCAGGAACCCGTAGGTCAGTCCGAGCAGGGCCGTACCTGCCGCAGCGAGTGCCAGCGCCTCGGTGTGGATGCGGCGCTGCAACTCGTCCATGGTGCGGATACGGCGAATCGCCGAGACGACCACGAAGGTGGCGGGCAGCATGGGTGAAACCGCCCACAGGACACGGACCACACCGGTCACGCCCTGCTTCAGTTCATGGATGGAAACGAACAGCAGCACCACGTATGCGGCGACGCCTGCGACCAACTCGGTCTTGTGGCGCCAGAACATCTGGGACTGCGTCAAGGGTTTTTTCGTGCTCATGGGAAAAATATATAGCGCCTTTTACAAAAAGTCAAGTTTATTTTACTTTTTGTCGCGTACTCCGGACTCGACACCTTATGGGTGCGGCGGTCTCAATCTCACAACAGTCGGGTATCGGGACGTACAGCGTGCCACAGGAAGAAGGTTTCGGCGGCTTGTTCGACCAGCATCCCCCAGCCGTCGCAGGCACGGGCGCCCAGTAGTTCGGCACGCTGCATGAAAGGCGTTGGTTCTTCTGCATAGACCAGGTCGTAAGCCAGCGTTCCCCGGCCGGCCACGCTGCCGGAGAACGCCGGACACTGGTTTGCGAGCGATGCTGATGTCGCGTTGACCAACAGATCGAATACGTCGGCTGACTCCGGCAATTCCACGACGCGCGGATCGGCCAGGCGTGCGATCAGTGCACGCGCCCGCTCGGGATGCCGGTTGAGCACGGCCGCCACCTCGATCCCGGCATCGAGCAAGGCTGCGATCACGCCGGCGGCCGCACCGCCCGCCCCCAGCACACAGACACGCTTGCCGCGCGGGTCGAATCGCAGCCGGGCAAGGTCGTTCAGTAAACCGACACCATCGACGTTGTCGGCCTGGACGGTGCCGTCCACTTGCCGCGTGAGCACGTTGGCGGCACCGGCTCGCACGGCACGTTCGGTAGTCTTATCGGCCAACTGTAATGCCCGAAGCTTGTAGGGCAGGGTCACGTTGAGGCCACGCCCTCCCTCGGCGAAAAATGCCTGTACCGCTTGCTCGAAATCCGCGCTTGGAACGGCCAGTACTTCATAGGTTTGCGCGATGCCGCACTGTTCGGCGAATGACCGGTGCAACTCCGGCGAGCGAGTGTGGGCCAGCGGATAACCGATCACCCCGCAGCGTGCGGGCGCTTCGTTCATTCCCCGTCGCGCAGCCAGGCCGCCGCCTCGCGGGCATGGTAGGTGAGCACCGCGGCGGCACCCGCCCGCTTGAACGCCATCAGTGTCTCAAGCACGATCTTTTTCTCATCGAGGTAGCCGGCTGCCGCACCCGCACGAATCATGGCGAACTCGCCGCTCACCTGATAGGCCAGCGTCGGCACGCCGAAGGTTTCATGCACCCGGCGAATGATGTCGAGATACGGCAGGCCCGGCTTGATCATCACCATGTCGGCACCTTCGGCAATGTCCATCCCTACCTCATGCAGAGCCTCGTCGCTATTGGCAGGATCCATCTGGTAAGTCTCCTTGCCGCCGCGCCCCAGACTTTTAGCCGAACCCACCGCCTCGCGAAACGGTCCGTAGAATGCCGAGGCGTACTTCGCCGAATACGCAAGAATCCTCGTATTGACATGCCCCGCTTTTTCCAATGCCGTGCGAATCGCTCCAATGCGCCCATCCATCATGTCCGACGGCGCGACCACGTCGGCACCGGCATCAGCATGCGTCATGGCTTGCTTGACCAGGATTTCCACCGTGGCATCGTTGACGATATACCCGTGCTCGTCGAGCACGCCGTCCTGCCCGTGACTGGTATAGGGATCGAGCGCCACGTCGGTGATGACGCCCAGTTCGGGTACCGCATCCTTGAGCGCAGCGACCACCATCGGGATCAAGCCTTGCGGATTCCAGGCCTCGTCGCCTTTGGGACTTTTCTTGGCGTCAGGCACCACGGGAAACAAGGCGATGGCGGGGATACCCAGCTCATGCGCCTTGCGCGCTTCCTCGATCAGCAGGTCCCGGCTCAATCGATCGACGCCCGGCATCGCACCCACCGGTTCCTTTTGCGCCTCGCCTTCGCACACGAACACCGGCCAGATCAGATCGCTTGGCGTCACTTCGTGCTCGCGCACCAGGTCGCGCACGAAAGCCTTTTCGCGCAAACGGCGAGGGCGACGCGCGGGATAGGCATCGATGGTCATGAAGCGCTCCTTGTTCATCGCAATGACTCCATTATCAGGTAAAGACATTGGGCGCGAGTTCGATATGCTGCCCCCGGTGCGGCAAGTCTGCGGAGAGCTCGACGATCAGCCAGTTACCATCGATGCGCACGGCTTCCCCGGTCACGAGTGCCTGCCCGTGCGCGCCCTGCAAGGGGAAGCTGAAGCGCACGTGCAAGCGGCCGTCCTCGTGATAGAAATGGTACTGCGCATGTTCACGCGCCGTCTTGATCGGCATGCCGAGGGCCGCTTCCAGGGTAAAATTGCCGGTGGCCTGGGCGACGCTGACTTGGTAGATACGGTCGAAGGTTCGGGTTTCGTCCGGGCGCTTGAACAGCCACAGCCAGACCACGGCCGCCGCCAGAGCGACCAGCAGAATCATCAAACCATACCGCAAGCGGCGCTCGAAGCGCCCCCGCCCGGAAGCCATTTAACTGTGTCCCGCCTTCTTTTTACCGCCCTATTTTATCGCGCTAAGCCGCACCCCCGGTGCGACCCACATTTCGCCCTGATCAGGCCAAGCTGGCGGCACGCATCCGACGGGAAAACCATAGCGCCACGTTGACCAGAGCAATCATGACAGGCACCTCGACCAACGGCCCGATCACGGCTGCGAAAGCCTCACCGCTGGCTATGCCAAAGGTGCCTACCGCTACCGCTATCGCCAATTCGAAATTATTGGATGCGGCGGTAAAAGCCAGAGTAGTCGATTGTGCATGTCCCGCGCGGTAACGGCGGCCCATTGAGTAGGACACGAAGAACATGAGAACGAAATAAACCAACAACGGAATGGCCACGCGCAAGACGGCCAGGGGCAGCTCCAATATCGACCGCCCCTTCAGCGAGAACATGATCACGATGGTGAACAGGAGCGCCCACAACGTAAGCCGGGAGATGCGGACAATGAAGACTTCCTCGTACCATTGCTCCCCGAATGCCCGCACGCACAACACGCGCGTCAGGAAGCCGGCCACGAACGGGATACCCAGATAGATCCCGACGCTTTGCGCTATCGCTGCAATGCCGATATCGACGCTCACGCCCGCGAGCCCCAGCCAGCGGGGAACGAGCGCCGCGAAGAACCAGGCGTATGCGGCATAGAAAAATACCTGGAACAGTGAATTGAGCGCTACCAGTCCCGCCGCAAATTCCGCATCGCCATGCGCAAGGTCGTTCCATACGAGCACCATGGCAATACATCGCGCCAACCCGATAAGGATGACCCCGTACATCAAGGCCGGCTGATCGGGCAGCAGAAGAAAAGCCAGACCCGCCATCAAAACCGGACCGATAATCCAGTTCTGCACGAGCGACAACGCGAGCAACCGTGGCTGACGGAATACCTGGGGCAATTTTTCGTAACGTACCTTGGCCAGCGGCGGGTACATCATGAGGATCAGGCCGACCGCGATCGGGATCGAGGTTGTCCCGATGCTCAGGTGATCTATCAATCCCGGCAATGCCGGCCACGCGAAAGCCAGCACGACCCCGAGCGCCATGGCCAGGAATATCCATAGCGTGAGGAAGCGGTCTAGCCACGGCAACTTCCGGCCGATGTGCGATTCCTTCGTTTCCAAAGCGGCGATTCCGCTCATTGGTCATAAGCTCCTATTCGCTGCAGCTCTTCGTGCAGCTTTTTTCCCGCGAGGCGTTCGATGGGCAGTTCGAGGAAGAGCCGGATGCGCTGGTCCATGGTGCGCAGAACCTTGTGAAACGCGGCCACCCGAGTGGCCTCGTCTCCCTCGATGGCGGCGGGATCGGCTATCCCCCAATGGGCGCTGACCGGCCTGCCCGGCCAGATCGGGCAGGTCTCTGCTGCCGCCTTGTCGCACACGGTAAAAACGAAATCGATGGCCGGTGCCCCCGGGAGCGTGAACTCCTCCCACGACTTGCTGCGCAATCCAGCGACTGGCAGCCCTGCATCCTCAAGCACCTTGAGCGTCAGGGGATTAACCTGCCCCGCGGGCTGGCTGCCCGCGCTATAGGCCCGGAAACGCCCCCCACCATGATGATTGAGCAAGGCTTCGCCCATGATGCTGCGTGCGGAATTACCCGTGCATAGAAACAGGACGCTCCAGGACGCCGGCGAAGACAGATTCATAGCCATCAATTCTTCCTTGGGATGTGCGGGATTAACCGTAATGAGCGATCGGATTCTGTTGCAGAAAGGCACAAGCCTCTGGATGACCCTGGCAACAGTTCTCCATGAGAAAGCCCATCAGTTCACTGATGGCTTCATACCGCGCCGCATAAAAAATCTGACGTCCCTCCCGCCTGGAAGTGAGCAAGCCAGCATGACGCAGGCTGTTCAAATGAAACGACAGTGTCGCCGGAGCCAGCGACAAAGCCGTCCCGATGTCACCAGCCGCCAACCCATCCGGCCCCTGGCGTACCAGGCGCTTGAATATTTCCAAACGGGTTTCCTGCGCGAGCGCGCCCAGAATGTCCATTGCGTTTGATATTTCCATATTTCCATTATTATGGAAATATATGATTAAATCAATCCCCTGACGCTAATCACCGATGGCGCCGCCGAGTCATTTACCGATACAAAAAGTCAAGAATACCGCGCCTAACAGATCTTCGGTGTACACCTTGCCGGTGACTTCTCCCAGTGCCTGTTGCGCTTCGGCCAGGTCCTCGGCCACCAGTTCGGAACCCGAAACCACCATATCCCGCGCATGATGCAAGGCGCGAGATGCGCGTTGGAGTGCGTCGATATGCCGGCGGCGCGCCGAGAACCGGGCACCGGCGACATCATGCCCGGAACGGGCGCGCCGGCTGAGTTCCGCGACCAATTCCTTGAGTCCCGCGCCGGTTTTGGCGGACAAAGCCAGGGCCGCTTCACCCTGATACTCGCAGGGACCGGCCTCCTGTATATCGCCAAGATCGATCTTGTTGAGCACCAGCAAGCGTTCAGTGCTGTCCACGGGCGGCAGGGGCGTGTCTGCGGTCACTACCGCGAGTACCAGGTCGGCCTCGGCGGCGCGTTGCCGGGCCCGTCGCACACCTTCGCTTTCCACCGGATCGGCGCTTTCGCGCAGGCCCGCGGTATCGACGAGATGAACCGGCACGCCACCCAGCACCACATCGACCTCGATCAGGTCGCGCGTAGTGCCGGGCATTTCCGTCACGATCGCACGCTCCGTTCCGGCCAGTGCGTTGAGTAGGGAAGATTTTCCGACATTGGGCGCCCCGCTCAACACGCAGACATAGCCTTCCGTCAGACGCTGCCCCTCGCCCGCTGCCTCGACCAATTCACCCAGGTCCCGCGCAAGCTCCTCCAGGTTGGCCGGAAACGTCTCGGGCAATGCGGCAATATCTTCTTCCGCGAAGTCGAGACGCGCCTCGCATTCCACGCGCAAGCGCATGAGGCTATCGGTCAGGGCATGCACACGGTCCGAAAAACGACCGCTGAGCGATGCGTACGCCGCGCGGGCCGCGGCCCGCGAACCAGCCTCCACCAGGTCGGCGACAGCCTCGGCCTGGACAAGGTCGAGGCGGCCGTTGAGAAAAGCCCGTTCGCTGAATTCCCCGGCCCGCGCATGACGTGCGCCATTATCGAGCACTGCGGCAAGCAGCTCATCAAGCACCACCGGTGAGCCATGCGCCTGAATTTCAATGACATCCTCTCCGGTGAAGGAAGCGGGCCCCGGGAAATAAAGCACCAACCCTTGGTCCAGGACGGCTCCGTCGCAATCATGCAGCGAGCGCAACGCGGCCAAACGCGGCCGCGGCAACGGCGGCGCGATACGGCTTGCGACCGCCGCTGCCCGGGGCCCCGATATGCGTAGAATGCCAACACCACCGCGGCCGGGCGGCGTGGCTATGGCCGCAATAGTGTCTTCGGTATCAGTGCGGATTTTCATCGAGCGTGGGCGGGTTGGCGGCCCGTTGCAGGCCATCGCGGTAAGTTTTGCAGGCATCGGCATCACGCCCTTCCTGTTCCGCAACGCGACCGAGCAGCAACGCCGTTTCAGGATCGGGCGCACGGGTCTGCAGCTTGCCAAGGTAGCCACGCGCACGTCCCCAGAAATCGGCTTCCAGAGCCACCTTGCCCGCCGCCTTGAGCAGGGCGTCCTTCTCACCGTAACGCGCCAACCAAGCTTCGAGCGTATGCAATCGATCCTGCGCGGGAATCGCGATGATTGCCGCATAGGCTGCCACATTGCTTGCGTCATAAACACGTTTGACGCTGCGCTCCAGCACGCTTGCCGCAGTTTGCGGATCGTTCGCAACAATTGCAGTGGCCAGCGCGTGCACCACACCGGGCGCATCGCGCAACCCGGACGGCAACCGCTTCAATACGGCCATGGGCTTGTCACCGCCCCGCGCCAGCACTCCGGTCAGCGCAATGGCCGCCCATTGCTCCAGCAGCGCAGGATCCATGCCGGTCTGACTGACCAGGCTCGGCAACAGCCGCAACAGTTTGTCCGGCTCATGCAACGCGCAATAGACGCGCGCCAGATCACGCTCAGCGCCGGGGTGGCGTCCGCCGGCGCGCCGCAAGGCCTGCAAAGAAGCGAGCGCTCGCTCGTAATCCCCGTGTTCCAGGTCGAACCGGGCCTGAGTGATCAGCACGGCAGGGGTTGCCTGCGGGTCGGTATCGGCCGCGCGTTGCAGATAGGCATCGCGGCGCTCACGGGCACCGGCCTGATCCGCCGCATGCGCAGCGGCTAGCAAGGACGGTAACGCCAGTGGCCCCTGCGCAGCTTGCTCAAGCACACGTTCGGCAACCTGCATCTTCCCTTGAGCCAATGCCACGACACCCTGGGTATAACGCTGCGCTGCACGGCGCTCGGCACGCACATTCCAGTGTGCACGCCATCTGCGGGGCGTGCCCGCCATGCGCCCGATCAGCCACAGCGTCAATGCGCCCAGCAAGAGCAGGCCCAGATAAATCAACAGGAAAACAAACAGCGTGAACTCGATGCGCAACGTGCCATAGGCAATCATTACGTAGCCGGGCTCGTAGGAAAGCAGCACCCCCACCACAACCGCGGCAAGCGCTGCCAGAACTATGGCGATCAGCACCCTCATGAGCCGCTCTGTGTCTTGCGTATGGCACGCAGACGCGCCAACGCGGATCCCAGTGTCGGAAGTTGCGGCTTGAGATCAAGCCCCGACAGTTGCCCGATAGTTTCCTTGGCGGCCTGTACGCTTGCTGCCGATGTGTCGAACCAGCTGTCGATCCAGTGACTGGCCTGCGCGAGACTCGCCCGGTAACTGGCGGGATCACGTTGAAGCAGAGCCGCCCGTGCCGAAACCAGAGCGAGCTTGATGTTTTCGCGCACGAAATACACCTCCCGCGGTGGGAGCAACGGGCGCGCTTCAGGGCCGCGGCGAACCACGACCAGAGGCGAGAAAGCGCGCTTCAAGGCCTGCCCGAATCCTCTCCATGACCACCCCGCCGGAACGGTCGAGGTCTCTGATGGCGGCGGCTTGATGAAATGCTCCCCGGCCAGTGGCAGACCGTCGACGGCCTTGGACACCGCCGTCAGGCGCGCCACGGCGCCGGCGATGTCCGGTTGCGGCACGGCTTTAAGCGCCTGGATTTCCTGCGCCAGGGCCGTACGCACGGGTGTCAGCTCGGAGGCATCGGTGCCGGCAAGCACCTGGTCAGCCAACTGCAAGGCCTGCAGGCTGGCACGCGCATTCCCGTCCACATCGAGCCGGCTCTGCGCGAGACGCATCAGCGCCTCCGCTTCGTCCTCCCGATAGCTGAGCACACCGTTGCCCAGGCGTGCGGAAAGCTTGTCGATGCGCGCCGTGAAGGCCGCATTCCTTGATTGCTGGGCACGTGCCACTGTCGCAACCTGGTCTTGCAAGGCCGATAAATCACGGGCACGGGCCGCAGACTTCTCCAATTCGGCAAGACGCCCCTCGACGCTCGAAGTCCGTCCCTCCAGCATAGCGATGCGGGTGTGCTCCCCGCGCAACTGATACCAAGCCCAAACACTGGCTCCCACGCCGGCAAGCGCCACCAGCGACAGCACCAGAGCGGCCGCGGCAAACCAGGACGCCAGACTATGGCGTTCATGCGGCGTAGCGCCAACGTCTTTCTGATCCGCGGATGGTGGCGGGGTGGCTCCGTCTGCCTGTTCCGTCCTGGCCTCGTCTCCCGACATGAGTGAACGCCTCCCTCTATTCCGATCCGAATGCATTATCCGCAGCTTAGCGCTACGGAATTCATCAATCTGTCTGCCCGCCCTTGCCGCCTCTGGCCGAATGCCACTCGATGGCGGCACGCACCATATCGCCGGTCTCGGCGCTGGCCGCCACGGCACCCACGCGACCGCCCCCGGCTCCCACGGCCGCCGCGACCCGGGCACTGGACACGATCCAAACCGCATCGTCCCAAGCTATGCCTTGCAACGCGGTCAAAGCCTGTACGGCACTGGCACTGGAAACCATTATGGCACCGCCCACCCGGCGCGCGAACCAACCGGCCAGGGGTTCCGGATCCTGTACTGGCAGCCGCTCGTAGGCACAGAAACCGACGGCGTGGGCACCATGGGCTGCGAGCAGCTCCAGGCTATGGCTCTTGAACGGCCGCCCACCCACCACCAGGACACGTTGCTCCGCCAACCGCTGCGTCAACTCCGGTTCATCCAGCAAGGCCACCAGCCCCGCACCCGCACTCGGTGAAATCGCTGTCCCCAGGCCGGCCTCGCGCAAGCGCCGCGCCGTGCCCTGCCCCGGCGCCGCAAGGCATGCAGGCAAGCTGCCCTCCAGCCGCTCGTGACCCAACTCCACCGCGGCGGGACTGGTGAAAATCGCTAGGTCGAAAGGCCCCGGGGGCGGAACCTCATCGGTAGCCACCACTTCCTGCGCCGGAAATTCCAACACCTCCGCACCCTCGGCCCGCAAGGCCTCCGCCAGGTCGCCACGCTCGGCAGACGGGCGCGTAACAACGAAACGGGATCGGGCAAGCGGAAGCGGCATCGAAATTCAGGCGACGGCGGAAATCAAGGGACCGGCACCACGTGCCAGCATATCCGCAGCCAGTTTTTTCCCCAGCTCCGCGGCCTCGTCAACGTGCGCCTTACCTTCGCTCTCGAGGACCCGGGTTCCGTCCGACGCCAATACGCGCACCTGCAGCGCCACCGAGCCCTCTGCTACGCGGGCATAAGCCGCCACCGGTGCCGCACAACTGGCGCCAAGCGCCTTGCAGAAAGCGCGTTCGGCACGGGCTGCAATACGCGCATCCCTGTCTTCTATCTCCTTCAACAAGGCTGCCACCGGTTCATTGCCCGCCCGGATCTCGATCCCGAGCGCACCCTGTCCACTGGCCGGCAGCATCGTTTCAGCCGGCAGCGGCGAACCCCGGTCGATCTCCAACCGGGAAAGCCCCGCCACCGCCAGGATAACGGCATCCAGTTCGCCCGAATCGGTCTTCCCGAGGCGGGTCTGCACGCTGCCGCGCACCGTTTCTATCCGCAGATCGGGCCGCGCCGCGAGCAACTGGGCCTGGCGGCGCAAGCTGGCAGTGCCGACACGTGCGCCCCGGGGCAAGTCGGCGAGGGTGGCGCCGTGCCGGCTGACCAGCGCATCACGGGGATCGGCACGTTGGGGAATGGTGGCCAGCTCGAAGCCGGACGGCATCTCGGCCGGCACGTCCTTGAGTGAATGCACGGCCAGATCGGCGCGTCCGCTTTCCAGCGCATCCTCGAGCGTCTTGATGAACAGGCCCTTGCCGCCCAACGGCGCCAGCCGCCGGTCCAGCAACTCGTCGCCGCGCGTGGAAAGCTCCAGCAATTCGACGTTGAGACCGGGACGAACCTTTTGCAGTTCCGCGGCAACCCACCGCGCTTGCCAGAGTGCCAACGGACTGCGGCGTGTGGCGATGACAACCCGCATCACCCGGCCTCCGCCAACAGTGCTTTCACCTGTTTCACGTGCCTGCGCCCGACCGGCAGTCGTTCCCCCGAGGCGAGCAGAACTTGATATCCGTCCGAATACTGCTGCAGCCCACGCACGGCGCTGCACGCCACCAGGAGGTTGCGCCGCACGCGCAAAAAACTGCCCGTGAATTCCGCTTCCAATGCATTGAGAGAGTCTTCCACGATCACTTCACCTTCTTCGTACACGGCAATGGTTGATTTATCGGCCGCCTGGAAATAACGCACTCCGGCCACGGGGACGAGACGCAATTCACGCCCCACGCGTGCACCAATGTGCGTGCGCACTGACTCGTCCCTATTGTCGCCCGTATCCAGAGCCGACAACTGCGCACGGGTCGGACGCCTGGCCCGTTCCAGCGCTTCGTGCAAGCGCTCGCCCAGGACGGGCTTGACCAGATAAGCCACGGCTCCGGCCTCGAGCGCGGCCAGCGCACGATCGCTGTGCGCGGTAACGAACACGACCGCCGGCGGGACGCTAACGCTGCTCAAGGCTCGCGCGACGCTGAGACCATCGCCCTCGGGCATGCGAATGTCCAGCAAGACGAGGTCGGGCTGTTCCTGTTCGACAGCGGCCAGTGTTTCCCGTCCGCTTGCCGCCTCGCCGATCACCTCGCCGGCCCCGGCCTCTTCGATTAGCCGGCGGAGGCGCATGCGCGCCGGGGCTTCATCGTCAGCGATCAGGATGCGCATGATTCGTCCGTTCGTCATCGGCATTCATCCAGGGGCACTCTACCTGCGCCTCGAAAGCATCGCCGGTTTCCGTTACCCGCAACTCGGCTTCCGAACCGAAGGCCAGCTGCAGCCGCGCACGCGCACCCGCCAATCCGATTCCGTGCCGCTCCACCTCGGTGCCCGGCACGCGCGGGTTCATGACCCGTAATTTCAGACGATCGCCATCGCGTAGCAATGAAACTTTCAGGGTTCCCCCGGCAGCGCGGGGTTCGATGCCGTGGGTCACCGCGTTCTCGACCAGGGTCTGCAACAACAGCGGCGGCAGCAGGGCATCACGAACCGCCGGATCCACCTTCCATTCGACGTGTAACCGGTCGCCCAGGCGCAACGCCTCGATGGCGAGATAGCGTTCGGCGATGTCCAGTTCCTCGGATACGGGTACCCGCTCCTTGCGGTTACCGAGGCTTGCGCGAAACAGTTCCGCAAGGTTTTCCAGGGTCCGCTCCGCAGCACCCGGCTGGTCACGCACAAGCGCGACAGCCGTGTTCAATGTGTTGAAAAGAAAATGCGGCCGCACCCGCGTGGTCAGCGCCTCGAGACGGCTCGCCGCCTCTCGGCGCACGTTCTCCCGCCACGCGACGGTGACATAAAAATAACGCAGCAGCATCGCATCCACGATCGCCGCCACGATGACCACGCGCCCCACCCACACTGCCTGCGAAGGTCCGCTGGTGGTGCCGTAGGCGCGCAACAAAAACCAGGCCCCCGCGGCCACTGCCCAAGCCGTGAACACCAGTAAGACAAAGAGCGTAATCATGGCCGGCACAGTGCCGTAACGAGCCAGCGGCCGCCGTAACACGCACACAGCCGCGGCGCTCGCCAAGGTTAGAAATTCGCAGAACAGAACCAACCGGCCCAGCGAATCCCAGAAGCGCCCGGGCTCAGCGCCCGCCACCGCCAGGACCAGCGCCACCAATGCGGCAATGAGGATCAGCGACAGAGTCTGCGGCGGGGTGCACAGTTCGGGCAAAACCGTGTCCGCGCGCGGTGAAGGTTCCCTGGCGGCCATCACCGGTCGAGATAGGTGTATGACTTGAGCCCGCGCTCGAGCAGGCGCAAGAGCTCGGCGCGCCGGTCAGCATCGATGCTGCTGCGGGCGAGGCGTCGGCGCCAGGTACGCGCAAGCGCGCCCTGCTGGATGTGCACGTAGCGCAACATGTCCTCGGCATGATCACCGTCGCGCGTGTCTCGAATGGTGTAGCCGTCCGGTCCCACCTCGACGTTGACCGCATGCGTGTCTCCAAAGAGGTTATGCATGTCGCCGAGAATTTCCTGGTAGGCGCCGATCATGAAGATACCCAGTATGTACGCCTCACCATTGCGGGGTCCGTGCACGGGCAGCGTGGTTTCCAATCCCTCGCCCGTCACATAGGTATCGATGCGCCCGTCGGAATCGCAAGTCAGGTCGTGAAGGATGGCGCGGCGCGTGGGCGCTTCGAGCAGCCGGCTCAGGGGAACGATGGGGAATACCTGGTTGATGGCCCAGATGTCGGGTAGCGACTGGAAGATCGACAGATTGATGAACATGCGATCCGCCAGGCGCTCGATAAGCTGGTCCTGGAATTCCCAATCCGATGCGCGCACAGGTTTCAGCCGTGCAAGCACGCGCCGGCACAGGGCCGCATAGATCACTTCCGATTGGGCCCGCTGCGGCAACGACAAAAGTCCCAGCCGGAACATGGACTGCAGCTCGCTCATCCAGTAGGCGGCATCGGCATGCACTTCCTGCGGGTTGCCCTCGTTCGCATACTCGTAGGCGTTCCATAAATCGCGCAGGGCCGTGGGCGCATCCTCACTCGGTGCTTCGGGTTCCGAGTCGGGCGCCCGCTCGGTGCTCACTACCTTGGTCAGCATGACCGCGTGATGCGCAGTCAACGCGCGGCCGGACTCACTGATGATCGCGGGCTCCGGTTCCCCGGCCTCGGCCGCCGCCTCGGACAGAGTCCGGACGATCACCTCGGCGTATTGCGCGAGACTGTAGTTGATCGAGCAATCACTACGCGAGCGACTGCCTTCGTAGTCCACGCCCAGGCCGCCACCCACATCCACCGTTTCCACCGGCGCGCCTAACGCCCGCGCTTCCACATACCAGCGCGCCGTCTCGGCGATGCCGCGCTGGATGTCGTGAATGTTGGCGACCTGCGAGCCGAGATGCACATGCAGCAGGCGCAGCCAGTCAAGCTTGCCGACCTCCCGCAGGCGCTCGATAGCCGCGATCAGCTCGGTGGCGGTCAGGCCGAACTTGGACTTCTCGCCGCCGGTCTGGGCCCATTTGCCCGCCGCCGCATTGGCCAGGCGGATCCGCATGCCAATCTGCGGCTCGACGCCCATCGCCGCCGCCTCATCGAGCAGAAGATCCAGCTCGTCGGCCTTCTCGACGACGATGTACATGCGGTAGCCCATGATCTGCCCGGCCAGCGCCAAACGAATGCACTCGCGGTCCTTGTAGCCATTCACCACGACCACGCTGCCGCGCCGCGCCAGACCCAGCACCGCGAGTAATTCGGGCTTGCTGCCCGCCTCGAGGCCCAGCCGCTCGGGGCTTGCGCGCACGATCTCGCGCACCACGTGGCGTTCCTGGTTCACCTTGACGGGGTACACCACCCGATAGGGCGCCTTGTAGTTGTAGTCGGAGCGAACCTGGTTGAAAGTGTCCACCAGCTCGCGGATACGCCGGCGCAGCAGGTCCCCGAAGCGCACCAACACCGGTAACTGCAAGCCGCTGGCGATCAGTTCATCGGCCAGGCGTGCGAGATCGATATCGGGGGCATCCGCGCGCGGGCGCGCCGTCAGGTGTCCTTCTGCATTGACGCCGAAGTACGGCGCGCCCCAGCGCTCGATGCCGTAACGCACGGCTGCGCTGTCCTCTGCCGGAGAGACGGGGTTGTCGGTATTCATGCGACTCGTTATTTGGCCTCTCCTTTATAGTAAGCGGCTTGCCCCCTGCAGCGAAGCCTCGGGAACCTCTGATTCAATCATACGTGGTCGCGCCGGAGTCTTTGCGCTCGGCTGGCAAGGAATGAGGAGAGAAGTTTGCTCATTGCAAATGAACGACGAATGACGCCGTCCAGGCGGGCGCAAAGGCCCGTCCCGAATGGGTTTGGCCCCAAAGGCCCGGCTGCTGCGTTGCCCGGCTTGACCGTAGCCCTGCTACGGCGCTGCGCCGCGCGCCTTGCATCCGGGCCTTTGGGGCTCAAACGCGATCCACGTATGATTGAATCAGAGGTTCCGAAATGACTCTGGACGAGAAAAAATGGTTTACCGAACAGGCCGAGGAAGCCGGCACCGCCTTCAGTCTGCGTATTCATGACCGTGTGCATCACGAGCGCAGTGCTTACCAAACGATCGACGTCTACGAAACGACGAAGTTCGGCCGCCTGATGGTGATCGACGGTTACGTGATGCTCAGCGATCGCGACAATTTTCTGTACCACGAGATGATGACTCATCCGGCGCTGTACACCCATGCCGCGCCGAAACGCATTGCCATTATCGGCGGCGGCGACTGCGGCAGTTTGACGGAAGTGCTGCGCCACCCGGAAGTGGAATCGGCCGTGCAGATCGAGATCGACGAACGAGTCACGCGCGTGGCCGAGCAATGGTTTCCCGATCTGTGCAAGGGCACCTCGGATCCACGTGCCAAGCTGCACTTCGAGGACGGCATCGAATGGATGAAGCAGGCGCCGGCCGACGGCCTCGACGTCATCATCGTCGACAGCACCGACCCGATCGGACCCGCGGAAGGCTTGTTCAACACTGCCTTCTACACCCAATGCCATCGCGCGCTCGCAGCGGGTGGAATTCTCGTGCAACAAAGTGAATCGCCGCTGCTGCATCTCGACCTGATCCGCGACATGCGCGCATGCATGGCCGAAGCCGGTTTTCCCGCCCGCGCGACATTGACCTTCCCGCAACCCGTCTACCCGTCGGGCTGGTGGTCCGCCACCATGGCTCGAAAGAATGCGAACCTGAACGGGTTCCGCGAAACGGCCGCCGAAAAGCGTCCCTTCGAGACCCGCTACTACAGTGTGGAGACGCACCGGGGCGCATTGGCCCTGCCACCCTTCATGCACGAGGCGCTGGACTGAAAATGCGGGCCGCCGGCCCGAAGGCATTCAGCTTTATTCGGTCAGTCCTGCGCAGGCGGCTTGCAGGCAGCTTCCATGCGCTGCCGCATTTTCTGGCGGAACTTGACCAACTCTTCACCACTCACGAAACGCTTTTTCCCGTTTTCGGTCACTTCGACCCGCCGCGCCGACTTCAGTTGCTCGACCTGCTGACGCAGTTTGTCGCAACGGGCTTTCCGCTCGGCGGGCGTTTCGTGCGCCTTGGGCGCCGGCACTTTGTGAACCTTTCCGGCAGGATTCTTGGCCGTCGCAGCAGCTGGCGCTGACGCCTGCGTGGGCGACGTTACCGGCGCCGGCGCGTTTACGGTGATCTGGCTCGCCTTCGGGTTATGCGGCGTGTCCGAATAATGGCGCACGCCGTTCTTGTCGACCCAGGTATAGACCCCCTGCGCTGCGAGTGCAGTCGGCACCGCCACAACGGCCAGGGCGCCAACGAGAACGATCCATCTAGAGTGCAGCTTCATCGACTTCTCCCGTGCGTATGCGCACCACTTGTTCGAGGTTGGTCACGAACAACTTGCCATCACCGATCTTGCCGGTCCTGGCCGCCGCCTGTATGGCTTCCAGGGTCCTTTCCACCAGTGCCCCTGACACGGCCACTTCCACCTTGACCTTGGGCAGGAAGTCGACCACATACTCGGCGCCGCGATACAGCTCGGTATGCCCTTTCTGGCGGCCGAAACCTTTCACTTCGGTCACGGTCAATCCTTCCACGCCGATATCGGCCAGCGCCTCGCGCACATCGTCGAGCTTGAACGGCTTGATGATGGCAGTAATGAGTTTCATGCCAAATCCGACAGGGCCTGCGTTGAAGTGTAGCACCGGGGCGCCTGGGAGTCTGTCGGACTTGAGCGATCGTGCGAGCACGGTGGGAGAGTGAGGCCATTTTTTCGATCGTTTGAGGAGAATAGCCGTCGCTATTTGACGAAAAGGATCGGGAAAATGGCCGCCCTCCCGCCGGCGCAGTAGATCAGTCTCAAATCCGACAGGCTCCCACGACAGCTTCCCGATCACGCATGCGCTACACTCATTGTCTGCACCGTCAACAAGGCTTGCCATGCGACCCGACCCGGATTTCCTCAACGACCTCGCGCGCCGGCTGGCGGAGAGCCTGCCCGCATCGCTGCAACAGGCCAAATCGGACCTGGAACGCAATTTCCGGGCCGTGCTGGAAGCCGGCCTGCGACGCATGGATCTGGTCAGCCGTGAGGAATTCGAGGCCCAGAGCGCCTTGTTGAAACGCACGCGGGAACGGCTCGAAGAGCTTGCCGAACGCGCTGATCGTCTGGAGCAGGGGCAAGCGAAAAAGGACTGAGCCAAGGAACCATTTCATCGGCCACGGAGGGCTCAACGATGAATCTGGCAACCATTCGGGCGCGCGCCTGCGTGGGCATTGCAGCACCACCTGTACGCGTCGAAGTTCACCTGTCCCCCGGATTACCGGGGCTGGCCATCGTCGGCCTCCCCGAGGCCGCCGTACGCGAAGCGCGCGAACGCATCCGCAGCGCCCTGATCAACACCGGGTTCGAGTGGCCGGCACGGCGCGTGACGATCAATCTGGCGCCGGCGGACCTGCCCAAGGAAGGCGGGCGCTATGACTTGGCCATGGCACTTGGCGTGCTGCTCGCCTCCGGCCAGTTGCGCCCCGCCCGGGACCTCGATTTGAATCAGCTGGAATTCCTCGGCGAATTGTCGCTGTCGGGCGAACTGCACGGCGTTCGCGGAGTCCTGCCCGCAGCGATCGCCGCACGCGACGCACAACGAACCCTCGTCGTGCCGCCCGCGAATGCCGCCGAGGCCACGCGCGTGCAGGGGCTGGAGGTACTCGCCGGGCCCGACCTGCCCGGAGTGGCACGCTTGCTCAATGGACAGTGCGAGCGAACAGCAGTGCCGCCCGCGACTAATCAAACCATAACGAGCGTTTATCCGGACCTCGCCGACGTGCGCGGTCAAGCGCGCGCCAAACGCGCCCTGGAACTCGCCGCGGCCGGCGGCCACAGCCTGCTCATGCTCGGACCGCCGGGCAGCGGCAAGAGCATGCTGGCCGAGCGGCTGCCCGGCCTGCTGCCGCCGCTCACCGAGGAACAAGCCATCGAGACGGCAACCATCGCCTCGGTCAGCACGGACGGTTTCCAGCTCGAAAATTGGGGCCGCCGTCCCTACCGCTCGCCGCATCACAGTGCTTCCGCCGCTGCGCTGGTGGGAGGCGG
>CAZPJI010000028.1:0-31896 GCA_964586925.1 uncultured Gammaproteobacteria bacterium
CGACCTTCGCATTGCGAACGCGACGCTCTCCCAGCTGAGCTACCGCCCCACGCGAATTTGTAATTTTAACATCGGCGAGCTCAAGGACGCCAGAGCCAAGAAACCCGTAACGGCAAGTCGGCTAGACTACGGGCATGAGCAAACTGAACGTACGCGAAGCCCGACCCGCCGATGCCGAACAGGTCACACGTTTCTCCCTGGCCTGCGCCAGAGACAGCGAAAACCTGGAGCTCGACCGCGATACCGTCCGCGCCGGAGTGGAAAATGCGCTCAACGATCCCGCCAAGGGCCGTTACTTCCTGGCCGAAATTGATGGCGAACCGGCCGGCCAAGTCATGCTGACCCGTGAATGGAGCGATTGGCGCAACACCTGGATCTGGTGGTTGCAAAGCGTCTATGTCAATCCTGACGCTCGCGGGAAGGGCGTTTTTGCGGCCATTTACGCGCACATCGAACAACAAGCCAGGGAAGCCGGAGCAGCCTCAATTCGCCTGTATGTCGACAAAGGCAACGCTACCGCTGAACGGGCCTATATCAAGGCTGGATTCGAACTGGATCATTACAACCAGATGGCCAAAAGCCTGAACGGTTCATAAGCCCTACCTGCGTTTCACGGAAATGTAAACCTTGAGGCGTAAAAAGCTTTGTAGACATGGCATTCTGTGTTATAGTAGTTTAGAACAGCAAATCATAAGTTGTGCCTGTGAAGTATATCGAACTGATATATAATTACGGCCCGCTTGGGGAAGCCGGTCCATGGACACCGAAACACTCTGCCTGTGTGCGCTCAGTTTCGAGCCGGCCACAGGTTACGACCTCAAACAGCGCTTCGAGCAGGTATACGCCCACTTTTACGCCACAGGCTTCGGATCCATCTACCCGGCCCTGGCAAAACTGGCGCGGGAAGGATTGCTCGAATTCACCTCGACACCGGGGCCCGGCCCCAGGCCGCGCAAGCATTACTCCATTACCGACAAGGGCAAGCACACCCTGCGCGAACGCCTGGCGGCCATTGAGCCGGTTCATCGCGTGCACTCGGATTTCCTCGTGCTGATGCTCATGGCCGACCAACTCACCCCCGAACGCGTGGATGCGCTGATCGGTCAGCGGCTCGAAGCCATCAAGTATCAACTGTCGGCCATCAAGGAAGCGTGCAGCCATGACGACGATGCGCCGCCGGGCGCCCAATTTGTACGCACCCTCGGCCAAACCATGCTCAATACGGCGGCCGAATACCTCTCATCCCATCGTCAAACCCTGATCTCGGCACTGCGTGCCGAACAGAAACATGAATCTTTCTCTCACGAGCCTATTACTGGAGAATCGGCATGAGCATAGGCATCAAGCGTTGGTTGTACCCCCTTCTGGCCGGTATCGGGATTCTCGGGGTCCTGCTTATTTTTGGCGGCATCAAGGCCTGCTCGATCATGGGCATGATGAAGGCCTTCGCCAACATGAAGCCCCCGCCGGTCTCCGTCTCTGCGGCACCGGTCGCGCAGACGTCCTGGCGCCCAGCCATTTCGGCTATCGGCACGGTGACCGCCGTCAACGGCGTCAATGTCTCAAGCGAACTGGCCGGCAAGGTGATCAGCATCGATTTTCATTCGGGCGATCCCGTCAAAAAGGGACAACTGCTGGTCCAGCTGGACGATTCCCAGGAACAGGCATTGCTGCACCAGTACCAGGCTCAGGAGAAACTCAACAAGAACAACTTCGACCGCGCGCTCAGCCTCCGCAAGAAAAACCTGAACTCCAAACAGGATCTCGACAACGCGCGCACCCAGTATGAAATGTCGCAGGCCCAGGTCGCGCAGGAACAGGCGGTCATCGCCAAGAAAGCGATTCGCGCGCCCTTCGACGGCATCGTCGGCATCCGTCAGGTCAATCTCGGCCAGTACGTAAACGCTGGCACCGCGATCGTGAACCTGGAACAGCTCGACCCGCTGTATGTGACTTTTACCCTGCCTCAGGCCGATGTGTCGCGACTGCACCTCAAGCAGGACGTTGCGCTGACGCTCGACGGCTACCCCGGAAAGACCTTCATGGGCACGCTGAGCGCAATCAACCCGGCGGTCAGCGAGCAATCACGCACCGTACAGGCCCAGGCCTCCGTACCCAATCCGAAGCATCTGCTGCATCCCGGCATGTTCGCCAACTTGCGGGTACTGTCCGACAACAGCAAACAAGTCATCGTGGTCCCCAGAACGGCTATCACCTATACGCTCTACGGTGACAGCGTGTACGTACTACAGGCGCAGAAGGACCAATCATCCCCCTCAGGACAGACAGCGGCCAAGCCGAGTACCGCCACCATGGCGGCCACGGCCAAGACCGCCGCTGGCGCGGCCATGAGCTCCAAGACCATTTACACAGCCAAGCAGGTTTTCGTGCACGTCGGCGACACGCGTAACGGCATGATCGAAGTGACCGGACTCAAACCCGGCATGCTGGTCGTCACTGCAGGACAGATCAAGCTGCACCCGGGGGCCAGCGCCGCGATCGACAACTCGGTCGACCTGAGTAAAGTGCCGGAGCTGACCCCATGAGATTTACCGATACCTTCATCAAGCGGCCGGTACTCGCCATCGTATTGGCGCTGTTCGTCCTGTTGCTCGGCATGAAATCGATCGGGCAAATCCAGATCCGCGAGTTCCCGAAAACCGAACAGACCGTGATTACGGTCTCCACGGCCTACCCCGGCGCCAGCTCGCAGCTGATACAGGGTTTCATTACCCAGCCGTTGAGCCAGGCGATCGCGAGCGCGGACGGCATCGACTACCTCACCTCGAGCACCAGCCAGGGATCGAGCAGCATCACCGCGCACATTCGCCTGAATTACAACCCCAACGAGGCGATGACCGACATCACCGCCAAAGTCAACCAGGTCCGCAACCAGTTGCCGCGCGAAAGCGAATCACCCATTATCGTCAAGTCCACGGGCTCGTTTAACGCCCTGATGTACTTGAGTTTCTACAGCACGACACTCAAGGGTGCACAGATAGCCGACTACCTCAACCGTGTCGTCGTGCCACGCCTGCAATCGGTACCGGGCGTCGCCCAGGCCAACGTCCTGGGCAGCGCCTTTGGCATGCGCATCTGGCTGGACCCCAACAAGCTTGCCGCCTACGGACTTACCCCGCAAGCGGTAACGACCGCCATCCAGAACAACAACTACATCGCCGCTGTCGGTCAAACCAAATCGCCTTACATCCTGGTCAACGTCAACGCGCGGACGGATCTGCACTCCGCCCAAGAATTTAACGACATGGTCGTCGCACACCACGGGGACTCGCTGATTCGCCTGAAAGATCTGGGACACGTCGATCTCGGTCAGGAAAGTTACGACAGCCAATTCTATTTCGGCGGCCACCAGGCCGTCGCGATCGCGATTTACCCGGCCCCCGCCGCCAACCCACTCGACGTGGCCAAGGGCGTGACAAAACTCATGCCCTCGGTCAAGAGTCAGCTACTGCCGGGGCTTAAGGGCACCATCGCCTTCGATGGCAGTAAGTTCATCAACAGTTCGATCAACGAAGTGATCCAGACGATTGCCGAAGCGGGGCTCATCGTGGTCATCGTGATCTTCCTCTTCCTCGGATCGTTCCGATCGGTCAGCATCCCGGTAGTCACCATACCGCTGTCATTGGTAGGCGCCGTCTTCGTGATGCTACTGCTCGGCTATTCGCTCAACCTGTTGACCCTGTTGGCCATGGTCTTGGCTATCGGCCTGGTCGTGGACGACGCCATCATCGTGGTGGAAAACATCCACCGCCACATGGAAGAAGGCATGTCTGCGTTCCAGGCCTCGCTGAAAGGGGCGCGCGAAATCGGATCGGCTATCGTCGCCATGACCGTCACGCTTGCGGCCGTTTATGCACCAATTGGTTTCATGGGCGGATTAACGGGCACCCTGTTTACCGAATTCGCCTTCACGCTTGCGGTCACGGTGTTGATCTCGGGGTTCCTTGCATTGACCCTCTCGCCAATGATGTGCTCCAAGCTGCTGCGTCCGCCGCAGGAGGCCAGCCGACTCGCACGCTGGCTCGATGCGCGTTTCGAGTCTTTCAAGGATCTTTACCACCGGGTCCTGCATAACTCGCTCAACTACCGCGCGGCGACCATCGTGGTGGCTGTGATAGTGGTGATCTCACTGCTCGGCCTCTACCCATTCTCCAAGCACGAACTGGCGCCCGCCGAAGACCAGGGCTTCGTGATCGCTTTCGCACAAGCCGGGCCGACCGCGACGCTCGACTACGAAAAACTATATGCCAATCAACTGCAGCACCAGCTCCAATCCATACCTCAGCGAGAAAACGACTTTCTGATCGCCGGCATGAACGGCACCAACACGCTCGGCGGTCTCATTCTGAAACCCTGGGGGGAGCGCGACAAATCGGCTGCGCAGATCAAAAACCAGCTTTCCGCGACGGTCAGCAAAATAGTCGGTTTCCAGACCTACGTCACACTGCCGCCTTCGCTCCCGGGTTCCGGCGGCGGCGCACCCGTGCAATTCGTGCTGAGCACCACCGATAGTTATCGCAACCTGGCCGAAGTGGCGGGAGCCCTGGTACAAAAGGCCCGGGCCAGTAACAAATTCTACTTCGTCAACCAGGACCTGAAGTTCGACATGCCCGAGTACGAACTTACCGTCGATCGAAGCAAGGCCCAGTCGATGGGGCTCAGCATGGCCGACATCGGCAGTGCCATGGGCTCGCTACTCGGCGGCGGCTACGTCAACCGCTTCAGCGCCAACGGCCGCGCCTACAAGGTCATCCCGCAGGTCATCCGCAAATACCGCTATACCAAGGCCGACCTCGGACAGTATTACGTCAAGGCCAGTAACGGCGCGATGATCCCTCTCTCCGCAGTGGTCAGCATCAAGCAGACCACGGTACCGCAATCGCTCAGCCAGTTCGATCAGTTGAACTCCGCGACGATCGTAGCCGTACCCAAGGCAGGCGTGTCGCTGGGCGACGCGCTGACCTACCTGCAACAGCAGACCAACGAGATCGCCCCCAAGGGCTACCTCACCAATTACGAAGGCGAGTCACGTCAGTACATGCAGGAAGGCGGCGCGCTGGCGGCGACCATCTTCTTTGCCTTTATTGTCATCTACCTGATCCTCTCCGCCCTGTTTGAAAGCTTCCGGGATCCGATCATCATCCTTTTCGGGAGTGTACCGATGGCGGCGTGGGGCGCATTGCTGTTTATATTTGTGGGTGCCTCTAGCATCAACATTTACACCCAGGTCGGACTGGTCACGTTGATCGGCCTGATCAGCAAACACGGCATCCTGATCGTGCGCTTTGCGAATGAAATCCAGATCGACGAGGGCCTCTCGAAGCGCGAAGCCGTGGAGAAAGCGGCCGCATTAAGGCTGCGGCCCATTCTGATGACTACCGCCGCCATGGTGGTCGGCGTGGTGCCGCTGCTTGTTGCGACCGGTGCCGGCGCCGAGGCACGCTTCGCCATCGGTCTGGTCATCGCGACCGGCATGGCGATAGGCACGGTGTTCACCCTGTTCGTCGTGCCGATGCTCTATACCTTCATCGGCGCCACACATCACCAGGTGCGTGAAGAATAAGCAAACCCAAACCTCCGACTCAAAGCCGGGCCTGTGGGCCCGGCTTTTTAATGCCTCTCGCCACGCCATTGCGGCGTGGCGAGAGATATTTCAGGCTCGGTCCTGTGGAAAGGCCTGCACGTCGGCCAGACTGGAAAAGCCGAGCGCAAGCATGGCCACACGGTCGAAGCCCATCGCCGCGCCCGCACAATCGGGCAGGCCCGCCTCCAGCGCAGCGAGAAAACGCTCGTCCAACGGGGGGCAATCACGCTCCTGAGCCCTACGCACGCGCCTGTCGGCTTCGAAACGCCGGCGCTGCTCGGCCACATCACTCAATTCGACGAAACCGTTGACGAGTTCCACGCCGTGCACAATCGCTTCCACGCGTTCGGCGACGGGCGATTCACCCTGTCGAATGCGGGCCAGTGACGCCTGGCTGGCCGGAAAGTCATGAATCAGGCTGATGCGGCGGCGGCCCAGTTTCGGGTACACCTCGAAACCCGCGATCCGATCAAGCAGGACATCGCGTTCATCTTCCTCGGGTTCTCCACTGCGTTCCTGCAACTCTGCCAGGGGGGTGGCGAATGGATCCAGATCGGCATGGCGCAGGAAGGCTTCGCGATAAGTCAGTCTCTCAGGTGATTCTCTCAACACATCAGCCGGCAACAGATGGGTTAGCAACGCCTCGATATCGGTCATGAGTTGCGCATAGCCCCCGCCGAGCCGATACCACTCCACCATCGTGAACTCGGGATTGTGCAACCGCCCTGCTTCGCCGGCACGAAACACGCGCGCGATGCTGTAAACCGATCCCACGCCTGCGGCCAGCAGGCGCTTGAGATGAAATTCCGGCGAAGTGCCCAGCCAGCCCGGAGCCCCATCGGGAAAAGCACCGGGCACCTGCAGACTGTCGAGATGCAGTTCCGGAGAGCCAGCGCGGGAGAGCAAAGGCGTCTCGATCTCCAGGAACCCTTCCGCATCCATCCAGGCCCGCAGATTATCGAGCAGGCGGGCGCGGCCCCGAAGCGCTTCCAGCGAGGCCGACGGCTCCCAGGCTGCGCTCATGCGCGCGAGAGGTACTCCGCGGTGCGCGTGTTGACCTTGATGACCTCGCCCTCGTTGACGAACAGCGGTACGCGGACCACGGCGCCGGTCTCCAGTGTGGCCGGTTTGTTGCCGCCACCCGAGGTGTCGCCACGCACGCCGGGATCGGTCTCGGTAATCGTCAACTCGACAGTATTGGGAGCTTCCACCGCAAGGGGGCTGCCGTTGTACAGGGTCACCCGGCACACCTCTTCGCCCTTGAGCCACTTGGCCGCGTCGGCCATTGCAGCGGCATCGGCCTGGTACTGCTCGTAGCTAGCGGGATCCATGAAATGCCAGAAACTGCCGTCCGAGTACAGGAACTGCATGTCGGTCTCGTGCACGTCGGCCGCTTCCACACTGTCCCCGGATTTGAAGGTGCGATCGATGACACGGCCGGTCTTGAGGTTGCGCACCTTCACGCGATTAAACGCCTGGCCCTTGCCGGGCTTCACAAATTCGTTGTCGACGATCGCGTAGGGATCACCGTCGAGCATGATTTTCAGGCCCGATTTGAATTCGTTCGTGCTGTAGTTCGCCATTACGTAATGCCCCGTCTGTCGTTAAAATGGCCGCCTAGTGCGGCAAAAGTATTGAGTCAACTCTGCATATGATACCGGTCCCGGCAAAAGCCGCCTGGCGCAGGGAGCTGGCCACCGCCGTGCGCGATCCTGCTGAGCTGGCCGAGCTGCTCGGCCTGCCCGCGGAGTCGCTCCTCGGCATGGCTGGCGCGCACCGAGCCTTCCGCCTGCTGGTCCCGCGGGGATTCGTGGCCCGCATGGAAAGGGGCAACCCGGCCGACCCCCTGCTCCGCCAGGTCCTGCCCACGGCCAGCGAACTGGCCCCGCAGCCTCCCGGCTTCGTACACGATCCTCTGGCCGAAGCCGCTGCGCAGCGTGCCGAGGGCGTTCTGGTCAAGTACAGGGGGCGCGCCCTGCTGGTTACCAGCGGTGCCTGCGCCGTACATTGCCGCTACTGTTTCCGGCGTCATTTTCCCTATGCCGGAGAGAATCCGCGCCACAACGGTTGGCAATCGACCCTGGACGCCATCGCCGCCGACCCGACACTGGAAGAAGTCATCCTCTCCGGCGGCGACCCGCTCATGCTGGACGACAGCGAACTCGCCAGCCTGACCACACGCTTGGCCCGGATACCGCACATACGCTCCTTGCGCATACACACGCGCCTTCCCGTGGTTCTGCCCGAACGGGTCGATGACAATCTCCTGGGCTGGCTGGCTGAAAGCCTGTTGCCGGTCACGATGGTGCTCCATGCCAACCATCCCCATGAAATCGACGCAGCGGTGCGGAACGCCTGTCTGAGCCTGAAAGCAAATGTGCGCTTTCTATTGAACCAATCCGTATTGCTTGCGGGCATCAATGACGATACAAATGCGCTGGCGAAATTGTCCAAGGTGCTGTTCGAAGCCGGCGTCTTACCCTACTACCTGCATCTGCCTGACCCCGTAGAGGGAACAGCCCATTTCGATATCAGCCAGTCACGCGGAAAGCGTTTGATAGACGAACTGCGCGCCAGCCTGCCGGGCTATCTGGTGCCACGCCTTTCCCGAGAGTCTCCAGGCGCCCCCAACAAGATCATAATTGCCTGAGATTGCAGGCCGTGTTCGTGCTATAAATAGAAATTGATCTGATTCGCTGACAACTTGCCGTGCAAGATCTGGATATCATTCCAATACTGGTGGTCTGCGAGAGCCAGAATAAGGCCGAAATGCTTAACGGCCTGTTACGTGGAGAGGGCCTTGCCGTACACCCGACCTGGGTCAACTCTATCGAAAACTGGGAGGCACAAAAAAGCCCCCCGGAACTGGTGTTCTATTTCGAGGACACGCAGGAACCGACACTGGGCGATGTCATAGCGGCAGCGAACAAATTGGCCGCCGCGGTTATTGTCGTATCCGCTCACCATGATCCGGCGCAGGCAGCAACAGCGATAAGCTTGGGAGCCGCAGCGCAGGTCAACCTGGCCGACACGACCCTGCTGGCAGGCATTGCCCAACGGGAACGGCGTAACCGCAGCGAACGTGCCAGCCTGAAGACGCTGGAGCGCCAACTGAACCAGGTTCGCCAGCAATTGCGCAATCTGATGGCCGGTGGCCAGAAGGCCATTGCCTATTCGCAGGAAGGCGTTATCGCAAACGTCAACCCGAGTTGGGCCGAGCGCTTCGGCTATTCCGATCCGGATGACCTGATTGGCCTGCCCGTCATGGATCTTTTCTCTGAATCGGATCAGGAAACGCTTAAAGGCTTGTTGCGCTCGCTTACGCGTGGGAAAAGCATCAAAAATCCGAATACTCTGCATGGCCGGCAAGCCGACGGCAAAGCATTTGAAATCGAACTATCTCTGAGTTCGGTCGAGGTAGATGGGGAGCCGCAGATCGAATTCACTATCGCCGGCAGCGAGAGCGGCGGTGGTGCCAACACAGCAGCCCTAAAACAGATAGATACACTGGAAGTCGAAAAGAAGTTGCTGCAAGCCAAATTGCAAACCCTGGAACAACGGGAGCCCGACTCCCGGTTTCTGTGGCCGGCAACATTCGCCCCCATTGCTGCGGAACGCGTCAACCGCCCCCTGGCGGGTTCAGTGCGCGCCCTGGTTGCATTTCAACCCTCAGCCCCCCAAAAAGCCCTGTCGACATTCGGCCCGATCGGCATGGCTGAAGCCGGTTCCGGCATAGCTTCACTACTTTCTCCGCTGCTGAATGAAGATGATCTTGCAACGCGCATAGACGGGATGACCGTACTCGCGGTCATAAACCGGCCTGACGAAAATGAGATCCAGTCCTGGACCGAGAATGCATTGCACGCTCTGGGAGAGCATATCTTTGAAACCAGCAGCCGCTCCAGCCTCCTGGGCTACGCCGCGGGTATCGCACCGATAGATCGTGTCCGAAGACTGGAGCAGCTCGCCCACCAGGCACTCAAGGCGGCCAAAGGTGAACCGAACTCGGTAACCCGAGTGCAGTCTTCCAACGTGATCACTACTGCAGACACGGACGATTCCGGCTGGTCGGCCATGATTACCGAAGCGCTTGAGGAACGCCGCTTTGCCATCGCTCTGCGCCCGATCGAAGACCTCGCCAGTGCCGACAAGCTGTACGAGGCGACGGCACGGTTGCTCGATCGCGAAGGCAAGGAAATCCTGCCGGAAGGATTCATGGGGCCCGCCATACGCCTGGACCTGGCCCAACCGGTGGAACGCTGGTTGATCGGACATGCCTTTGTTACCCTGCTCCGCCTGCTCAAGAACAGCGAGTCGACTCGCGTTATCGTACCCCTCAGCCCCTCGGTGATGAGGGACAGCAGCCTGGGAGACTTCCTGCTGGGATTGGTCAAAAAAACCCATGCACGATTGCCGGTCAAGAGCCTGATTTTCGAGCTTTCCATTGAGGATGCCCTGCAACACGTCGCCGAAGTCGAAGCATTCTCGAAGCGCACTACAAGCCTTAATTGCGGTTTCGGGCTGCGTCATTACAAGCCCGCGGATAATGCCGATAAATTGTTGCAACGCCTGCAACTGGATGTGCTGCGGCTGGATCCTTCCTGCGTGGCAAAACTGGGATCGGATGAGCAACTGAATGAGCGCATTACAGCCTTGATGCAGACGCTCGAAAGCACCCAATGCCGGTTGATAGCTAGCGGTGTCAACGACGCCAACCTCATGGCCCAACTCTATAATCTGGGGATCAGCACCATCGAGGGCAGCGCAATCGGCGACTCCGAAGTCTTCAACTCGCAGAATCCCATGTTCGAGGGCGTAGAAGACACAACAGCCTGAAGGTAGTGTGCCGGCAACCGGTGCATCCTACTCAAGCGGCCAGGATGCGGTCCACGTTCTGGAAGCCACGCGGTAACTTGAGCCCCCGCTTGCCGCGCCCGCGCATATAGTCTTCCTGCTCGCTGCCATCCATTATTTTGTGCCGCTGGCCGGCTTCGATACGCAACGCAGCGCCTGCCGCCAACACCGCCACACTCTGCACCCGCTCGCCACTTGCTAAGGCCTTGGGCGGGATGCCGATCAGCTTCACGCCCTTGCCGCGTGCCAAAGTCGGCGCATCGTCCGCTTCGAGCACCAGCAGGTAGCCTGCGGAAGTAACCAGCGCGATGCGCTCACCCTCGCCCGTCATCGATACGAGCGCCAGCGCTTCGCTGTCCTTGTTCGGGTTCAGCAACTGCTTGCCGGACTTGTTGCGCACCGTCAAACCCTCTGCGGCAGTGACGAACCCATGCCCGCTGGTGCTCAATACCAGCACTTGCGGTGCCGTCTCCACCCCGGCAATGGCCACGAAATGTGCCCCCGCGGGCGGATCGATGCGGCCACTGAGCGGTTCTCCATGACCACGCGCCGATGGCAAGTTATGCGCGGGCTGGTTATAGACACGACCCGTGGAATCCAGAAAGGCTACCGTGTGGTTCAGGCGAGTCGCAACCGCGGCACGGAAATCGTCACCGGTCCGGTAAGTGAGCGTTGCCGGGTCTATGTCATGTCCCTTGGCCGCGCGTACCCAGCCGTGGCGCGAAAGAATCACCGTAATCGGATCGCGCGAGACGAGATCCGCCTCGTCGAAGGCCTTGGCAGCCTCGCGCTCTACCAATGCCGTGCGGCGCTCGTCGCCGAAACGCTCGGCATCGGCGAGCAACTCCTTGCGCACGCGCGCCTTGAGCCGTGATTCGTCACCCAGATCGGCGCGCAATAATTTCGCTTCCGCCTTGAGTGCGCGATTTTCCGCATCGAGCTTAATTTCTTCCAATCGCGCGAGCTGGCGCAATTTGGTCTCCAGCACGTAATCCGTCTGCATCTCGCTGAGGCCGAAATGCTCCATCAGTGCCGGTTTGGGCTCATCCTCGGTGCGAATGACTCGAATTACCTCATCGATGTCCAGCAGAACCTTGAATAAGCCTTCCAGGAGGTGCAAGCGCCTGTCCACCTTCTCCAGACGCCACTCCAGGCGACGGCGCACCGTCGCAAGGCGGAACTCCAGCCATTCGCTGAGCATCGTCATGAGCGGCTTCACCTGGGGCTTGCCGTTCAGGCCGATGACGTTGAAATTCGCACGGATATTTTTTTCCAGTTCGGTGGTAGCGAACAGGTGCGCCATCACCGCGTCAGCGTCGACCCGGTTGGAGCGCAGCTGCACCACGATCCTGACGGCCTGCTCGTGATCCGATTCGTCGTGCAGATCATCGACCATGGGCAAACGCTTGGCCTGCATCTCGCGCGCGATCTGCTCGAGCACGCGCGAGGCCGGCACCTGGTAGGGCAGCGCCGTAATCACGATGTCGCCGCCCTGGCGTTCCCAGGTGCCGCGCAGCTTGAGGCTGCCGTTGCCCTTGCGGTAGATCGCGCGGATGTCCGCGGCCGGCGTCACCAGCTCGCCACCGGTGGGAAAATCGGGTGCTTTCACGTGCTTCAGCAACTTGGCCTCGCTGATCCCGGGATCGTCAATCAACGCAACGACTGCCTTGATCAGCTCGCGCAGATTGTGCGGCGGAATGTCGGTGGCCATGCCCACCGCGATGCCGCTCGCGCCGTTGGCGAGCACCACGGGCACGCGCGCCGGCAGCAGGCGCGGCTCTTCCAGCGTGCCGTCGAAATTGGGCAGCCACTCGACCGTGCCCTGTCCCAGTTCGTCAAGCAGCAGCTGGGCGAAGGGCGCGAGCTTGGCCTCGGTGTAACGCATGGCGGCAAAGGACTTGGGATCGTCGAGCGAGCCCCAGTTGCCCTGGCCGTCGACCAGCGGGTAGCGGTAGGAGAACGGCTGCGCCATAAGCACCATGGCCTCGTAGCAGGCCATGTCGCCGTGCGGATGGAACTTGCCAAGCACGTCGCCCACCGTACGCGCCGACTTCTTGGGTTTGGCCGTCGCCGCCAGCCCCAACTCCGACATTGCGTAGAGGATGCGCCGCTGCACGGGCTTGAGCCCGTCAGCTACATGCGGTACCGCGCGGTCCAGGATAACCGCCATGGCGTAATCCAGGTAGGCCTTCTCGGCAAAGCCCTTGAGCGCCAGGCTCTCGTGTTCCATGTCACTTATTGCCATCTTTTCAGACCACCTGCTGTGCAATCATTATTTGCCGCACCACTTGCATCCCCCATCCGGGAAAAATGCAACCACAGAGCACACGGAGATAACGGAGGTCATCCGCTTTCCTGCTCTGCACACTCATTCCCTGTGATCTCTGTGGTTGTGCATGATCGAATTTCATTCGTGCTAGATCTCCGCGAGGTTGCCTTTGTCTTCCAGCCAGGTGCGGCGTTCGCCGGAACGCGCCTTGGCCAGCAACATGTCAAGCAGTGCTGCCGTATCGTCGCCGTCTTCCATGATCAGACGCACCAGGCGGCGGGTTTCCGGAGCCATCGTCGTTTCCCGCAGCTGCGCGGGGTTCATCTCGCCCAGACCCTTGAAGCGCGTAACCACCGGTTTCGCGTTGGAGCGCTCGGCGATGACTGTGTCCAGTACGCCTGCACGCTCTTCCTCGTCGAGCGCGTAATACACCGACTTGCCGACATCGATCCGGTACAGCGGCGGCATGGCAACGTACACGCGACCTGCCGTTACCAAGGCCGGGAAATGCCTGACGAACAGGGCACACAGTAACGTGGCGATGTGCTCGCCGTCGGAATCGGCGTCGGCGAGGATACAGACCTTGCCATAACGCAGCTTGGAGAGGTCCTTGCTACCCGGCTCCAGGCCCAGCGCCACGGCGATGTCGTGAATCGCCTGCGAGCCCAGCACGCGATCGGAGTCCATTTCCCACGTGTTGAGGATCTTGCCGCGCAGCGGCAGAATGGCCTGGAAATCGCGCGTGCGCGCCTGCTTGGCGGAACCGCCCGCCGAATCGCCCTCAACGATGAACAGTTCCGTCCGATCCAGATCGCCGGAGCTGCAGTCGGCCAATTTCCCGGGCAATGCCGGGCCCTGGGTCTCGCGCTTGCGGATCACCTTGGCCTTGCGGTGGCGCTCGCCGGCGCGCGCGATCGCCAGCTGCGCGATCTCCTCGCCGGCCTTGGCATGCTGGTTCAGCCACAACGACAGCGCGTCCTTGACGATACCGGACACGAACGGCGCCGCCCGGCGCGAAGCCAGGCGTTCCTTGGTCTGGCCGGAGAACTGCGGGTCGTGCAGCTTGAAGGACACGACATAGGCGACGTTGTCGAACACGTCCTCGGGCGCGAGCTTTACCCCGCGCGGCAACAGGTTACGGAATTCGCAGAACTCGCGCAGTGCCTCGGTCAGACCCTGGCGCAAACCCGTGACATGGGTGCCGCCGAGGGGCGTGGGAATGAGGTTGGCATAACTTTCCGCGACCGGCGGCGTGCCCTCGCGCATCCACACGAGAGCCCATTCCACGGCCTCGCTGTCGCTCTCGAAGTCACCGGTGAAAGGCGTTTCCGGCAAACAATCGGCGTCCTTGACCGCTTCTTCGAGATAATCGGCCAGACCGCCCGCGAAACACCACTCGTCCGTCTCGCCGCTCGCCTCGTCTGTCAGACTCACTTTGAGGCCCGGGCACAACACGGCTTTGGCGCGCAGTGCATGGCGCAGTTTCGCCAGGTTGATTTTCGGCGTGTCGAAATACTTGGCATCGGGCCAGAAACGCACGCGCGTGCCGGTGTTCTGCTTGCCGACGCGGCCGACTTCCTTGAGTGCCTTTTTCTTTTCGCCGCCGCTGAAGGCCATGTGGTATTCGACGCCGCCGCGCTTCACCCATACCTCGAGCTTGCTCGAGAGCGCATTCACCACGGACACGCCCACGCCGTGCAGGCCGCCGGCAAAACGGTAATTCTTGGTGGAAAACTTGGCGCCGGCATGCAAGCGCGTGAGAATCAATTCCACACCGGGCACGCCATGCTCAGGGTGAATATCGACCGGCATGCCGCGGCCGTCGTCTTCCACCTCCAGGGAGCCATCCTTGTAGAGGGTCACACCGATATCTTTGGCGTGACCCGCGAGCGCCTCGTCAATGCTGTTGTCGATGACTTCGAGGGCAAGGTGGTTGGGCCGCGACGTCTCGGTGTACATGCCCGGGCGCCGCCGCACAGGATCAAGTCCTGAGAGGACTTCTAGGTCTGCGGCTTCGTATTTCGAACTCATGGGCTGGAAATGCTCCTGCTGGGCCGTGCCGGCAACCGGCCGGCTCCGCAGGATTCTACCAGCCGCTGACGAGGGTTACCGAAGGTCGTTGGAAAGACTCTGGCTGACGGCCTCCGGTACCGGATCGACGGTTTCGCTATACAGTTCGTGATCGACGCCCATGGCGAACGGATCGCCTCCGCGTACGCTTTCGGCTGTGGCCTCGTCGAGCTTGAAGCTCAGGAAATGCACTGCGGAAGTGCGCTCCTTCGTGCGCCGTTCCAGATCCTCATCGGCGATGGCATAGCAGCGCTCGCCGCCCGGGCGGGCGATCCAGACGCGGTCCTCGATACCGCCCCACTTTGCCAGGGCCGTGCGGCGCTCCTGCTCGTCCTCAAACTCGATCATCATCGTCGCCTTGAGCGTGGTGGCGTCGGGGATAAGCGGGTTATAGGCGTCCAGTTCCTCCTGAATGCCCTCAGCCTCGAAGATCCGCTCGGCGCGCAACATCTCCTGCACTTGGTACTGGATGGTCAGGCGATCCTCGAAGTACAGCGTGACGTGAGGGCCCAGTCCGATGCGCCGCGACTTCTTGTGCTCCATCACCTTCGCGCGGAACTCGCTGCGCTTGGCAGCGTAATCCTCGAGGCTCATCAGATCCGCGCGGGTCAGTTTCTCCATGGCATGTCTCAGATTCCGTAGGCGGTACGTAACAGGGTGATCGGGTGAGTGACTTTGCCGAAGCGGCCTTCCGTGCCGTGCTCGAGCTGATCTCCCGCGAGCGGGCAATCACTGCCGTACCAGTCGGGCTCCGCTTCGGTGATCTTGCGGAACACGGGCCGGCCTATCTTCATGGCGTTATCGTAGGTTTCGCTCTTGACCGCGTAGGTGCCGTCGTGGCCCGAGCAGCGCTGAATTAGCTCCACTTCGGTGTCCGGCACCAGTGCGAGCACGTCGCGTGTCTTGGGCCCGAAGTTCTGCACCCGCTGGTGGCAGGAGGCATGGCACACGACCTTACCCAGACCACGCTTGAATTCCGTGTTCATAAGCCCGCCCTCGCGGCGCAGCATGAGGTATTCGAACGGATCGAAAAACCCGTCGCGAACGCGGGCCACGGCCTCGTCATGCGGGTAGATCATCGGCAGCTCCTGCTTGTACATCAGCACGCAGGAGGGAATGGGCGCGATCAGATCCCAACCATCGGCGACCAGGGCCGCGAGCCGCGGAATGTTGTAGGACTTGAGCTTCTCGATTGCCTCCAGGTCGCCCATTTCCATCTTCGGCATACCGCAGCAACGCTCCTCGGGCACCAGCTGCGTGGGGATGCTGTTGTGCTCGAATACGGCCACCATGTCCTCGATCAGTGCCGGCATGTTGTGCTCGCCGTAGCAGGTCGCGAAGATCGCCACCTTGCCGTGCGTGCGGCCCGCGGACTTCGGCTCCACGTCCAGGGGCACGTGCTTCGCCAGGCGCCGGTGCGCGCTGCGCGGACTGAACTCCGGAAGCCTCGCCTTCCGGTGCACGCCGAAGCCCTTGTCCAGGGCGTAGCGCGCCGGCGGCAGCTTGTTGACCGTGTTGACCGTCTGCGCCACGACCGGGATGCCCGCCAGCTTGCCGACCGCATCGGTGGATGTCAGCACGCGGTCACGCAATTTCGCCCCGTGCTTGCGGGTGCGCACGGCCTTGGCCCGCAACATCAGGTGCGGGAAATCCATGTTGAATTCATGCGGCGGTGTGTAGGGACACTTGGTCATGAAGCACAGGTCGCACAGGTAGCACTGGTCGACCACGTTCCAGTAAGCCTCACGTGGCACCCCGTCGAGTTCCAGCGTGGGGGACTCGTCGATCAGGTCGAACAGCGTCGGGAACGACTCGCACAGCGGGAAACAACGGCGGCAGGTGTGACAGATATCGAACTGCCGCTCCATCTCGGCGTAAAGTGCTTCCTCGTCCCAGAATGCTTCCTGGTCCTGCCCCAGAGGATGGCGTTCGGGCGCCTTGAGGTTTCCTTCCTTGACCGTGGCATCAGCACTCATGACGTTCTCCCTGGCCCTTCATTAAGCTGGCTCAAGCTTATCCTGCGGAGCGGGGGGGGGGTCCCGCTCCGCAGGGTTGATCGCACAGCGTGACGCAGACTCCGTGGCTTACGAGTCGAGCGAGTCGAGCGCCTTCTTGAAGCGGTTAGCGTGGGAGCGCTCGGCCTTGGCGAGCGTCTCGAACCAGTCCGCGATCTCGTCGAAGCCTTCGTCACGGGCGGTCTTTGCCATGCCCGGGTACATATCCGTGTACTCGTAGGTTTCACCCGCAATGGCAGATTTCAGATTGTCTGCAGTGCCGCCGATCGGCTCATCGGTAACCGGATCGCCCACGACTTCCAGGTACTCCAGGTGGCCGTGCGCGTGGCCGGTCTCGCCTTCGGCCGTGGAGCGGAACACCGTGCTTACGTCGTTATAGCCTTCAATGTCGGCCTTGTTGGCGAAATACAGGTAGCGGCGGTTAGCCTGGGATTCCCCGGCGAATGCGTCTTTCAAGTTCGTGTGCGTTTTGCTGCCCTTGAGGTCCATGATCTCTTTCCTCCTGATTCCGGATAGACTGTCGGTTGTCATTTAGACTCTGTCTAAATCTATTGCAGTCTAGCTCTGGTCCCTAATCTCTGTCAAACCTGTCCAGGGCAATTGACGCCGGGCTCGCCGCCGTGTAGGGTTTCCCGCAAAAGCCATCGATATCAGGCCATAACCACGTGAGCAAAGCCAATCAGGGCAGTGACGCCACTGACCAGAAACCGGAAGACTTCGAGGCCAGCCTGGCTGCACTGGAAGAGACAGTTGCTGCACTGGAGGCTGGGGATCTGCCCCTGGAAGACGCGCTAAAGCGCTTCGAGGAAGGCACACGGTTGCTCCGCCGCTGCGAGGCAGCACTCAAGCGGGCTGAACAACGCATAGAAATCCTGCTCAAGGAAGACAAAGATGCCCAGCCAGAACCCTTCGAACACAAAGACTGACAACTCGCCCGCCCACCGGACGGGATTTTTCGCGCAACTACCCAAATTGCGCGAACGGGTGGAAGCACACCTCGACCGCTGGCTTCCCGACGAAACCGAAGACCCGGAAAGGCTGCATGCCGCGATGCGTTATTCCGCGCTTGCCCCGGGCAAACGAATGCGCCCTTTATTGGTCTATGCCAGCGGCCTGACCCTGAAAGCCGAACTCGAGCACCTCGATGGGCCCGCCTGCGCGGTGGAGCTTATCCACGCCTATTCCCTTGTCCATGACGACCTGCCGCCCATGGACGACGACGACCTGCGGCGCGGCCGCCCCACCTGCCACAAAGCTTACGATGAAGCCACAGCCATTCTGGTAGGCGATGCCCTGCAGACACTGGCCTTCGAGGTGCTGGCTCGCGATCACGCGGTTATCGGGGACCCTGCCCGCCGGGTACGTATGATCTCGCTCCTCGCCCAGTCGAGCGGCTCACGAGGCATGGTCGGTGGTCAGATGATCGACATCCTGGCCTCCGGAAAACGTCTGGAGCGCCGCGCTCTGGACCAGATGCATCTCCTGAAGACAGGTGCCCTGATTCGGGCCGCCGTCCTGCTCGGCGCAGACAGCGCGCCGGATGTCGATGAACTGACCCTGCGCCGGCTGGAGACTTTCGGCACCCGTATCGGCCTTGCATTCCAGATCCAGGACGATATTCTCGATGCGACCGGCAATAGCGAACGTCTGGGCAAAACCGCAGGTGCCGACGAAGTCAACGACAAATCGACCTATACGGCCATTCTGGGTGTGGACGGAGCCCGCGAGGCGCTGGTCCAGGTCTATGGCGAAGCACTCGCCGCGCTCGAGCCTCTGGGCGAAAATGCCGAGCCGCTGCTCGCGCTGGCGCGCCTGATCATCGAACGGGATCACTGAAATCGGGTCCGATAACATGCCGGCTATGGCAAAATAAGCACGATCTTTCGGCACTCAAGGAGCTGGCTGCATGGCCTTTGTCGTTACGGAAAGTTGCATCAAGTGCAAATATACCGACTGTGTTGAGGTATGCCCGGTGGATTGTTTCCACGAAGGGCCCAATATGCTTGCGATCGACCCCGATGAATGCATCGATTGCACGCTATGTGAAACGGAGTGCCCGGTTAACGCGATCTACTCCGAGGACGATGTTCCCGATGACCAGAGGGCCTTCATCGAGTTGAACGCCGAGTTGTCCAAAACCTGGCCGGTCCTGAATGAGAAAATCGACGCTCCCGAGGACGCGGACGACTGGCAGGACAAGCCCAACAAGCGCGAACTCCTCGAACGCTAAAGCTTTCGCCTAAGAAAGATCTCTCGCAACGGCGCTACACCGCAACGATGAGAAATCTCGCCAAGGCGCGAAGGAAATACCTGGAGTTCTGCTTCTTCCCAAGGCATGCTCGAAGAGCAAGGCTGTGGAAACGGTCGACCCGGTCGAGATTGGTTTGACTGGATTACTCGCGACTTATTCCGCTCGCCCTTTAGGCCATGCGCCACGCGCATGTTGTCTCCGGTCTCCGGCCTTCGGCCTCCGGCGCCGGATCAAGTCCGGAATGACGCGCCGATATTGGGTTTGCACATCTTCAATCTAATTCTCTCTTTTCTGCTTTGCGTCTTTGCGCCTTGGCGAGAGTTCTTTTTTTCTTCGTTGCGGTGTAGCGCCGTTGCGAGAGCACTCCAGGGCGCGATACTCCGGAAACGGATGTTCGCTCAGCCGCGGGGATGATGGGCAGCGTGCAACGCCTTTAACCGTTCCCGCGCAACATGCGTGTATATTTGCGTGGTTGTCACATTCTGATGCCCCAACAACATTTGCACGGCCCGCAAATCCGCACCATGTGCCAGTAGATGAGTCGCAAACGCATGGCGCAGCTGATGCGGAGATATATCCGCTGATATACCGGCAATGGCCGCATAACGCCGGATAAGTGCCCAAAAGGCCTGGCGCGTCATGCTTGCACGCCGCGGCGTGGGGAACAAGGTATCCAGACGCCGGCCCTTCGTCAGCTCGCCCCGCACCTCATTGAGATAACGCTCCAACCAGTCTCGCGCATCCTCGCCTATCGGCACCAGACGCTCCTTCCCGCCCTTGCCCACAACGCGGACAGCACCCAGACGCAGGTTGAGCTGGTCGAGTCTCAGATTAACCAGCTCACTGACACGCAGACCGGTGGCATACAGTAATTCCAGCATGGCGCGGTCACGCAAGCCTCGCGGTGTATTGGTATCCGGCGCCTCCAAGAGCGTGATGACTTCCCGCTCGCTGAGGCTGTGCGGCAAGGTGCCGGGCATGCGCGGTGCCTTTAACTCCAGGGCCGGATCGGATTGGACCAGGCCCTCACGCAGTAGGTATCTATAGAAACGTCTGATGGACGCCAGGCGCCGTGCGGTTGTGCGTGCGCTTATACCTTCGCCGGCCTGTTCGCCTACGAAAGCCCATAAGTCCCGCGCAGTGACCGTGACCAGCTGGCCGCGATTATTGCAAGTCAACCAGGTCGCCAACAAGCGTAGATCAGCACGGTAGGCGTTTTGCGTGTTTTCGGTGAGCCCTTGTTCCAGCCAAAGGCTGGAGACAAAGCGGTCGATTAGATTGAGTTCTACTTCGGGAACCGCAATGTTGGCCGGCTCTGGATCAGTTTCCTGATTATCAGCAGAGCCGGTAACCACATTGCCTCGTTTTCTGCGATCAACCGCCGCTACGAGCTTGCGCGACGTATTTCAACCATTGCCTGGCGTTTTGCTCTTGCTGTTTGTATTTCTCAGCCCGCTTGAACGCGTTGACGGCGTTCTCATAGTTCTTGAGTTCATACTCACTCTGGCCCAACACCATAAGCGCCCGACCCGCTTCATCGCCCAGGCTGCCCTTGTTCAAGGCACTCTGCACAGCCTGACGGGCTTTGTTGTAATCGCGACGTTCCAGATAGATTTCCGCCTGCCGGAGGTATACCTTACCGTTACTGGATACCTTCGCTTCCTCGCCAAGCGTAGCAAGCGCCTTATCCCAGTCTCTAGCTGCAGTCCAGGCACTGGAGATCTGATCGTAGCTGTCCTTGGTCTTGGGAATATAACCCTTATTCATGCCATCGGTCAGTACTTCGGCCGCCTTATAGGGGGCCCCCTGCTCCAGCAACAAGCTCGCCAGCTGGAGATAATCATCCTTGCTCTTGAGAAGGCCCTTTTTATACATCAAACCGTAGACGGCCGTTGCCGTCTGGTCTTTATGGAGCAGCAATGCCACGTTGCCGTAATAGCTCCAGAAATCCTTGTCGGTAGGCCACTTTGCTACAAGCAGCTTGGTCACATCAAAAGCCTGTTGATAATCCTTCATCTTGTAGCTGATTACAAACCAGCTCTGATACCAGTCTTTGCTGACCGGATCATGCTTCTTGGGATCCTTCCGGTGAAGCTCCTCGGCAATATTGATGGCTTTTTTGACGTCGTTAAGCGCCTTCTCATAGTCTTGCCTGCTGTTGTTGGCATCCGCTCGGTAGGAGTAGGCCAGGCCAAGGCGATAGTAGAGAATCGGTCCGGGCGTCACCTTGTTCTTTTTCGCCTGTTCGAAGACCTCCTGGTAGAGTCGAATAGACCCATTGTAGTTTTTCTGCACCAGATAGATTGCAGCCAATTCCTGGACTACGCTCATCTCATTTTGTGGTTGCAAAGCATTGAGTTGAACGATCCGCCTAAGATAGGGCTCAGCCTTGTTGAATTCCTTCTGAACAAGATAAGAATTCGCAATCAGCTGACTGATCAGCGCTTCTGCGTAAGGGCCTTCATTCTTTGCACTAGGCAAAAGGTTCTCACCCAGGTTGATCGCCTTCTGGTATTTATTATTCCCCATCATTTTCTGCATACGCTGGACCTGCCTGTAAGTTTCCTTACTCAACGTATATTGGTTGGTTTGGGCCAAGGCAGTGGCGGGCGCAAGCAGTTGGGCTGCGAAAACGACCAACGCTCCCAAAGTTATGGATAAAAAGTTCCGATTCACAGTTTTAGATCTCCGTTTATCCGTCTCTCAACGACGGCTTAGCCGCCATTGTCATTAAGCGTAAACTTAATGTCTTGACAAACGCCTTTGGTAGCAACCGGCTTGCCTTGCACCTTCTGCGGGAAAAACTTCCACTGCAGAATGGTCTGAAGCGCGGCCTGTCCGAGCATACGTCTGGCCTGCGGCGAACTGGCGTGCTCAACATGAGGACTGGATACAGAACCGTCGGGATTGACAGTAAAACACGTAGTAACGGTTCCCTCAACGTTCTGCACCTGTGCCTCCGGCGGGTAAATCGGCGCAATGCGCACCATAGGCGTCAGCGGGGCGTAACTGCCACGGTTCGCCTCGCTAGCATTACCGATGTACACGCCCCCACCCCCGATCGAGTTCCGATCGAACTTGATGTTCACGGGCAACTGCTGGGCCTGCTGGCTCACATTCTGCGTCCGCGTCTGTACCTGTTCGGTCGGCGGCGGCTTTTTCGGCGGCGGCGGCGGCGGCGGACGATTGTGGTTGATCGTCTGCACCTGCTCATCGTGATGCACCGTTACGAAATTGACCAGATTGACCTGCTGGGCGCTGATCTTCGACTGCCGATTGTTGGCGATCAGGCTATGCATGAGCAGGAACAACCCGAAAGCGACAATCAGTCCCAGTACCAGGGCTGGAACAAACCGCATATCTATGAATAAACGGCGCATGTCAGCTTCCTCCGTTCGTGTCGACCTGCTTGGCCGCCAGTGCAATGGAAGTGGCACCGCCCAGTTTGGCTTGCCCCATCAGTTTGACGACCAAGCCGCTCGGGGCCTTGCTGTCCGCAATAATGACCACGTTGCCCTGCGGCGCCTCCGCGCGGGCGGATTCCACGAGTCCGGGAACCTGGCTAAGCTGGATTTTCTGCTTGTTCATCCAGATTTGGCCGCTGGGCGTCACGGCGATAAGGATGCTGGAATGCAACACACGCGCCGTCTCAGCAGGCGGACGATCGACTTGGACGCCGGGTGGGCGCACGAATGACGTGGTAACAATAAAGAAAATAAGCAGAATAAAGGTCATATCCAACATCGGGGTGATGTTGATCTCCGCCTCTTCCGCATTGGTAGCATGTCGTCTTGCCATGAGCTGGACCTATTACCTCAACTTTCGGTGGAAGCAAGGGAGACCTGCTTGGCTCCCGCCTGTTTGGCGCGATCGATGGCCTGTACCATCAGACCGGCATCGGCGCCTGGACTGACCGCCACAACGACTTGAGCCTCAGGGTTACCCGCAAGGTCCTTTTCAACCTCGGGGCGAACCGCGTTCAACTGCACCGTTCGACTTGCGCCACCAAAACTAACCTTGATAGTCCCGTTGTCCTCGATTTGAATTAGAACAATCTTGGACGCCTTAACGATCTTGTGCTGCTTGCCGGAACTCGGTCTGTTGACGTTGATTCCGGCCACGTGCACGAAGGATGTCGAGACGATGAAGAAGATGAGCATGATGAACACCATGTCCAACATCGGAGTGATGTTGATCTCAGCTTCTTCAACCTTTTTTTCGAAACGTCTCCGTCGAGCCATTTGCAAATATCCTCAGAAGTGCCTCATTTCATCTTCGACCTGCTCGATCGAGATCTTCGCGCGCTGCTCCACCGCATAGGTGAAGTACAGGGTGAAAACCGCGACCGTCATCGCCGACATGGTCGGGATCGTAGCCGCAGACACACCTTGGGCCATGGCTCGGGCATTACTGGAGCCGATGGTCGCCAACACTTCAAAGACCTGGATCATCCCGGTAACCGTGCCAAGAAGGCCAAGCAGCGGAATGATACCTACTAGCGACTTGATCACACCGATACCGCGGTTGGCTTCAATGCTCAGTTCCGACAACTTCTGTTCGCGAATTTGCTTGGCGTACCAGGACGTGGTATCCGAGCGGGCCTCCCACGCCGCCACCGTTTCCTTGCGGCGGCCCGGGAATACGAGCATCAAGTAACCATACCGCTCAAATATCAGGGTCCAGAGGATCATGGTGGCCACCAGGATGGCCCAGAGGACGTTCCCACCCGCCTCGAAGAAGCTCCTCAGATCGATGAACAGCTGGGTAAACATCAGCGGTTCGCCTTTTCCGCCTGCGAGGCCAGAATGCCGGCGGTCTGCTCTTCCAGGATATGCACGAGTTCCTGGGACTTGCCCTGGATCGCGCCGTGGAAGAACACCAGCGGAATGGCCGTCACCAGACCTTCCACCGTTGTCACGAGCGCGACGGAAATACCATGCGCCATGAAGGCCGGGTTACCCGTGCCGAACAGGGTGATGGACTGGAACGTTTCGATCATGCCGAGAACCGTACCCAGCAGACCCAGCAGCGGGCCGATGGCGGCGATCAGCTTGATGAAGGACTGGCGCGCCTCGATGGTGGGCACTTCCCTCATGATGGCCTCATCCAGCTTGAGCGACAAAGTCTCCACGTCGTCCTTGCGGTTCTGGTCATAGACCGCGAGCACACGGCCGAGCGCGTTGTTCGGGCTGGGCGTGCCGGACTTCAACTGCGCCTTGATCTTGCGGTTGGTCAGCGTCAGTGAGATGCCACGCTCCAGGCAGATCAGCAACGCGATGGCGAAGAGCACCAGGATCGTGTAACCCACGACGCCGCCGTTGTTGACTTCCTGCATGAAACTCGGCTTGCGCATCAGCAGGCTGAGCAACTGACCGCGCGTGCCGTCCAGGCCGAACCCGACAAAACCGTTGCCGCTGGCGCTGGCAAGGTTGCCCGCGCTGCTGGTGTAGCGGCTAGCCGGCTGGCTGGGCAGCACGACCAGGGACTGGGACGTGGGTTCGAACTGCAGGTACTTGTCGCCCATGACCGTGTTGAAGGCACCCACGCGAACAACGCTAGTAGACTGCTTGCTACCGTTGTTTAGAGTGACCTGCGTCTTGTACTTGACGACCTGGCCTTGCTCGACCATTTGCTGGAGCATGTCGTACCAGAGCTGCTTCAGTTCCTTGATCGAAGGCAGCGCCTTGCTGGCCGCCAGCTTGGCCGCGAACAAGCCGCGGTTCGGATACTGAGCGGAGATCAGGGAACTGTCGAGCGAGCTCTTGAACTCACCGGCCGTCTGACGCACCGTTCCAAACACCTCGCCCAAGTCACCTTCGCGGGTGTTCAATGTCGTGGTGAGGTTGGTGATCTGCTTCTCATTGGCATCGAACTGACCCTGCAGAGACTTGGTGCGTGCCTGCTCGTTGGCCAGTTCCTTCTCTGCCTCGTTCAGCATGGCCTGCTGACGGTCGTGCGCCTCTTCGAATTTCTGCAAACGCGCCTTGTCCTGCGCGGTCTGGTCCCTCAGGTCAGCCTGGACGGCATCGAGCAGCTGTTGGAGCGAACTCGCCTGTGGCTGGCTGGATGAAGAGGCCTGGGCGGCACTGGCAACACCCCCGGTTACGGGCAGAGCTGCGAGGCCGACGAAAAGTGGAATCCATTTAACAAACTGTTTCATTGTCTCTATACCCTCGCGCTTACTGCTGCATCTGCTGCTGGGCGGCAACAGGAGCCAACACCGGCAGTATCATCAAACTCGGTGAAATCTCCTTGCGAGCCACCTGGAGGCCGTTCGCCACACCACGGCGGAAATCATTCTTGACTTCCCACCTGCGGGCACGCTGGTTCCAGCAACCCGTCTGTGACTGGTCGAGCGTCTGGTAGCAGAGCGCGACCCGGCCGATCCGCAGAAAGTCGACAGTCTGTGGCTTATTGTCGACTGTCAACTGGCCGCGATAGGCGTCGATAGTCCGTCCAGCCTGCAGCTCGTCCTGGTAGGCCGCCATAATCTGGCGGTAGCGCTCGGAGATACTTACGTTGGAATCCGTCATCAGGTCCTTGAGTTTCTCCACCGTCTGCTCACGCTGGTCGAGCTGATAGGGCACATCCAGCTTGATGAAATTGTCCAGGCCGGCAATCATCTGCTGCATGAGCGGAACGATACCGTGCGCGACGTCGCTCAACTGCCCAAGCTGCTTCTGCAACGAGTTGATGTTGCTCTGCTGATTGTTGATAAGGCCTTGCAGATTGTCGTTGTACTTCTTGAGCTGATCGATCTGCTTCTCAGTTGTGAGATATTTGGCCAAGAGCGTTTGAGTCGAATCAGCAAGATTGTTGATCTTTTTCTGCGTCTGGGCAGAATTCTTAACAATTTGCTGCTGCGTGGACACGGACTGCTGAAGAGTCTGTTGCTGGGCTTGTGCTGTTAACGACGAGACCGTCAAGGCAACGCCGGCAAGCAGCACACCCAGTCCCGCAATCGCCGATTTAGACATAGCTGTTTACCCTTTATAAAAACCGTTAAACACCGAAAGCCGGTATGCTCATCGGAGCCTGCCGGATCAGGTAGGCGATCCTAGCAGGATATGAAAAAAAACAAAAGCAAAATCGGCCTGCCCGTTACGCGAAAGGTAATACCGTCGGACAGGCCCTACTTTCTTGCTCCGACTTGCCATACTGCACCAATTATCTGCTGGACGCAAGACAACCCTCCATCTCCAGACACCGGCAAAATAATTGTAATATATTGAAAAATAAGCAATTAAAAGAAACACCTGTGGGTGACAATTTTTGCGGCCTTTCAAGCAACCCACTGCCAAACCCTTCTTGGGCACCTTGCTCCCAGCGTGGATAACCGGATTCTGTTGATCGTCCCTCTTCGCCCGACCAGACGGAAAGTCGGCCATGGAAACGACTTTCACCGTTTGTCCGCAATATTCATGTACGGAGAATCCGTAGCCTCAATCTGCCCGCCTCCAACTACACGACAGCGACGCGCCGCCCATGCACGCGAATCAACACCTGGCAAACTCGCGCATTTCCGTCTGCCGCGCCTTACTTATATAGTGTCCCAAGCACGGCGCCCGGCACGTTCCTACACAACACCAAACCAGACTGCAATCGAGGATTTCACATGCGTACCAGCCGTTTCCGCTGGGTCATCGTCGGCCTTCTGTTCTTCATCACTATTGTCAACTATGTAGATCGTTCCTCGATCTCCTATGCTGTCAACGACATCTCCCGCTCATTCGGCCTCGACCCGGACAGCATCGGCCTGATTCTCGGCGCATTCGGTATCGGTTACCTCCTAACCACATTTCTTGGCGGTATCTGGACCGATCGTTACGGCGCGCACAAGACGCTGCTCGGCGCCGCTTTCCTTTGGACTCTCGCGATCGGCATCACCGGCCTTGCCACAGGCTTTGCGATTTTATTCAGCGCCAGAGTCCTGCTCGGCGTCGCCGAGGGTCCCAACTTTCCGGTCATGAACCGTGTTGTGACCGACTGGCTCTCCCCCCATGAACGCGCCATCGCTCTATCCAACGCTCTGGTGGCTGTGCCCCTGGCGCTTGCCATCGGCGCACCAACAGTCACTTTCCTGATCCTGCACATCGGCTGGCGTGGCATGTTCCTGATACTTGCCGCACTGGGCCTGGCCTGGCTACCCGTCTGGTGGTTCTGGTTCCGCGACTTTCCGGAGCATTCGCCGCACGTCAATGAGACGGAGCTGACCCATATTCGCGCCGGAACCGCGCATCACACTGCAGATCCGGCCGTGATTCACAAAAACCGCCGGCAGATGAAGGGTTTGTGGAAATTCTTGTTCACCAACCCCACCCTGCTCGCCAACAACTGGGCATTCTTCGTTTTCGGTTACTACCTGTTCTTCTTCATGGCCTGGCTGCCCTCTTATCTGCATCACACCTATGGTATGGACTTGAAGCAGATCGGGCTTTTCTCCATCCTGCCCTGGCTGCTCGCGGCTGTCCTGCTGCTGGGCACAGGGCGCCTTTCCGATGCGCTGCTCAAAAAGACCGGCCGCCTGCGCGTCGCACGCTCACATCCCATATGGATCAGCCAACTGCTGGCGGCGCTGAGCATAATCCCGGTCGTCCTGGCACATTCTGAAACCGTGGCCCTGATTTTTGTATCACTGGCCGTGGCGCTAGGCATGGCCGCCAATTCAGCCTTTTACGCCGTCAACGTGGACATCGCCCCCGCGCGCAGCGGCACCTCCCTCGGCGTGATGGACGCTTTTTTCGCCATCGCCGGCTTCGCAGCCCCTGCATTCACGGGTTGGCTCGTTCACCTCACCGGCAGCTTCAACACCGCATTCTGGCTCATGACCGCATTATCGCTATCATCGGTTGGAGTAGTGGTGATTTTTCACCGCCCGGATAATGCGCCGCGGTTGGAGGCAACAGGGCCCGACTAAACGAGCGCAGCATCTCCCGGCAGACACTCTTGTGCTTTAGTCCATTGCCTGGTTCACAATGACTTTTTAACCGGTATGACGAGCATTCCAGTCCCTGATAAACGATTCGCACTCGGAGGCGGGTAGAGGTTTACTGAAATAGAAGCCCTGCATTTCAGCACAGCCCTGCTCGGTCAGGAAGCGGCACTGTTCCTCGTTTTCGACACCTTCCGCGATCACCACCAGACCCAAATTCCGGGCCATGTCAATGATGGTAGAGACGATGGCCTGATCTTCGGCATCTGCCAGCAAATCTCTGACAAAGGTTCGATCAATCTTGAGCTTGTGGAGATGGAACTTTTTCAAGTAGCTCAACGAGGAATAACCGGTTCCGAAATCATCGATCGCAAACCTTATGCCCAGCATATTAAGGCCCTTGGTCAAGCTGACGGCCAAATCCGGATTAAGCATAGCGGTACTCTCGGTTATTTCCAGCTCCAGCACTTCGGGGGGCAATTGTGTCTCTTGCAAAACCTTGACAACAGTCTGCGACAGTTTCTCGTCGCGAAATTGCATGGGAGACAAATTTACCGCCATGGAAGAAAGCTGCATACCCGCATCGAGCCATGCCCTTGCTTGTTGTGCCGCTTTGTGCAGCACCCATTCTCCGATGTCGACGATCAATCCGAATTCTTCCGCCGCCGGTATGAATTCAACGGGTGACACACTGCCCAGCGTCGGGTTATCCCAACGCAACAAAGCCTCGGCACCGATAACACGCCCCCTGGACACAAACGGCTGATAGTGAATGTGGAACTGCTCCTTGGCAATAGCATGACGCATCTCGCCGACTAACAACAACGTGCGCGCATTCCGGGTCTGCATCTCCTCGGTGTAAAACCGATAACAGCCGCGGCGTTCTTGCTTGGCAAGAAACATGGCCATATCCGCGTTCTTGGATAATGTTTCGAGGTCGGAACCATCCTGCGGAAATACGGCTATCCCCAGCGACCCCGTAAGAACGAATTCATGCTGCTTGATCGTGCGTGGGACGGATATGGCTGCCAGAATATTTTCTGCGACTTTTGCCGCCTTATCCGGTCCGCATTGAGGCAACATCACAATAAATTTATCGCCGCCTAACCGGCACAAGACATCTTCTTTCCTCAACACGTCTTTCAACTGATTCGCTATTTCCTTGAGTACGGCATCACCGACACTGTGCCCAAGGGTGTTGTTAATATTTTTGAATTGGTCGAGATCTACGAATATCAGGGCGAGGTTGCCCCCACCTCTTCTTGCGGCATTCATCGCGTGACCAAATTGCTGCTGCAATTGCACACGACTCGGAAGCCCCGTCAACTCATCGTAATTGACGAGATACTCGACGCGCCGTTCGGTATTGCGGTATTCAGTAACGTCCTCCGCTACGCAGAGATAACGCGACACACGATCTTCTTCTGTATACAAAGGCCCCACATGGGCAACAGCGATAACTTCTGCGCCGTCCTTCTTTCGAGTGATAACTTCACCCTGCCAGGCCTCGCCGCGCTTCAAGCTTGTCCGCAATTGCTCAAATGCAGACGAGAGCATGCCTCCAGACTTCAACAGTTGCGAATCGCGCCCGCATACCTCCTTTGACTCATAACCAGTCAATCGCTCAAAGGCTGGATTAACGTACTCTATGAGGCCCTTCCCGTTTGTGATCATGACTACGTTCGGACTTTGCTCGACCACCTGCGACAACATGCTCAGCTGTTTCCGTTCTTCCTCGCGCTCGCGGTTGCCCTGCATATGACTCAGGCCAAAACTGATCTCCTCCGCCATCCTCTTGAGCAGCCCCTGTTCCTCATCGTCAAAGGCATTGGCTACACCGCTGTAGAGAATGAAAACGCCGACCACATCACCGTTGCGGAACAAAGGCAACCCCGCTACCGAGCTCCACCCATACTCCCGCCCCCGCTCATGCCAGGCTGCGAGAGAAGGATCATTCATGAAGTCCTGGCACCAGATTGCCCGTTTCTCACGGAAAGCCCTGCCCCCCGGTCCCTTGCCAGTGGCCTTGCCGGCATCCGTTGACACCTCGATCCCCCCTACGTAGCTGTACCCATCGCCATAAAGAGCCATGGGCTTGAGCAATTGGGTCGATGCATCCAGCATTCCTACCCACGCCAGCCGCATACCTCCGTACTCGACCGCTATACGGCATACCTTGTTCAGCAATTCATTTTCATCTTCGCAATGGATAATGGCCTGGTTGCATTGCCCTAGCGCATCATAAATCTTGGTAATTCTGCCCAGACGGGCCTGGGTTACGACTCGTTCTGTTATATCCCGGATGGTCAGATGGATCATGGGTTGACCATCTTGCATCATGCGGGCCGGCATGATTTCCGCAAAAAACTCCGAACCGTCCACGCGCCTGTAAAGCCATTCGTAATAGCGGGAGCCATTGCTATCTAAATACTCAATAATATTTTCGGCATAATCATCGGATGACTGCCCATTGGCCTGAAATTCGGGATTGCGTTGACTCGCGTGTACAGCCAGGAACTCTGCCTCGTCCTTGCAACCGAACATCGCTACTGCGGCAGAATTAGCGCGTACACATTCTCGGTTTTCCGTCATAACGATGATGCCGTCCCGGGACGTCTCGAATAGCAGCCGGAATGTCTCTTCACTTTTCCGTAGACGATCCTCTATGTGCTTACGCTCGGTGAGATCATGCACCGAACCGATCAGCATCGTGCAACAGCCTTCCGAATCAAATATTGGCGAAACGCTCACCTCACCGGTTTTTACACCCGACGGGTAAGGCGTCTTCTCTTGCCAGCTGATAGTCCGTTCATCGCGAATGGCTTGTCTGTATTTTTCGACAACGAGCGAATATGAGGGCTCGGGGATCACTTGGTTAACAAGTTTCCCTATGACCTCGTCTTCAGAAAGACCCGTAACCTCCAGGAAACTACGATTAACGTTAGCAAAACTAAATGATTCATCCGGATCAACCCGGATCTCGAATATGACATCCTGGACACTGTTATAGAGCTGACGTATTTCCACTTCTCTTTTTCGCAATGCTTTTTTTGTTTGATATGAAGCCATTGCTATCGCGACCAGGCGCGCCACATTTTCAAGTGCTTTGATTTGCACCCCATCCGGCCAGACAGTAGATCGCCCATGCAACCCCAAAGCCCCCTGAAGTTCGCCGCTTGAATCAATCAGAGGAAAAATCCACGCCGACTCGATGTCATGTTGCTCGCGGGGCGGTGCATCAGAGCCACCATCGGTTTGATTTATATCCGCCACGAACACTGGCTCACGCCGGATCATGGCGGTAGCCGGGGGACTGGAAACGTTAGTCGCCTCCCAACTACGCAGCAAGGACAAAAGCTCGGACGGGAAGGACGGAGAGACCTTCAATCGAAGACGTTCATGATTCTTGTCCAATAAAAATGCAGACACATGCATGCCGGGGAATTGCATTTCCACGATTTCGAATAACACGGAAAATGCTTCAGAAACAGATTCGCCATTGGCTGCTGTTTCAAGCACTTCAATCTGCCCTTTCGCCACCGGACCTGTCCGGCTATCTTTCGCCATTACTGCTCCGAAAGGATCCCCCCCAAAAACCCTTCAGTTATTGCTATCAAGGTTGCGCCCGCAGCAGCGAACGTCAGCCGATGCCGTAAAGGGTTGATTAACTCCTGCTATCGATACTTGTATTGCGCCCTCTAATAGAAAGCCGAATTAAACTCTTATCCAAGCTTAGCAGAATCCTGCTACTACGGCGCTCCGGTCTTGCGGCGAATAACGAGCGCCTTTAAAAGGGCGCCGGCGGCGCACAAGGCACCGCCGGCGCTTGATCAATGGTTATTAGCCGACTTATCAGTAGGAGAGCACACAACCACCGCTACCATTGTTGAAGGCGTTGCT
>CAZPJI010000029.1:0-31409 GCA_964586925.1 uncultured Gammaproteobacteria bacterium
GCGGCTCGCTGAAAGTGCCAGGGATTACGACGGGGTACACTGATATAGAGCCTATACCCCGATATCGCGGCATCGAGGGCACGGTTTGGCCCGCTTTAGCGCCTGGAATTGACCGCTATGCCGCCGATGCCCAGCAGACTGGTCAGGCCCAGGACCCAGAGCGGCAAACTCACCCCAAGGAAGGTGTCAACATGAGCACACTCGCCCGAGCCATGCAACACCTCGCGGATTACCTTCCAGGGCGGCAGATGCTGTACCAGCATGCTGAGGGATGCTCCACAGGAGCTGATCTCGCCGGGTGGCAGGTGCTGGATGTAGACATGGCGCGCGGACACGAAAATACCAGCCGCCGCGACAATCAGAATCAATATGGCGTAAATCCATCGGCCCACGCGCTTGGGATGGTGCAGCCAGGCCACGAGGAACACTAGCCCCAGGGCGGCCGTGGTAATGCGCTCGAAAATACACAGCGCGCAGGGATTCATGCCGCGGCCGAACTGCAGATAGTAGGCGAAGCCGAGCATCAGTGCGCATACGGCAAAACCGATGAAATTGCCTAACCGACGAATCATTAGGCTTTGGTCTCCTTGGACGTGCCGGCCTCGGCCTCGATAACGCCCCTGACTTCACGCTCCATGCCCTGCAGTCCCAGATGCCGCACGTCCTTGCCGTGCACCAGGAACACGATGTATTCGGCCATGTTCTTGGCATGATCGCCGATCCGCTCGAGCGCCCGCGCACACCACAGCACAGCCAGCTCGCGTCGAATCGTACGCGGGTCTTCCATCATGTAGGTGATCGATTTGCGGATCAGGCCCTCGTACTCGCGATCGACCTTCTTGTCCTTGCGCGCCATGCGCAATGCCTCTTCGGCGTCCAGGCGCGAAAAGGCATCCAATCCGATGCGGATCATCTTCTTGACGCGTTGCGCCATGCCTTCGAGCTCGATCAGATCTCCTTCCTTGAGTTCGCCATGTTCCTGCATGGCCGAGGCCTGCTTGGCGATGCGTTCGGCCTCGTCGCCGATGCGCTCCAGGTCCGTAATGGTCTTGATGATTGCAATGATCAGGCGCAGATCGCCGGCGGCCGGCTGACGCCGGGCCAGGATGCGCGAGCATTGCTCGTCGATGGCGACCTCGTGGGCATTCACCTCGTGGTCCATCGTCTCGACCTTCTCGGCGATCGTCGGATCGCCTTCCGCGAGCCCTTTCATGGCGGCATCGATCTGGTTTTCGACCAGTTGCCCCATGACGAGCACGCGATTGCGCACCGCCTCGAGTTCCTCGTCGTAACGATGGGAAATGTGCTGCGAAATAGTCATGATCCTGCCCGTCCGCAAAAAATGCAGTTAGGCCCATAGTGTAGCGAAAGCATTCAATCTTCGTGTGACAGTTTCATGAGACTTTCCGCAACCTGGCGCCGCGCCTCCTGGGCCAGCAGGCGGGGATCATCACCCTCTGCCTTAATCACGGGGGTGAAATCGATCACCACCTCCGTCCTCCGGGCCGCCCAGAAGCGCATCATATGCGGCACAAAAGCCTGCGTCTGGTTCATGGGCGCAAAGGCTGCCCCATCCCCTCCCACGTAAGCCAGCGCCACCGGCTGCACGGCGCAACCGGTGGCCAGTGCGGCGGCAAACAGGCGCGGTTTGAAACGCATCGGTTCATAGGCATCGTTGACCGTGCCCTCGGGGAAGAAAATCACCCGCTCGCCATCGCGCAGGCGCCCGATCAGTTCGCCCCCCAAGGCCTGGAAACTGCGCATTTCGCCGCGGCTAATGAATAATGTCCGGCCACCGCTGCGGGCAAAAAAGCCGAGCATGGGCCAGCTCGCGATCTCGGCCTTGGAGACGAAGGCTCCCGGCAAGGTGGCGCCCAGCGCCACAATGTCCAACCAGGATTGGTGATTACAGGCGACCAGTACCGGCTGATCCTGTGGTGTTCCCCGTACCCGGATACGCAATCCGAAAGTCCATGCCAGGAAGCGGCACCAGCGCAGCATCATCCAGGCTTGCAGACGCAGATGGAAGCGGCGCGGAGTCAGCCGATCAGTCGCCGCAAGCACCGTTGAAGCGATCGCACTCGTGGGCAGCAACAACAGTACGATGCCCGCACGTATGATGCGCCGCATCAGCCAGGCGGCCAGCCCAGCCGACGACCGGCCAGCAGGTGCATGTGCAGATGGAAGACGCTTTGCCCGGCGCCTTCGTTGCAATTCAAGACCAGGCGATAACCCGATTCGTCGACGCCTTCGGCCTCGGCAATGTCCTTGGCCACCATAATCAGACGTCCCACCAATTCGGCATCGGTCGATGCCAGATCGTTGGTCGTTGCGATATGGCGCCGCGGCACGATCAGGATATGTACCGGTGCCTGCGGGTTAATATCGCGAAAAGCGATGAGATCGTCGTCTTCGTGAACGATATCCGGCTTGATTTCGCCAGCCGCCATGCGGCAAAAAAGACAATCTTCCATGCTGTGTCACTCCTTGCATAAGCACCGGCCCAGCGCCGGAAAGCTTACCAACTCCTAAATTTCGTCCACGCCGCGCCGGCCGGCGAAGGCCCGCGCCAGCGTGTTTCCATCCACGTATTCCAGATCCCCTCCCACGGGGACCCCATGCGCAATGCGGCTGGCGCGTACGCCGTGATGACGCGCCATTTCGCCTATCCAGTGCGCCGTGGCCTCACCTTCCACCGTAGCGCCGGTCGCGACAATCACTTCTTGCACCTCACCTTCCAATCGGGCCTCCAGAATCGGACCACCCAGTTGCTCGGGTCCGATTCCGTCCAACGGCGACAGGCGCCCCATCAACACAAAATACCGTCCCTGAAACGACGTCGCGGACTCGATGGCGGCCACGTCCGCGGGACTTTCCACCACCACCAACTCCCGCTCGCTCCGGCCGGGGTCGGCGCACAGCGTGCATAACTCATCGGCGGCAAACATCCGGCACTGCTTGCAATGCTGCATGCCGGATGCCGCGACCAACAAACTATCGGCCAGTCGCCTCATGCCTTCGCGGTCTCGCTCGAGCAGATGAAACGCCGCACGCTGCGCGGACTTGGGGCCTACGCCCGGCAAAGCCTGCAGCGAACGGATCAATTCATTCAGCGCGGGCGGAAACAGGTCGGCCATCAAGGAACCTCTGATCTATTCATACGCGGATCGCGCTTGTGCCTCAAAGCCCGGGGAACAGCCCCGGGGGCAAGGCACCAGCGAGGCCGGAATAGCGCTCCTGCATGGCCTCACGCACGCGCTGCACGGCATTATTGGAGGCCGCGGCGATCAAATCCTCAAGCATTTCCCGATCGTTCATCGCTTCGGGGTCGATCTGTACACGCCGCGTCTCGAACTGCCCGTTGAGCGTCACCTTGACCATCCCGGCACCCGACTCGCCAGTGACTTCCAGCGCAGCCAGTTCGCTCTGCATGGTTTCAAAGCGGGCCTTGAGGTTTTGCATTTCCCGCATGATGTCGCCGAAATCACCCGGCATACGTTGACTCCCGAACCATTTACACTGAGTCTAATTATAGGCGTTGATACGCGCCATAAGCAGATGCGTTGCAGGTCCGCCGGGCAACGGACCTGCAACTTGAACGCCCGGATCCCTCAGTGAGCCTTGGTTTTCTTCAGCAGCACGGCCTTCCAGCGGGATACGTTGCCGGTCTTCGGAACATCAGCTGCAAAATAGTATTCATAACCCTGTTCCAGATCCATTTTCAGCGTGACCAGGTTCTGCTGCGCGCTGGTCGCAGGGTTAGACATAATCCGAGAACCCAGATTGGAATTAATGATTGCCCTGAATCCAATCTCATGCGTACCTGGCTTGACCCAATATGAGGTGCGGCCGGGATTGGACAAGTACTTTCCGTCCAGCCATACGATTTTGACGCGATAGTGGCTGGGGCCTGGAGGCATCCCCACCGAAATAATGGCATGGGGTTTGCTTGGGCTCACCAGAGACTGGTCGCCACCCTGTGCACAGGCGGATGCAGTGGCGATCAGCATCAAAGCCAGTGCCGAAACGCGAATTAGTGGTTTCATTTCGCACCTCCATAAAATGCGAGTCTAGGCATTTTCAGTATAAATCAGGAGGCGTGCGTCGAGCGGAAGACGCGCCCGCGCGCCCGGCTTATTCAACGGGTCGCGGAACCGTTCTCCGGGCGTAGCGTATCGGGCAGCATCTCGGCTCCGAAGGTTTCGCGCAAGGCATTGACATGGGGATCATCCTCGACACTCCGGCGAAGTTCCGATTCCCGCGAAGCGGCTGCCTCCGCCTGCTTCGCGGCTGGTGACGGCCCGGCCTGGCTGCCTATTTCCACTTTCAATTTCAACTCGGCGCCGTAGTATGTGGACAAGGCTTTCTCGAGAATCCCGCGCAACCTGTCAGTCAACAGGTGAGCCTTGTTCTTGTCCAGGGCAAGCCGGATAAGCGTATCGTTTCGTTCGAGTAAAACGCAGTTTTGTGCCAGCTCGCGCCCCATGCCTTTGAGACCGAGCATCGGCACTGTCTCTTCCCAGGAAGCATTGGCCGCCGAACCCGTTGTGGACCCGGGTGAGGATAGCTGCGGCGTGGGCCGACTTTCAGCCACCCGATCGGGGGTTACCGGTGCGGGACGAGGTCGCTGCGCGGGCGGCGGAGTTGCTCCGGACGCCTGCGGCTCACCCTTGCGAGGCTGAAAAGCCAACAGGCGCAGTGCGACCATTTCAAGACCCAGCATGGGATCCTCGGCCAGCTTTACATCAACCTTGCCCTTGAGCACGATGTCGTAATCGAGCTGCACCTCTTCCGGCGCCAGCGCCCGAGCCAGGGCATCGATACGCTGTTCGGGCGAACCGGCAGGCAACGGCGCATTGGCAACAACCTGGCGCCGCGCAATGAGTGTGAACACCTCAGCCAACATGTCCAGAATACTGTCGGCTCCGGCTACGCCCCGGCCCAGATCCCCAATATGACTTAATACGGCAGCTCCATCCTGTGCAGCGAGGCTGTCCAACAGATCGTAGATGCGATCGCGATCGGCCACGCCCAGCATGCCGGCCACATCCTCGCGCTTTAGCGTTCCGCCACCGAACGCCAACACCTGATCGAGCAGCGTCAGCGCGTCGCGCATCGACCCGTGCGCCGCCCGCGCCAATTCCGCCAGGGCTGCCGGTTCCGCTTCCAGCCCTTCGGCATGGACGATCCGATCCAGGGCGGTTTGAATTTCTTCGCCAGGCAGATGATGCAGTGCGAAAACGAGACACCGCGAAAGCACCGTCTGAGGGACTTTTTCGGGTTCGGTGGTGGCGAAGAGAAACTTGACGTGCTCCGGCGGTTCCTCCAGCGTCTTGAGCAACGCGTTGAAGGCATTCTTGGAGAGCATGTGTACCTCGTCGATGAGGTACACCTTGTAGCGGCCCTCGGCCGGCGTATAGGCCGTGGACTCGAGCAGGTCACGCATATCGTCCACGCCGGTGCGCGAGGCCGCGTCCAATTCCACGAAGTCCACGAAGCGCCCGGCCTCGATGGCCTTGCAGGTGCCGCACTCGCCGCACGGTGTCGAGCTGACGCCTTTCTCGCAGTTGAGGCACTGGGTAATGATGCGCGCGATCGTGGTCTTGCCCACGCCGCGCGTGCCTTCGAACAAGTAGGCATGATGCAAGCGCCCCTGGTCGAGGGCGTTACTCAGGGCACGCACCACGTGTCCCTGCCCCACAACCTCGGCGAAACGCCGCGGGCGGTAACGGCGGGCCAGCGCTAAGTAAGCCATCAGCAGCCAGCCCCGCCGATAAAGGGCGGCAACCCGCACCCGCTCGACCCCGGCACCCGAGTCCGCCGCTGCCGCTGCTCCCTTCCGGGCCTGACGGGGTTCACGGCGTATCGTCGCGGGAAGCTGATGCGGGTCACCATTGAAATCCTGAGTTCACATCGCTAATGCTAGCAGCACCGGTTCAAAATTCCGACGTTGACATTGCCATCGGTCCCGGGCATGCCAGTGGGCATCGCGGCGGGGACCACCGCTCCAACAAGAAGGCAACTGCCCGCAGATCCTTGTCAAGGGTTCAAAAGGAGGGCTTGATGGGCCTTCGGCCTCACCCTCCGAGCGCGCTGAAGCGCGTCCAAATCGGCTCCGCCGATTGGTCGAACCCGATCACTTCTATATCGAGGCTTCAAAGCGAAATGACAGCAACCCCGGCAACAAACCAAACGCCCTGGAAATTTGGCATTGAAGCGTAGCGAGCGAAGTCCGGATTGGACGCACCCGGAGCGCAGGAACCGCAGTGTATGTGGGTGATACATGAGGATTCTGAGCACCGGATGCGTGCAATCCGGCGAGCGCAGTAGCTTCAACGCCAAATTTGGCGGAGAGGGAGGGATTGATGAGGCCTCCGGCCTCACCCTTCGGGCGCGCTAAAGCGCGTCCAAATCGGCTCCGCCGATTGGTCGAACCCTGGATCGTCTGTATCGAGGGTTCGAACCCCAGCGCTGCAATCTTTTTGGCCCCGGCCCTGCGGGCCGCGGCCAAAAAGATGGCGGAGAGGGAGGGATTGATGAGGCCTCCGGCCTCACCCTTCGGGCGCGCTAAAGCGCGTCCAAATCGGCTCCGCCGATTGGTCGAACCCTGGATCGTCTGTATCGAGGGTTCGAACCCCAGCGCTGCAATCTTTTTGGCCCCGGCCCTGCGGGCCGCGGCCAAAAAGATGGCGGAGAGGGAGGGATTCGAACCCTCGATGCGCGGTTAGCGCATACACGCTTTCCAGGCGTGCTCCTTCGACCGCTCGGACACCTCTCCATCAAACCTTTGCATGGCGAATACGGCCACCCGGCCGATCTGTGCCGCCATTTTTATAACTTCTTACCGCCCTCTTTCTTCGCCGGTCCATTGGCACTGGCCGCAGCCGCCGCAGTCAGTGCATTGGGCGGATTAACCAGGCAAGCCTCATCGTGGCTGGGCTTGTTCATGGGCGTTTTACCCGGAATGTCGTAACTCGTATCATGCTTGATCGGCTTTGCATTCGGGGGTTGCTGAAGCGGTGGGACCGCCTTCGCCTGGTACCAGCCCGGCGGTACGCAGGAATGTGAGCATCCGGCCAATCCGGCCATCCCGCCCAGCATCGCTATGATCAATAGGTTTCGGCTCATGCCTTCAATACTCCCAGCGCTTCCAACGCTGCTTCGACCCGTGCCTGATGTTTCTCTGCCAGGGCCATCAAGGGTTGACGAATGCCGGCGTCGATGCGGCCCATTCGATGCAGGGCCCATTTGACCGGTATCGGGTTCGACTCGACGAACAGCGCCTGGTTCAATTCCACCAGTTCTTCGTCCAGCGCACGCGCCGTTTCGACCTCGCCCTTGCGGGCCGCATCACACAAGCGGCGACACCTGTCGGGCACCACATTGGCCGTGACGGAGATGACTCCGTCTCCGCCCGCCAGCATGAACGCCGCAGCCGTTGCATCGTCACCGGAAAGCAGAATGAACTCGGGGCCACACAGCCGACGCAGCTCGCTGACCCGCTCCATGCGGGCACTCGCTTCCTTGATTCCCACGATATTGGGCACTTTGGCCAACTCGGCAACCGTCTCCGGAAGCAGGTCCACCACCGTGCGCGAGGGCACATTGTAAAGCAGGATGGGCAATTTCACCGCATCGGCAACAGACCGGAAGTGCGCGGCCAGGGCCCGCTGCGGCGGCTTGTTGTAGTAAGGGACCACCAGAAGGAGCGCATCGGCCCCCGCCTCCGCCGCCCGGCGGGACATATCCAGGGTCTGCTCGGTCGAATTGGACCCAGTGCCGGCAATAACCGGAATGCGCCCGTTTGCCAACTCGATCACGCGACGCAGCAGGGTCTCGTGCTCGTCGCGCAGCAGTGTAGGCGATTCCCCCGTCGTACCGGCGATCACCAACCCTTCGGTGCCCGCCTCGATATGCCATTCGATCAAGCGCTCAAGCGCTGCTTCATCAAGCGCGCCATCGGGCTTCATCGGCGTTACCAGAGCCACCAGGGATCCCTTTAACGACATTTCTCTCCTCCTCGGTTCGGCCGCGGCTCAATCGGCCGGTGGGGCCTGCGGCCGCAACAGCGGGAATAGCAGAACCTCACGAATGGACTCGGCACCGGTCAGGAGCATTGCAACGCGGTCGATGCCGATACCCACGCCGCCGGCCGGTGGCATCGCATACTCCAGCGAGTACACGTAGTCCAGATCGTATTCCATGGCCTCGTCGTCGCCGCCCTCTCGCTCGCGGGCCTGCGCTTCGAAACGCCGCGCCTGCTCCTGGGGGTCGTTGAGCTCGGAGAACCCGTTGGCGATTTCGCGCCCGCCCACGAACAGCTCGAAGCGATCCACCAGTTCCGGATCATCGTCCTGCGCCCGTGACAACGGTGACACCTCGCGCGGGTAATCGGTTATGAATGTTGGCTGTATCAGAGCCGGCTCGACAACATGTTCAAACAACTCGACAAGCAGTTTGCCCCAATCCGCCTTCTCCGGCACTGCTATCTCGCGTGCGCGTAGCAGCTCCGCAAGGCGCTCGCGATTACGCGTGTCAGCCTTATCGAGTTCCGGAATCGCCTTACAGACCGCCTCGCCGAGCGGGATTCGCGCGAATAGCGATTCGAAATCAAGTTCATGCCCGGCGTATTCAAAACGCAGCGAGCCCTTCACGTCGGCAGCCAGGGTGCGGAACAGTTCCTCGGTCAACCCCATCATGGAATCACAATTGCCATAAGCCTGGTAAGCCTCGAGCATGGTGAATTCCGGATTGTGGCGCGTGGATACGCCCTCGTTGCGGAAATTGCGATTGATCTCGTAAACCAGCGGCATGCCGCCTACCAGTAAACGCTTGAGATACAGTTCGGGGGCAATGCGCATGTAAAGCGGAATATCCAGCGCATTGTGATGCGTAATGAACGGCCGCGCGACGGCGCCGCCCGCCAGAGGCTGCATCATCGGCGTTTCCACCTCTATGAACCCACGGGCGTCGAGCAGTCCGCGGGCGACGTGCAGTATTTCCGCACGCATGCGAAACATCTCGCGGACGTCCGGATTCATGATCAAATCCAGATAACGCTGGCGATAGCGCAATTCCGGATCCTTCAACCCATGGAACTTCTCAGGCAACGGGCGTATGCACTTGGAGATCAGGCGCAAAGCGGTAACCCGCAAAGTCAACTCGTTGGTCTTGGTCCTGAAAAGCGTGCCTTCGATGCCGATGATGTCGCCGAGATCCAGGGATTTGAATAACGCATAGGCCTCCTCTCCCACATCCTCGCGCTTGACGAACACCTGCATGCGTGCGCTGCCGTCATCGATGTGGGCAAAGCTCGCCTTGCCCATCACTCGACGTGTCATCATACGGCCCGCCAAATGCGCCGGTACCGCCCGCTCCTCGAGCGCATCGGCATCGAGTCCCTCGTACGTACCTACCAGCGCCTCGATGTTGGTGTCGGGGCGGAAGTCGTTGGGGTACGCAAAACCTTGTTCGCGCAACCGTGCCAGCTTGGCACGGCGCTCGGCGACCAGGTCAGTGCGTGGATTTTTTTCCGTCATTTCATACTCCCAACTGCATCTTTACGAGCGGGCCTGGACCGGGGGCACCCCAAACCCGCAGTTTACAGGCTTTGCCACAATAATCACGGCGGCGCGTAACGTCACGACCCTGTTCCCACGCCGGTCTTGAGCGCGGCTTCGATAAACGGATCAATGTCGCCGTCGAGCACGGCCTGCGTATTGCCAATCTCGACGCTGGTGCGCAGGTCCTTGATCCGCGACTGGTCCAGCACGTAAGAGCGTATCTGGCTGCCCCAGCCGATATCCGCCTTGCTGTCCTCCAGTTTCTGCTGTTCGCCGCGCCGCTTCTGCATCTCCAGCTCGTAGAGCTTTGCCTGCAATTGTTTCATCGCAGTGGCACGGTTCTTGTGCTGGGAACGGTCGTTCTGGCACTGCACCACGATGCCGGTGGGCAGATGGGTGATACGCACAGCTGACTCGGTGCGGTTGACGTGCTGGCCGCCCGCCCCGCTCGCGCGATACACATCCACGCGCAGATCCGCCGGATTGATCTCGATCTCGAAACTGTCGTCCACCTCGGGGGCGACAGAAACCGCCGCGAATGAGGTATGGCGCCGATGCCCCGAATCGAAGGGGCTCTTGCGCACCAGGCGATGTACGCCGGTCTCGGTGCGCAGCCAACCATAGGCGTAGGATCCTGCAAACCGCACCGTCGCGCTCTTGATGCCGGCCACCTCGCCAGGCGACACCTCGATCAGCTCGGTATTGAAATCATGCCGTTCGCCCCAGCGCAGGTACATGCGCAGCAGCATCTCGGCCCAGTCCTGGGCTTCGGTGCCGCCGGAGCCGGCCTGAATGTCGAGAAACGCATTGGCGTTGTCCATTTCGCCGCTGAACATGCGCCGGAACTCGAACCCTTCGATGATTTTTTGCATCCGGTCAAGATCGGCGGCGATTTCCTCAAGTGCCTGGTCATCATTCTCGCTCACCGCCATCTCCAGCAGTTCGGCGGAATCGCCCAGGCCGGTCGTGAGTACGTCGACACCCTCAACCAACTCCGCCAGGCGCGCGCGCTCCCGCCCCAGGTTCTGGGCCTGCTCAGGCTCCGACCAGATATCGGGATCCTCGAGGCTTCGCTCCACCTCTTCCAGGCGATCCTTGCTCTCGGCGTAGTTAAAGATACCCCCTGAGCGCCTTGGCACGGGCGCTGAGGTCGGTCAATTGTTCGCGGATGGAAGTCAGTTCAGCCACTTTGTCTCGTTCAGTTTCCGGAAGCAGACAATTTTACCAACGCCGAAGCAAACTGCGAGGAGGAACTGACCAGACACGGCCCGAGGCCAGTAGCTGGAACCCGCCCGGGCGGTTCAGAAAACGCTTCAGCCACTGCAAGCCCAGCTCGACTTCGCCCGGCGCGATCGCGATCAGGCAACCATCAAAGCCTGACCGCTCCCCTACTACGGAAGCGCTTTCCTGGGGCAGCCCCAGCCAGCTCGCCAAGCCTGTCAATTCGCGTTCGCTGGCGACTATAGTCTTCAAATCGGCAATCTGCGGCACTGTCTCGGGCAAGCGCCCCCCGCCCCAGATCCATAGCGCATTGACCTCGGCACGTCCCTGACCACGGCGCGCCTCGTTCACGGGATGCGAATACCACAACATCTGCAATTCGTTGAGTACACGCATGCCGGCAACATCTACCCCGAACTGATCGGGTAAAGGACTCAAGAGTACCTCTTGAGCCTGCTCGACAGGCAGCCCCCGCTCAGCCTGGCGGCCGGGCAGGCGCGTATACCAGGTACCCTGCTCGATCTCGATGCATAATTCCTCCGCCGGAAAATGCTCACGCGCCGCCTGAACCAGTGCACGCTCCTCCTGCTCAGTCAGAGCATCGTCGCCCAATCGGCACAGGCTGAGCCGATCCCGATCGGGCCGGAGCGTGACGGGTTCGGCGAGGTATTCATCCGACCGAGGCTTACTCCCCTGTGCCAAGCGCACGAGTGCAGCAGCCGGCAATGCGGGTACGTCCAGAACACTCGCCGCCAGTTCCAGCGAGGTGCACCCCGATTGGGTCTCTTCCCGGGCACGGCGGAAGCGCCTGCCGGCACGCCCGCCGAGCATCGCTGCATGCTCGGGCGTAAAATCCGGCCAAATGAGGGTCGGTGTTACCATCGCCATGTCTGTTTTGCGCTTCATGTAATGGAAATCGTACGCGACTTATTGGTCAATTCCGAACAACCCCTGGTGCGACATTACAGCCCCGGCGAAGTGCGCATCGGGCAAACCGTCTATGAGCACAGCTTGGTCATCACGCCCCATCAAGGCGCCAGGCGCTGGGAACCCCAGGATTTCGCATCGCTGCAGATCGAGCATATCGAAGCCTTTCTGGAACAAAAACCCCGCCCGGAGCTGATCCTGCTGGGAACCGGAGAAAAACAGTGCTTTCTGCCGCGCGAATACATGGCGCCCTTGATCAATGCACGCATCGGCGTGGAAGTCATGACCAGCGCCGCTGCCTCCCGCACCTGGAACATCGTGCTCAGTGAAGGACGTCAGGCGCTCGCCGCCATCCTCATCCGCTGAAAGGAACCGGCCATTGCGGCGGAAACCGTAGCGCCCGCCTTTTATTGTGCTTAATCCAGCAGAACCTCGCGGTTGATCCCGGCCATATTCAACTTCCGCCGCAGCCTGCGCATGGCGGCAATCTGTACCTGGCGCACGCGTTCGCGAGTCAGCCCCAACGTCTGCCCCACGTGTTCCAGTGTCAGGCGCTCACGGCCGTTGATACCGAAGCGCATTTCAATTACTTCCCGGTGACGCGGCGACAATTCTTCAAGCCAGCCCTTGATCAGGGTCGACAATTCCTCCGCACAAGCGCAGTCTCGCGGGTTTTCCGCCCGATCATCATTCAGGCAATCAAGCAGTACATGGCCGCCGGTATCGTCCAGTGGCGCATCCACGGATACGGAACGCTCGCGGATTCGGCGAAGCTTGGCGATCTGTTCCGTGCTGAAGCCGGTACGCTCGCTGATTTCCCGCATCGTCGGCGTACGCGCGAGCTCCCGGCGCAAAGCCTGTTCCGAACGCACGTAGCTTGCCAGTTCGCGCGCCACATGAATGGGCAGGCGCACCGTTCGGCCCTGGTTGATCACGGCACGTTCCACCGCCTGGCGTATCCACCAGGTGGCATAGGTGGAAAAACGGCATCCGCGACCGGGGTCGAATTTCGTGACCGCATGCATGAGCCCGAGGTTGCCTTCCTCGATCAGATCAAGCAACGGCACGCCCCGTCCGACATAACCGCGCGCAACCTTCACCACAAGACGTAGATTGGCTTCAATCATGCGTTGGCGCGCCTGCTCGTCACCCGCCTGGACCCCCTGTCCCAAGGCAATTTCTTCCTCTGCCGTCAACAGGGCATGAAAGCCGATTTCACGCAGATAGAGGTTGGTGACATCAAGTTCTGCAGTGCTCGGATTATGTGAGGTTTGCTCACGGTTTTGCGCCTGGGCGGCACTACGTTCCTCTACGGAAGCCAGCGCTTTTGCGAGCAGCGTTTCCGCAGCATCATTCTCTGCGTCGTCGATATCGTCTTCGACATCGTTTTCATCTTCGTCAAGGCACACAAGTTCATCGAGGATCAAGTCCTCGACAGTGTCGTTATCGTTTTCACGATGTGCGCCATTACGGCTTTCCCGCTGGGTCTTGCTATTCACGCTTGACCTGGTAACACGGGTCACTGTAGGCAACCTCCCAGTTGTTTGCTCTACCGATCAGTATGATGCTAACCCGGTTTGGGAAGATAGTGCAACGGGTTTACCGGTTTACCGTCGCGACGAATTTCGAAATACAACGCAGGCTTTTCATTCGATCCAATGCCCATGGTCGCTATTTCCTGACCGGCTTTGACTTGCTCACCTTCCTGAACAAGCAAGCGTTGATTGTGTCCGTAGGCACTCAGCCAGGCATCATTGTGCTTGATGATGATCAAACGTCCGTAACCGACCAATGCGTTACCGCTATACACCACCGTACCGGCAGCGGCGGCAACGACCGGTTCACCCAATTGCCCGTTGATCACAATGCCCTTGCCGGCAATACCATTGCCACCGAAAGTCGCCTGCGGTTTGCCCTGGCCCGGCCAACGCCAATGGATGGGGCCTGTCGACGCGGGTGTGGAAGGCTGTGTCTCCGTTGTGCCTGAATCGCTTCCCGCCGCGGATTGTGCAGGGGGCTGCTGCGGCTCTGAACTGGCCACCCGGCGGCGGCCATGCGAGGGGTACAAACGGATGCGCTGGCCCGGATAGATCGTGTACGGCGGCTTGATGCCGTTCCACATCGCGACCGTGTGGTAATCCAGCCCATAGTGCCAGGCAATCGAGTACAGCGTGTCGCCCTGATCCACCGTGTACGCCGCCGGGCGCCGGCCATTGTATCCCTTCATATTGAGCGCGCCCGCGCAACCAGCCAGCAATAACAGCACGCACAGAGGCAGAAAAACTTGAATGCAGCAACGCCTGGTCATCGTTGTCGCGTCCCCGAGGTAAACGGTACAAAGCTTACCGCGCCCAGCGATTCAAATTCGATCCCCTTCGGCGTACGCCGATGTACACGCAGTTCCTGCCGCCCCTGGCGGCCCACCGGCGCAATCAACCGCCCATCGGGAGCCAATTGCTCGAATAGCGCCTGGGGAACGACTTCAGGCGCGGCCGTAAGAATGATGATGTTGAACGGCGCGTATTCCTGCCAGCCTTCCCGCCCGTCGCCGTGACGCAACCTCACGTTGCGTAAACGCAGTTCCAGCAAATGGCGGCGTGCGCCGGCCATGAGCGCCCGTATGCACTCGATGCTGTAAACGTTAGGCACCAATTGCGCCAATACGGCCGCCTGATAGCCGCATCCGGTGCCGATCTCCAGTACCTTCTGAGGGATGCCCTCGGAGATCACGGCCTCGGTCATGCGCGCGACGATATAGGGTTGCGAAATCGTTTGTCCGTGCCCGATGGGCAGCGCCGTATCCTCGTAGGCGCGGCTGGCGAGTGCCTCGTCAACGAACAGGTGGCGCGGCGTGGAACGAATCGCTTCTAGCACCCGCGCATCGGCAATACCTTCGCTGCGCAGCCGCTCGATCAAGCGCTCGCGCGTGCGTGAGGACGTCATGCCAATACCGGCACGTGGAATCACGCTATGCCCTCCAGCCACTGCCCCACGTTCTTCAGCACACCACGGTGCGTAAGATCCGTGGTCAACGGCGTGATGGATACCGCGCCCGCCGCCACGGCCGCGAAATCCGTGTCCTCGCCCGCATCCGCCGCTCCGCCCGGTTCGCCGACCCAGTAAACGGGCTTGCCCCGCGGATCGGCTTGCTCGACCACAGGCTCCGCCTTATGCCGCGCACCGAGGCGCGTGGCTCGCAGGCCGGAGAGTTCAGTCCAGGGCAAATCAGGCACATTGACGTTGAGCACCGTATCGGCCGCCATCACGCCTTCTTCCAGGCGCTCGACCAGCAGCCGCGCCACCCGCGCGGCCGTATCGTAATAACGCGGTTCCGAGGATACCAACGATACCGCCAATGCCGGGCGCCCCAGGAAACGCCCCTCCATGGCCGCCGCGACAGTGCCCGAGTACAACACGTCATCACCCAGGTTGGCGCCACTGTTGATGCCGGAAACGACCAGATCCGGCGCCTCGCGCAACAATCCGGTGATCGCCAGGTGCACGCAATCCGTCGGCGTGCCGTTGACGTAATAGAAGCCGTTATCCAACTGCCCGACACGCAGAGGCATATCAAGGGTCAGCGAATTGCTGGCGGCGCTGCGGTTGCGGTCCGGCGCAACCACGGTCAACCGGCCCAGCGGCTCCAGAGCAGCCGCCAGAGCGGCCAGACCCGGCGCATAAACGCCATCATCGTTACTGACTAGTATGGATAACACGGCAAAGGGGCAATAAACGATAAGCTAATGATAGTCGACAAGCGGGGGAAGGCCGAATCATGGGTATCGACGACAAGCAGCGGCGCGAATTCAGGCAAGCCGTTGCCGATGCCGTACGCCTCCCCAAAAAACACACGGACTCGCGCAAGCCGCGTCCCAAGCCGATCGCACATTTCCACGAACTAGACGAGAAAAAAGCCCTCGAAGAAAGCTTCTACGACCCGCGCAACCCCGACGAATTCGGCTCCGAACCGCCGCTGGAATACGTCGCTCCCGGCGTGCAGAAAAAGCTCATGCGCCGCCTGCGGCGCGGCACCGTGCCGGTCCAGGCCGTGCTCGACCTGCACGGCAAGACCCAGGCCGAGGCCCACCCGTTGGTCGCCGACTTTCTGGAAACCGGCCTCGCCCGTGGCTACCACTGCGTGCGCATCATCCACGGCAAGGGCTTAAGCTCCGGACCGGGCGGCCCCGTGCTCAAAATCGCCGTCGCACGCTGGCTTTCGCGCCGTAATGACGTACTCGCCTATTGCAGCGCCCGCCCGGTGGATGGCGGTACTGGCGCGGTCTACGTACTCCTGCGCCGCGGCAGCTTCGAACGCTAACCCAGCCAGCACGGCTACCCGAAAACCCGCTAACCTGCTAAAATTCGCCTCCACGGCGGGCGGCTAGCTCAGCGGGAGAGCACTGCCTTCACACGGCAGGGGTCGCTGGTTCGATCCCAGCGCCGCCCACCATTTCCTATCAAATGATCCATGCCTTAGGAGTTACCCCCTGAGGCGCACAGTGGTGCCTCTTTTCCTGATTGACATTGTGACGGCAATTCTTGAAGGTGTACAGAAATACACCGGGGGGGAAGGAAATGGCGAATTTCGAGCTCGCATTCCGGCAGTGCCTGGAAAATGAAGGCGGCTATGTGCTCAGCAATACCGAAGCAGATCAAGGCGGAGAAACTTATGCCGGCATAGCACGCAATATGCATTCTGAATGGCCGGGCTGGAGCCTCATCGACGATGGCGACCGGAACTCCGCCAAACTTCACGGCTTGGTCAAGACTTTCTATAAAGAGAATTTCTGGGACAAGGTTCAAGGCGATGACATTCAAGATCAAAGCATCGCAATCACCATTTTCGATTTTTCCGTAAACGCCGGTATAAAGACCGCCTCCATTCTGGCTCAAAGAGCCGTTGGAGCAGATGCCGACGGCAGTATTGGACCGAAGTCGCTTGAAAAACTTAATCGCGTTTCCGGGACAGCGTTTCTACCAATGTATGCTGTACTTAAGATCAAGCACTATTGTGAAATCTGTAACCATAACGCCATACAAAAAAAATTCCTGCTGGGTTGGATAAATCGGGCACTCAAATATGCTGATCTTCCCAAATAAAACTATTCAGTAGAAGTTGGCCAATGTACATTCTTTGTCCCCGGCTCAATGCAATAAGCCATTCAACCTGCATGCAGCCATCGATAGCAGTGATTTTCCGCTGTCGGCAATGGCTCTACTCTCGTAACTTAACCGTAACAAGTGAGTCATTCTCAAGTAGCAAGATGCCTTTATTCTGCGCATGCCCGTCACCCACCTGGAGATTTTCCATGCGCTTCGTTGTCTGCAATTTCTGGTCCACGCCTCAAATCCACCAGCGCCGACGCCTCGGCCTATCCCACTCAAACCGACCCGGAATACACTCCACCAACACGCCCACCCTACCCGTCACTAACCAGGCCGGATGTCGAGATAATGTCCTCGATTCGCCCCGGCATACGGCTGCCAACGACCCCATGTCCCCTCGAAAAACGGCTTGAGCCTGACTCCTTCCGATCAAAAACAGGTCTTCACAATAAAAACAAAACAACAAACCTTATTTATGCCGGACATTTCATAACAAGTCCTTTTTGCCTGGCGCTGGTGTTAACACAGCGCCTTTGCCAATGCCGGCATTGTCTCGCTCGCCGGCGCCACTACCTTGTCCGTAAGCAACTCATCGGCACGTGTCCGTCCCAGGTTCAGGGCGAATACCGGTATGCCGGCAAGGGCGGCGTTGCGGACCAGGCGGTAAGCTGAAAAAACCATCAGCGAAGAACCGATCACCAGCACCGCGTCCGCGCTCCCAATGGCCTTCTCCGCCTGGCGCGTGCGTTGCGGGGGAATCGTTTCACCGTAGAAGGTGACGTCGGGTTTGAGTATGCCTCCGCAACGCGTGCACGCCGGAATCTCGAACGCGGAATAATCCACCGCCTCCAGGTCGGCATCGCCATCGGGCGCCAAATCGGCGGTACGGCTCTCGAAATTCGCATTGAGTGCCAGCAATGTCTGCTGCAACAAGGTCCGCGACGATCGCCTGCCACAGTCCAGACATCGAATCCGCGATAGGCGCCCGTGTAAATCGACGATGCTGCGACTGCCGGCACGCCGGTGCAGATCGTCCACATTCTGAGTCACAACGGCACTCAGACGACCGGCCGCCTCCAGCATGGCCAGGGCCTTATGGGCTGCGGCGGGACGTGCCGATTCAAAGGCCGGCCAACCGCTCATGCTGCGCGCCCAATAACGGCGGCGGACCCCTGCTTTCTCCACGAAGTCACGGAATTGCACGGGCGCACGGCGCTTCCAGTTACCTTCGGCATCGCGGTAGTCAGGGATACCGGAATCGGTGCTGATGCCCGCCCCTGTGACGGCCACTACGCGACTGCACGTGCGCAATGCCGCGGCCAGATTTGCGACGGCATCGGTGACATCTTCATACAGGCCGCACTCGGGCATTCAGGACACTCGCTTCGTGGCCGTTCGTTTGATTGTATTACCCTCTTCCCATCAGCAACGCAAAGAGGCATCCTGTGAAAGCTATCATCATCACCCGACCCGGTGGGCCCGAAGTCCTGCAATTGGCGGAACGCAAGCGCCCGGAACCCACGGGAGATGACATTCTGGTGCGCATTGCGGGAGCCGGTGTCAACCGCGCCGATCTGCTGCAGCGGATGGGTGTATACCCTGCACCGCCGGGCACCAGCCAAGATGTACCTGGTCTGGAATACGCCGGTGAAGTCATGGCAACAGGCCCTCGAGTGACGCTGTTCAAGTCCGGCGATCGGGTCATGGGGCTTGTCCCCGGCGGCGCCTACGCCGAATACGTCTGCGTGCCGGAATCCACGGCCATGCGCGTACCCAGCGGCATGGACCTTACGCGGGCGGCAGCTTTGCCGGAGGCTTTCCTGACGGCTTATCGGGCGCTGTTCATGGAAGGCACCCTGCAGGCCGGTGAAAGTGTTCTGATCCGTGCAGCCACTTCGGGCGTCGGCCAGGCCGCCGTGCAACTGGCCGCCTATGCCGGGGCACGAGTGTTTGCGGGAAGCCGTCAGGCTGAACGGCTTCCCGCGCTTGGGGAACTGGGTGCTACCGTGACCTTTCAGGATAGCGGCGATGGCGCACGCCGGGCCATCGATCCCGATGGAGTCGACCTGGCGCTAGAGTTTCTGGGTGGTGATTTCCTCACGGAAAACCTCGCACTCTTGCGCAAAAGAGGCCGACTGGTGCTAATCGGATTGATCGCGGGCCGGGAGGCTATGCTCGACCTTGGCGCTTTCCTCGGGCGGCATCTGCACCTCCACGCCTTTACCATGCGTTCCATGCCCGCGTACCAGCGCGCCGCCGTCACCCAGGAATTTGCCCGCCGCTTTCTGCCCGCATTCGAATCCGGCCGCCTGCAGCCCGTCGTAGGCGCCACTTACCCGCTGGGCGACGCCGCGCGAGCCCATAGCGACATGGCCGCCGGCAAGGTACTCGGCAAGCTGATACTCTCCCCCTGAATGCATGCAAACGGACCGGGCATTTACCCCTCCAGGCGTTCGCGGACAACATCAGAAATGGGTTGCGGTATTCCTGACCAGCAATACATCGCACTGGCTATGCCGTGTTACGGCCATTGCAGTTGAGCCAAGCGCATCGGAAATCCAACGTCCCGCATAGCCCATCACGATCAAATCCACGCCATTGTTCTTTGCGAATCTGATGATCTCATGATAAGCCGAACCCGTATAGGTCAGAGCAACACGTTCCACTTCAGGCAATCCTATTTCATGGGCAAGATCAGTGAGACGATCCCGCGCGCGCCTCAAATAAACCTGGATCGGATCGGCATTCTCAGGCGGTACAAATCCCGGAGGTACATCTTCCGGATAAAACTCGATGACATGCAGCAGAGCCAGTCGCGCCGAGTGCAGCTCGCTTTCCCTCAATGCCCTCTCAAGAAGCGGATGTGTTACCGGTGAGAAATCGACTGGCGCCAGAATGTATGAATAACTTTCCACAAGAATAGACCTCCTCTGTCATCACCCTGCACGAAGTCCTGAGATGTTCACATCACCACCTCAGTCACAAAGGCCATAAAGCATTGTGACGCTGAAACAGCAGAGGCTCTTTGATCCCGGTCAATAGCCGGGGTAATGGCATAGCCATCGGGCGGCTCTTATATAAGAGCCGCCCGCTACGCCCGGAATCAGTCTTTTGATTCGGTGTAATCCCGAACCACCTGCGTTTTCTCCATCTCCGCAGGCTACCCTCCCAGTGCGATCATCTGCATCGCCGCAGAAGCAAGCCAAAACGACGTGTAAAGTTGCATAGCCCCCCTGAGGTTGTATTTCGTATTACCTCCGCGGACACATCCGGTCTTGCAACCCCGTAATATTTGCAAGCTTGGTCTTTCCTGAACGGCCATGATTCGCGCTAAGACCCCAATACGCCCACATAAAATCTGACTGCGATGAACGAGGAGTCAGGCGGCTACTGAGGCATCCTGAACCAGGGGTGGGTATACCAGTAATAATTCCCGCCAGGGGCTGGTGCGGTGCAGGTATACATTGAGCGGCCATGCGGCAACGGCGCATCTGCCTTTACGATGACTTGCGTCGGCGATTTCAGGGTTTGTGCCATACGCGAACCGTCAGAACGGTAACAGCTCAAGCCGTGCAGAGGCCGAACCAGCGACAGTATAAGCTTTGGCGGGTTGTTCGCGTTACCCACAACCGGGCTCCATGGCCTCGCTTTCGCGAGCGGCATGGGCAAGGACACCGCACGGCGCGCGAACATGGACAGGGCGTCAAAATCGGTATCTATCGGAAACCGCGGCAAGGCCCGAATATCCAAGGGTTCGCCCAAAACTCCTGAAGCCTGTGCAAACGCCACGAAACCCAAGCCGTTGACAAGCCTGGCCAGGTCCGGGCTGTATTCGCCATAGGGATAGGCAAAGAGTTTGGGGTGCGTGTTGGTCGTTGGTCCCAACTCTTTCTGCAGACACTTTTGGGCATCGAAAACTTCGGCACGCATACGTTTCTTCCAAGCTGCCCTGCTTTCTCCTCGTTTGCGCACTAGAGGATGCGGATGAGTCACCGTGTGATCCGCAAATGTGGCGCCTTGAGCCTGCATGGTACGCATTTCAGACCAGCTCATGTAGGCAGGATAATGACGATTCACAGCTTGCGTGCTGACGAAGATCGTAACCGGGAAATGATGCGCTCGCAGCAACGGCCAGGCATTCTCGTAAACACTTTGAAAAGCGTCATCAATACTCAGCGCTACAGTCTTGTCGGGTACGGGCTTTCCAGCTCGCAGCGTTCTCACCAGCCGAGGCAAGGGCCATACATGGAATCCGTGCGACGCCAGGTAGTCGAGTTGTTCCTTGAAAGCTGCAACAGGCGTATTGGTCGTGGGATAGCGCGGCTCACCAAAGCGGTGATACACGAAAACGACGGCATGGTCTGTGGCAAGGCATGCGGGCGCAGCCAATAGCAATACTGCCAGACACAAGACCTCGACGACTCGGATGAGACGCGGACTGGAGCTTGCTGCCTGGTTCATCATGACTATGAAAAACTATCTCTACAGTAAACGGCCAACGGAGTTCACCTGAAATCGCCGTTGCCCAGGAACTATACTGTAAAGGTGATCGGAAACGGTGTAAAAGTGAGCGCAAACCAACCATGGATGCTCTATGGCGCTTATGGCTATACAGGCGCCTTGATTGCCCGGAAAGCAGCTGAAACGGGCCGGCCATTACTCCTTGCCGGGCGCAGGAAAGAAGCGCTGACCGAACTTGCCGGCGCACTAAATCTGCCATGGCGCTGCCTGGCATTGGAGGACACCGGCCAATTGATCAATACACTGAAGGAATGTGGCGGCGTCCTGCACTGCGCCGGCCCCTTCAAGCGTACGGCGAAGCCCATGATCGAAGCCTGTATCGCCGCGCATCGACCCTACCTCGACATCACCGGGGAAATCGAGGTCTTCGAGCTCGCGCACGACCTGGATTACATGGCCGGAGCGGCCGGCATCCCGCTCTGTCCGGGTATCGGTTTCGACGTAGTGCCCACCGACTGCGTGGCCAGCGTCCTGAAAAGCGCTTTACCATCCGCCAGCAACCTGACGCTGGGCTTCGATGGGGGGAAACATATCAGCCCCGGTACGGCGCGCACCATGGCAGCCAGCATGGGCGACGGCGGATTCATCCGCAGGAATGGATCACTCGTCCGTGTTCCTCTGGGTTGGGATACACGACAAATCGATTTCGGTGCGGGCGAAAAAATGGCCGTCACCATCCCCTGGGGAGATGTCGCGACCGCTTATTACTCGACTGGAATCGGCAACGTTCAAGTCTATGTTCCCGCATCTCCAGGAACCGTCCGACGCATGCGGCGACTGAACCTGGTGCGCCCGTTGCTCGGCATCGGCCCGGTGCGCCGCTTCCTGGAAAACCGCGCCGCAGCAAACACCCGCGGGCCAAGCGAAGAGGAGCTGGCATCGACGAGGGTTCACGTCTGGGGAGAAGTCTGCACCGAATTCAAGGAATGCATAACCGCTACTCTGGAGACCCCCAATGGCTATGCCTTGACCCGGGACTCCGCGCTCATGGCCATGCAACGCCTTGATAGCCAACCGGCGGGCCAAGGCGGATATTTCACACCTTCACAATTGTTCGGTCCGAGATTTGTGGAAAGCTTGCCCGGTGTGGGATCTATACAGCTCCACCGGAGAAGCTCCACTAGCTGAAAGTAGTGCCGGAGGGTGGCTACCCGAATGGTGTCACCACCAATCTCGACTCTGGGGGCATTGCGGCTGAGTGTGCCGACTCGCCCCGGCCCAGTGCTTGTGCGGGGTATAACAAAGCGCCGGTCAAAAAACCCGTCATATCCGGAGCGACACCCAATGCCCGCATCACACGAATGCATCGGAATAACACTAATGGCGGCCGAAGAGTTCAGCAATTGGAAGAATCAGGCTCGTGTTCGCGGATCGGTTACCGTTCAATCGTGGTCATGGTAAACGAGTAACCGGCCGTTCAAGGGGGCGCAGACATAGGCTGTACCCAAGCCGTCAGTAGCCACGCAATGCGAGCCTCGTGCCGCTTTCACCACATCCGCGGGCCGTAACGCTTTGCCGGCTTTCAGCGCAAGAATCGTTAACGTCGCGCTACGAGCCGCAGGCACATACAGATGCCGCAAATGCGGATTCCAGGCAATAATGTCGACGCCCTTACCGGTCTTTGCGCTTGCCTGGATCGCACCATGACGAGCCAGGTTCAAGACGACAGCCTTGCCCTCGGCACAACCGACGAACAGCAAGTCCTGTTCCGGCGCGAGCGCCAACCCCCGCGGACCGCGGCAACCATCTTTCCAACGGTGAATAATTTTGCGGGAGTGCACGTTGATCGCGAGGGTGTGCCGCTTCCACTGATTCGTATAAGCTCGCCCCGTACGCGCATCAATGACCAATGACTCGGGGCCACCCTTGACGGCAATTGCCCCAACGGCTCGCAATGTCGGGGGATCCGCAGCCAAATCAGGGACGAAAATCTGGATCTGCTGCGCTCTTGGTTCAGTAACCCATATCTGGCCTGCCGGTTCGACATACCGCACGTAATCCGGTCCCGAAGCCAGGTGTACACGCTCAACGACCTTGCCACTGTCCAGATCGATCACGGCAAGCGCTTGCCTGTTATGGTCGCTGGCTATCAGGTAGCCGTCGAGATAGACGGCGGAGGTCGTGCCTGCGTCGCGCCATCGTCTCGATTTGCCCGGCGGCGTAACACATATGACGCGGGATATCTTGTCTTTTTCCGGGTTGATCAGAAACACTTCGCCGGAAGCGCCGCCTGGTACGACTACGCGACCCAGCGCGGGAATATATCCCATGTCGTCAAATCCGGCATGGGCCTTTACACCGGGTAAATTCAACGAAGTCATGGTCTTCGGCGTTGCCGCCAAGACGCTACTCAAATGAGCCGCAAGGACAAGCGACAGAATGCTTGCATATGCAGTAATTTTCATGGCGAAACGGATAATCACACGAACTCCTGCAAATTTCTAAAGCTTGCCGCCTTTCTGTAGTCTATCGAGCGGCTTACAGGGTATTCAATATCGGAAAACCGAAAAAAGAAAGGCCGGCATGAGAAGGTCTCATGCCGGCCTGCTATACGCATACCGATGATTATAAAAGTTTCTTCGCGTTGCTCATGGCCTGTTGCAGCCGGTGTTCGCCGGCCTGCGCCTGGCTGTTCAGATAACGGAAAACCGCATATTGCGCCGATGTCGGCCTGACATAAGCCATTCCGATGTCCGTCTGCAGGTAAGCCAGCAGACTATGCAGATGCGGCGCATGCAGCAGATCGCCTTCACTGGAATGAATGTCCATCTGCACCAGCGTATTGAGCTCGCGATTCAGCTCACCCAGGGCTTTCTGGCCCGCGGCCCTGGCAACCTTGTGATCATTCATGGCTTTCTGCAACTGATCACGCACAGTCATTGCCGCATTGATCTTCTTATCCAGCGTATTCAGGGCGTTGTGAATCTTGAGCTGGAGGTCGAGGCTGGCTGCGAGATCCCCCTGCGTACTGTCGATGCGCGGATCCAGAGCCACCGTGAAGGCCCGTATGGTTTTATGCCCTGCGTAGTCGAGCACTACGTGATAGGTACCGGGCGCCACCCGCGGACCGTAGACATAGGGTGCCAAACCGCCTGCAGCCTCCGGGGGATAAAAACCCTTGACCCGAGTGGCATCCGGGTAGCGCAGGTTCCACTGGAAGCGGTTCATGCCCGGCTTGATGGCCGTAAGCTTCTTCTCCGCCATTTCCTGTTTCTGCTGTGGCGTCATGCCGCTCGTGTCGGCTTTCTTGTGCGACTTCTGCTTGAGATGCAGCGTAAAGCTGCGGATCACCTCGCCTTTGGCGTTCGTGAAACTCAGAGTCGCCGGAGTCTTGCCAGCGTAATTTTGGGGCACGTGAAAGAACACCGTCGCACCAAATGGCGGGTTCTTGCCCGCAGTACCATTCGGGTAGTCGGAAGCTCCATAGGATTGCGTCAGCCACGCGGTGCCTGGCGCAAACACGATCGCCTGATCGGCATTTATTGCGTGATGCCCGGTCATTTGCTCGAGCAACTCGAGGTTGTCCAACACCCAGAATGCACGGCCATGGGTGGCTATCACCACGCTGTCCTGGCGGTTATTGATAGCCACGCCCCGCACCTGGACCTTGGGCAGGTTCAAACCGAGCGGCTGCCAATGCTCTCCGCTATCAAAGCTGACATAGACCGTATTCTTAGTGCCCAGGAAGAGCAAGTTCGGATCCTTGGGATCCTGGGTCACATGGAATACGTACTGGCTGTCGGAGAGCCCCCGGGTAATCCGGGTCCAGTGGCGCCCGTAGTCCTTCGTCTTGAACACGTAGGGCTTGAAGTCGTCCCACATATAGCGGCGTGCGGTCAGGTAAGCCGTGCCCTTGTGCGCATACGAAGGTTGGATTGAACTGATGTTCGCCCACTTGGGCAGCGCCGCGGGCCGCACTTCGCGCCAATGCTTACCGCCGTCGGTCGTAACATGGACAAGTCCATCGTCCGAACCGGCCCAGATAATATCGTTATCCAGCGAGGAGACCGCCAGCGAGGAAAGACCGGGATAGATCTCGGCGCCGGACTGATCGAGATCGATCGGGCCGCCGGTCGGCTCCTCCGTACGTGGGTCGTTGCGGGTCAAATCCGGGCTGATCGTTTTCCAGGTGCGCCCGTAATCGTCGCTTTTCATCACGTACTGCGAGCCAATGAGAAGCTCCTTCGGGTTAGCGGGCGAGAACAGGATGGGATGGGTCCAGCCAAAGCGGTATCTCAGCTCTGCCGATGCGGCGCCATCCTTGTAGTTGGGCCAGGGGCTGACGCTCTGGTACTGCTCGTTGTCCATGTTGTACTTGACGAAGATGCTGTAGTACCCGCTGCCATAATTGATTTTCGGGTTATCCGGCTGCGGCACCACCCAGGTGCTTTCGCCAAACGCCGTCCGCTTCCAGGCCCTGAGAGGGATGTCCCCGTTCGCTGTGGCGCTGGGACCCTCGAAAGCGCCCTCGTCCTGTTGCGCCCCGTAAATGTGGAACGGGAACTGGTTATCCAGGTTCACGCTGTAGTACTGCCCGGTCGGCTGGTTGTGCTCGGTGCTCCAGGTCTTGCCGCCGTCCACCGATACGGTCGCGCCCCCGTCATTGCCTTCCAGCAGGATTTTAGGATTGGTCGGGTTGATCCAGACGATGTGGTTGTCGCCGTGATGCGTGTGCAGTTCCTTGAATTTCTTACCACCGTCATGTGAGACAAACAGGGCATCCACCTGCGGCATGTAGACGATATCGGGATCGGTCGGATCGACAAATATCTCCATATAGTAGAAGGCACGCTGGCGAAGCTTCCAATTGTCGTTGACGCGCTTGAAGGTCTTGCCGCCGTCGGTCGACTTGAACACGCCCCCTTGCTTGGCCTGGATAGTGGCGTAGACAACCTGCGGATTGCTGGCGGCCACCGCAACACCGATCTTGCCGATTACCCCCTTGGGCAGACCCTCGTGGCGCGTGATATTCGTCCAGTGCTTTCCGCCGTCCGTAGTCTTGTAGATTCCGCTGCCCGGGCCACCGCTCATCAGCTTCCACGGCTTGCGATAGGCCTGCCAGGCCGCCGCGTAGAGCACTTCGGGGTTCTTCGGATCCATGACCAGATCGACCACACCGGTCTTGTCGTTGACGAACAGAATCTTGTGCCAGGTCTTGCCCCCATCAGTGCTCTTGAATACGCCACGATGCGGCCCCGGCACGAACACATGGCCCATCGAAGCGGCATAGACAATGTCGGGGTTTTTCGGGTCCACCAGCAGGCTCATGGTGGTATGCGTGTCCTTGAGGCCCGCATAGTGCCAGCTCTTGCCGCCGTCGGTGGTCTTGAACACACCATCGCCGGTGATCATGTCGCCACGGATATCACTCTCGCCGGTACCGGCGTATATCACTTTGGGATTGGACGGCGCCACGGCAATGGCTCCGATGCTGTTGCTGGAACTCGGCCAGCCATCGCTGATGTTTTCCCAGGTGTTGCCGTAGTTCGTGCTCTTCCAGACACCACCATCGACGGCGCCCATATAGAACAGGTCCGGCTTGCTGGGCACACCGTCGACCGCCACCACGCGGCCACCGATAAAGGGACCGACGTTGCGCCAGTGCAGTTTGCTCATCAACGCCTGGCTGGACACAGCATCAGCGCTGGCCACGGTCGGCACCAGGCAAACGGCTGCCAGGACCACCAAGCCTATGGAGGCCATATATTTACGTGGGACGAGAGAACAGGGAATGCATTTCATCGTATGCTCCTTGAGTGTAAGGCGCATTCGGTGCCATACCACATGCACCCTGCCCTCCCCTGTTATTGGCAGGCCAAGTCAACCTGATCGCGACGAGGCGTTTTCCCGGGTCAGTGGCCGGTGTAACCGGAATGCGGCAAATTCAACCGCACCGATCATAGCGCCTCAAACCCACAATGCCAAGTCATACCCCTCCAGACCGTGCCACCTTAAACACTCAGGCTTAAATGCGGTGCCGAATCAGCGTTATGCCAGATTGAACTTCTTGCGCGCCTCGGCGACGATCCGCTCTGCGATCTCCACACAGGGATCGCGCACATTCCTCGAACCCGATTCAGTAGTAATGGTCGGCACCCAATTGCAGCCCTCGGCATCGGGACTCTGAAGCTTGGTCACGCTCGTCACCCGATACCGATTGCACTCCTGATGCCTGTGGAGTTCGCTTTCCAGATGCGACTGCAAGGCTTTTTCATTCACCAATTCCCTGCCCATGGCGCCCTCACGCCGGATACCAAGCACCAGTATAGCCATACGGATATTAACCACGCCCATGATTTGCCGAATGCCTCCAATATCGATATATTTGTCGACATAGCCCCGAGGGACGAATATAATCATGGGACAAGCGTTTTTTAGTAGTGGTGCCTCATTCTCCGAGTGACGCTGGATGATGACATCAGCGGCAAAGCCAAACTATCGCGGAATCAATCAAAATCATGATTGCCAAACAAGCTCCATCTTCCCCACAACTTCCTAACACCGCGACAATCGGGAGTATTGCCTGCGTAGGCTTAGGCATGACTTTAGGCTCTCATCTCAGTCCGCTGGCACGCAGCCATATCGAGCAGGCTGACGTGGTTTTTGCCGCCGTCTCCGACGGTATCGTCGAGAAATGGCTGGAACGCATGCACCCGGACGTACGCAGCCTGCAGCCCTACTACGGCAAGGGCGAAAAACCACGCATACAAACCTACCGCGAATGGGTCGATGTGATGATGGCCGAGGTGCGCGCTGGCAAGAATACTTGCGCCGTGTTCTACGGTCATCCCGGCGTGTTCGCCTGGTCGCCACACGAGGTGATTAAGGTCGCACGCGCGGAAGGCTACCCGGCACACATGGAACCCGGCATCTCCGCCGAGGACTGCCTTTACGCCGATATTGGCATCGACCCCGGCCGCTATGGCTGTCAACATTATGAAGCCAGTCAACTGGTGTTCTACAAGATTCCCATCAATCCCACCGCTTGCTTGATATTGTGGCAAGTAGGATTGGTGGGCGACCGTTCGTTGAAACGTTTTTCCACCGGACCCGAATACCGACAGGTGCTGGTGGATGTTCTGAGCCAAGACTACCCTCTGGATCATGAAGTGATTATTTATCGTGGTGCGACGTTGCCGATACAACAACCTCGCATACGCCGTGTGCCCCTTCGGGATATTCCGACCACGGATCTCACAGCAGAAGAAACGGTAGTCCTGCCACCCGCATTGCCAATGACCCCCAATCGAGAGATCTTGAAGCGGTTGACAGCACTTGATCAGGCGCAATCGACGCATTGCGAAAGGCGGGAAACAAACGACACGGGCAGGCAATAAGCGATATGATGCAAGGGCATATATGGTGCGATAATGGCGATTGGCAATTCTATTCGCGCACAAGTTAAGACGGTCTTGCCACAGCTGACCGGATAGACCACTCACCCTCAACAAAGACCCGAGGAGACAACCATGACAGATACCATCGAACTACTGGAAACCATCGGTAAGGACGCATCGTTACGACGCGCCCCTGGAGAAAAGATGGCAGAGACATTAGCCAACCTTGATGCCAGCGAGGCGCTCAAACAAGCGGCGGCTTCCGGGGATAGCAGTTATCTGAGTCGAGAATTCGGCGATATGAGACTCGAGACTTCCAATCACCCCACGAACACGAATGTAACAGCCCCCGAAGTTCCTGAAGAGGAAGAGGAAGAGAAAGAGGAGTCCCCCCCCGACCAGAAATAGCACATAGAACACCATAAACCAGGACCAAATTGCCGAATAAACTGATGGAGAGCGGCAAATCTTCCCGGCTGTCATGCGCTTTGATGATGGCGACGATACTTTTGTGCGCGACTGCTGCAAGGGCCAATGATTCCCCACACAACGCTCCCCAATCACAAAAATTGCTGGCACAAGCTGAAGCCGACAAAACAACCAACTATTCGAATTTTTTGCGTATTCTGAAAAATCTCAACCAAGAAGAAGACCGGCTTTCAACGGCACAAAAATGGCATTTACGTTACCTTAACGCATGGCAGGCTGTCATTGCAGGAGATTACACCAAGGCCACTCCAATCCTTGACAACATTATTAACCACTCCAACGATCCAGTGCTTGAAGTTAGGGCGTCGGGACTAAAAATAAACATCCTCAGCAGTCAAAAGGACTATCTAAAGGCCTATGAATTGGCCAACAAACTGATGTCTGATCTACCTACCATAACCAACAGTCAGGCGCGCATATGGGCGTTGAATCAAATCATCCAGATGCTCAGCATTGCCGGACAATATGACCAGGTTCAGGAATACATCAAGTTATTAAAATCAGAGTCTAAAATCGGCGGTGCCCGATGCCAAATAGAATCTTACGCCCTGAACGCGTTATACATGGCGAACCAACTATCACCCACGAACAAACAATTAGAAACCGCCATAGTTCAATGCCTCTCGAACAAAGAAATGATTTATGCTCAAACGCTTCAGTTAGACAAAGCTTATCTATTAATAGAAAAAGGTCACGCAAAACAGGCCATTGATTACCTGCGCCGCTTAACCCCTTCCATACTAAAAGTCAAATATAAGTCCCATATTATTTCCCTCCATTCCACGCTAGCGCACGCCTACCTGTCGCAAGGCGATTACTCCAATGCAAAGAGGGAAGCTCTGGCTGCTATTGCAATAAATTCTGATAAGCGTAGTGCTTCCGAATTGGAAAGCCCATATTACGTTCTCTACAAGACCGAGCAACAGACTGGTCATTATGCAGCCGCACTCACCTATTATGAAAAATACATCAAACTGGACAAAGCTGCTATAAATGACGCCAAAGCTCGTGCACTGGCCTATCAGATGGTCAAACAGAAAGTCACAGCCAAGAAATTGAGATTGGAAGCGCTGACCAAGCAAAATCAGATTCTGAAATTGCGCCAGGCACTCGAGCGCAAGGCGGCGGAAACCAGTCGCCTATACATCGCACTGCTGATAATCGCGATTATTCTCATTGGCCTTTGGCTATATCGGCTCAAACACTCACAATTGCGTTTTCGGCGCATGGCACGCCATGACGATCTGACCAAAACCTTTAACCGGCAGCATTTTCTCGATCAGGCTAAACAAGTACTGCAGCGGCTATCCAAAGCCCAAGCCAAGGCCTGCCTGGTCATCATAGACCTGGATCACTTCAAGCGGATCAACGACCTCTACGGCCATATCGCCGGCGATGATGTCTTGAAACACGCCGTCGAAATCAGCCGACGGGAACTGCGCACTTCCGACGTGTTTGGCCGCCTGGGCGGCGAAGAATTCGGCATCCTTATGCCGGCCTGTTCTAGTGCACAAGGTGCCGAGATCGGCGAACGTATCCGCCACGCCTTGGCCTCTACATCGACAAAACTGAGCTCTGGCGACAGCGTGACAGTGTCCGCCAGTATTGGCCTGGCTTGCAGCGACACGTCCGGCTACGAACTGGTGCAACTGCTGATTGATGCCGATGCGGCGCTCTATACCGCCAAACGAAGCGGGCGCAATCGACTCGTCATAGGAACCAACAAAGACATTAGGCCTAGGGCCGAAAGTGTAACGGCGGCATCCAAGCCAGCGCGTGAATAAACCATTGATCCGAATAAAACCTGTAATTTACTTATACACAGATAACGATTCAATTGATCATTTGGCATGGAAGCGGCCATGATTCAAAATGATTGATTCCACTTCAGCAAAACGAGCTACGGCATTAACCGGCAACATTGCCTGCGTCGGCCTCGGCATGACCCTGGGATCACATCTCAGTCCGCTGGCGCGCAGCCATATCGAGCAGGCCGATATAGTCTTCGCCGCCCTCTCCGACGGCATCGTCGAAATGTGGCTGGAGCGCATGCACCCGGACGTGTGCAGCCGCCGACCGCTTCACCGCGGCCCAACTGCGCCATCAGGGGACGATTGGCAGCCCTGGATAAAACGCAGCAAGTCAATTCGTAATCTCTATCGTGGAAGCCGGCATAAATTCGCGGCTCGCGCCGATTTGTCGAACCGATCATCTATTGTCCGTGGGTTCGAATCGAAATGACGGA
>CAZPJI010000030.1:0-29387 GCA_964586925.1 uncultured Gammaproteobacteria bacterium
TCACACAGCCTCGGCCGAACTTAGCCGTGTCAAAACTCGACCGATCTTTGCCGTTCACTAGCTCATTCGATCGACCCGACGTGATTTGCGACAATGCGAAGGTGGAGATTGGAAACTGCCCCTAGGGTCACAGAGGCGTCTGACATGAACGTAAAAACAAATCTTCGCCTACTTAAACGCTCATACAAGAAGCTGATTCCTGGCGACATATTTGCGATGCTATTGCCAGATGGCCGGTATCTCTTTGGACGTGTGATTCTGTCGGATCTTCCCGCCGCGAAGGCGCCGATGCCCACCTCGAACCTCATCTACATCTACAAGGTTCAATCTAATAAAAAGGCTCCTCCTCCAATTCAAGCCCTTAAGCCAGAGAATCTTTTGATTGCCCCGGAATTCATCAATAGGATGCCTTGGACCGAGGAATGGTATCGATCAAACAGCTTTGCAATCTGATGCAGTGACTCGCCTTGCTGCCAACGATCCCACATCAGCGCCTTCTGCTTCTTGGTGTAATAGATCCGGGTTCTTTGTTTCATCAGCAACACTCCTTCTGCTCTCGCAGACTTTAGCGTGTTGCATCCACCCGTTGAATCCACAGCCGCAATAGGACATTGAAAATCTGCTCCAAGACGGTCATTCTTTCTGCTTTTTAAGCAGGTTGTTTAACCGGCCTCGGCAGATTGACGCAGCAAAGCAGAGCGGGCTGTATCCCGCTACAACACGGCTGCCTTGGTTCTCTGCGTGCTTTGCGCCTTGGCGAGAGTTTCTCTTTTCGACTGTTCAGCTTGCCGGGTCGATGCGGATGCGTTTCATACGCCCTTTGTGACCGGCGGTGATCGTGACCGACGAGCGCGGGTAGCCGAAGTGTTTCGCGACCAGTGCGATCAGTTCCTTGTTGGCTTTGCCGTCGACGGGCGGTGACTTGAGTTTGGCGAGCCAGGGACCGTCGTCCTCCGGCGGGTCCAGCCGGCTCTCCCGCGCATTGGGTTTTACCTTGACCTGGATGGTTGTCGCATGGGTCATGAAAGGATGATTTCCCAGTAGCCGACGTCGATCCAGCGGTCGAATTTGTACCCGACCTCCCTGAAATGTGCGACCTTTTCGAAGCCCGCACGTTCATGGAGCGAGATACTTGCTGCGTTGGGTAAGGCAATCCCGCCCATGGCTGCGTGCAGGGAACATTTGCGGAGTCGGTCCAGCAGTTCCCTGTAAAGACGGGTGCCTATGCCCTGCCCCTGCATCTCCGGAGCGATGTAGACGGTGGTCTCCACGGCGTAGCGATAGGCGCAACGGCCCTTCCATTTGCTCGCATAGGCATAGCCCACGATGCCGTCATCGGTGTCCGCTACCAGCCACGGCAATCCCGCAGCTTCGATTTCCGTGATGCGAGCCGCGATGTCTTCGGTGCTGATCGGCTGTTCCTGGAAGGTTGCCGTCGAATGCAGGATGTAGTGGTTGTAGATCCCCGCAATGCGTGCGGCATCGGCAGCTTGGGCGTCGCGCAGGATCATAGAGGTCTCGTTCATTTGTCGTTGCAGAGTTCGGCGGCGAGCCGCAGCGTCTCGATCTCGTAAGGATGCTTGAGCACCTCTTCCGAATGCGTGAGCGCGCGGCGGGCATGCTCGGTGGCGACCTTCACCGTGTCGGGATTGCCGGTCGCGGCCAGAGACTCGAAGGCCTTCTGCAGTCGCGTCGCCACTTCCAGCATGCCGGCACCGTCTCTCGAGATCGCGTTGAAGGCGTCATCAAAAAGATCGTCCAGCGACAGCTCCGGGACGCATACGCGATCGTACGGCACTGCCGGCGGTTCCGTGTTTTCCGGTTCGGCGGCCCATGCAGTGAACAGGCGCACGAAGGTGCCGATGATGTCGATCGCTGTGCCCGGATCGTTGACCGCCGGCGATAGCGCCCGGCTGGCGATTTCGGACAAGGCCACGAGGCCGAAGCGCGGATCGTCGTCGAACGTGCGATCGCCTCCGATCACGAAAGCGGCGCGGACGCGCTCGACGTTGACGGGCTTGTCCGGGTTATTGCCCGGGCGCACATAGGCCAGCGCCCGGCCCGGGGCGGCAAAGGTGCCCGGCAATGCCGCGACTTCGATGTGGACATCGCCGTTCTCCGCAGCCGCTTGCAGCGCACTCATGTCGAGCCGCTGGACGTAGCCGACCTTGCGGCTGTACAGGGCCTCACCTTCGCCGGGCGATTCCGGCATCGGGGCGCCCCCCATGCGTGGGGCGCGCTTGCGGCGTCGGAGCGCGGTCGCCGCGGCCTCCTCGATCTTGTCGGCCGTGGTGCCCAGCCGGCCCAGGCGGGCGATGCGGTCGACCCAGCGCAGGAAGGTAAAGATCACGATCGCGAAGACCAGAATCGTGATCAGGAACAGCGCGAAGCGCCCGGGCTTGCCGTAGTAGCCGTTGGTCAGTGCGACCAGGGCGACGATGCTGAAGATGAACGCCCCGATGAAAGTCGACAGTGCGTTTTGCGAGACATCGTCGGCCACGATCAATGAAAAGGAGCGGGGTGTGGCCACGCTCCCCGCGGTTGCGTAGGCGGACACCATGGAAGCCACGGAGAACGTCGCGATGACCAGCATGCTCGTGGAAATGATGGTGAGCAGGTCCTTGAGCGATGCCTGGGTGATGTCGGGAACGTAGGGCGAGAATTGCGGATGGTCGACGACGCTGGCAATGAACGCGGCGAGTATGGACAGCAGGCACACGGCGAGTGGCTTGACCCACAGCCGTTCGCGCAGGCGGTTGAGCAGGAAGCGGATGCGGTCCTTCATCGAGTCCTCCCTATCGGGCGGCGCCGGTTTCCCCACCTGCCTTGTTTATCATCAAAAGAGAAACCGGGCAATGAGTTCAGGCAGAATCGCCGGGCGTCAGTATCACCGAGCTCATCGAAATACTGCCCCAGACTGATGTGTTGAAAAAGCTCAAGACATCGTTGTCTTGCTGGAGGCCCAACGCATAGAGCAGGGGCAGGTAATGCTCGTTGGTGGGAATGCCTTGTTTCACGGCCGGTCCGAGCGCTTCATAATTGATGAGTGCGTCGTGGTCGCGGGCCCCGATGCGTGAGCGGATGGCCGCGTCGGCCTCCAGCGCCCAGGCCGGCGGCGTGGGGTCACGGTAATTCAGCAGGCGCAGGTTGTGAACGATGTTGCCGCTCGCCACGATCAGCACGCCTTCGTCCCGCAAGGGGCCCAGCGCCTTGCCGAGCCGGTAATGAAAGTCGCCGGGCCGGCGGCTGTCCAGGCTCAATTGGACGACCGGGATATCCGCTTCCGGGTACATGGGCGCCAGGACGCTCCACACGCCATGGTCCAGACCGCGTTCGGCATCGAGGCGCACATCGTAGTCGGCCAGCAACGCGGCCGTACGCCGTGCCAACCCCGGTTCACCGGGTGCTGGGTACTGGACATCGAACAAGGCACGTGGGAAGCCGTAGAAGTCATGGATCGTTTCCGGCCGGGATGCGGCCGTTACGGCAACGCCGTCGGTTTCCCAGTGCGCGGAAATACACAGCACGGCCCCGGGCCGCGGTAGTGCTTGCCCCAGCTTTTCCCAGCTTTGGTGGAATGCATTTTGCTCGATGGCATTCATGGGATTGCCGTGGCCGACGAACAGTACGGGCATCCGTTTTTGACCGGCATTCATTTCCGGCTCTTTACCCATGCGCGTTGGAGCGCGAGAGAAAATCAAGTACGGCGGCATTGAAAGCCGCAGGCGCTTCCATGTTGGACATATGGCCCGACGGCAGGATGATTTTTTCAGCGCCCGGTATGCGCTCGCTCAGCAATGTGGCAATGGCGAGGAAGTCGGGCAGGTCGCGCTCTCCGGCGATAACCAGCACCGGGATATTCAAGGCCGTCAGTCGTTCTATAGGTGGCGGATCGAGCAGCTGCAGGCTTTCGTCATGTTGCCAGTGCCAACCGGAGTAGTCTGTCACCATGGCTCGCAGCCGCTCCGCGACGGATGGCTTTTCGAGCGCGGGTGCGAACAGCGGATGGTCGAGCCACAATGCTCGTGCTGCCTCGATTCCGGAAGTGCGGCAGGTTTCGCGCACGGCCTTGACCGAAGTTGCATAGTGCGTCCACGGAAAATCCCACAGGCCGGCGTCCGCGAAGATCAGCGAAAGCGTCTCTTCGGGGTACATGAGCGCGTAATCGAGCGCGACCGCGCCGCCCCGCGACAGTCCCAGCACGTGTATCCGGCCCACGTTCAGTTGATCGAGCAATGCCTTCAGGTCTTCGGCGGGAGAGTAAGCGGTTTCGGTAGGCATGGACGAGCGGCCGAAGCCGCGCATGTCGTAGCGAATCACGCGGTAGCGCTCGGCGAAGGGGCTCCACTGATCGTCCCACATGCGCGTATCGAGCGTGTTCCCGTGGATCAAGACCAGCGGCTCGCCGGAGCCTGCGGTCTCGTAATACAAGCGTGCGCCATTGACGCAGGCAAAACCTTGGCTTGGAGGCATGGGGTTTCCGGCGTTGAGTCGTGGTTCGTTCCCGGCAGTTTACCCAAAGGGGCAGGACGTTTTCCCGGCCATCAAGAGTCAGGCTGCTTTCGTCACCGTGGCGTCCAGTTGCAACGAGCTGGTCAGGGAATTGGTCACCAGGCAAGTGGCCTCGGCTTTGTCGAGCAACAGCTTCGCTCTTTCTTCGTCGGCGTCCGCGGGAATTTCCAGTGAAGCACGGATATGAAATTCGGTGAAGCGCGTTACGTGATCGATGCGCTCCAGTCTGCCTTCGACATCGCACTGCAGACTGTTCCAGGAAAAGCGTGAAGCTCGGGAGATGGCCTTGAAGCCGAGGATGAAGCAATCGGCAACGGCCGCAGCCAGGAGGGTTTCCGGGGACCATTGGTCGCCGGGGCCGCCGAACTCGGCAGGGGCTGCTGAAGTGAGGTCGTCCAGGCCGTCGCTGGAAAGTGTGACGTTACCGTCGGGGCTTGCATTGGCAGCAACTTTGTAGTGATGGGGAAACTCTTGCATCGTGCATGTCCTGGTGAGGCGTAGATGTTTCCTGGCACGAGTGATGCCGGGAGCGATAGGCGGCCAGTATAGTTTCGGACTCACGCCAAGGAATTGATTTGAGGCAATCGCCCGCGAGTCCGCGACCCGGTCTATTCCAGTTTGCCTCCCGCCTCCGCTGTGTTTGCGCATATAGCGAATAATCGGCGTCATAGGCCACGATAAAAAGAAAGACCTTACAAAGCCTTGGTCATGAATACGCTGTAGGGGTCTTCGACATAGTCAGCGAAGGGGCCGCAATAGTCGAATCCGAATCGTTCGTAGAGCGCGCGGGCCGGGGCAAAGGCCGCCATCGAACCGGTTTCCAGGCTGAGCCGTCGATACCCGCGCTGCCCGGCCTCCACAAGAATATGCTCCAGGAGTCTGGCCGCCACGCCCCGCCGCAGATGTTTGTCGGCGGTCCGCATGGATTTGATTTCGCCGTGTGTCGCGTCAAGCTCCTTGAGCGCACCGCAGCCCAGTAACTCGTCGCCTTCCCAGGCACTCCAGAGCGTGATGCTCGGGTTGCGAAAGGCGTCGAGATCCAGTGCATGGATGCTCTCGGGTGGCGAATGCAACGTCATGTTGTCCAGGTGTTCCAGCAGCAATTCGCCGACTTCCGGCCGGCTCAGGTCGTCAGTCCGAATGTTCATCGCTTTCGATTCTGTCAATAAAGGCCTGGAGTGCATTGCGAATCGGTCCGGCCAGCTCCGGATCCGCAAGAATGTCATCGGGGCCGAGTCCGCGGTTGAGCAAGGGCACCGACAGAGAGGCTTCTTCCACGAACACCCCGGACATGGTTTCGAGCGTCAATCGCAAAGCCGCCTGCGCGTGAGAGGCGCGTGGCGAGGCGTTGAACTGCACGAAGGGTTTGCAGACGAAGGCATTGCTCCCGACCATCCAGTCCAGTGCATTCTTGAAAGCGCCGGGCACGCCGCGCGCATATTCGGGGCAGGCGATCAGCAGCCCGTCTGCTTGCCTGACCTGCTCGTTCAGGTTGCGCACTTCGATCAGGCCGGGGTCGTTCAGGTCGCTGCGATATAGGAGACCCGGCGCCGCAACGTCATAGAGTTTTGCTTCGCGATCCGGATTGAACGGCGGCAATAATACCAAGCCTTCGTAGAGCGAGAGGTGCGTGTTGTCGGGAACCAGCCTTGCCGCGGCCCGCAGCAGTGCCGAATTGGATGAATTGGCCCGCAGGCTGCCCGAAAGCGCCAGGATTCGAATGCATTTGGATGCCATGCTCAGCAGTGGGGTGACGGCGATGAGAGATTAATCGATTCCGGTGCGTGATGAAAGATCCCGGGAGCTCAATGTCTGGGATTGGCAGTCGCCCGGGAGAGGGTTGTTGAGGACGGGTTCGAGAGGGGATTAGACGCGGGCGCACGGCGGGAGTAATATCAACCTATCGGGCAACGCCACCCAGGGGCGAGTAGGTGCGAAAGACCGATATCGCAAAACCGGATTATTTCCACAAGGTCGTCGACTGTCAGTGGGCTTGTCCTACCCATACCAACGTCCCCGAATACATCCGCATGATCGCCGCCGGACGCTACACCGACGCCTTCATGCTCAACTGGTATTCGAATGTATTCCCCGGCATCCTGGGGCGCACCTGCGACCGGCCTTGCGAACCTGCCTGCCGGCGCGGGCGCGTGGAAAAGGAACCGGTCGCCATCTGCCGGCTCAAGCGCGTCGCCGCCGATCTCAAGGGCGAGTTCGAACACCTGATGCCCGAGGTGCCGAAGAAGAAAAACGGCAAGCGCATTGCGCTGATCGGGGCGGGCCCTGCCTCGCTGACCGTCGCCCGTGACCTGCTGCCGCTCGGCTACGAAGTGGTTCTCATAGAACAGGAAAAGCTCGGCGGCGGGATGATGCGCAGCCAGATCCCCGCTTTCCGCCTGCCGGTGGAGGTGCTCGACGAGGAAGTGAACCTCGTGCTCGACATGGGCGTCGAGTGCCGCTTCGGCCACCGCGTGGACAGCCTCAAGGCGGTTATCGACGAAGGCTTCGATGCCGTGTTCATCGGCACGGGCGCACCGCGCGGACGCGACCTCGACATTCCGGGCCGCGCCGAGGCCGCGGACAACATCCACATCGGCGTGGACTGGCTCGCGAGCGTCGCCTTCGGCCATACCACGAGCATCGGCAAGCGGGTGGTGGTGGTCGGCGGCGGCAACACGGCGATGGACTGTTGCCGCAGTGCGCTTCGAATCGGAGGCAAGGATGTGATCGTCACGGTGCGCAGCGGCTTCGAGGAGATGAAGGCGCATCCCTGGGAGAAAGAAGAGGCGATGGCCGAGGACATCCCGATCCTCAATTGGCACAATCCGCATTCCTTCGTGGTGAAGAACGGCAAGCTCACCGCGATGCTCTTCGACAAGGTGCGCGCCGAGTACACGGACGGCAAACGCAAGCTCATCCCGACCGGCGAGCGCGTGGAAATTCCCTGCGATGATGCGCTGCTCGCCATCGGCCAGGATCCCGTGTTCCCGTGGATCGAGCCGGAACTCGGCGTCGAGATTGGCAAGTGGAGCCTGCCCAAGCTCGATCCGGTAACCTTCGAGTCCACGCGGTCGGGCGTGTTCTTCGGCGGCGACGCGGCGCTGGGCCCGGACAACATCGTCTCCGCCGCCGCCCACGGTCACGCCGCGGCGATTTCCATCGACCTGTATTGCCAGGGCAAGGACCTGCACAAGGACCGTCCGGCGCAGGGGATGAACCTCGTCAGCCAGAAGATGGGCATCCACGAATGGAGCTACGGCAACGACTACGACGAAGCCGCGCGGGTCGTCGTGCCGCACGCGAAGAAATCCGCAGCGCTCGCCAATATCCGGGTCGAGGTGGAGCTGGGTTACGACGTCGAGCGCGCGCTCGAGGAAGCCGACCGTTGCCTGAATTGCGATGTGCAGACGGTATTCGCGCCGAAGCTGTGCATCGAATGCGACGCCTGTGTGGACATTTGCCCGATGGACTGCATCAACTTCACCGGCGACGGCGAAGAGGAAGAACTCCGTGCGCGCTTGCGCGTGCCTGCCGAGAACGAGGCGCAGGATGTCTACGTAGACGGCCCCCTCCCGACGGGACGCATCATGGCCAAGGACGAGAACCTGTGCCTGCACTGCGGGCTGTGCGCCGAGCGTTGTCCCACCGGCGCTTGGGACATGCAGAAATCCACCATCCATTTGCCCCAGGCCGGCGGTCTTTGCCATGAATAAATCCTTTCCGTCCCTGCGGGGGAGATAAGCGATGCCGACAGGGAAGCTCAACGAATTCGTCATTCGCTGCGCCAACGTAAACGGCACGGGCTCCGCGAGCGCAAACACCTTGCTGGCGAAAGCGTTTTACCGCATGGGTTTGCCGATTGCGGCCAAGAACATGTTTCCCTCCAACATCCAGGGCCTGCCGACGTGGTACGAGATCCGGGTGAGCGAGGCGGGCCACACCGGCCGGCGCGGCAGCGTGGACCTGGTCGTCGCCATGAATCCGCAGAGTTTCAAGGACGATATTGCGAGCGTGGAAAGCGGCGGCTACCTGCTCCACGATTCCACGCGCCCGTTAGATCCTGCGATGCGGCGCGATGACATCACCTTCCTGGGCCTGCCGTTTATCGAGATGGTCCAGCAGCATGACGACCAGCGCAAGCGCCTGCTGTTCAAAAACATTTGCTATGTCGGTGCGCTCTCGGCGCTGCTCGACATCGAATTCGATGTTCTGACCGGTCTGTTGGACGAACGGTTCAAGGGCAAGGAAAAGCTGATCGCACCCAACGTGGAGGCGCTCGAGGCGGGACGCGAAGCGGCGCTGGCTGCTTTCGACTGCCCGCTGCCGATCCGCGCGGAGCGGCGTGACACGGTGGGCGACGGGATCCTGGTGACCGGCAACGAGGCCTGCGCGCTCGGTTGCGTTTACGCGGGCGCCACCGTCGCCGCGTGGTATCCGATCACGCCCTCGACGTCACTCGCCGAGGCGTTTGGCCATTTCTGCACAAAACTCCGTGTCGATCCGGAGAGCGGGCGCAACAATTTCGCGATTGTGCAGGCAGAGGACGAGCTTTCGGCCATCGGTGTCGTCATCGGGGCCTCCTGGAACGGCGCGCGCTCCTTCACTGCAACCAGTGGCCCGGGCGTGTCGTTGATGAGCGAGTTCCTGGGCCTGGCCTACTACGCCGAAATTCCCACCGTGCTGTTCGACGTCCAGCGTGCCGGCCCTTCCACCGGCATGCCCACGCGCACCCAGCAGGCGGATCTGCTCTCCGCCGCCTATGCCTCGCACGGCGACACCAAGCATGTGCTGCTCTTCCCCGCCTCGCCCGACGAGTGTTTCGAGTTGGCCGTTGAGGCCTTCGATCTGGCCGACCGCTTGCAGACACCCGTCATCGTGATGAGCGACCTGGATCTGGGCATGAATACCTGGCTGTCGCGCCCCTTCAAGTGGGACGATACGCGCCGGCCCGACCGCGGCAAGGTGCTTGACCATGACGAACTGGAAGCCGGAAAGCAGTTTTACCGCTATCTCGACGTGGACGGCGACGCCATTCCCTACCGGACCTATCCGGGCACGCACCCCTCGCGCGGTGCTTACTTCACACGCGGTTCGGGACATGACAAGTACGGCGCCTACACCGAGGACAGCGCCAAGTACCAGGAGAACCTCGACCGGCTACGCCGCAAGTTCGACACCGCGGCGCAGTTGGTACCCAAGCCGGTGATGGAAGCCGAGTCCGGTGCCGAGGCCGGCGTCCTGTACTTCGGCACGACCACCGAGCCCATGCGGGAGGCGCTCGAGGGCCTCGCGAAACGGGGGGTGAAACTCGATGCGATGCGCCTGCTCGCCTTCCCGTTCAGCGACGAGGTGTATCGCTTCATCGAAACGCACAAGACGGTATTTGTGGTTGAACAGAACCGCGATGCCCAGCTGCACACCATGCTGCTCACCGAGGGCGGCATGGATCCGGCGCAGCTGGTATCGCTATTGCATTACGGTGGCCTGCCGGTCACCGCCGAATTCCTGATCCGCTCGGTGCTGGAGCATCTCGCCTCAGCCGCGGATCATTCTGCCGCGGGAGCCGCCTCATGACCTGGATCGCCAAACCCGCCGTGCATCACCCGGCGTTGCCGAAAAACACATTGGGCCTTACGCGCCGGGATTACGAAGGCAAGATTTCCACCCTGTGCGCAGGGTGCGGGCACGATTCGATCAGTGCCGCCATCATCGAGGCCTGTTTCGAGCTGGAGTTGCCGCCGCACCGGATTGCCAAGTTATCCGGCATCGGCTGCTCGGCGAAAACGCCGACCTATTTCCTGGGTGCCGCGCACGGTTTCAACGGCGTGCACGGGCGCATGCCCTCGCTTGCCACGGGCGCCAACCTCGCCAATCGCGAGTTGGTTTATATCGGCGTTTCGGGCGACGGCGACACCGCCTCGATCGGTCTCGGCCAGTTCGTGCATGCCATCCGGCGCGGCATCAACATGCTCTACATGGTGGAAAACAACGGCACCTACGGTTTGACCAAGGGCCAATTCTCCGCCACGGCGGACGAGGGTTCCGTCAGCAAGGGCGGCGAGACCAACCGCTATCCGCCCATAGACCTCGCGCGCCTGGCGCTCGACATGGGAGCCGGCTTCGTCGCCCGCAGTTTTTCCGGCGACAAGGAACAGCTGGTGCCCATCATCCGCGCCGCGCTGGAGTATCCTGGCTTTGCGTTCATTGATTGCCTCTCGCCTTGCGTCACCTTCAACAACCACGAGGGTTCGACCAAGAGCTATGCGTATATCCGCGAGCACGAGTTCCAAGCCACCGACCTGGTCCCGCCGCGCGAGGAAATCACCGTGTCCTACGGGGCCGGCGAGCGCATGGCGGTTACGCTGCATGACGGCACGCAGCTGCAACTGCGCAAGCTCGCCGAAGATTACGATCCGGGGGACCGCAAGTCCGCACTGGACCTGATCGAGTCCCATCGCCGCCGTGGCGAGATCGTGACGGGCCTGCTGTATCTCGATTCCTCTCACGAGGACATGCATGCCCGGCTGAATACTGTCGAGCAACCGCTCAACGCGGTGTCTGCCGAGACGCTTTGCCCCGGCGCCGCAGAACTCGAAAATATCAACGCCAAATTACGCTGAGCGCGGCGTTCCCTGTGTAGCAAGCAGGGGTTTAGACGTATTCGGCGGCCTCGGGCCGGTGCCAGTGCCGGGGCGCGTCCAGGGGCTCCAGGGCGCTGGTCTCATCGATATGGAAAACGGCATCGAACTGGTTGGCGATCGAAGCATCGAAATAATGACTCGCCCGCTCGGTTTCGGGCCGATAGATCACACCGATCGCGCGTTCGAGCAGCATCTCCTTCAGCGGGTCGGCCTCCGGATTGTCGAGCGGCAAGAAAAAGCGATCCAGTCCGGTGGCATGGAATAGATGCTCGTAGCTGTCCGCGAGGGCGGGACGAACCCATTTGTGCTCGACCTCGGCATCCCACTCCGAAGCGGCCGACACGTGCCCGGTGTAGGTCGTGAAGCCCACCAGCAAGGTCTCCCTTGCCGCATGTTCGCGCATGAGCTGCCCAAGATTCCACTCGCCTCGCAAACTTGCTTCGGTAGCGCGTGCATCGCCAAGGTGGGAATTATGCGCCCACACGACGACCTTGCCCTCGCCGCCCCGATAGCGCAGGTATTTGACGAGCGCGAGCAGGGTTTCGCGCATGTGGGCGTCGCGCAGGTTCCAGGTGTTGAGGCGGCGGCCGAACATGGCGCGGTAATAGGCTTCGGCGTTGACCACGACAGCGGCATTGCGCTCGGCAAAAAAGTAAGCATCCATGGCGGCGAGACCGTTGCGGGCAATGTAACGTTCGGAGTCCTCGCGCAACTGCATCAATTGCGCGACGGCTGCCTCGCGGCCGGCCGGGCGCAGACCGAAAGCGGCCTGATAGCCGTAGGTCTGGGGCTCGCGTACATGGTCGAGGATCGTGTAGTGCCGGCGAGCCAGTTCCGCCTTTTCCGGATCGACTCCTTCGAGGTAATGAATAACGGCATCCGCCGAGCGATACAAGCTGTAAAGATCGAGGCCGTAGATGCCGGTCCGCCGGTTCGGTTCAAGCGTGGCGTTGAATTCATGCAGCCAGGTTACGAATTCCAGCACTTCCCGGTTGCGCCACATCCAGCCCGGGAAACGCTCGAAGTCGTCCAGTGATGATTCTGCATCGTCGCCACCTGCGCCCTGGACGAAACGGTTGGTGCGCCAGGTATCGGGCCAGTCGCCTTCGATGGCCACGGCCTCGAAGCCGGCTTCTTCGATCAGGCGGCGGGTGATCCCGGCGCGCATCCGGTAGAACTCCCGCGTGCCATGACTGGCTTCGCCGAGCAGCACGTAACGGCGCCCCCGGGCCAATTCAAGCAGTTCGTCGTAGTCGCTCTCGCTTTCGTTCAGCCGCCGGCCCAACTCGCGCACGGCGAGGAAAGGCGTTTTAGCCGCGCACACGGGCCGTTTCCTCACGAAACTCCGTCAGGAGCCGATGGACTTCGTGGTCGCTGGTTTGGTCGAAGACCGTGTAAAACTGGCCAACCGACATGAACGCCTCGGGATGATAGATGCAGACGAATTCGTCGGCCATTCCCGCGAATGTGTTTATGCTCTCGCTGGGCGCGACAGGTACGGCAACGACGATTCGTTCCGGTTTTTCGGTACGCAGTGCCATGATGGCGGCTTGCATGGTGGAACCGGTAGCCACGCCGTCATCAACGAGGATGACGATCCTGTCCCGAATGCTCGGCCACGGACGATTGCCCCGATAAAGCTCTTCCCGGCGTTTCAATTCCTTCTGTTCGATTGCTTTGACGGCGTTGATTTGCCACTGGCTGACCCCGGAAGTCTCGATTACGAAGGTGTTGAGATATTCGGTGCCGCCGGAAGCGATGGCACCCATGGCCAGTTCCGGGTGGTGTGGGACGCCCAGTTTGCGTACGATTAAAACATCCAGATCGGCGCCCAGGGCCTTGGCTACTTCATAGCCCACGGGTACGCCACCTCTCGCCAGCGCCAGCACAATGACGTCGTCGCGCCATCCGTATTGCTCAAGTTGTTTCGCAAGCTTGCGTCCGGCGTCACGGCGGTCGTAAAAGCGGTTTTCCATGGATGCCTCCAGAGTTTCGAAAGGCAACTTCAGACTACTCCTACTTGTTCGCAAAGGTAGTTGACATGCATCAGGAAGGGGGCCGATGATTGTCAGGATCAGTGCCGCAGCTGCGGTGACGAGCGCTTATAAGCGCTGTTCTTGGCATAATGCGTTCGTGGTGTAGAAACAAATCCAGCGGTGAAACGCCGTCAGCGGGGCATGGTCCATGAGCAATAGCGATTCCTCTGCGTCCCGCGAGTGCCCTAACTGCGGAACGCGGCTGACCGGCCGGTATTGCTCGAATTGCGGCCAGGAAGACCATTCGCTTGCGGTGCCGCTGTATCGCCTGATTCTGGATTTCCTCTCCGATCAGTTCCAGTTCGATGCGCGCATCTGGACTACGCTGGGGCTCTTGTTGTTCAGGCCTGGGCATCTGACTCGCACCTATCTTGCGGGAAAGCGGCAGAGCCATATCCCACCGATCCGGCTATACCTTTTCGTCACGATTATCTTCTTCCTTACGGTCGGGTTTCTGCCCTTTGGCGGCGTTCACTTTGACATCCGCTCGCCGACGGGCAAGCAGTTGGTTGCGACAGGAACGGCCACCCACGCCAGCGGCGTGCCAGCCGTGGGGAGTGCGGTCGCACCGCTCACGTCGACGACCGACATCGGGCGGTTGATCGAACAGCGCATTGCCAAGGCCGGGCGCACGCAAAGCCCTGCCGCCGCCAGCGTGGCAGACTCGGCCCGCAAGTTCTGGCTGCCGCGCATAAAGGCACTGCAGGATCACCCCGGCCAATTCTGGAAGCGCTTCTGGAGCAACATGCCGAAGGTGCTGTTTTTCCTGATCCCGGTCTTTGCGTTGCTGCTCAAATTGTTCTACCTGTTGCGAAAGCGTTACTACAGCGAGCACCTCATCTTTGCTTTGCACTATCACAGCGCGCTTTTCATTTACCTGCTGATTGTCGTGCTGCTCATGCTGCTGACCCGAGTCACGCCGCCCATACTGGATTCCATTCTTCGGTGGTGTTGCCTGGTTCTCGGCATCTGGTCCGTCATCTATGCGTTCCCGGCGATGCGGGTTACCTATGATGATAGCTGGCCCCTAGCCGTGTTACGCGGTTCGGCCTTGTGGTTTTTGTATTCGATAGCCTTGTTCACGGGAACGCTCATTGCAGTTTCAATCGCCTTGGCATTCTCTTGAGTTCAGCCGGGCCGCTAGAATGAATCACGTCGAATTAACCGTGGCAGTTCCCGAAAGAACGGCCGACGCGGGAACGGGAGAAGCATCATGGAGATGAACAGCCTTGAGGACAAAGTCGCCATCGTGACCGGGGCCTCAAGCGGTATTGGCCATGCGGCGGCACGCTTGCTTGCTGCCGAGGGTGTCAACGTAGTGCTTGTCGCGCGCAGTGGTGACAAGCTCAAGGCGCTCGCGGGCGAGATCGGCGATCGTGCGAGCGTGCATGCTGCCGACGTGGGGAACCGTGCCGCCATGGAGCGCGTGTTCGCAACCGTCGAATCAAAGTTCAGCGGACTCGACCTGCTGTTCAACAACGCCGGCGTGGGTTACAACAATCCGTTCGAAAAAAGCACGCAGGAAGAATGGCAGGCGACCATCGATGCCAATCTCTATGGCGTCCTGCATTGCACGCAATTGGCGATTCCGTTGCTGCGTGGGCGGCCCGGCGCGATGATCAGCACGGTGTCCAGCGTCGGCGGCCGCTATGGATTGGCCGGATGGTCCGTGTACAACGCGACCAAGTTCGCCGTCGTCGGTTTCCACGACGCGCTGCGCAAGGAATTGGGGCCGGAAGGTATTCGTGTCTCGCTCATCGAACCCGGCGCCGTTCATACGAACTGGGGCTACAACGTACCCAAGGACAAGATGAAGGCACGCCGCGACAGCCTCGAGGCATTGACCTCGGAAGAAGTCGCGCGCGCGCTGGTTTACGCGTTCGCCCAGCCGGCCAACATGAATGTGCAGGAAATGCTGCTCATGCCGACCCGGCAGACGGCACCTTAGCGCTTACCAGGCAGCGGCATTAACCGGGCATGCCGTCGAAGAAGTCGACCAGCCCGGTCTCCAGCGAATACTCGGCTCCGACCACGAGCAGGCCGTCTTTTTTGATGAGTTCCTCGAGCACCTTGGAGCCATGGCGCAGGTGATCGGCGGAGGCGCGGATGTTCGCACGGACCGCTTCCTGAATCAGCGTTTCCCGCTGGTTGCGCAATTCGGTTTTCAGCAATCCTTCCACGGAGGGCCGGACCCGGTCAACGATATCGCGCAGGTTCGGGGAGCGGCTGTCGCTCGGCCGTTGCAGTTCGTCGACTGTGGCGGTCACCGCGCCGCAGCTGGAATGCCCCAGCACCACGACCAGGCGGGTGCCGAATGCCTCGGCGGCGAATTCGACGCTGCCGATGTGCGACGGCGCGACGATGTTGCCCGCCACGCGGATGACGAACAGGTCACCCAGGCCCTGGTCGAAGATGATCTCTACTGGTACGCGCGAATCCGAGCAGCCGAGGATGACCGCAAAGGGCTCCTGTCCGCCGACCAGTTCGCTTCGCTGGGCCTGGCTCAAAAGCGTGTCAATGCTGCGCACGCCGGAGGCAAAACGCTGGTTGCCTTCGCGCAGTCTCTCAAGTGCTGCCTGGGGTGAAATCACAGGGATACTCCTTTCCGGCATGGGTCTGTACAAGCGGGATTGTAACGGGTCGGCCGCGCAGCGCCGCCGGATACGGGTGGCGGGCCGGCCTTGAGTACACTGGAGCCATGAAACAACCGGTGCCGGAACGTGAGGTGGAATTCGCCGCCAAGGACGAAGGCCTGCGCGATGACGTTAACCTGCTGGGCCGGCTGGTCGGTGAAGTCCTCATCGAACAGTGTGGCAACGAGCTATTCGAACGGGTCGAAGCTGTGCGTGCCGCCGCCATAGGCCGGCGCGAGCAGGGCGACGGTGGTGTTCTGGAGCGCGAACTTGCCGGGCTGGCGCCGGCGCAGGCCAGTGAACTGGTGCGGGCGTTTTCAACCTACTTCCAGGTCGTAAACCTGGCCGAACGCGTGCACCGGATCCGCCGCCGCCGCGACTACGAACGGCACAGCGAAGAGCCCCAACCCGGCGGTCTGGAATACAGCTTGCGGAAGATGCTGGAAGAGGGCTGCGATGTTGACCGGATACACGAACTGTTGGCAGGCCTGCGCATCGAGCCAGTCTTTACCGCGCACCCGACCGAATCGACGCGGCGCACCCTGCTCGAGAAACAGCAACGCCTCGCCCGTGCCCTGATCGAGCGGCTGGATCCGGGGCTGACCCCGCGTGAAAACCAGGCGCGCGTGGAACTGATACGCAATGAGATCACCTCGGCCTGGCAGACCGATGAATATCCCGAAGCACGGATGACGGTCGCCAACGAGCGCGAGCATGTGCTCTTCTACCTGACCGACGTCCTCTATCGCGTGTTGCCGGTCTTCTACGAACGCCTGGGCGAAGCGCTGGTTCGCATCGGCATGGGTGCGGAGAAGGAAACGTTGCCGACCGTGGTGCATTTCGGTTCCTGGGTGGGCGGGGACATGGACGGCAACCCCAATGTAACCGCCTCGACGCTTCGAGAAACCCTGCGGGATCATCGCCGCCGCGTGCTTGAGCTTTACCGGCACGATCTGGACTTGCTGTACCGCCGGCTCAGTCAATCGCAAGGACGGATCGGCTTCGACGCAGCCGTGCTCGAGCGCGTGGACCGTTACTCAAGAGAGTTCCCCGATACCGAGAAAAGCATTCCCGAGCGCCATGCCGGGATGCCGTACCGGCGGTTGCTGGCACACGTGCGTGCGCGTTTGTCGGCACTGGAAGCCGGGGAAGGCGCCGCCTATGAGGCGCCCGAGACTTTGCTCGACGATTTGCGCCTGATCCAGTCCAGCTTGCGTCAACACAAGGGCGAAAATGCAGGCCTGTTCGCGCTGGACCGGTTCATCCGCAAGGTCGAGACCTTCGGCTTTCATCTGGCGACGCTCGATGTCCGCCAGGGTGCCGAGGTCCATCGTTGTGCCCTAGGCCAATTGCTTGGAGACGCCGAATGGGAAACCCGGCCGGCGGCCGAGCGTGCCGCGATCCTGCGCGACAGCCCGGAAGCAAAGACAGCGCCGGACGAGGATTCGGCTCGGGTGCTGGACGTATTCCGCGCCATTCACGAAGGACGCGAAGGCTACGGACCCCGGGCGATCGGCCCCTACATCATCAGCATGGCGCGGGGCGCCGACGACGTGCTCGGGCTGTTGTGGCTCGCCCGGCAGGCGGGGCTGGCCGAAGACGGGCGGGTTCCGCTCGATGTCGCACCGTTGTTCGAAACCGTGGAAGACCTGTGCAACGCAGCGGACGTGATGCAGGAGCTGTTCGACGATCCGGATTACCGCGCCAATCTGGCCGCGCGTGGCGACTGCCAGATCATCATGGTGGGCTACTCGGACAGCAACAAGGACGGCGGTCTCGCGGCTGCCCGTTGGGCCCTGTACCAGGCGCAATCACGCCTCGCGGAGACTTGCAGGCGGGCCGGGGTCGGGCTCACGATCTTCCACGGCCGCGGCGGATCGATCAGCCGTGGCGGCGGCAAGGTGCATCGCGCCGTGTTGGCGTCGCCGGCGGGCACGGTACAAGACCGACTGCGCGTCACCGAGCAGGGCGAGATGATCAACGCCAAGTACGGACTGCGCGGCATTGCCCTGCGCACCCTGGAGCAGACCGCGGGCGCAGTCTTGAGGGCCACGGCCAGCGAACGGGCGGGCGCGGAACGCCCGGAGGACGCCGATGCGGTGATGGAGGTACTTGCCCCGGCGAGTCGCGGGGCGTTCCGCGCCCTCGTATACGAAAGCGCGGATTTTATCGACTACTTCCGCGGCGCTACGCCCATCGACGTGATCGAGCGCATGAAGATCGGCTCGCGCCCGGCGGCGCGTCACGGCAAGGCCGGCATCGAAGACCTGCGCGCCATCCCGTGGGTCTTTTCCTGGACGCAATCACGGCAAATCATTTCCGGCTGGTACGGGCTCGGCACGGGGCTGGCGGCTGCCGCCGAAGCGCACGGGGAAGCCGCGCTGGTCCGCCTCGCCCGCGACTGGCGCTTCTTCGACACCTTGCTCGACGATGCGGAAATGGTGTTGGCAAAAGCGGACATGCCCATTGCGGCCCGATACGCGGCGCTCGCCGGGCCTCGGCTGGCCCACCACTTCGAGGTCATCCACGAGGAATACGAGCGCGCGGTCGAATGGATCCTGCGCCTGCGCGGGCAAGAGCAACTACTCGACGGCGATCCGACACTGCAGCGCTCGATCCGCCTGCGCAATCCCTACGTCGATCCCATGAGCCTGATCCAGGTGGAACTGCTGCAGCGTTGGCGCGAACAGGACCGCCCCGACGGCGAATTGCTGGAAGCCCTGTTCGCCACCGTCAACGGAATTGCGCAGGGCTTGCAGAACACCGGCTGACGAACAGGTTCAAACGACGGGGTTATAGTGCGTGAAGCACGCAGCGGGTTTGGCTGACATGTACTACCAGGTGATCGAGAGTCCGATCGGGGAATTGTTGCTGGCGGGTACCGACGAGGCGTTGTGTCAGGTGCACTTCCACGGCGGGCGGGATTCGATTGAGCCGGCGTCGGAGTGGGAGGAGAATGACGTGTCGTTCCGTGAGGTCGTGCACCAGCTTGACGCCTATTTCGCCGGAAAGCTCGAGAGCTTTGATCTGCCGCTGCAGTTGGAAGGCACGGAATTCCAGAAAAAAGTGTGGCGAGCGTTGCAGGAGATTCCGTATGGCGAGACCTGGTCCTACGGGCAGCTCGCGCGACACATTGGCAAGCCTCAGGCCATGCGTGCGGTGGGTGCGGCCAATGGCCGCAACCCGATTCCCGTCATCATCCCCTGCCACCGGGTCATCGGCGCCGACGGAACGCTCACGGGTTTTGGAGGCGGTCTGCCGATCAAGAAACAATTGCTGGACCTGGAGCGCGGAGAACCAGCCCTGTTTTGACGACCTCTCGCAACGACGCCAGAATCACCGGAGGCACTCTCCTTTTTTGCACCGCTTGTGGGAGCGGCGGTCCCCGCCGCGATTTGTTGTTGAATTCCCCTCCGGCTCTCCCTTCCCGTCAGGCGGCAAAGGAGAGAGAGGTCAATGACTGTAATGCTGTTTTTGCGAGGTGAGCAAACTAGTCGTTTTGTTCCAGCTGCTCCCGCATGGTCTGCGCGACGGCGCGCTGCAGCGGATCGTCGTTGCCGGCGAGTGTATCGATGACGCCCTGCCGGTCGGCGTGGGGGCGATTCTGGTTGAATTTGAATTTGCCTTCCAGGCGGGTGATTTCCATTTCGAAGGCGACGATGTATTCGAGTTGCCTGTCCACGTCCGGTTCGGTCTTGTCCATTGTCCAGGGTGGATTGAGGGGCGCTTCATGTTCCGCGACCAACCGTTCGAGCACGCCGCGCGCACGAGATTTATCGCTGATGATGCCGGGTCGCCCATGGGCGTGCACGGCGGCGTAATTCCAGGTCGGCACCGTATGCGGGTCTGCGTACCATGACGGCGAGATATAGGCATGCGGGCCGGTGAAGATCACGGTCGCTTCCCGCTTGCCGTCGAAATGCCGCCAGTGCGGATTGGCGCGCGCCATATGAGCGAGCAGCACACCCTGCTCGGCGCGTTCGGGATCGATGACGAACGGCAAGTGCGTGATTTGCAGTTCATCCCCATCGGTGCTGACCAGTGCTGCAAAGGGGTGGTCGCGCATCAGCTCGTGCAGCCGGACGTCATCAGTGACGCGAAAAGGGGTTGGCGTGTACATGCAGCCATTATGCCGAATGGCGGTCGAGGGTAAGCTGTAGCCCATGAGCGAACCCCTGCTGCGCGTGGCGGTGCCGGCGCCCTTTGCCGAACCGCTGGATTACCTGCCGCCCCTGAATGCCGATCCGCCGCCGATCGGCGCGCGCGTGCGGGTGCCGCTGGCGCGTGCACGCACGGTCGGCGTGGTGGTCGAGTACGCGGAACAGGCAAGCGTGGAAGCCCGGCGCTTGCGCCGCGTGCAGGAGGTTCTGGACGCCGAGCCGTTGGTGCCGGCGGAGCTGCTCGAACTCATTCGCTTTACCGCGACTTATTACCACTATCCACCCGGCGAGACGCTGGCGAGCGTGTTGCCGGTGCCGTTGCGCCAGGGCAAGCCCGCGCAGGCCGCTACGCCGAAGCGTTATCGCTTGCGTGGCGAAGAGGCGCCGGTGATGCGCGGCGAGCAGCAACAGAAGCTGATGACGGTGCTTGCCGAGGCCGGCGTGGCGGGGGTCGCCTATGACGATTTTGATGCCGGCGACCGCAAGCGTCTGCGCCAGTTCCTGGAGCGCGCCCTGATCGAGCCGGTGCCCGCCGCCGCGCCGACGCCGGTCAGGCTGGAGGCGCCCCTGCCGTTGAATCCGGCTCAGCAGGCCGCGGCCGAGGAGATTATCGCCGCCCACGGCACTTATGCCGCCTTTCTGCTGGAAGGGGTTACCGGTAGCGGCAAGACCGAGGTCTATCTTGCCGCGATTCGTGACGTGCTCAAGCGCGGCCAGCAGGCGCTGGTGCTGGTGCCGGAAATCGCCCTGACGCCGCAGTTGATCGCTCGCTTCGAGGACTCGCTGGGCATCGGGATCGCCGCCTATCATTCCGGTCTTTCCGACGGCGATCGGCTGCGCACCTGGCTGACGGCCCGCTCGGGCGAGGCGCGGGTCATCGTCGGAACCCGTTCGGCGGTGTTCCTGCCGCTGGCCCGGCCCGGCCTGATCGTGGTGGACGAGGAGCACGACGCCTCGTTCAAGCAACAGGAAGGCTTGCGCTATCACGGCCGCGACCTGGCCGTGTACCGCGCCCGCGAGTTAGGCATCCCCGTCGTTCTCGGGAGCGCGACTCCCGCGCTGGAATCGCTAGCCAACGTAAACGGCGGCCGTTACCGCAAACTCGTCCTGCCGGAACGGGCGGGCATGGCGCGTGCCCCGGCCATTACCCTGATCGACGTGCGCGGCCAGCGTTTCGACGCCGGGCTTTCCAACCGGCTCCTGGCCACGGCGAAGGAACACCTGGACGCGGGCGGGCAAGTGCTGTTTTTCCTCAACCGCCGTGGGTTCGCGCCCGTGGTGCTGTGCCATGCCTGCGGCGATCCGATCGAGTGCAAGCGCTGCAGCGCGCGCATGACCTATCACCGGGGCCGCGACCGCTTGCTCTGTCACCACTGCGGGGCGCAGCGGCTGGTGCCGCCCAAGTGCCCCTCCTGCGGCGAACCGGAACAGCTGCTCGGCCTGGGCAAGGGCACCGAACGGCTGGAAGCGGCGTTGGCCGCGCATTTCCCGGACGTGAAAATGGTGCGCGTGGACCGCGATACGACGCGCCGGCGCGGCAGCCTCGGGGAAATGATGGCGGCCGCGGCCAGCGGCGAGGCGCGGATCCTGGTCGGCACGCAGATGCTCGCCAAAGGGCACGACTTCAAGGCGCTTACCTTGGTCGCCATCGTCGATGCCGATCAGGGCCTGTATGGCATCGACTTCCGCGCGCCGGAGCGCATGGCGCAGTTGATCGTGCAGGTGTCCGGGCGGGCCGGACGTGCCGACCGCGCCGGGCAAGTCGTGATCCAGACCCGCCAGCCGGAGCATCCGCTGTTTCACGATTTGCTGCGCGGCGGCTATGAACGTTTTGCGGTGCGTGCCCTGGCGGAACGGCAAGCGGAAGCCATGCCGCCCTTCGGGGCGCAGGCGTTGATCACGGCCCAGGCGGGACGCGAGGAAGCCGTGCGTGATTTTCTTCAAAAAGCGGCTAATGTGTTGCGAACAGCGTCGAACGTGCGTTGTCTGGGTCCCGCGCCTGCGCCCATGCTGCGGCGTGCGGGGCGTTTTCGCTATCAACTGCTGTTGGAGGCGGGGGAGCGCGGCGCACTCCATAGGGCGCTGACCGGTTATTACCCGCGGGTGCTGGCGTTGCCGGAAGCCCGTCGTGTCCGCGTGGCGCTCGACGTCGATCCCATCGATCTGAATTGAACGGATTCAGCGCAGGATCGGCATGTTCCGGGTTGCGAGCACCTCTGACACCGCGTCGTCCACTGCGACGACCAGTTCATGTACGTCCTCGGGCGAGATGTCGATGCTCATGGCGGGAGCCGTCTCGACAGGTTGCCGATCCGCACCGGTACCCAGGTTATCGGCAATGGTTGCAAGACGCCGTGCTTCCGCCGCACCCAGGCCGCTCATGACCGGCACAGCGGGCAGGCCGGCATCGAGCCGAGCGGCCAGCGCGCCGAGATGCCGTGAGAGCCGGCTCAACTGAAGTTCAAGATGCCGGTAGCGGGGACGCTGGGCACGGTGTCCCGGTTCGGCGAGCAGCGTCTGGAAAGCCAGCTCACTGTCTGCGAGTGCACGCTCTGCGTTGCGCCGCGACGCTATAACCTCGGGCGTCAAGCCTGAACCCTTGGCGGCTGCATCGAATACGGTTTCAAGGTAACGGCCGGTCGCGGTGATCGAACGTGCAAAGGTGGCGGGCAGCCGATGGCGTATCCAGTCGGGCCAGAGGACCAGGGCGCCGGCGATCGCCAGCGCGATGCCGCCCAGGGTTTCCTCGATGCGTTGCAAGGCGAAGTGCCACCCCTGGCCCGGCGCCTGCAGTGCGAGCAGGATGATGACCATGGGCGTCAGGCAGGCGACAAAAAAGCCGTAGCTGATGCGCACGGCAAAGGCTGTTAGGAATACGAGGACGGCGAGGGCAATCTGCCAGATCATCGGGCTATCGGTCAGGCTGAGGATCGCAGCCGCCACGAGCACGCCGGCCAGCGTGCCTGCGGCCCGGATGAGCGCCCGCCCCCGCGTGGCCCCGAAGTCGGGCTGCATCACCACGAGCGCGGTCATCGGGAGCCACATCCCGTGCGGGAAATGCCAGAACAATTCGATGCCCGTAGCCAGGGCCGTGACGATGCCGAGGCGCAGGGCGTGGCGGAATAGCGTGGTGTGCCAGCTGAACTGGTGTCCGACCGTAACGGCCATTTCCTTGAGGCGCTCCCGCAGTGCCAGACGCGGCAGCCAGTGATCGTGCCGGCCATGGGCCGAGGCGAAAAAGGCGCAGACGTCTTGTAATTCGTTGACATAGAGCGTGCTTTTGTCGAGCACGCTGAGAGCTGCAGCCTGCGTCTGATCTGCAGCGGGCCGGGATGCAGCGCATTCATGCAAACGGGTCCTTGCCGCGTCGAACTCCGGATCGGGGTGCCAGGCACGCGAGTCGATAAGCGCGCGACTTGCCGCGCGGGCGTTGCGGGCGAGCGCCGCGACGGTGGCGTCCAGGGCAGCCCGCAGCGTTTCGTCATCAGCCAAGCGGGCGCGTATTTCGGCGAGACCGGAGGCAAACACGGCCAGCCGCGATGCGATGCGCATGACCGCGAACAGGTGCACCAGGGTCTTGTTGTTGGCGGGCACCATGGCGCGGGTGGCATCGAGCGCGTTGCGGGCGTTTTCTACGGCGGCCCGCGTATCGCGCTCCTGTGTACGCAGATCGCCATGGCCGCCGGACACTGCAGCAAGCATGCGGGCGGCGGCATCCAGCGCGGCGCCGGTCTCGCGTTGCAAGGCGAGGTATGGACGCAGGCGCCAAGCGGCCAGCGCGAGCAGCAGGGCCCAGACACAGCCGGCAAAGACCCATCCGGCATGGACGGCAGCGACTCCGGACGACGCTACGGTGAGTGTGCCGAGCAGGAACGACACGCTGGTCACCAGGCCCAGCGTGGCTCCTCGCGGACCGATGGCACGCAACAGTCCGCCGGCGAAGGCGATCAGGAAAATCAGGCCTGACGCGATCCACCAGGGCGAGGTGGCCTGGGTGCCCAGCCAGTAGATTTCCGGCACGGACAGGCACACCACCAGGATGCCCAGGAGCCGGTCGCGGTAGGGTCCGGCGCCGTCCGCCAGGATGACCTGGAGAGCACCGATGAAAAACAACAGGCCGGCAACGGGCAGGTCGGCCCAGCGCAAGAGTGCCAGCGGTACGGAGAGCGCCAGTACCGCCCGCACGGACTGGCCGATGGCGATTTGGTTCGGCGGCACGGACAGGCGCGCACGCCAGCGGGCTCCGAACTTTGCCGCGGCGCCTAAACCGGACGTGCTGGGGGAAGCTGGTGCGTTATTCATGATGTTTGCGCTGATTCTAAACGGCGTCTCGCGGCAGCGGATAGAATGACACGGTATCGAATGGAACAAACGACCGTATGAATCGAGTTCCCAAGCCTGGCGATTTCGTCCATCGTCATAGCGAGACGATTCGCTGGGGCGACATGGATGCCTTCGGGCACGTGAATAACGTCGAGTTCTTCCGCTATCTCGAAAGTGCACGCGTCGAATACGCGATGACCGTGTTCGCGAACGAGGTGCGCGCCGAAGGCGAGAACATCATTCTGGCCGACCTGCACTGTGCCTTCCGGCGCCAGTTGCGTTGGCCTGGACAAGTCGACGTCTATACGCGGACCGTGCGCGTCGGCCGCAGCAGCATCGCTTTGCAGCAGATCATGTGCCTCGCCGATACGGATACCATCGCGGCCACCGCCGATACGGTATTGGTCTGGTTCGATTTCAAGCAGCAGAAGCCTGCCGAAGTACCCACCGGCATTCGCGCAGGGATCGCGGGTTACGAAAAGTTGCAGCCGGAGGGCGCGTAGGCGAAACTGGTCGGCGTTTGGGGCGTCACCGAAGCGGAGGACGGCATGAGCGAAACGGCAGTATTCCCGCTGGAAGGCGGCTGCACTTGCGGGCAGGTGCGCTACCGGCTCGAGACGCCGCCCTTGTTCGTGCATTGTTGTCATTGCCGTTGGTGCCAGCGCGAAACCGGCAGTGCCTTCGTGCTCAACGCCCTGATCGAGGCGGATCGCGTGACACTGCTCGAAGGCGAGCCGGTGCACATCAGCACGCCTTCGGCGAGCGGCAAGGGCCAGGTGATTGCCCGCTGCGAGGAATGTCATGTGTCGCTATGGAGCCACTACGCCGGCGCCGGTCCGCGTTTCAGCTTTGTCAGGGTCGGGACACTCGATAATCCGGACGCCTTGCCGCCCGATATCCATATCTTCACCGAATCCAAGCAGCCTTGGGTGATCTTGCCCCCGAATACTCCGGCCATGCCCCGATACTATGATCGCGAGCAGCACTGGCCCGCAGACAGCCTGGCGCGCCGCGAAGCCGTGCTGGCCGCGAAGCCGTGCTGGCCGCGCATTCGCACCGATCCGGCGGCGACTGATAAAATTGCGGACACTACTATCCGCTGATAATGCATGAGCGAGCCCCGACGAGAAATCAGCATAGACGTCGAAAATGAGTTCCTGGACGCCGAATCCGAGCCCGACAAGGGACGCTTTATTTTCGCCTACACCATTACCCTGGCCAATACCGGCGAGGTCAGCGCGCGTCTTCTGACCCGCCACTGGATCATTACCAATGCCGATGGCCTGGTGCAGGAAGTGCATGGCGAAGGCGTGGTCGGCGAACAGCCCTATCTCGCGCCGGGCGGCAACTACAGTTACACTTCGGGAGCGGTTCTGGCCACTCCGGTCGGCACCATGGAGGGTACCTACCAATGGCTGGGCGACGATGGCGTGACATTCGATGCACCGATCCCGCCGTTCCGCTTGGCGATACCCGGTCTGCTCCAATAATGTTGCCCAACTGACATGGCTGTATTCGCCATAGGCGATATCCAGGGCTGTGCCGACGCCTTGAAGAAACTGCTCGAGCGCGTGCGCTTCGATCCTGCCGAAGACATCCTGTGGTTTGCCGGAGACCTGGTAAACCGGGGGCCGCAGTCCCTGGAAGTACTGCGTTTCGTGCGCGGATTGGGTGACAGCGCGATAACCGTGCTTGGCAATCACGACTTGCATCTCCTGGCCATGTCAGAGGGCGTGCGCACTGTTTCAACCGCGCTTGCGCCGGTTCTGCATGCCGAGGACGGGCCGGAATTGGTGGAATGGTTGCGTGGCCGCCCGCTCATACATTACGACAAGGAGCTGGGCTACGTGCTTGTGCATGCGGGTATCCACCCTGCCTGGACTTTGCAAGATGCGATCGGCTATGCACGGGAAGTCGAACAGGGATTGCGAAGCGACGAATACGACGAGCTTTTGAGGGGCATGTACGGCAACGAGCCGCGCCAATGGTCGGAAGATCTCACGGGCATGGAGCGGCACCGGACCATCATCAACATCTTCACGCGCATGCGCTTCGTGGCGCCTGGTGGCGCGCTGGATTTCCAGCACAAGGGTCCCCCCGGTTCGCAGCCGGATGGGCTGAGACCCTGGTTCGATATGCCCGGCCGACGCAACGCCGATGAGCATATCCTCTTCGGCCACTGGTCCGCACTGGGCGAAGTCGATACACCCAGGATTTATCCATTGGATACGGGCTGTGTCTGGGGCGGCCAGCTCACCGCCATGCGACTTGATGGTGAAGGCGGTTGGGTGTCGATGCCCTGCCCGCAATACAAGAAACCCAAATAGAAACGGACGCGCGGGCGTTCTGCCGGCTCGGAACTCTCGCCAAGACGCAAAGGGAAAGACGCACCGTCTCTCCCCTTTGCTCGCGTCGCAAGGAAGTGGAAACCGGAGGGATTCGGGAAATCTTGGCTGCTGTAGGAGCGGACGTCCCGGCCGCGATCCGGTCTCCGGTGGCACAGCCTATCGCGACGGGGCCGTCGCTCCTACCCCCAACTGCATCATTCTCTTTGCCTCTCGGCGTCTTGGCGAGAGTCTTCATCCGGAGGGGCCATCGTTTCACGATGACTGCCGGCAAGAGTGACCCGATGCGGTCCGGGCGCCCGTCATGGCTGCTAAGATTCGCTGCATGAGTGAACAGAACCTGAAGGGCCACCACGCCCTGGTATGCGGCGCAAGCCGCGGCATCGGCCGGGCCTGCGCGGAGGCGTTGGCGGCGCGCGGTGCGAAAGTCACCGTGGCCGCGCGTAATGCCGAGAAGTTGGCCGAAGTGCGTGAGGCGTTGCCGTCGCCCGGCGGCGCCGAGCACGCGGCGCTGACCCTGGACCTCGATGACACCGCTTCATTGGCGGCGCGCCTGGCCGAGCTTGAAATGCCTGTGCATATTCTCGTCAACAATGCGGGCGGGCCACCCGGAGGCCCGTTGATAGAGGCCGGGGCCGAGGCTTTCCGCACCGGCTTCGAGCGCCTGCTCATCGCCGCTCACCTGATCACGCAGCACGTCGTGCCAGGCATGCGCGAAGCGGACTATGGGCGCATCATCAACATCGTCTCGACCTCGGTGCGCGAGCCGATTCCGGACCTCGGTGTCTCCAATACCATCCGCGCGGCTTGCGCGGGCTGGGCGAAGACGCTCTCGCGCGAACTTGCGCCCCACGGCATCACGATCAACAACGTTCTGCCGGGCTTTACCGCGACCGATCGGCTGGCCTCGCTTTTCGATGCACGCGCCGAGCGTTCGGGCAAGAGCCGCGAGGATGTCGAGCGTGACGCCCTGGCGGGCGTGCCCGCCGGCCGCTTCGCGGAACCCGGTGAAATCGCCGCAGCCGTGGCTTTTCTCGCCGGCCCCGACGCGGGCTATATCACCGGCAGTTCCCTCGCCGTGGACGGCGGCCGGCTGCACGGCATATAGGAATATGAACAGACCAGAGGTTATTTGATGGAGCGGTTCGGCAACTTCATCAACGGCGAATTCGTGGAGCCGAAGGGCGGCGCGTGGTTGCCTGTTTACGAGCCCGCGACCGGCCAGCCCTACGCCGAGGTCGCCGATTCGGATGCTGCCGATGTCGAAACCGCCGTACAGGCCGCAGCCGCGGCATTCCCAGCCTGGGCAGCACTGAGCGGCATCGAGCGCGGGCAATACCTGGAGCGCATGGCGGCCGGAATCGAGGCCCGTCTGGACGAACTGGTCGAGCTGGAGAGCCGTGACAACGGGAAGCCGGAAGCCTTGGCCCGGAGGGTGGACATCCCACGTGCGGCCCTGAACCTGCGTTTCTATGCCGCCGCTGCCAGCCAGTTCGCCAGCGAGGCGCACCCCGCTCCCGGCGCCCTCAACATCACTTTGCGCAATCCGGTAGGCGTTGCCGGCTGCATTTCGCCCTGGAACCTGCCGCTGTACCTGTTCACCTGGAAGCTGGTGCCGGCACTGGCCGCCGGTTGCACAGTGGTCGCTAAGCCGTCGGAATTCACGCCGGCGACGGCGACCCGGCTCGGTGAAATTGCGCAAGAAGCGGGGTTGCCGCCCGGCGTGCTCAATATCGTGCATGGCCGCGGTGCGCGGGTCGGACGTGCACTGGTCGATCATCCCGATGTGCCGGCCATTTCCTTTACCGGTGGGACGGTGACCGGGGCCGATATCGCCACCCGTGCCGGGCCGAAATTCAAGAAACTGTCGCTCGAACTCGGCGGCAAGAACCCGACGCTGGTGTTCGCCGATTGTGATTTCGAGGCAGCGGTAGACGGTGCCTTGCGCGCCGCGTTCACCAATCAGGGCGAGATCTGCCTATGCGGTTCCCGCATCCTCGTCGAACGCCAGATCTACGAGCGTTTCCGCGATGCGTTCGTAAAGCGGGCAAAAGAGCTCAGGATCGGCGATCCGCGCGCAGCGGACACCGACATCGGCGCCTTGGTCTCGAAGCCGCATTACGACAAAGTGCTGAGTTGCATTGCCCGGGCCCGCGAGGAAGGAGCGAACATCCTCTGCGGCGGGGAAGCTTTGCAATTATCCGGCCGCTTGAAGGAAGGCTGGTTTGTAGCGCCAACGGTCATTGACGGTTTAGACACTGGCGCACGCACCAACCAGGAAGAAATTTTCGGCCCGGTCGTCACCTTGATGCCATTCGATGGGGAAGACGACGCATTGTCCATAGCCAACGACGTGCGCTACGGGCTGGCCGCTTCGTTGTGGACGGAGAACCTGGGCCGCGCCCTGCGGGCTGCCGAGCGCCTGCAGGCGGGACTGATTTGGGTGAATTGCTGGATGCTGCGGGATTTGCGCACGCCTATGGGTGGCGTCAAGGATTCGGGCGTCGGTCACGAGGGCGGCTTCGAGTCGATACGCTTTTTCACCGATACGCGCAACCTCTGCCTCAAATACTGATCTCCCGCAACGACGCAAAGGCGCCAAGAAATGATGCCGTTGGGATAGGAGCGGACGTCCCGGCCGCGATGCAATGGCACGACAGTCGGCAATTCTTGTAGGAGCGGCGGTCCCCGTCGCGATAGGCTGTGCCACCGGAGACCGGATCGCGGCCGGGACGTC
>CAZPJI010000031.1:0-12796 GCA_964586925.1 uncultured Gammaproteobacteria bacterium
AACAAGAAATAGGCTGCTTTGAATATAGCAATGGGAGTTGCCTAAATCAACGAAAAGCCTGAAAAACCCCACCACTCCGCCAGGGTGTAATTTTTATACAGCCCAAAAATTTCATGATGGGCCCAGGAAATGCGTGTAACAAATCCGAGTTGTCGGTCCGGATGAGAAAAACCGTTGCAAGCACTACTGTTGTGCTGGTTCACGTAATGCACTTGACCCACAGAACCACTCGTGAAACTCCTTCAACGCGGCACACGCAGGCCGCCGGGCACCCCTTCGGGTGAGAGCAGCACCTGGAAGAGTTGGTCGCGGCGGGCACGAAACGATGCAGCGGATGCCATGAGGTAGAAATGCCACATGCGGTGAAAGCGCTCGCCGTATTTGCCCTTCAACTCAGGCCAGGCTTTGTCGAAGTTTGTTGCCCAGGCCATGAGCGTGGGGTCATAGTCGGCCCCGAAGTTGTGCCAGTCCTCGATGACGAACAGCCGTTCCACGGCCCGCCCGATCTGGCGGGCGGAGGGGATCATGCCGTTGGGGAAGATGTATTTCTCGATCCATGGATCGGTGCGGGTCAGCGATACGTTGCCGCCGATACTGTGCAACAGGAACCGCCCGTCGGGTTTCAGCAAGCGCCGCGCGGTACGCATGTAGGTGCGGTAGTTGCGGTGGCCGACATGCTCGAACATACCGATCGAGACGATGCGGTCGTACTCGCCGTGGTGCGCTCGATAGTCTTCGATACGGATCTCGACCGGCAGCCCCGCACAGATCCGCCGCGCGTAGCCGGCTTGCTCGCGCGAAACGGTGAGCCCGACGACCGACACGCCGTAGCGCTCGGCAGCATATTGGGCCATGCCGCCCCACCCGCAACCAACGTCGAGCAGGCGCATGCCGGACTCCAGTCCGAGTTTGCGGCAGGCGAGATCGAGTTTGGCCTCCTGGGCGGTATCCAGATCCTTGGCATCCTTCCAGTAGCCGCAGCTGTAGATCATGCGCTTGTCGAGCATGCGCTCGAACAGGTCGTTGCCGCGGTCGTAATGCGCTTCGCCCACCTGGAACGCGCGCCGCCCGCTTTGCAGGTTGACCAGGTGCCCCAGCGCCCAGCGGGCTATCTTTTGCGGCCAGGCCAGGCGCTCGTCGATCCGGGCTTGCAGGATGCGGGTCATGAGCTGATCGAGCCGCTCGGCATCCCACCAGCCATCCATGTAGGCCTCACCGAAACCGAGCGAGCCCTGGGCGAACACGCGGGCGAACACGCGCGGGTCGTGGACCTGCAGGTCCCAGGGTCGGTCGCCGTTCAGCCGGATGTCGGCCGGAGCGAGCAGGGCTTCGGCCTTGCGCTGCAGGCGCAGCGCATTGGGTGTAGATGCGCCTCCCATGGACTCATCATACCGGCTGTCAGGCCGCAAACGCTCAGTCCGGCGCGTTTTCCAGCCAGTCGAGGCCGGTCAAGGCTTCGGCAGCTTCCAGTTCGAGCAGCCGGCAATGGAACGCCAGTTCCGCGGCCAACGTTCGGGCAACGGTCTCCGGCCGGCGAAAGCCATGGCGCTCGCCGGCGAACGTTTCCAGCACCACGGGCAGGCCGCGCGAGGCCAGAACGCGTGCCATGCGTTCGCTCTGTGGTGGCGGCACGACCGGATCGTCCAAGCCCTGGAAAAAGATAACGGGGCATTCGATTCGCTCGGCATGGTTAATGGGCGAGCGTTGTTCGTAAACGGCTCGCGCCTGCGGCCATGGCCCGACCAGTTTTTCCCCGTAGTGGGCCTCGAAACGCAGTGTGGCCTCGGTCAGCGCCGTCAAATCCGCTACGCCATAGAAACTGGCGCCCGCGGCATAATCGCTTTTTCCCGCCAGGGCGCCGAGCACGGTCAAGCCGCCGGCACTGCCGCCGGCGATGACCAGCCGCCCCGATTCGGCCAGTTCTTGTTCCAGAAGAGCGCGAGCCAATGAGCGCGCATCCGCGACGTCGGCCACCCCCCACTGACCGTAAAGCGCTTCGCGATACTCGCGGCCATACCCCGTAGAGCCCCGGTAGTTGAGTTCCACGACACCGAAGCCGCGGCTCGTCCAGTAAAGGGTCTTGGGCTCGAGGGCACTGGAAGCCGCCGAGGTCGGCCCCCCGTGGCAACGCACGCGGATCGGCACCGGCCCTGCGTACTGGTGTTCCGGATGCGCGGGCGGGAAATACAGGGCGTGCGCGGTGGCGCCGTCACGGGTTGCGAAATGCAAGGGCTGCGGGCGAGACACGAAGCCGGGATCGAGCTCGAGTTCCAGGCTACGAGCTACCGGACGAAAATCGCTTTCGCCTCGCAAGCGCACGAACACGGCGCTGGCGCTGTCCGGACCGCCCCCGACGATCATCGTGCCCGCAGGCCCTGAAGCCACGCCCTGGATATCGGTCAGGCCGGGCAAGAGCGGTTGCGGCGACGCGCCGGAGGCTGGCGCTTCCAGGCAACGCCACAGGCCATCCTCGACTTCCGCCAATACCCAACCGCCATCTCCGGTCAGCGCATAGAGGCGCTGGGCGAAGACAAAGGCCGGACGGGCGCATTCCGCGCGTGCCCGGCGCACCGGAATCAGGCCGGCGTCGGTCAAGCGGTACAGATTCCAGTATCCGCCTTCTCGGTCGGAAGCCACATGCAGTTCGCCCCGCGCCGACCATTCCGGTTGGGCTAAAGATTCGCCCGTCCCGCCGGCCAATTGGACGGGGTCGCCAGGGGAGCCGGATTCGCCCAGAGACATGTGCATGAGACGGGTCGAGTCCCAGGGCATGTCCGGCTCAGACCATTCCAGCCAGACCAGCCGCTTGCCATCCGGCGACAGGCGCGGCGCGGCATAAAAATCCGCACCTTCGGCCAGCCAGCCCAAACAGCCGTCTTCGCCGATGCTCACGATGCCCTGGCGCGCACGGGCGCCGTCCTCTTCGGCCACGGCGTACACGCGGCGTCTGCGAGCATCCCACTCCAGATCGGCCAGCGCCAGGCCCGCCGCGTGGAATACCTTTTCCACGCCACCGGGACCGGTACGGAACAGCCCCTGATCGCTGTCGTTGACGAACCAGACCTCGCCGCCCGCCAAGGTCCAAGCCCCGCCGCCATATTCGTTGACCCGACTGCGCACGCTGTAGCCCTCGGGCACCACGGATCGGGGCGTGCCGCCGGGCTCGAGGCGCATGACCGTCATGCGCCCTTCTTCCGCGGGCACGCTCTGCAGCCAATAAAACGCCGTCCCGCCTACCCGGGGCTCGCCCAACGAAGAGGCGCCGCCGGCGACATCCGTCGGCGAGAAGGGGGACGTCCAGAGACGACGCTTCATGCGGCCGCCCCGAAATCAAAGCGCACGTCATCGCCGGGCAGGCCGCCGGCAGCGTACGTGCGCTCTATGAAGTGCACCCGGCCATCGGCTCCCATCGCTACGATCGTGCTGGCCCGGGTCCCGTACTGTTGCCCTTTGACGAATACGGCGCTGTGTGCCAGCCCGTCTTGCAGCGGCTGTGCATCCGCCAGCACTTCCAGCCAGTCATCGAATGCGGGCTCCGCGCCCGCATCGGCCCAGTGCCGCAACCGGTCGACGAGCCGCTCCACCTTGGGGATGGGCTCGTCGAGGGCACCGTTGGCCATGGCATGCACCCCGGGTTCCAGAGCGCGCGCCGGTTCGCGGTTGGATAAAAATGCCAGGGATTCACCGTCGCTGAATAGCAAATTGAATCCCGCGTAATCCCGCGCAACCGGCTCCAGCTCGACAAGGGCCTGTGCCGTGCTGAACGATGCACTCAGACATTTCACGGGCAGGCCGCCACGCGAAGGCGTCCCCGCGCCGGCCGGGGCCGGTCCCGGCCGATTGGTCAATGCCGCGAAATGCCTGGCCGGCGTCAAGCCCAGCCAGGTACCGCCGGCTTCCAGGTCGCGCCCCGCCAGGATCGGCGGGTCAGCATGCTCCCACCAGTGGGCCGGGGCGCTCGGACGCGCGTGTGCCTCGTCGCGATTGGCGAGGACCACCAGGGGATAGTCGGTATGCTGGCGCCAGGACCAGGCGATCAGGCACATGGAACGCTTCGCTTAACCCGGAAATTTCATGAATTCGCGCGATGATCGCGCAGTATATTGGTTTCACAAGGAATTTTGTGAAGGCATGGCGTATCGGCGATTACGGTCAACTGAACAAAATTTCTTGTGGAATCAACAGACAAGCGGGGGCGCGTGCAATTCATGAATTTTCCGGGTCAAATCAAAGTCGAAGATCAAGGATATCAGTGACCCGCCTTGGTTCCCTGAGCATAATTTCGGATAATACCCCTGAGGTTCCTATGGAAAAGCCCATGTCCCGTTATATTCCCTTAGCCGTTCTGGCTCTTGTATTGAGCGTCCCGGCGGCCCATGCCAGCAGCCTGTTTGGCTCCGATAAAGCGTCCACACCGCCCAGGATCGCGTCGAAAATCGACCGCGCGGTGCCGCAGACCATGCTCAAGGATCTTGCCCAGGCGAGCCAATCGGGCCTGTCCTTGCCGCCGGGCTCGGATACAGCACTGCACCTGAAGACCGTCGACGGCCCCCGGGTCAGCAAAGGCAGCAAGGTCGGCATCCTCTACGTCGGAGCGGATTTTTGCCCCTTCTGTGCCGGGCAGCGCTGGGCTCTGGTGCTGACCCTGCTGCGTTTCGGGAGTTTTGACGGGCTCCAGTTCATGGCCTCGTCGCCAACCGACGTGTTTGCCAACACGCCGACCTTCTCCTTCCAGAAAGCCACCTACAAGAGCAAGTATGTGGAGTTCACGCCGGTGGAGACCGCGGATCGCAAAGGCAAGAAGCTGGAAACCCTGAATAAGTCGCAAAACGCCATCTTCAACAAATTCGATGTGCCCCCCTATACGCCCTCTTATGGAGGCATTCCTTTCGTCTATGTTGACGGCCAGTACCTCGTAAGCCGCCCCATGCTGTCACCCCGCGAGCTGTCCGGCATGGACTGGGAGCAAGCCGTGGCCAGCCTCAAGAATCAGCAAAGCAATCTGTTCCAGTCCGTGATGCCTCAGATCAACGCACTGACTGCCGCAATCTGCAGCCTCGATGGCGGCAATCCTGACGATGTTTGCTCGGCGCCCGGCGTCACGGCCGCCAATGCCACGCTCTACCGCATGGCCTCGCAACCGCAACAGGGCAACTGATCGACGTGCCCCGCTCCGGCAATACGCTCGCCGGAGCGGGGCACGGTTAAAAACTGCGATAAAATAGCCAGTTCGCGTCTGCGCTGAACCTTGACTGTGCACGAATACCTGCAATTCGCCGCCCATCACTGGCTGCTTGTCACTGCACTGGCAATCATTGTGATCCTGATTGTGGCCGATGAACTCCACCGGCGGATACGCGGTGCCCTGGAGATCGAGCCGGCCGCCGCGGTCGCCCTGATCAACCGCGGTGCCTTGGTCGTCGACTGCCGCAAGGCGGAAGATCACGCGGCCGGTCACATCACCGGCTCGCGCCACATCCCATTGACGGAACTCGAAAAACGGAGCGAGGAACTCAAGCGCAAAAAAGCCAAGCCGGTTCTGGCAATCGGCGCCAATCCGCGCGAAGCCGCACAGGCTGCCTCCGTTCTGCGCCGAACCGGTATCGAAACCGTATTCACCCTCAAGGGCGGCCTCGCTGCCTGGACCAAGCAGCATTTGCCGCTGGAAAAGAAATCCTAGCCAATCTCGCCTATTCAGGAGTCTCGCAACATGGCCGACGCCACAGCCCAACAAGGACTAAGCAATTTTACGATAGAGCACATCTACCTCAAGGATTGTTCCTTCGAGTCCCCTCTGTCGCCCACGATTTTTACCTCGCAGATGAGCCCCCCCGAAGCCTCTGTCGACATTCAGAATAATGTCAACAGCGTAGAAGGCCGCCCTGAGTCCAGAGAGGTTGTCCTGTCGGTTACGGTCGAAGCCAAGAGCAACGAACGCAGTCTCTTCGTATGCGAGGTGCACTTGGCGGGCTTGGTGAATCTGGGCAACGACACCGAGGATGCGATCAACCGAGTGGTGGGAATCTATGTCCCTGAAATCCTGTTTCCGTATGTCCGCCAGACCATCTCCGATCTCGTAACGCGCGGCGGCTTCATGCCCATGCTGCTGCAGCCGATCGACTTTCATGCAATCTATGAGCAGCATACCAACGGCGGCGAGGCAACGCTCAACGGCTGATCCGCGACCCAGGCCCATGATTTAACATGAGGCCTGCACACGCGGCATCGGGATTGATATGACAGCGCAGGTCACCGTGTTGGGAGCGGGCGCGTGGGGCACCGCCCTGGCCATCCAGCTCGCGCGCCGGGGGGCGAACGTCTGCCTGTGGGGTCATCGCAAGGAGCACATCGAAGCTCTGGCCAGATCACACATGAACAGCCGTTACCTGCCTGACGTGCTGTTGCCCGAGAACTTGCGGCTTGAAACCGACCTCGGACACGCGCTGGAATCAGCGCGCTACGTCTTGGCGGTCGTTCCAAGCAAGGCCTTTCGCAAGACCTTGGAAGCCGTGGCGCCTCTCACTGATGCGCCCGTTTTCTGGGCCACCAAAGGGCTCGATCCGGACTCCGGGCGACCGCTGCACGAGCCGGCCGAGACCATCCTGGGCAAAAACCGTGGCCTCGGCGTGCTATCCGGCCCGAGCTTTGCCCGCGAAGTCGCCATCGGCCTTCCCACGGCCGTCACCGTGGCGGCCACCGACATGGCCCTGGCACGACGCTTTGCCACCCTGGTCCATGGCAAGACTTTCCGCGCCTACGTCAGCACCGACCTGGTCGGCGTGGAACTGGGCGGCGCCGCCAAGAACGTGATCGCCATCGCGGCGGGCATCAGCGATGGACTGGGCTTCGGCGCCAACGCCCGTGCCGGACTCATTACCCGCGGGCTCGCCGAATTAAGGCGTCTCGGTAAGGCAATGGGGGCACGTTCCGCCACCATGACCGGCCTGTCGGGACTGGGCGATCTGGTACTCAGCGCAACCGACGACCAATCCCGCAACCGACGTTTCGGGCTCGCGTTGGGACGCGGCGCTTCGGTCGAAGCGGCTCGTCAAACTATCGGTGGCGCGGTCGAAGGCATTCCCGCCGCGCGCGCAATCACGCATCTTGCCCGTGATATGGATGTGGAATTGCCTATTTGCGCGCATGTGCACGCCGTGCTCGCCGGCGACACCGCCCCCCGATCCGCAGTCGAAGCCTTGATGGCACGCGCCATGAGATCCGAGCATTAATTAATGATGGGCTAAACTCCGGCTCTGGAGAACGAAGAAAAACTCTCGCAGAGGCGCAAAGACCGCCAAGAAGAAGACTCTCGCGACAGCACAACGAGAAGACTGATTTTGCTACTTCTCCCCCAACAAAGCTTGGGACGATGGCGTGCCGCGCATGACGATTTTTTCACCCTCGGCTAACTCTTTTCCTATAAGGATGAGAGGATTTTTGCAGGAGCGGCTTCAGCCGCGATCCTTTGAGAAATTCCCCTCCAGCCCCCCTTCCTTGCTGCGCACGCAAAGGGGAGAGTTTTTCTCTACTCCTTTGCGGGCTCTGCGTCTCTGCGAGAGTTCCAAAAAAGAAAGGCCGCCCGGAGGCGGCCTTTCCTGCAAGACGATACGTCTCACTCAACGACGGCGGAAACCACCACCACGCGGACCGCCTTCGGGACGGGGACGCGCTTCGTTGACGATCAGGTTGCGGCCATTGTAGTCCTTGCCGTGCAAGTCTTCGATGGCGGCATTCGCTTCCGCGTCATTGGGCATTTCGACAAAACCGAAACCCCGCGAACGACCCGTATCACGATCCTGAATCACATTGGCCGATGCAACTTCACCAAAAGCGGCGAAAACACCGGTGAGCTCCTCCCCAGTCGTCGAGTAGGGGAGATTTCCGACATATAACTTCATCTTGGTCTACGACCTCACTAACAATGCCGTCAGATAGGAAAAACCGACAGAGCGACCGGCGGCACGAGATCGCAGAGTGGCGTGCGTATCATACGCCCGTCCGGCCCACAAAACCAACCCGGCCGTCGTCCAGACTTGCAACGCCATCGGGATACCGGCACCATAAAGCCGACACCACCACCGGAACACAGACCATGGGCACCACCAGGAACCCGAACATCAAACGGGAATGGCGCACGCAAAGCGGCTGGCTTGCAGGCGTCGTCGTCATCGTGATCGGCGTGCTATTCCTCCTGCACAATTTCGGTATCCGGCTGGTGTTTTTCGAGTACCACAACTGGTGGGCCATCGTGATACTGATTTTCTCCCTGGCACCGCTCAGCCTGGCTTACCAGCATTACCGGGAAACCAAAGCATGGGACGCCAACATGGTCTACTACCTGACGTCCGCCGCGGCCATCCTCACCGTGGGCTTCATTTTCCTGCTGCATTTGCGTTGGGATCGCTGGTGGCCGCTGTTCGTGATTTACGGGGGGTGCTGGATGCTGGTCCGGCGCAGCTACCGCCCCGAATCGGGAGACGGCGAACACCGCAAGAACGACGCGGGCGGCATCTGAACTTCAGTTACCCGCCAACCCCGTCAGGCGCAGGCTTTCGTCCCAGAGACGTTTGGCCAAGGCATCGTCGCGCGCCAGGCGAGAGGGTTTTTTGACCTGGTTCTTCTCGAAGTATTGCCCAGTCACCTCGGCGACCTCGCCACTCATCGCAAGGTAGGCAATCCGGCTGCCGCCCCGCTCCGGTGAAATCATGAACAGCCATTTGGCAAACTCCAGTATGGGCCGAGCCCAGCCCGGCGCTCCATCCCAGATATGCGTTGCAACCGTGCCGGGATGCAGAGCGTTGACCGTCACGCCCGTGCCTTCGAGGCGCCGCGCCAATTCCCGCGTGAACAGAACATTGCAGAGCTTTGAGCGGGCATAGGCCCGCAGGATGCGGTAGTCCTTTTCCATGCCCAGGTCCTCGAAGTCGAGCCGGCCCTGATAATGTGCCGCCGAAGCCACATTGACGATGCGCGCGGGCGCGCTGCTCATGATCGTCTCGAGCAACAGTTGGGTCAGAAGAAAATAGCCCAGATGGTTGACCGCAAAAGTCGCTTCGACCCCCTTTTCGCTGAGGGTGCGTTTGGCGAACACCGTGCCGGCATTATTGATCAGCACGTCCAACCGCGAGTAGCGGCTCCCGAACTCGTCCACCAGCCGGCGGATCGACGACTGCGATGAAAAATCACACAACAGCGATTCGACCGCGTCCGATTGCGCCCGCTGCCTAATCTCGCCGAGACACTTCTCGGTTTTTGCGGGATTACGCCCTACGATCACCGTAAATGCCCCCTGGCGAGCCAGCATGACCGCAGCCTCCAGCCCGATACCGCTGGTGGCACCCGTGATCAACACCGTCTTGCCACTCATGTCCCTGTAGCTGTCTTGCACGTAACGAGGCTCCAATTGCGGGCTATTCGTTCAGCCTAGCATGACGCTCGCCTCATTCTCCGCGCGCTGCCCGTCCGCCTCCATGTAGGCCGGGTTTACGGGTCCTGTTGCGATGTGATCGCCGCGGCGGTGACGACGGCCTGGGCGCAGCTTGCACGCGTTGCGGCCCCGGTTGCCGTTTCACGGGTGCGCCCGGCTCATAACCGGGCAGTACTTCGCTTTTCAATGCCCGTCCGATGAGCCGTTCTATGTCGGCCAGGTATTGCTTCTCTTCGCCGCAAACCAGCGATACGGCTTCGCCCGCACGTCCCGCGCGCCCGGTACGGCCAATCCGATGAACATAATCCTCGGCCACATTGGGCAGCTCGTAGTTCACGACATGCGGCAACTCATCGATATCCAGCCCGCGCGCCGCGATGTCGGTTGCCACCAGAACACGGACCCGCTCCGACTTGAAGTCGGCCAGAGCCCGAGTGCGCGCGCCCTGGCTCTTGTTGCCATGGATGGCGGCCGATTTCAGGCCATCCTGCTCCAACTGTTTAGCCAGCCGGTCGGCCCCGCGCTTGGTGCGGGTAAACACGAGCACCTGCCGCCAATTATTGGATCCAATCAGCCACGACAGCGCCGCACGCTTATGCGGCTTATCCACCGGATGAATGCGTTGCGAGACCTGCTCCGCCGTTACGTTGCTGCGCGCTACCTGAACAATTTCAGGATCGGTCAGAAACTCCTGAGCAAGCTGCTTGATGGCCGGCGAGAAAGTCGCCGAAAAGAGCAAGGTCTGCCGCTCGCGGGGCAGGCTTTTAAGCAGGCGGCGGACGTCGTGAACAAACCCCATGTCGAGCATCCGGTCGGCCTCGTCGAGCACCAGCATCTCGACCCGGGAAAGATCCACCGTACGCTGCGAGATGTGGTCGAGAAGTCTGCCGGGCGTGGCCACCAGGATATCGACGCCTCGCGCGAGCTTGTGGATTTGCGGATTAATGCCGACACCGCCGAATATCGCGCAGGAACGCAATGGCAAGTACTTGCCGTAATCGCGGAAGTTCTGTTCGACCTGCGCTGCCAGCTCGCGGGTCGGCACAAGCACCAACGCACGTACGGGGCGCTGACCCTTGACGGGCCGGCTATTCAAATGTTCGAGAATGGGGACGGCAAATCCAGCCGTCTTGCCGGTACCGGTCTGGGCGCCGGCCATGAGATCACGCCCCTCCAGAACGATGGGAATGGCTGCTTGTTGTATGGGCGTAGGTTCGGTATAAGCCTGTTCGTCGAGCGCGCGCAGTACCGCGGCCGACAGGCCGAGAGCTTGGAAAGACATAGATTCTCCTGGGAGGGCGGCCCAGAAGCTGTCTGACTGGAGCGCCGGCAAGTCTTTGTTTGATGATGCGGTCGGAACCGCTGTGGCTGAACCCGGCGGATCCCGGGTTTGCAGGGCGTGCAGTTTAACAGATCGAGAGGCGCTAGTCCGCCGCCAGAACGCAGGCGAAGATCAACGGCGCAACGATCGTGGCATCGGACTCGATGATGAACCGGGGCGTGTCGACGCCGAGCTTGCCCCAGGTGATTTTCTCGTTGGGCACGGCCCCGGAGTAAGAACCGTAACTCGTGGTCGAGTCGGATATCTGGCAGAAATAGGCCCACAATGGCGTTTCGATTTCCATGTCCTGCTCGAGCATCGGCACGACGCAAATCGGAAAGTCCCCGGCGATACCGCCACCGATCTGGAAAAACCCAATGGATGATTCGCGCGACTCCCTGCCGTACCAGTCGGCCAGGAATGTCATGTATTCGATGCCGCTACGCACGGTGTGCACGTCCTGAATATCTCCCTTGAGGCAATGCGCTGCGTAGATGTTGCCGAGGGTGGAGTCTTCCCAGCCCGGCACGATGATGGGTAAATTTTTCTCGCAGGCGGCGACCAGCCAGGAGTCGGCCGGGTCAATCTGGTAGTACTCGGCCAGCTCTCCGGAACGGACAAGTTGGTAGAGGAATTCATGCGGGAAATAATGCTCACTCGCCCGGTCGGCGGCCTGCCAGCGTTGCATGACCGCGGCTTCCACCCGGCGGATGGCCTCCGCCTCGGGTATGCACGTGTCGGTAACCCGGTTGAGATGGCGATCCAAGAGCGCCTTTTCATCGGCGGGACTGATTTCACGATAGTGAGGCACTCGCACGTAATGGTCATGCGCCACCAGGTTGAATAAATCCTCCTCCAGGTTGGCGCCCGTGCAGGTGATGGCGTGAACTTTGCCGCCACGAATCATCTCGGCCAGCGACAGGCCCAGTTCCGCGGTGCTCATGGCACCGGCAAGCGTGACCATCATCTTGCCGCCGGCCTCGAGATGGCGGATATAGGCATCCGCCGCATCGATCAGTGCAGCCGCGTTGAAATGGCGGTAATGCCGGCGCACGAACTGCGCCACAGCCTTCGCATCTTGCATCTCATTCGCCCCCTGTCCCTTGGGCATCCTTTTCAGGGCCTTATCCGCTCAACCGTCTCATCGTTCGCCACCAGAAGAAGGTCTGCTCCCCGGCGGGCAAAAAGTCCGACCGTTACCACACCGGCGATGCAATTCAGCTCCGTCTCCATGGCGAGCGGATCCACAATGCGCAGGCCCTTCACGTCGAGGATGTGATTGCCGTTGTCCGTAACGAGTCCCTCACGCCAACGAGCATCTCCACCACGACGCCCCAATTCCCGTGCGACATAGCTGCGAGCCATCGGAATGACCTCGATCGGCAGGCCGAAATCCCCCAACACATCGACCAGTTTTGCCTGATGAATCATGCACACAAACTGACGGCTGGCCCCGGCCAGTATCTTCTCCCGAGTGAGAGCACCGCCGCCGCCCTTGATAAGCGCACCGTGCCGCGTAGCCTCGTCCGCCCCATCGACGTAAACAGCCACTGTCCCTACGGAATTCAGGTCCAGCACCTGGATCCCCACGGCACGCAACTTGTCGGCCGTATCCTCGGAGCTCGCAACGGCGCCTTTCAATTGATGCTTGACTGGCTCGAGAGCCTTGATGAAATGAGCCACCGTAGAACCTGTACCCACACCAATCACATCGACGCCACGAATAGATTCCAGCGCAGCCTCGGCTACCCGGGCCTTGGCCGCTTCAACATTCTTCGAGTCCATAGTGTCCCCACTATTGCGAAAGGGGCACGAGCCATAACTGGCACGTGCCCCAATTCTGCCCATCAACACAACATGATGGGAGCATCAGACCTGCGCGATTATGTGCGCGCTGCGGTCTTCTTCCTGCGAGTCGCAGTCTTTTTACGAGCCGCCGTCTTCCTGCGCGCAGAAGTTTTCTTCTTCCGTGCTGCCGGTTTTTTGCGGGCCGTAGTCTTTTTCTTGCGTGCCCCGGCCTTCTTCTTGCGAGCCGTGGTCTTTTTCTT
>CAZPJI010000031.1:12896-28568 GCA_964586925.1 uncultured Gammaproteobacteria bacterium
TGGTCTTTTTCTTGCGTGCCCCGGCCTTCTTCTTGCGAGCCGTGGTCTTTTTCTTACGCGCCCCGGCCTTCTTCTTGCGAGCCGTGGTCTTTTTCTTACGCGCCGTAGTCTTGCGTGAAGCGGTCTTCTTGCGAGCACCAGCCTTCTTTTTCGCAATCGCCTTACGGCGTGCGGCCTGGGAACGACGAGCGACAGTTTTCTTCTTCGCTGCCGTTTTCTTTCGGCGCGTCGCAGTCTTTTTGCGAGCACCTGTCTTGCGTGTTGCCATGAGTCGGGTCTCCATGTGTGAACAACTCGTCATGAAGTATAGTTGCATTTACTTAATTTTGTGTGTTTTTTTGAAAAGTTTTTTAATTTGCAAACGCGCAAATTCGCTTCCAATGTTTCGCTGAAACGGGTGTGACTGAAAGGCGATTTCCGCGTTGCAGAATCCTCATTCCCTCCAACGCTCTGTCTTCACGCAGCTTCGACAATGCAGCCGTTGCTTTGAAACGTTTGACAAACTCAACGTCGACAACCGACCAACGCGGTGATTCCGGCTTGCTTTTAGGGTCATAATGCGGATCCTTTTCATCGAACTGCGTCGGGTCGGGATACGCTTCACGCACTACGCGCATAATCCCGACAATGCCCGGCTCCGCGCAGTTCGAATGATAGAAAAACACTTCGTCGCCGACGCGCATGTCGCGCATGAAATTCCGCGCCTGGTAGTTCCTGACCCCGTCCCACAGAGTCTTTTTACCCGGCGCGTGCGCCAGATCGTCGATGCCGAACACGGCAGGTTCGGACTTCATCAGCCAATAGTTCATGTCTGTCGCCTCTACCCGGAAAAAAAACGGAGCCCCGACGGTGTGACGATCGCGTCCAACGCGACGTCCCATTCAGCGGTTTCGAGTGCATCACAGCGTTGCTCGTCATAAGCGTATCCACACAGGACGGGAGGTGCATCTCTTAATTGCCGAAAGTCAAATGCCCGATCGTAAAAACCGCCACCGAAACCCAAACGGTTGCCCCGCATATCGAACCCGAGCAACGGCACCAGCACCAGATCCAATGCCTCGGCCGACAACACCACAGCCTCCCGTAAAGACGGTTCGGGTATGCCGAAACGGTTATCGCAGAGCGGATCACCAGCCTGCCAGGCGACGAACTCCATGGCATTCGTTTGTTTGATGCGGGGAAGGTAGACAGACTTGTCCGCCTCCAGAGCCATCTGCAACAAAGGCTGCGGATCGAGCTCACGATCCACGCTTAAATACCCGGCCACATGTCCGGCGGATTCGAATTCACGGCTGGAAGAAAGATGTTGCGCGCAAGCAAGTGCAGCAGTTCTGGCCTCGGACTGCGTCAGCGCGGATCTGCGGGCACGCAATTGCTCACGCAACCGATTGCGTGAGGACTGCAGGCCAGGAGAGTGAAATGGCATCCTCCGTCTACGCCGTTGCCGGTGGTCGCCCTTGAACCAACAGTTCAAGGGGGAACGGGCCGAGGCCGCTAAGGCTTCCCGCTGCTTCGCGGACATGCTCACTGCGCGCCCCTGGCCGGCTCCTAAGCTCGTAATCAGGCTCGAAGGGTTTGCACGGCATCGAACGCAACAGAGGATGCAGGGTCATGATCGCGCGCCACCCGGTCAGTTGCAAGCCCCCATGGGGCTTGACTTTAAACATTGAAAGCGGCAACCAGGGCACCAGGGTTGCCAACGGAAACTCAATCCGAGGCAGGCTGCTCGGCATCCGCCTCTGCCAGGCGGATTCTCAGGCGCTTGATGCGTGCCAATGCCCCGTCCACGGCCTGCGTGCCGCCGTTCTCGGCTTCCAGGTACTGATGGGCCAGATTGAGCGCCACCATGACCGCAATGCGATCCATGCCGACCACGCGCCCGGAATCGCGCACTTCGCCCATCTGCTGGCTCAGCAGGTCCGCCGCCTTCAGCAGCGATTCGCGCTCTTCAGGCGGGCAGGCCACATGATAGTCGCGATCGAGTATGCGAACCGTAACCTGGGTATTGGAGGTCACGAAACCTCGAGCCCCTTGAGACGAGTGATCATGGCTTCAACGCGGCTTTGCACCATCATGTTCTTGTTGGCGAGCTGGGCGCGCTCCGCACTCAGAGTATTGAGTCGCTCGGTGAGCAGCCGGTTTTCCTCACGCAGCCCATCGACTCGCTTTGCGAGGCGCAACACTTCCTTCTCCAAACCCTGGAGCTCTTCTTCGAGTTTTTTCGGCAATTGTGCGTCCATGACCTTGAACTATAGGCGTAAATTTCGAACAAATCAATCCCGCGGTGCGGATTCCCGCCGGGTTCATCGGCATTCCCTTGTTTCCAAGTGCTTCCATCTGCCTGAATAAAGCCGGAGCAAACCCGAGGTCTCGCGATACGATGAGACCCATGAATATATTCGACACCAGCCGGCTCCCCGACACGATGGACGGCATCGAACGTGCGCGCTGTCACGGCGTGTTGACGGGATTCCTATGCGTGGAACCCGACCACCTGCAACAAACAGCCTCGCGGGCTGCATCAGCGGTCCCCGGCACCGACACCTATGTGCTTGAACAATGGGCAAAATCCATACGCGACGAACTGCAAGCCACGGACTTGTCGTTTCGCCTTCACCTGCCCGGTGACGACGATCCTCTGCCACGACGCATGGAAGCGCTTGCGGCCTGGGCCAGGGAGTTTCTTTCAGCGTTCGGTGAGGCCGGCGAAAAACTCGGCAAACTCGGAGACGATGCGCAGGACACCTTACGCGAACTCATGGCAATCGGTGAAGGCGCAAGCGTCGGTGAAGACGACGAGGAAACTGAGGAGTTGATGTTTGCCGAACTGAGCGAACATGTTCGTCTCAGCGCATTGTTCCTGTATCAGGCACTCAACCCGCCTGCGGCGCACGTGGCACAATAAACAACGACTCCGAACCAGGACGATTCCTAATGAATCCGCAGGAATTCAAACGCCGGCGCACAGCCTTGATGCGCATGATGGGCAAAGGCTCGATTGCAATCATCCCCTCCACACACGAAAAGATCCGCAACCGGGACGTGGTCTACCCGTTCCGCCAGGACAGCGACTTCTGGTACCTCACCGGATTCGACGAACCCGACGCCGTAGCCGTATTGATTCCGGGCCGCAAGGCGGGCGACTACATCCTGTTCTGCCGCGAACGCGACCCGGAGCGTGAAACCTGGGACGGACATCGTGCCGGCACCGATGGCGCCATTGAGGAGTACGGCGCGGCAGACGCGTTTCCGATCACTGACCTGGACGATATCCTGCCGGGCCTGATCGAGGGCTGCGAAAGTGTTTTCTACACCATGGGCGTCAACCCCGCCTTCGACCTGCGCATGACCAACTGGCTGAACGAACTGCGCGCCAAGGGACGGACGGGCGCGCGTACGCCGGAAGAATTCGTGGCCCTTGAACACCTGTTGCACGACCTCCGGCTGTTCAAGAGCCGCAGCGAGATCAGTGCCATGAAACAGGCGGCAAAGATCTCCATGGAGGCTCACCGCAAGGCCATGCGTCGTGCGCGGCCCGGTGCCTATGAATACGAAGTGGAAGCCGAACTGCTCTCCGAGTTCCGCGCCCACGGTACGCGCGAGGCCTACGGATCGATCGTGGGCTCGGGCGCCAACAGCTGCACGCTGCATTACGTGTCCAACAACCAGGAGATGAAAGACGGCGACCTGCTGCTGATCGACGCCGGCTGCGAGTACGGCTACTACGCTTCGGACATCACCCGCACGTTCCCGGTAAACGGACGTTTCACGCCCGAACAGCGCGCAATCTACAACATCGTGCTCGCCGCGCAGAAGGCGGCCATCGACAAGTGCCGGCCGGGCCATCTCTTCAACGAACCGCATGACACGACCGTGCAAGTAATCACCCGCGGCTTGATCAAGCTCGGGCTGCTCAAGGGCACGCCGGCGAAGCTGATCAAAGAAGGCGCTTACAAAAAGTTCTACATGCACCGCGCCGGACACTGGCTCGGCCTCGACGTGCACGACGTAGGAGATTACAAGGTCGCGAGCGAATGGCGTGAGCTGGAGCCGGGCATGGTGCTCACCGTCGAGCCGGGCATCTATATTCCGCCGGGTACGCGCGGCGTCGCCAAGAAATGGTGGAACATCGGCGTGCGCATCGAGGACGACATCCTCGTCACCAAGGGCGAGCCGGACGTGCTTACCGGCAAGCTGATCAAGGAAGTCGACGAGATCGAGGCCTGGATGACTAAAAATTCGAAGGCGGCATGAGCGAAGACGTGCGCTGCGATGCCCTGATTGCGGGCGGCGGACTGGCCGGTGGACTGGCAGCCTTGGCATTGGCACGCCTGGGCTTTGCCGTCACACTCGCCGAAGCGCGCGAACCGCCGCCACCCAAGGACACCGCCGAGAACCGCGACGGCCGCAGCATCTCCCTGTCTCTCGCCAGCCTGCGCGTGCTCGACGCCCTCGGCATTACCGAATCGCTTGCGAGTGTCTCGCAACCGATTACGACCGTCCATGTTTCCGAAGCCGGACACTGCGGACACTTGCGCTTCACCTCCGAGGAAATGGGTGTGCCGGCACTCGGCCGCGTGGTGCCCGCCGATCCGCTGCTGGCAACCATCATGGAAGCCGCGAAGGCCGCCGGCGCCAAGCGCATTTGCCCGGCAACCGTGGACACCGCCATACTGTCCGACGACGGGACTTATCGCACCGTCACGCTCGCCGGCGCCGACGGAACCGTCACCGTAGATGCACGCCTGCTGGCCGTTGCGGACGGCGCCGGTTCCGCCTTGCGCGACGCCCTCGGCATTCGTCACCAAACGCAGCCGTATCACAACACGGCCCTGGTCACCACGGCGCGCGTTTCCACGCCGCATCCCGGCATGGCCTTCGAACGCTTTACGCGTGAAGGCACCTTGGCCATCCTGCCACGCGCGGGTGATCGCGTCGGGGTCGTGTGGACCGTCAAGGACGGACGCGCCGACACTTTCAAGACCATGTCACCCGAAGCCTTCCTGGCCCGCGTAGCCGCGGCCCTGGGCGGGCGCCTCGGCGCGATGCAACCGGTCGCGCCCGTGCGCCATTTCCCTCTGAGCGGCGATCTGGCGCAGGCACAAACGGCCGAACGCGCCGTGATCCTCGGTAACGCCGCGCACAGCCTGCATCCGATCGCAGCGCAGGGCTTCAATTTAAGCGTGCGCGACATCGCCGTATTGGCCGATTGCCTCAAGGATCGCAAGGATCCGGGCGATGCGGACGCGCTCAAAGACTATGCCGCACGCCGCCGGCGCGACCAGTCGCGCACGCGGGCGTACACGGGCCTTGCCCGCATACTCGGCGACCTTGAAACACCGTGGGCGGCATCCGCGCGGGCTCTTGGATTGCTGGCCACCGAATTCAACCGTCCACTGGCACGCGCCCTCGCTCGCCAGGGCATGGGACTTTCGCCGCGGCCATTGCCGGAACTCATTCGGGGTAAACCTTTGTGAAAAGAAGTGACGTCGATGTCGCCATCGTAGGCGCCGGCCCCGTCGGTTGCGTACTGGCCTTGGCCCTCGCGCGCGGTGGAATCCGCACCGCGCTGATCGAGGCGCGTACACCGCGGCCCTGGTCTGAGAACCAGATGGACTTGCGCGTCTTCGCCTTGTCCCGGGCTTCACAAAACACACTGCATCGGCTGGGCGCCTGGAACCGCATAGAAAGCACGCGCGCGTGCGCCTACACCGCCATGCAGGTGTGGGAAGCGGGCGGCAAATCACGGGTGGAATTTCGTGCGGACGAAGTCGATGAACTCAATCTGGGCCATATCGTCGAAGGCGCGCTCGTGGTCGATGCGCTGGTCGAACGGGTCAACACAACGCCGGATATCACTTGGCATTGCCCCGCGTCCTTGCAAAAACTGGAGATCAAGGACGATGCCGCCGAGCTGACTTTGGAAGGCGGGACCCGCATCGACGCCAAGCTCGTCGTGGGCGCCGACGGCGCACGTTCTCGCGTGCGTGAAATCGCCGGCATCCCGGTCCGCGAAAGCTCCTACGAACAGAATGCCGTCGTCGCCCATTTGCAGCCGGAACGGGATCATGGCCATATCGCGCGACAGCTGTTCCATGCCACGGGTCCGCTTGCCCTGTTGCCGCTTGCCGATGGCCGCATCTCCATCGTCTGGTCGACGCGGCCCGACCATGCAGAAAAGCTATTGGCCATGGACGCGCAGGATTTCGGCACAGCCGTGAGCGAGGCCAGTGAACGCGTACTCGGCACACTCGCGCTCGCCAGCGAACGCGCAAGCTTCCCGCTGCGTCGCTTGCATGCAGAGAACTACGTGGCGCCGCGCGTTGCGCTGGCCGGCGATGCGGCACACGTCGTGCACCCGCTTGCGGGTCAGGGCATGAACCTCGGACTACTCGACGCCGCCGCGCTCAGCGAAGTCATTCTCGATGCCCGCCGCGGCAACAGCGACGTCGACGACTATCTGGTGCTGCGCCGCTACGAACGCTGGCGCCATGCCGAGAACCTCGCCATGCAAAGCGCCTTCGGGGGCTTCAACCAGCTCTTCGGCCTGGAAGGGCCGGGCGCAAAATCCATGCGCGGGCTGGGCATGCAACTGTTCAACCAGATCGGCCCCGCCAAGCGCCTCGCGATCCGCATCGCCCTCGGCCTCGCCGGCGAACTGCCCGAACTCGCCAAGCCCATACGCTGATCTGCTGTACCATCGGTGCCTCGGCTGCTTGGCGTAAACAGCCATGAGTTTTCTCCCCGACAGACGCAGAAAGACGTCCGGACAAGCGACTTCGGGCGCCGCAAAACGTCCATTGCGCGTCTGGCTACGCGCCGTTCGGGGTCACTATGCCCGCGACTACATCGACATCATCATCGTGCTCAGTGCCGTATGCGGGGGTGTTGCAGGCATCTGGTTCGCCATCGAAGCAAACGCCTTTACTCCACTCGTGGACTATGTCGAACTGGGGGATTGGACTCGATTGATCATCGAGCCCAGCTTGGTCTGGGCCATCATGGGAGCGACAATGCTCCTGTTGCGCACGCTGCTTTGGCTGCGCTACCGCCCGGCGCCGGCAGCAGCTTTCACGCGAGCTCCAGTCCTGACGGTGGTAATACCCGCTTACAACGAAGGGGCCATGGTCACCCGTGCCATCGATGCCGTGGCGACCGCCGACTACCCGCGCGATCGGCTGGAGATCTTCGTCGTCGACGACGGCAGCAAGGACGACACGTGGACGCATATCCAGCACGCGGCGAAGCGCCACCCGAACCTCGTCACCACCGTGCGCTTCCCGCAGAACCGCGGCAAGCGGGCCGCACTCGCGGAAGGCTTCTCCAGGGCTCGCGGCGAGATCGCCGTGACTATCGATTCCGATTCGGAGATCACGCCGGGTACGTTGCTCGCGCTCGCCGGCCCCTTCCGCGACCCGAAGGTCGGCGCCGTCGCCGGCAAGGTGACGGTGCTCAATGTGAAGGACGGGCTGATACCCCGCATGCTCAAGATCCGCTACATCCTGGCGTTCGACTTCCTGCGCGCCTACCAGTCCGTCTACCGCACGGTCTACACCTGCCCCGGCGCCCTGGCCGCCTACCGCATGAGCGTCGTGCGCAAGGTACTGCCGGCCTGGGTGAACCAGCGCTTCCTCGGCAGTGCCTGTACCTTCGGCGAGGACCGCGCCATGACCAACTGGATCTTGTCCGAAGGGTATGACGCCATCTACCAGCGCAACGCCGTCGTGCGGACGCTGGTGCCCGTCACCTTCAAGAAACTTTCACGCATGTACCTGCGTTGGGACCGGAGCTACGTGCGCGAGGACCTGCGCCTGGCGCGCATCGTCTGGCAGCGGCCGCTGCGCGTCATCCCCATCATCGTCGCCGACAAGCTGATCACCAACCTGCGTTATCCAATCGCTTACGCCCTGATCGTTCTGCTGGTATTTCTCGCCCCGGATCATCCCATGGCCCTGTTCCGCTTCGCACTCGTTGTCGGCCTGGCTGCGGGATTCTATTCCCTGTTCTACCTACGTAACGAACGTTCGTGGGATGCCGTTTATGGCATCATTTATGCGTATTACTCGATAATTATGCTGTCCTGGATTTTCCCTTGGGCAGTAATCACGGTTCGGGCCAAGGCCTGGCTGACACGCTGAAATACACAAAACGCAACCGACCGGACATAAGAAATCCTCGCCCGGCTATCGAATGGAGAAAAATGAAGCTATGTATAGTGGACGTCGCATAAACCCATGGCGAATAGGGCTCCTGCTGCTGACAGGGTTTGTCCTGGCTGTCGGTACGCTGCCGGCCCCACAGGCAGCAGCCAGGATCCACGGGCACACGAACCCAAACATACTTTGGCATCTCGTGCACGACGACTGTACACCCAGTGCCCGGAAACACGAATATCCGCCCAAGCCCTGCGTAGAAGTATTGTTCCCACCGGGGCACTTCCAACACGGCTATGCCGTGCTCAAGGACATTCGCGGGCGCTCCCAGTATCTCGTTTTACCCGTGGCACGGATCAGCGGCATTGGAAGCGCCACGCTCCTGGAGCCCAATACCCCGAATTACTTCGCCGATGCCTGGACGGCAAGGCTTTACGTAGACGCCGCCCTGCACCGGATCATGCCCCGCGACGATATCGCCCTCGCAGTCAATTCGAAATACGGCCGCACACAGAACCAGCTGCACATCCACGTGGATTGCATTCGAAGCGACGTTCTCGACACTCTGCGCAAGCTGCTGCCGGACATAAGCGGGAAATGGAAGCTCCTGCCTGTTCTATTGCGCAGACACCACTACGAGGCGAAATGGATTGACGGAAACACGCTTGCGATCAATCCCTTCCGCTCCCTGGCCTCGGCACTGCCCGCCGGAGCAGACATGAGCGAGTACGGACTGGCCGTGGCCGGTGCCTATTCCTCGAGCGGCAAACCCGGCTTTATCCTGCTAGCCACGAAAGCTGACACAAGCACAGGCAACTACGGCAGCGTCGAGGAACTGCAGGATCACGCGTGCGCCATCGCAAACCAGCCCCATGCCCGGTAATTCAGGTCGAACGGCGTTCGGCGCCTAATTCGATAGAGCACCCAGCGCGCGACTTTTCGGCTTGCCCGTAAACATATCGGGCGGCCGCGAGGTCTTCGACCGCCAGACCCACGGATTTGAACAATGTTTTGTCCTCCGGGAAATTTCTCCCGACGACGAGGCCTGACACCAAATCGGACAGATCGCCCAGGATATGGCTTTCGGTGATTGCCCTCTCCTGCAACGGAATGCGCACGTCGTCGGCTTCGGCGAGCGCGGACTCTTTCCAATCCACGAACAGGCGGCTGCGCACGACGGCTTCCGTGTCCAATTCACGGAATGGCGGTACGGAAGCACCTACGGCATTGACGTGGCTACCCGACGCCAGCCATGCTCCTTGCAGCACCGGTGCCTTGGCGCCGGTTACCGTGCAGACCAAGTCGGCATCCTCGGCAGCGGCTTTAGGGCTGCTGGTCGGCGTAACATTTACTTCGTAGCATTCGGTTGCCGATTCCGCAAAGCGACGAGCATGCTCGGCATTACGGCTCCAGACTCGCACGCGTCTGATAGGCCGAACGGCTTGCATAGCAGCGAGATGCATTTCGGCCTGCATACCCGAGCCGAGAATCGCCAAGTCCCCCGCATCCTCACGCGCCAACAGGCGCGTGGCAAGCGCGCTCACTGCAGCCGTGCGAATAGCCGTGATGGCGCCGGCATCGACGATCGCCTGCAGCCGCCCGTTCTCCGTTTCGAACAACAGCACCGCGCCCTGGTGTGATTCATAGGGCGTCTCGACGTTTCCGGGAAAGACACTAACCACCTTGGCGCCCAGCGCGGACGGCTCGCCGAGCCATGACGGCATCAACCCGAGCGCGCCCTTCTTGTCCGGCTGCCACATCACGCTGCGCTGCGGGAACACCGCCTCACCTTCGCCAAGCGCCCGAAACATCTCCGCCATGACCTCGATGCACTCGGCCATCGGCAGCAACTCCGTAACGTCGCGATGCCCGATGACTACGACTTGCATTACCCCCCCGTCACTCTGGTGGTTATGGCGATCTTCAATTATAGATTTTTCGATGACTTTAAACGCCCAACTTCAGCCACTCAATAACCTCTCCGAAACCGGACGTTCCATCCATGGTTAGGGCACAGAACTCGACTCTGCGACCAGGAGCCGTCGAGTCGATGTTCCGTTAGGCTGCGACGTGTTCGATCTCTTTAAGTCTCGGGCCCAGGCGGCGTTCGGCTTCCTCAAGATCGTAGTCAGCCTGCAAGCCGAGCCAGAAACGCTCGCTTGTCCCCAAGGCACGCGCTAGGCGCAGCGCCGTGTCGGCCGTAATGGTCCGCTTACCAAGTACGATCTCGTTCACACGCCGTGGCGGCACCCTCATCGCTCGCGCGAGGGCGCTCTGGCTCAAGCCCGCAGGACGCAGGAACTCCTCCAGCAAGACCTCTCCGGGCGATATGTTTGGCAATCGGCTCATAACCCTCTTCCTCCTAGCGGTGGTAATCCGCTATCTCAACCTCGTGGGCATCGCCTTGTGACCAGCGAAAGCACACTCGCCATTGGTCGTTGACCCGGATGCTCCACTGCCCCTGCCGCGATCCCTTGAGGCGCTCCAGACGGTTGCCGGGCGGCGCCCTGAGATCGGTGACCGTCTGGGCATTGGCGAGCATTCGCAGCTTGCGGCGCGCTACCCGCTGCATATCCACAGGCAAACGACGGGAGCGCTCGCCGCGCCAGATGCGTTCGGTCTCCGGATCGGCGAAGCTCTTGATCACGAAGGTAATTATACCGTATAACGTTATGCGTGTCTATTGGTGTGACGCTACCGCGGGGACCTTGGTGGTAACACAATTACAGGTCTCCCGAATTTGTAGGAGATCAACCATGGACCCTTATCCTGCGCCGCACCGCCTAAACGCCCGAAACCTGGGGCGACGGCGAGGCCCCAAACCACCTCTCAAACTGCGCTAAATCTGGGCCATCCGCATCCGCCTCCAACTGGAGGGCGATACCCGTGGTCTTGCCCTTTTCAACCTGGCCATCGATAGTAAGCTTCGCGGCTGCGATCTGGTGCGTCTTATGGTGCGAGACGTCGCCCCCAACGGTCGGGTTATTCGGCGCACCGCCATCATTCAGCAGAAGACGGGGCAGCCCGTCAGCTTCGAGCTCACCGAGCCCACACGCGATACCGTGCAGTCCTGGATCGATCAGGCAGCGCTCGGACCAGGCGAGTGTCTGTTCCCGAGCCGTCTACATGCTTCCGAGCACCTCAGCACCCGTCAATACGCCCGAATCGTGAAAGACTGGGTCGCCTCAATTGGCCTTGATCCCGCGGAATACGGCACCCACTCGCTACGGAGGACCAAAGCCACCCTTAATTTACCGCAGAGCAAAGAACCTTCGGGCGGTACAGATCCTCCTCGGTCACACCAAGCTCGAGAGCACCGTGCGCTATCTGGGAGTGGAGATCGACGATGCGTTGGAAATATCAGAGAAGACCGAAATATGATATTGGAATTCGGTCGGTGGCTATCAATTAACCGCCGACCGGCTGTTCTTGGGCGGCGAATTAGCCGGCGTTGAGCGGCCAAAGGCCGTCATTCACGCATCTTTTCCATATCAGACAATCAATCAGGTCGGCTAACCTTAAATCCAGACAATACCAGTGCAACGCCAAGTCAGGAGTGAACTCTTGAAAAGTACATATACCAATTTACTTCCCACGTTTTCCCCTTATCAACCGAGAAGGATTGCTGCCAACTTGGTGCTTCTGGGTTGGATTTATCCCAGCGAAATTCGGCCAAAACCGGAATCCCATTCTCCTGATCATGGCTGAGAAACAAGCCGACTGGTCCAGAGAAAGAACCTTCTACCGGTGGAAAGAGCGTTGCGCCGCTGCTATCCATCCAATAAATGCGCCAAAGTCGGGCGCCTTTGTCAAACAAGCGAAGCGAAGCACCTTCCCAAAAGTCTCCAGATTCCGTTCGACAGTGGTCAATATTGCCTAATCCACCCAAGATGAGTTGGTTCGCCGCAGGCGTATTAAATTCTTCCCAAGACTGGCAACCCACGAGGCGCTTGGCTAGCCTTTTGTGATGAATGAGCCATCGCCCCTGAAGGAAATCAAAATCCTCTGCCCCTTGCGGACGGGCGTCAAGAACCTCCTGGGAAATATCGAATAAAGCCATATATCTAATCCAAATAATTACTTACAATGCGGATGCAAAATTATCAATGCTAGACACTGACACAAAAGCATACTATCCCAAAGATACCGACAGCAGTTCCATGTCTACTTTGGGGGGGCTCCCGCTTGGGTTTGAATTGGCCAAGAACCGTCATGCGATTCAAGCCCGAGTAAAAGACGTACGTCTCTAACCATCAGGATCACTGACTGGTTTCTTCTTCCATTCGCCTCCCACGATTGAGCGCTCCGCCTCCCAGTCTATTGGCAAATTTAGTAACTCATCAAGGGAGTTATCTCGTTCAAACAGGTGGTTTAATCCAACAACTTTTGGAAGCTCATTAGGATTATGAGCGTTTCCGCACAAGAACTGCCAATCGCCACCAGCGTGAGAAACGAGCAGAACAGGGCGCTCATCGTTAAAGACGTGAGAACACACGTATGCAGCTACTTCCACTCTCGCGCTCCTCCCAGTCTTAGGCCAACTTTCATCAATTTGCAGGCTCTAACGATAGGCGCAATGCGGACGTGAAATACAGCGTTTACACCGACAAGACCAAAGGCCCAGAATGCGCCTACCTCAATGACCGTTTTGCGCCGTTGGCTATGTCCGAAATGGGTTGCGGATTCAGTGGATCGACGCAACACATTGTGCGAAGCGCTCGGCAGGCGTTTGGTAGTTTAGCGTTTTCCTCGGCCGTTCATTCAGCTGTCGAGCAACCGCATTGAGTTGGGCTTGCGAGTAAACGGATAAATCGGTGCCCTTTGGGAAGTACTGTCGAAGCAATCCGTTCGTGTTCTCGTTGCTTCCCCGTTGCCACGGGTTCTGCGGATCGCAGAAGTAGACCTGGATGTCGGTGGCCAGGGTGAAGCGTTGGTGTTGGTACATCTCCGAACCGTGATCCCAAGTCAGTGACTTATAGAGTTCGCTGGGTAGCTTGTGGGCGTGCTCGATCAGGGCGTTGATCACCGTCTCGGTATCCTTGCCCCTGAGTTTCACCAGCATCACGTAGCGGGTGTGGCGCTCGACGAGCGTGGCGATCTGCGTGTTCTGGGTCCCGAACAGCAGATCCCCTTCCCAGTGCCCGGGCACCGCCCGGTCCTCGGCCTCGGGCGGGCGCTCGCGGATCGAGACCGTCTCGGCGATCCGCCCCCGCCCGAAGCCCTTGGTCTCATACTGGCGCGAGCGGCGCATCCCACGGGTGCGTCTCAGGTGCTGAAGCAGTTCTCGCTTCAAGGCCCCACGGGCCTGAATGAACAGGCTGCGATAAATCGTTTCGTGTGACACCCAGTAGGCCTCGTTATCCGGATAGGTGCGCTTGAGCCAGCCGGCGATCTGCTCCGGCGACCAGGCCAGGCGCAGCTTGCTCGCCACCAGCCGGGCCAGGGCCCGGTTCTCGGCCAGCTTACACCGCTTGGGGCGGCGGGCTCGGGCCCACGCCGCCTGATCGGCAAGGCTGGCACGGTAACCGTCAACTCCACCGTTACGCTCGATCTCCCGGCTGATCGTGGAGGGTGCCCGCCCCAAAGCCTCAGCCATCTGGCGCATCGACTGGCCCTGGGCCAACCCCCGGGAGATCTCCTCACGCTCGGCCAAGCTCAGTGCCCGGGGCGATCGGCGCCGCGGGGGCGGACGAATACCGCCGCTCGCAGAGAGGATGCCTTGTATAGAGGAATGGTTACGATCGAATAACCGTGCGATCTCGTTAAGCGAGTCTCCCTTCTACCAACGATCCCACATCAGCGCCTTCTGGCTTTCGGTGTAATAGATGCGCGTCCTTTGTTTCATCAGCAACACTCCTTCTGCTATCGCAGACTGTAGCGTGTTGCATCCACCCGTTGAATCCGCAGCCGCAAACAGACAATAAAAAGCCCGCACCATTGGTTGCGGGCTTTCGATAATTGGAATTGATGCGGCTTCAGTCGTGGAGTTTGTCGATCTTTACGGCGCAGATGAAGTCGTTTTCGGAGAGGCCACCGATGGCGTGCGTGGTGTAGTGCACGTGGCAGTGGCCGTAGCCGACTTCGAGATCGGGGTGGTGGCCTTCCTTGTTGGCCATCCAGGCGATCGCGTTGCAGAAGCTCATGGTCTTGTTGAAGCCCTTGAACTGAAAGTCGCGATGGATGGACTTGGCATCGTCGGACAGCGACCATTCCGGAGTGAGTTTCTTGATGTAGTTCTCGGCTTCCTCGCGGGTCAACGGCTCGACGCCGCCCTCGCAGGCTTCACAGTGCTTTTCAGCGAATTCGGTCTTGTCCGTCATGAGTCCTCCGTTTATATCCGTTGAGAAGAAAGATTTTTTGCACCGCTCCGCGGTGCCACCCCTCATCCCGGCCTTCTCCCCTCCATGAGGGGAGAAGGGGTAGTTGTGTCATCAGTGCGCGGTGGCGCTTTCCTTGTCGGCTTCCTTCGGCGGAAAGGTCGGCGCATGCATGCCCAGTGTCCGTGCCTGGTCGATCAGCGCGAAGAGATCCTTTTGCGCCACGTCGAACAGGTCCTGCAGGCTGTCGATCAAGAAATAGACTGTCTGGTAGATATCGATGCGATAGGGCGTGCGCAATACATCCACAGGATCGAAGGGTTTCCGCTGCGGAATGTCACTCTCCAGCGCGTACACCAGTTCGCCCGGTGAGGACATGATGCCGGAGCCATAGGCCCGTAGCCCTTTCGCTGAGTTCATCAGACCGAACTCGACCGTGAACCAGTAGAGCCGGGCAAGCATCACGCGGTCTTGCTTGCTCGCCTTGAGCCCGTATTCGCCGTAGGCCTGCGTGAAGGCCGCGAAGTTCTCGTCGATCAACAGAGGAGTATGGCCGAAGATCTCGTGGAAGACGTCCGGTTCCTGCAGGTAATCGAACTCGTCCCACGTTCGAATGAAGGAAGCGGCGGGGAATTTCTTGTCCGCGAGAAGGGCGAAAAACCGGTCGAAGCTGATGAGCGCGGGCACAGGCTCGACGGCCCAGCCGGTGTGCTTGCGCAGCACCGCCGAGACGTCGTCCGGCTGAGGCACGCGATCGGCGGGCAGGTCGAGTTTCGCCAGCGCATCCATGTACTCGTCGCAGGCGCGGCCCGGCAATACCTTCATCTGACGCTCGTAGAGCGCCGCCCAGATCTTGTTTTCCTCTTCCGTATAGGGAATGCGGCCGGTCTCGTCAGGGACCTTGGCCACATACTTGGTGCTCTTGCCCATTGCACTCACCTCCGCACTCCAGTTTATCACCGGGCGAGGGCGCCCCGCAGAGCCCGGCGAGACCGGGAACCGGGGTTCCCGTGCCACATGAAGCCCCCCACCTCTCGCAAAGACACAAAGAAGTGGAGGCCTACTAATCCTTTGTAGGAGCGACGGTCCCCGTCGCGATAGACCGTGCCGTGTCACCTCAGGCCCATCGCGGCCGGGACGACCGCTCCTACAGCTCCGTCATTCCGGCGCAGGCCGGCGCCGGAGGTCGAAGACCGGAGACA
>CAZPJI010000032.1:0-27615 GCA_964586925.1 uncultured Gammaproteobacteria bacterium
CTAAAATCCTGGTATAAACAGGCAAAACACTAACCCTTAGCTACTTCAGCCCCAAAAAATAATGTACATCCCATTTCACCGGCCAATTGATTTCTTGATTTTATTCGTGCCGGCGACCCGTCTGGGCGACAAGCCGTCAAGAAGGCAGGAAATTGGTAGCGGGGGTAGGATTCGAACCTACGACCTTCGGGTTATGAGCCCGACGAGCTGCCAGACTGCTCCACCCCGCACCAGGCAGACGCGTATGGTACAGACTGTAGGTGTCTGAATCAAGAGCCTTGTTTGGATATACGGCCATTCCCGGCCTGTTTCAAGACTTGCAGAACCGCGTCCTCGACCAACAGGGCCATGCCATGTTCGGATCGCTCCAGTTCAAGTTCGCGCGCAATGTCCATTCCTGGCGGCACTTGGTCAGGGGAAGCCCGCTTGTTGCAGATGCATTCGGACAGCCAGGAAGCGGCGGCCATGAGTGAGGGACCACCCAGTACCTCGTAGCGCACACCCCGGATTTGTCCCGCCTCTAGCGCCAGGTAAAAACGCACGAAGGCGCCGGAAGTACGGCTTCCGGCTTCGCCCGCGACGCGCGTCAGGTGTGCAAGTTCAGTCGGCCAGGGTCCAGTATTGCGGGGATGCGCCAAGTGCTCCTGCACTGCACCTGACAGCGGTCTGAACGGCGACTCTGCCATCCTCCCGGCTCAGCCCGCCTTAGCGCGGGGCGCCATGGAACGCAGCCGGGTCACCGCCGCACTGATGTGCTCTATGGCATGGTCGATATCCTGCTCCGTGGTAAAACGGCCCACACTCAGACGCAGACTGGAACGTGCACGCTCGTCGGACAGGCCGATCGCCTTGAGCACGTAGGAAGGCGCCCGTGAAGCGGAGCTACAGGCAGATCCGGTTGAGACCGCCACGTCCGTGAGCAAATAAAGCAGAGTGTCGGACACGATGTCATCGAAGGAAAGATTGAGGATGTGCCCGGCGCGGTGCGCCTCCTCCGGTCCATTGATATGCACACCGCCCAACTTCATCAAACCATCCCGCAAACGTTGCGTCAGTACCCGATTGTGGGTGGCATCCGCAGCTAAACGCTCACGGGCTATCTCGAAAGCTTTGCCCATGCCCACAATCTGGTGGGTCGCCAGGGTTCCCGAGCGGAATCCGCGCTCGTGACCACCACCATGCATGCAGGCGTCCAGGCGCACCTCGGGTGATTTGCGTACATAAAACGCGCCGATGCCCTTGGGGCCATACAGCTTATGCCCGGAGAAGGACATGAGGTCCACCTGCAATTCCGCCAGGTTGATCGGCACCTTCCCCGCCCCCTGGGCCGCATCGACATGGAACAGGACACCGCGCTTGCGGCATTCGGCGCCGATTGCGGCAATGTCCTGGATCACGCCGATCTCGTTATTGACCAGCATGATCGACACCAGGCGTGTGTCCTCGCGGATCGCATCCGCGACCTGTGCGGGCAGGATCCGCCCGTCGGGCTGGGGCGTGAGGTAGGTCACGCTGTGCCCATCGTCCTCCAGCGCATGGGCGGTATCGAGGATCGCCTTGTGCTCGCATTTCTCCGTGACCAGGTGCCCCTTGCCACCGTGGCAACAATGCATGACACCCTGCAGGGCCAGATTGTCGGACTCGGTCGCCCCCGATGTGAAAATGATCTCCTCGGGCTGCGCGCCTACCAATCCCGCGATCTGGGCACGGGCATTCTCGACGGCCTCGCGCGCACTGCGGCCGGCTGCGTGGCTGACCGAGGCGGGATTGGCAAAACACCCCTCCGGACCCAAATAAGGCAACATCGCCTCGACCACGATCGGGTCGACCGGCGTCGTGGCGGCATAATCCAGGTAAATGACTTTCTTGGGGCTGTGCATATTCAACTCTCGTCCTCGCTGGCAGCCTCACGGCTGCCGATGGCGCGTTCCACCGCGCTCAAAAATCCTCTCAATAGCTTAACCTCACTAGGCTCCGGGCGCGCCCGGCGCGCCATTCGCTGTACCCGGCGCAAGCCCAGCCGGGGAGCCTGCGGATTGATGGCATCCACCCGGCCCGCAACGCGTCCGAAATGTTCACACAGTCCCGCAACATCCTCGGCCGGCGCAATCTCGGCCGCGTCATCCGCCACGACCGAAGCATCGCCCTGCAGTTCCAGCCGCACCTCGTAAGCCACCACCTGCACCGCCGCGGCCAGGTTGAGGGACGCATAATCCTCTGCGGTGGGAATCCGCCACAGCGCATTGCATCGGTCCAGCGCATCATTATCCAGCCCGGTCCGCTCCGGCCCGAATATGATGGCAGATGCGCCGTCTCCAATATTTTCGGACCAGTCACGAACGCCGGAACGCAAATCTACGACCTCGGGCCCCAGGCGACGGCTCCGGGCGCTGGTGCCGGCTACGAAATGCGCCCCTTCGAGCGCTTCGGCCAGCGTCGGCACCGTCGAGGCGTTGTCGATCACATCAATCGCGCCCGAGGCGCGGGCTCTGGCCTCGCTGCCCACTTCGCAACGAGGATCGACCAGCACCAGCCGCTCCAGGCCCATGACCTTCATGGCACGGGCGGCAGCGCCGATATTGCCCGGATGGCTGGTCTCGACCAGCACGATACGTATGTCGTCAGACATGGAATTAATACTCTGAATCCATGTCATATTTTAGTGTGCCCGACGCCGATGCTGCTGCGGGAATCAACTGATGCCGCCCAGCAATCGGTTCTGCCTTGATTAAGGCTTTAAAATACGCAGTCAATTGCTGCAGTTGCGAACTTCATGGATCCTCTTATCAACATTGCCGTGCAGGCCGCCCGCCATGCAGGCGCCATCATTCTGCGCTCCATGGGTCGCCTCGATACCCTGAAGGTACAAACCAAGCAGCACAACGATTTCGTCACCGAAGTCGACTTCAAGGCCGAGCAGGCGATCATCGAGACCATTCACAAGGCTCACCCCGACCACGCCATCATGGCCGAGGAAAGCGGCACGCACGCCGGGGAATCCGACGTGGAATGGATCATCGACCCACTCGACGGCACCACCAACTTCGTGCACGGCTTCCCCGCTTTCGCGGTATCCATCGGCATTGCCGAAAAGGGACGCCTGACCCATGGCGTAATCTACGACCCGCTGCGCGAGGAGCTGTACACGGGTGTACGCGGCCGCGGAGCCATGCTGAACGACCGGCGCATCCGCGTCAGCAACCGGCCCGGCCTGAAGAACGCGCTTATCGGCACCGGTTTCCCTTTCCGCGAGACGGACGACTTCGATGCCTATGTATCGATGTTCCGCGCCGTCATGCTGCGTACCGCCGGCGTCCGGCGTGCCGGCGCCGCCGCGCTCGATCTCGCCTGGACCGCAGCCGGCCGGCTCGATGGCTTTTTCGAACTGAACCTGCAGCCCTGGGACATCGCCGCGGGCACCCTGATCATGGAGGAAGCCGGCGGCCTGGCGAGCGAAATCAATGGCCGCAACGGCTGGCCGATCGCCGGAGGCAACATCGTCGCCGGCAACCTGAAGGTCGTCGCCGCGCTGGTCAAGGTGCTCGCCCCGCACCTCCCCGCACGCATCGCCAAACCCTGATAAGAACCTCTCGCAGAGGCGCAGAGCCCGCCAAGATAGGATTTTGAAAGCAAGAAGCGGTTTTGTCCGCGGCCAACCGCATCTGTAATGATCAAATAACGAGTTCCAGCAGCGGCACCACACCGTCTGTAGGAGCGGACGTCCCGGCCGCGATTGGGCCTCCGGTGGCTCGGCTTTCGCGACGGGGACCGTCGCTCCTACAACCGAAATTTATTGTCTCCTTTTCTTGTCTTCTTTTGCGGTCTCTGCGCCTTTGCGAAAAAAACAAATCCAACGAATTGCGGCGAATGCTGCTCCCTGTAATCCATCGCGCCGTAGCGTCAATGCGGGAGCCCAAAAATAAAACGGCCACCTCGCGGGCGGCCGTTTTTGTCGATGGTCGAATGTGTTTCTATGGCATATCTTCGACGGCGGTCTTTTTCTGTACCGCGAAATTCTGCCGGCTCACGCCCAGCATATACGCCGTAGCACTCGCGATGTAGATCGAAGAGTATGTGCCCACGCCGATACCAATCAGCAGCGCCAGGGAGAAACCACGCAGCGAGGGACCGCCGACGACCAGCAAGGCAATCACCACGAGCAGGGTCATGCCCGAAGTCATGATCGTGCGCGACAGGGTCTGGTTGATCGCGGCGTTGATTATCTCGATGGAATCGCCGCGGCGCATGCGCTTGAAGTTCTCGCGGATCCGGTCGAACACCACCACGGTATCGTTGACCGAATAACCGAGGACGGCGAGCACCGCTGCCAGCACATCCAGGTTGAAATCCATCCTCAGGAAGGAAAAGATACCCACCACGAAGACCAGGTCATGCAGCGTTGCCGCAACCGCCCCGAGTGCCAGGCGCCACTCGAAACGCACCAGCAGGTAGATGAAGATCATGATCAAGGTGACGATCAGGGCGAGATAGCCCTGGGTCCGCAACTGGTCGCCGACCTGCGGGCCGACCGCGTTCACCTGCTTTTCCACGACCTTCGAATTCTGCGCCTGCAGGGTCGCAACAACCTGCGCTCCGACCGTTTTGGCGACCTGGTCCTTGCGCGGCTGGAGGCGGATCATGATGTCCTGCGGCGAGCCGAAATGCTGCACCACGAAGTTCTTGAATCCGGCCTTTTGCAGCGTGCTACGGACCGTCTGGGTCTGCATCGCCTGCGGGTAATTCACCTCGACGGCCACGCCGCCGGTGAAATCGATACCCAGGTTCAGCCCGTGCCAGAACAGTGAAATGACCGCCGCCACGAAAACCACAATCGACATGGTCAGCGCAATCTTGCGCGTGCGCATGAAGTTGATGTGAGTCTGGCGTTTGAATAATTCCATGACGCCCTCCTCAGACCGGTAGCGACTTGAGTCTGCGGCCGCCAAAGACCGCATTGACTATGGCGCGGGTGCCCATGATCGCGGTGAACATCGACGTCACGATGCCCCACGAAAGCGTAACCGCGAATCCCTTGATGGGCCCCGTGCCGATCGCAAACAGCACCAGGCCGGCAATCAGCGTGGTGAGGTTGGCGTCGACAATGGTCGCCATTGCATGTTCGTAGCCGGCCTGAATCGCTGCCTGAGGCGATGAACCGATTCGCAATTCCTCGCGTATGCGCTCATAGATCAGCACATTCGCATCCACGGCCATGCCGACAGTAAGCACGATACCGGCGATGCCCGGCAAGGTCAGCGTGGCCTGGAATACCGAAAGCAACGCAACAATCAACACCAGGTTCATGATCAGCGCGGCGTCCGCGATCAGGCCGAAGGCCTTGTAGTAGAGCGCCATGCCCACGACCACAAGGATGAACCCAAGCGTCACGGCGAGGAAGCCGAGATGGATGTTCTGCTGACCCAGGCTCGGGCCGATCGTGCGTTCCTCGACAAAGGTCAAGGGCGCCGCCAGCGGCGTGCGCAACGTCAGCGCCAGGTTCTTGGCTTCCTGGTTGCTCAGGCCGGTGATCTGGAAGCGGTTGGAGAACGGACTCTGGATGGTGGCGACATTGATCACACGCTCCACCTTCTTGGTGGTAGTCACCGTCTTGCCGTCCACCTTATGGCTTTCGGTACGATACTGGATGTAGAGCACCGCCATCGGCTTTTGCAGATTGTGTCGCGTGACGTCGGCCATACGTGAGCCGCCGGTGGAATTCAACGAAACGTTCACGTCCGGACCACCCGATTGCTGGTCGAAGCCACTGGTAGCGTCGGTAATCTCCGGTCCCGAGGCCACGATCTGGCGCTTGAGCAGGATAGGCTGCCCCTGGTAGTTCTTGTCGCTGCGCGTATACAGTTGCGCATCGATCGGGATCTGTCCGCTCTGTTGGGCCTCGAAGGGGTTGGCACCTTGATAGACGAGGCGGAACTGCACGGTGGCGGTATCGCCCAGCTGCTGCTTGGCACGCGCCACGTTCTGCAGCCCCGGCAACTCGACGACGATGGCGTCCTGGCCCTGGCGCTGTACCAACGGCTCGGCCACACCCAACTCATTGACGCGCCGGCGCAAGGCCGAAACGTTCTGATCAACAGCCAGATCGCGAATCTGCTGCAGACGCGCCGGCGACGGCGTCACTTCCAGGACGGCATCGCCCTTGACCGTGTAATCAGTGAAATTCGCTTGCGGATAATTCTTTTGGATCGCCTCGTGGGCCTTCGAACGAATCTGATCATTGGCGAACACGAAGCGCAGACTCTGCTCGTCCCTCGACGATCCCGTGTAACGGATGTTGGCCTCGCGCAACTGGGTCTGGATCTGCTGCAGATCGTTTTCCAGCGCCAGATTGATCGCCGCCTTGATATCGACCTTCAGCCGAAGGTAGATGCCACCGACCAGGTCCAGACCCTTGGACATGGGCTTGAGACCCAGCGCCTGCATCCAGTGCGGAGTCTCGGCTACCAGATTCTGTGCGACCGAGTAATCATCCGTATTCAAGGCGTTGCGGATGACCGTGGTGGCCCGCAGCTGGGTATCGGTATCGGCGAAAGTGATCACACCCTTGCCCGGCTCATCCCGCTCACTGGTATAGGCGATGTTCGCCTTCTTCAACGCGCTGGTAGCCTGGTCAAGTGCACTTTTGTGGAACGTATCGGTGTTGATCGGGGCGATCTGGACCGCCGGTGTATCCGGGTAGAGGTTGGGCAGGAAAAAGATTACGCCCAACAGGACGATGGCGATGACCAGCAGGTTTTTCCAAAGTGGATAGCGGTTCATGAGGTGGCCGCCTCCTGCCGTTCATCCCTGAGCGGTAAGCGCGTCATAGGATCCCTTTCTTCCTTATCCGTGTTTGATGGTGCCCTTGGGCAGTACGGCGCCGATGGCATTTTTCTGCAACCGCACCTCGACGCCCTTGGCAATTTCGACCCCGATGTACTGCTCGCCGACTTCGGTTATTTTGCCCAGCATGCCACCGTTGGTGACGATTTCGTCGCCGGGGCCGACCTGCGAGATCATCTCCCGATGCTGCTTCTGGCGCTTCTGCTGGGGCCTGATGAGCAGGAAATAGAAGCCCACAAACAGCACGACCATCAGGAGCAGGAACGTCCACTGTCCGCCCGGCGCCTGCTGCGCCGCGCCGGAGCCCGCTGCCCAAGCCTCGGGAATCAGAAAATGCATCGGTTACCTCAATTTATGTGTAATAAACGTCAGCGGCACATTATGGCACAGACTCAGCCGGGGCTGCAGTCCTCGCGCAAAGCGTAAAACTCGCTCCGAAACCCCTCGAAACGCTCCTCGGCGATGGCCTCGCGCATCCCCGCCATTAGCCACTGGTAGTAATAAAGGTTGTGCAGAGTAGCCAGCCGCGCGCCCAGCATCTCGTTGCAATCCTTGAGATGGCGCAGGTAGGCCAAGCTGTAGTGGCGGCAGGTATAGCAGCCGCAGTCGGGATCCGGCGGCGAGGTATCGTCCCGATAGCGGGCATTTTTCAGCTTGATCGTGCCGTGGCGGGTAAACAGTTGGCCGTTGCGCCCGTTGCGGGTCGGCATCACGCAGTCGAACATATCAATCCCGCGGGCCACCGCCTCGACGAGATCTTCCGGCCGCCCCACCCCCATCAGGTAGCGGGGACGGTCCACCGGCATATGCGGCTGCAGCGTATCCAGCACGCGCTCGCGCTCCTCGGCGGGCTCGCCCACGGAGAGTCCACCCACGGCGTAGCCATCGAAGCCCAGCTGCTTCAAGCCTTCCAGGCTCTCCAGCCGCAGATCGCCGTACATCCCGCCCTGGACGATACCGAACAGAGCGGCCTTGCTATCGCCGTGCGCGGAGCGGGCCCGCGCCGCCCAGCGCAGCGACAGGCGCATCGAATCCGCCGCGTCCTTTTCCGTGGCCGGATACGGCGTGCACTCATCAAAGACCATCACCACATCGGAACCCAGCGCCCGCTGGACGGCGATGGACTCCTCCGGTCCCAGAAAGACCGGGCTGCCGTCCACCGGCGAGCGGAATTTCACGCCCTCCTCGCTCAGCTTGCGCAGCTCGGCGAGGCTCCAGACCTGAAAACCGCCCGAATCGGTCAGGATCGGGCCGTGCCAATTCATGAAATCGTGCAGGTCGCCGTGGGCTCGGATGATCTCCACCCCGGGACGCAACATCAGGTGAAACGTATTGCCGAGCAGAATTTCGGCCCCGGTCCCGCGTACTTCCTCGGGCGTCAGACCCTTGACCGTGCCCAGCGTGCCCACCGGCATGAAGGCCGGGGTCTGCACCGTGCCACGTTCGAAAACTAGCTGCCCACGCCGCGCCGCGCCGTCCTCTTTCAATAATTCAAAGCGCATCGGGATTCACTTCGATCAACATGGCATCTCCATAACTAAAAAATCGGTAGCTCGCCTCCACGGCATGACGATAGGCGGCCAGCACGGTTTCTCGCCCCGCCGCGGCACTGACCAGCATAAGTAATGTCGAGCGTGGCAGGTGAAAATTGGTGATCAGGGCATCCACGGACCGAAAACGGTAGCCTGGGGTGATAAACAACTCGGTCTCGCCGCTGAACGGTTTCAAGTCGCCGCAGGCGCTGGCGCTTTCGAGCGCCCGCACCACGGTCGTGCCCACGGCAACAACCCGTCCGCCGCGTTTGCGGGTAGCAGCAACCGCCTCCACTACTGCGGAACTGATCTCGCACCATTCCTGGTGCATGCGATGCTCGGCGACGTCCTCGCCACGAACGGGCTGGAAAGTCCCCGCACCGACATGCAGGGTCAGGCGCACACTCTCCACACCCCGCTCCGCCAGGGCGGCAAGCACGGCTTCGTCGAAGTGCAGACTGGCCGTCGGGGCGGCAATGGCTCCGGGCACGCGTGCGAACACGCTCTGGTAGCGCTCGCGGTCGGACAGTTCATCGGAGCGCTCGATATAGGGCGGCAAGGGCATATGGCCCGCACGCTGCAGCAGCGCCATCATCGGCTCGTCGGGCGACTCGACCTGGACGAGATCGTCCCGGCGGCCGGTGACGACCAGCGTCCCGCCGCCCTCGATCTCGAGCTCCTGGCCGGGACGCAAAGGCTTGGACGCTCGTCCGTGCGTCAGCGCAGAATCTTCGCCGGTCACCCGCTCGATCAGCAGCTCGACCCGCCCACCCGTCGGCTTGCGCCCGAAAAGCCGGGCGGGAATCACGCGGGTCTCGTTGAACACCAGCAGATCACCAGGGCTGAGCAGCTCGGGCAGTTCACGGAAGCTGCGGTCCTGAAGTCCACCCGGGCCCTTGTTCAGTACCAGCAGACGGCTGGCGGAGCGTTCCGGCAGCGGATACTGCGCAATCAACTCCTGAGGCAATTCATAATCGAAATCAGACGTTTGCATGATGCGAAATTTCGGGGTTACCGGGCCATAGCGGCGCACATTATGGCTCGAAAGGCGTAATTACACCTTTCGAGGAATAAACGTAAATGTTACCGGGAATTAAGGCGGCTGCAGACAAAGGCTTGACCTGAATCAATGGCTGCCGACCGGCAGGCAAAGATAATGCAGTGTGCTTGCTCCCGTGGCCGCGGGCGACGAAAAGAAAACGTCGCTGAACCGTGCAAGCACCCTATGCAGATTCGAGAGAGCGGTCGTGAATCGTTATTGCCCCTCAACATAAACCAGGAAAGAGAAACGCGCATGGAAAAGAATGAGTCATCTTCGTGGTTCATTGGCGCACAGGCCGAGAACCATCAACTGTTCGAAAGTCTGCTTCTCGAATACCTGCAGGATCATATGTACTGGCGCCGGAACTTCCACCCCGACGATCCGCCCTCGATTTCCGCACAATCGGCCCATTCGCCCGAATACCTGGCCTTCATAGCCCGGATGAAGGATGAACTTTATGCACTGAGTGCGGCCCTGAAGTCCTCGATCCCGCTCTCCAGCCCGCGCTACATGGGGCACATGATCTCGGACCCGCTGATCCCGGGCCTGCTGGCGCAAATGCTTACCCTGCCCTACAACCCCAACAATGTCAGCGAGGAAGCGGCCCCCGTCACCATAGAGCTGGAAGTCAAGGTGGGCCTTCAGCTGGCCAGAATGATCGGCTACAACGACGACCCGAACCAGTCGCCCTGCGCATTCGGATATCTCACGGCAGGCGGCACGCTATCGAACTATCATGCCCTGCATGTGCTGCGCTCAATAAAGTACTACCCGCTTGCGCTGCAAACCGGGATGCAGCACATGAATGTCAAACCACGTCCGGGAAGCATCCTCAAGCGCATCATCAATTCAGACCCGGCCAAATTGAGTAATCTCTCAGTCGCCGAATCCATAGAAGCGCGCGAGGCCTGGTTGGAATTTCTCGAGCAAGCCGTACCCGTCTCGCAACGAGCCCAGTTGGACAATGCGGTCAACAGTTCACGTATAGAAGCACTGGGTACGCATGCCTTCTTCTCTCTGCACCACAAACATTGCCCCGCACCGGTCGTACTGGTCCCCGAGACCGCCCACTACTCATGGACCAAGGCCGTACGGCTGCTCGGCATTGGCGATTCGGGGCTTGTCCGGATACCCACACGCGCCATGCGCCTGGATCCCGATGCGCTGGAGCATTCTCTTGCAGCCGCCCACAAGATCAATCAACCCATCCTGTGCGTGGTCGGGGTTCTCGGCACCACCGAGTACGGGACGTTCGATCCGATCCACGAACTCGTCGCAGCCCGCGAGCGCTGGCACAAGAAGGGATTGGGATTCGCGGTGCACGCCGATGCCGCATGGGGCGGTTATCTTGCCACGTTATTCCGGCACAGCGACGGAAGCATAGTGCCGCGCGAACAAGTCCGGAAAGATTTCAAGTACTTTCCTTCCAAGCACGTATATTCGGCCTTCCGCGACCTCGGCCTGACCGATTCCGTCACCGTGGATCCGCATAAGCTGGGCTACCTGCCCTATGGTGTCGGCGGCGCCTATGTATGCCGCGATCATCGCTGCGTCGACTTCATTGCAACCGATGCACCGTACCTGGGCCGCCCGGCCCCCGAACAAGACGGCGAATCGGCCTACTTCAAAAAATTCCGCCGCCTGGGCACCTATATCCTCGAAGGCTCCAAACCGGGAGCGTCAGCGGCAGCCACCTATGTAACTCACCGGGTCCTGCCACTGGATAAGGATCACTTCGGCAAACTCCTCAGGCAAAGCGTGCAGGATGCCGAGCATTTTCATGATCGCGTCCTGGCCATGCGCGACCGCATCCGGGACCAGGTCCGGGTATGCATCCCGATCGAGCCGGACAGCAACCTCGTCTGCATTGCCTTCAATCCAATTGACAACAATTCGACAGCCATCGCCAACAACTTCACTGAAAGTCTCTACAACCATCTGCGTGTGGATCGCAGCATACCCGTGCAGACGCGAGCTTTCTTCAGCTCATCCACCATGCTTTACAAGCGCATGTTGCGCAATCACGATGCCGGTCGCGTGGTCGATGAACTGGGCATTTCCGCTTATACATTCACCGAAACACCCGAAGATCCGGAACGTGATGCGGACGGTTTGCTGGTCCTGCGCCATACCTTGATGAATCCGTGGCTCCGCAATAACGTCAACCAAATCGATTACATCGAGAAATATTGCCTATACCTCGAACGATTGCTGCGTCAATTGGTTGCGGCGTATGTCCGGGCAGACGACGCATCCGCTTCAGTGCATTAGCCCGCCTGCGGCCTCGAATCACCGCTCGCGCAGCCATCGTCGTCGTGACGCCCGGGCAATGGGTACTGGGCGACCGGCCTGAGGACACCTTTTATCGCGTGCCCGATGACGGGCCCTCTTACGGCCCCAGCTGGGCGCGGCGGCGGCGCAGGCTTTTCGCTTCGATGAATATCCGCCGGACCTCGGGGAAACTTGCACGGATGCGGTCCTCGAGGTTCACAACGGCATCCTCGACCTCGTCGGTGGATAACCGGTCGGCGAACTCGACGTCGAGGTTCAGCAGCACGTCCTCCGGCCCCAGGTGCATCGTCAGCGCGTCGATCAGACGCAGCACGCGCGGGTCCTGGTCGATGATCCTGCGGATCGCCTCGAGCTTGTGTGGTGCCATACTTTCCCCGACCAGCAGGTTCTTGCTCTCGTAGGCAAGCCAAGTGGCCACCACGGCCAGCACCACACCGATGCCGATCGATGCCCAGGCATCGTACTGCGGCGCCTGCAGCAACTTGGCGAGCGTGATCCCGGCGGTGGCGAAGAGCAGACCGACCAGCGCCGCGGTATCCTCGAAGATCACCGCCAGCAACGACGGGTCCTTGGAACGATGTACCTCCCTGATGAGGTTGGGCTGGGTGCGACGGCGGAGCAACTCGCGTATCGCGATCGTCCACGACGTGCCCTCGAAGACAAAAGCGATGCCGAGCACGATGTAGCTCTCGAATACGTGTGCCAGGGACTGGGGATGGCGCAGGTGACGTATGCCTTCGTAGATGGATACGCCACTGCCCAGCGAGAAGAACAGCACCGCGACCACGAAGGTCCAGAAATAGAGTTCCTTGCCGTAGCCGTAGGGATGGAGAGCGTCGGGCTTCGTCGAGGCACGGCGCATGCCATAAAGCAGGAGCAGCTGATTGGCACTATCCACAGTGGAATGGAAAGCCTCGCTCAGCATCGCCGAGCTGCCGGTCATCAGCGCGGCCACGAACTTGGTCGCGGCGATCAGCAGGTTGCCGGCGAGCGCAGCATAGACGGCCACGCGGGATGAGTGTCGCGCCATAAACGGCAGGATACTACGAAGAAGAACAAGTTCGTGGCGACGCAAGAGCCGTTGAGCAGCGCTCCCGTACACTACGGCCATGCTCGCGCTTGCCATCTTCGTCGTGACACTTTTGCTGGTACTGCTCCGGCCGCGTTACCTCGGCATCGGTGGTGCGGCACTACTCGGCGCCGCCGGCATGCTCCTTAGCGGCGCCATCCCATGGCAGCGTTTACCCGAGCTGTGGAACCTGGTCTGGGATCCCACCTTCACTTTTCTGGGCCTCATCGTAATCTCCCTGGTACTGGAACAGGCCGGCAGCTTCCGCTGGGCGGCACTGCATATGGCCCGCCATGGCAGGGGCTCAGGCCCGCGCCTGTTTGTGCTCCTCGTCCTGCTCGGCGCCATAGTCGCCGCCCTGCTCGCCAACGACGGTGCCGTGCTCATTCTCACGCCCATCGTGCTCGCATTGCTGTTCGAGATTGGCTTCAGCCCCGTCGCTGCCTTGGTGTATGTTGTGGCCGTTGGTTTCGTGGCCGACACCACCAGCCTGCCGCTCATCACCTCCAACCTCACCAATATCCTCGCGGCCCGTTACTTCGAACTGCCCTACGACAAATACGCCCTGGTGATGGTGCCCGTCGACCTGGTCGCGTTCCTTGCAACGCTCGCGATCCTGTGGCTCGGTTTCCGCCGACGGATCGCACCCCGTTACGCAACCGGCCACTTGCCCACACCACGATCAGCCATCCGCGACCCACTCGTGTTCAAGACCGGCTTCGCGGTCCTTGCTGTTGCCTTTCTCGCCTACTTTGCTACCGCACGCCTGCACGTGCCGATCTCCCTGATCACCGGTATCGCAGCTCTGGCCCTGCTCGGTCTCAGCCTGCGCCCGGGAAAAGTAAAAGCCGAGCCTGCTGTTTCGTTAAAGAAAATCCTGCACGACACGCCGTGGCAGATCGTCACCTTCAGTCTCGGCATGTACGTCGTGGTGTACGGCCTGCGCAATGCCGGACTGGTCGACTACTACTCCCGTGCCGTGCAGTGGTTGGCAGGCCACGGCCTGTTCGCCGCCACCCTCGGCATTGGTTCACTTACCGCCCTGCTCTCGGCCATTGTCAACAATCTGCCTGCCGTGCTGATCGGTTCACTCGGAATCCATCAAACACCACACCTGACTCCCCTGGTCCGTGAAGCGGCCATCTACGCCAACATCGTCGGCAGCGACCTCGGCCCCAAGCTCGCGCCCATCGGCAGCCTCGCCACCTTGCTCTGGCTGCACCTGCTCTCCCGTCACGGCGAACCCCTTTCCTGGGGGCGTTACCTGAAGTGGGGCTTCACCCTTACGCCCCCGGTCCTGTTCGTCACCCTCGCCGTCCTCGCCGGCTGGCTCTGGTTGATCCACTAAATCCCCCTGTGTCCCCGGGCAACGCCAGCGAAGATCGGCTAGACTCCGGAAAATAGAATAGTGGGGATGCCGTGAGTTTCTGGAGCGAACTCCGCCACCGTCTATGCGGCCACGGGCTGGCTCGTTCTCCAGCTCGGAGCCATTGTCTTCCCCGCCCTGCATGCCCCGACTGGTGCCTGCCTATCCTGATCGGCTTTGTCGCACTGGGCTTCCCGGTCGCTCCGGTGCTCGCCTGGGCGTTAGAGGCCACCCCGGAAGGTGTGCGCCGCATCGAAGTCGCGGAATACGTCGAGTCCGCCGAAGCAGCGCAGTAGTCCCCAACTGCGTCATTCCGGCGACGGCCGGAATCCAATAGGAATATGAATCCCGACCAGCGGTCGGGATACTCTGTGGCGACTGGATACCTGCCTCCGCAGGTATGACGGATTGGCGCACACCGGGATTGCAGTCACACGCCGGAGTGAGAAAATGGCACCGTTGAAAAGACGGAGATTTGACGATGGTACGGACGGAAACGCCGGGACTCGTACTGGGCTCGACGGCGCCGGATTTCGAATTGAAGGGCACGGATAGCAAGACATACACGCTTGCCGACGTCAGCGGACCGAAAGGCACGCTGGTCATGTTCCTCTGTAACCACTGCCCTTACGTGAAGGGCGCGATCGCTCGGATCGTCCGCGACAGCAGCGAGCTCGCGGACCTGGGCATCGGGTCGGTCGCGATCATGTCGAACGACACGGCCACCTATCCCGCCGATTCCTTCGACAACATGAAGAAGTTTGCCGAAGCCTACGGCTTGCCGTTTCCGTACCTGATCGACGAAACGCAGGGCGTCGCCCGCGCCTATGGCGCCGTGTGCACGCCGGACTTCTTCGGCTACGACGCTGAAGGCAAACTCCAATATCGGGGACGCATCGACTCAGGCGGCCCCAAAGAACCCGACCCCGGCGCCAAACGCGAACTGTTCGAAGCCATGAAACAGATCGCCGAGACCGGTCAGGGCCCGGCAGATCAAATCCCCAGCGTCGGCTGCTCGATCAAGTGGCGGTAGCGCGGGTTCAGGCTTCCACCACCGCAGCCCGGCCAAGCGCCGCCGCGCCGATGACGCCCGAGTCATCGCCAAGGCCGGCGGGCACGAACTCGAGCTTGGGATTCGGTGCCATGACCCAGGGCAGGGTCGCCTCCCTGACTCGGCGCGCGAGGGATTTTCCGAGCTTCTCGGCCATGCCGCCGCCGATCACGACACGCTCCAGGTTGAGCACGTTGAGGATCGACCCGATGCCCATACCCAGCACCTCGACGCCCTCGTTGAACACCTCGGTCGCCACCTCGTCACCATCATCGAGGGCCTTGGCCCACACCTTGGAGGTCGGCCGCGGCTTGTCTTCCTCGTCCTCTATGTCGAACAGCTTCGTCTTGCGCCCCGCCGTCTGCAGGGCACGCACCGTCTCGCTCATCCGTTCCCGGCCCGCATAGGCCTCGACGCAACCGCGCCGCCCGCAGTGGCAGAGCGCCCCTCCGGCGCGCACGACGACATGGCCGATCTCGCCGGCCGCACCGAGGCTCCCGGTATAAGGCCGCCCATCGAGAATCAGCGCACCGCCTATGCCGGTGCCCATCCACACGCCGAGCACGTGCTCGTAGCCTTTCGCGGCACCCGCCAGCCACTCGCCAAGAAGGCCGACATTGGCGTCATTACCGGGCGCCACCGGAATGCCCAGGGCCTTGCGCAGCTTCGCCACGAAGTCGAAGTCCGCGTCCCAGTTCGCTAGGTTGGGCACCTGGACGATGGTGTCGCCATCGACGGCGCCCGGAATGCCGACGCCTGCCGCAAGCGGCTTTTCCTTGAGGGACCCAACCAGTTCGACAATGGCCTTAACGACATCCTTCGGACCGGTCTTCGGAGTAGGCTTCTTCGCCCGGTCGAGCACCTTGTATTCGTCGTTGACCAGGCCGACTTCGATATTCGTGCCGCCGATATCCACACCTGCCGTCAGCATCTCACCCTCCTTGCGCGAGCGATTCGGATTCAGAAGGTCGCGTTCCGATTGTACGCTTGCCCTGTCGACGCCACCGTTGCAGCGGTCATCAGGGCGCGGATGCGTTCAGGCCTCGCGCAGCGCAGCCGCCGAGCGCCGGGCCGTCAGCCGGGCCCAGATCTGCTTTCCGGGGCCAATCGAGCGGTAAGTCATCGCAAACGCTCCGCGCAGCGTCAACGCACGCCTGCCTTCGGCATCGATCTCCTCATGAACCAGTCCCCTTTCGACGAGGGCATCAGACTCGCGGCGAATATACCGCTCCAGCTTGGCGAGCGGCCCTGCCTCACCTATTTCTAGCGCTTCGGCATCCGGCTTGAACTTTGCGCGCAGCTTCTCGTGAATCTCCGCTAGCGGAGCGGCCTCGCGCATCTGCGGATAACGATAGTACAGCTTGAAATCGAGGGCCGGAAAAGCCCCCTGCACGGGCGAATTTGAGACCGTCAGCACGCTCCCGTCCGTGTACAGCTGGGAGAATTCGAGGTAGGACACCCGGCCGCAGATCACGGTAGCCGACTTTCTCAGCGTCGGGTTCCAGAACAGGCGAAAACAGGTGTTGACGCGGTTGCCCAGCATCTTCGACAGGCCCACGGGCCGAAACCCGAGCGCCTGCAGTGGTTCGTCCCAGGCCGTCAGTGCAGCGACAGTCTCCGGTGTGAAGTCGCTCTCCTCGAGCGACTCGAAACGAATCTCCGCCGGCGGTTTCTGCACCCGCCAGATGATGAACGGTCCAACCGTGTTCTTGAATATCTCCGCGCCAAAGAACAGTGCAAGGAACAGGCCCGCGAACAATTCAATTCCGGTTGCCGACATGAATCCCCCTTTTTCCAACCCGGTAAACGGCCCCGCGACCGCACACACCTGATGGACGCGGCGTGTTCCACCTCCGCGACGCTCATCCTAATTCAAGCCTCGCCGATCCCAATGAGGGTAAATTCCTACAGCGCCAGCCTTCCTTGAACGTCAGTTGCCGTGTCTTCCCCAGGTCTGGACGGCACCCAACACCAGACACACGATGGCCGGCCAGAGGGTGGCGAAGAGCAGCAACCCGAAACCGGTCAGGTGAGCCCCCGGCCAGGAACCCGTCAGGCGCAGCACCAGCACAACGCAGAACGGCCCCCACCCGAACAGGGCGAGCATCAGCCCGGCGATCGTCCACTTGTTCCTGAAATAGGCTTTCATTTAGAGTCCCCAACTCAACGGCATCGCCGCCGATAGACGACACAGGGAATAGTACAATTTACTATTATCGGGCTGTCGATAATGTTTCAGGTGATCGATCCGATTCCACAAGGAGATCACTCATGAAGTCCGAGATTTTCTGGCTTGCGTTGATGGCCTGGTCCACTACACATTAAAATTTTGGTTCTTGGCAAGGACCTTTTCCGGCTCCTGCTTTCTTTTATCCGACTCTGGTCAAATCGTCTTGACTCAACCCGGGCGGCAAATCGCCTTGAGACAAATAATTAAAACCCAGATTCACATGGGCATCATCGAGCCCGAGGGCTATTGCCAGATCGACATGACGTTCGGAAGCGAAAATGTAGCCGGCCTCATCATAGGACGATTTGCGAAGAATCTCCTCGATGCGTTCGGCCTTTTCGGTTTCGAAAGCCGTGGCCAACCTCTTCGCATCGCCGCCCACCGGATCTGACAACTCACCATCCGGATCGAAATAGTCGGGTGCCGAGTTGTACTGATCAGTCAGCTTGCCATTCTCGAAGAGCCCATACATCAGGATGTCGTCGTCGTGGTTCACAACCGCCCATACAGGGCGAGAAAGCTCTGCACTTAATTTTATTCCCAGACCGAAAACCGCCTCCAGATCCTGGGAGTCGGACGCCTGGTCGAAAACCAGCACGCAGTCATCACCGGATCCCACGACAAAAGCAGAGCGTCCGGATAATGCGTTAACAACCCGCTCCGTATCGTTCGTCTTGATGGCATGGTTTGTGTAGAAGCTTCCCATAGATACTTCCCCAATCTATTCAGCGCGCAAGCGGCGTCAATTCTATTTCGATGCGGCGGTTTCTCGCACGGCCCTTTGCAGTAGCATTGGAGGCAACCGGCTTGGATTCTCCGTAACCGACAACGAGAATGCGTGATCCGTTTACGCCCGCTTTGACGAGATAGCGGGCGATAACCAGCCCACGCAACTTCGAAAGTCTTCGATTATAGTCATCGGCGCCGCTCGAGTCCGTATAGCAGTGAACCGTAATCAGCGTCTTGGAAAACTCAGTAAGCACGGGCGCAACGGCCGCCAGCATGGGGCGAACCTCATTCGCAAGATTTACGCTGCCGTGGGCAAACGCGTCTTCCACCGGGCCGATAACGATGTCTTTACCCTGAAAAACGGCGCCTATGTCCATTCCGGCGATCGACTGACGCAACTTCGCTTCCAGGACTTCCATGTAATATCCCACGCCTTTTGGGGAGAGCACATCGTCCGGACGGCTCGACAGAGCTTCGATTCGTTGATTTCTGGCAACCTGGTAATGGTCGGGATCGACCGCCATAACGCTCAGCGTTCGGGCCACCTTGACCGCGACTGACGCCTGCGCCTTTGTCGCCGGTTGCTGCCAAGGCACTTGCTTGTTTGCCACGGATATCGGCGTTTGTTTCTTTTGCTGACCGGGACCGGCGCATGCTGCAATGCCGATCACAGCGCTCATAATCACGGTTCGGCCGAATAATGACATCACTGCATCACCTTTACGGCTGCGTCCGATCAAACCCGGGGCAAATGGAGAATGCTTATTTATCATCAACTCTGTTTCCACTTCCGCGCAGGAATCAAAGGCCGGACTTTGGCCTGATTGTTTCGAACGAACTCGCAGAACTCATCGGCGGGAAGCGGCTCGCTGAAATAAAACCCCTGTCCGTACTGCACACCCTGGCGACGTAGCCACTGCACCTGCTCCAGCGTTTCCGCGCCTTCCGCAACGATGTCCAGCCCCAGGCCCTTGGCCATTTCGATAACATGCAGGATAACTTGGCTTGTCACGGCCTCCTTGCCGATCACATTCACGAAAGACTTGTCGATCTTCATCGTATCAAGCTCGAAGGATTCCAGATAAGACAGACTGGAGTAGCCGGTGCCGAAATCATCCACTGCCACTTGGTGGCCCAGTTTGCGAAAACTCCGTATGAGGGCACGCACCTTGGCATTGTTGACCAATGCGCGTTCTGTTATCTCGAGTTTTATGCTTTGCGCGGCAACGCGGGCCGAGGCAAGACTCGCACTCAACAGGTCCTGGAATTCATGGCTCTCCAGATCCTGGGGCGTCATATTCAGATTGATACTCAGCTGCGGGTGCTCCCGGAGCAGTCCACCCAACTCGTCCAGTATTGCCGAGAGCACGTTCTCCGTGAGCATCGTTCCCAATCCCGCGGCTTCGGCAACCCGAATGAACAGGTCCTGGTCAACCAACTCACCGTCGTCACGCACCCATCGCGCGAGCGCTTCAGCGCCCGTGCAGCGGCCCGATTCGAGATCGATGACGGGTTGATATCTTACTCGGAGGCGATGCTTGCGTAACGCATCCCGCAACTCGACGGTAAGGCTCAATCGGTAACGGCCGTAGCGCCATATGCCATATACCCACAGAGCGGCAAGTGCCAAGCCGACGAGCACGGCGAACTCCAGCGTATGACGATACAGACTCCACAGACTACTGGTGGGCTGCACAGCCACGATGTCGATAGGAAATACGGTGTCGAGCGATACCCGTGATATCAACCGGTTGTGCTTGTTGTCCACCGTCAACCCACTCTGCAAAGAGTCCGGTGACGGCAGCTTTGCATCCCACGGGCTGGCCGCCATGCGCAGATTCTGCACCCAGAGCCCAATCCTATACCCCTTCATAGGCGCTGTCTTAAGCAGCGTCCGCGGATCGATGGCGAGATCGTAGTCGCCGTAACGCATAAGAAAGAGTTGGACACCATCCACCTCGGTTTGTGGACTCGGCCACCAGGCAATTACGCCGGACTTGTAGATGTGATCCGCATGCTGGGGCTTGAGCGCACGGGTCTGCAGAAACCCGACTCCGCAGAGCCGTGTCGCCGCGTGCCAGTAGCCGATGGCGCGTATGTACGGATGCCCGATCGCCGCCTTCTCCATCGCTTGCAACTGCGCTTTCGAACAGTTGTGCGCAGGCAACTTGTTCAGTCTCTTCAGAGTATTCCTGGCGTCCTCCATCAACTGCTCGGTATTGCGGCCCAGCGTCTGGGCCACCGCAGCGACCTTTTCCTGCTCATTCGTAATCGTTTCCCGCCACAGGATCCATGTCACCAGGCCAAACAGCAGGACAGTGCCGGCCAGCGCCGCCCCCGCAAACACAAGTATGGTTTTATCGCGTTGTTTCAATTGGGTATTGCCGTGGCGAACATACGGAATTATCAGCTCTTCCGAGAAGAAGCGACTCCGTGTTCGGCAGCCTTCGAGGCCCTACAGCCGAATTGAAAGCCATCACTCTAGGCTAAAGCCGTCCTGCCCGCAACTATCCTCAGCACCACCCTTCCAGGCCAACCGAAACAAGCGGTCTCCGGTCTGGTGCTTCGCACTTGCGCAGGTCGTCTGCACGAAAAACGCTCTTCACTACTTGCTGTGAATACTTGAAGTTCTCCGCCCCCGGTACCGCTTCCTGTAACCCGCCTTCAGGGCAAAGTAACCGACACCGGATCCGACTGGTTGTTTCTCTCATTAGCTTTCGTCCACCCAGCAGTAGGAAGGCATGTTATTTTCCCTATCACGGCTATATGTTTCGCCCTATGAAGCAAACAAAAACGTGCCTCCTATTCGTTCGTACAACCCGATCGCTGGTTCGGGCGATAGAGTCCAACAGAACCCACACGCCTTCAAAAAATCGCTGTCCGCTTCTTTTTATGAAGCGTTTTCCACTTTTCGGCTATGATCGCTCCTTCCGCATACATCCGTAGCATTCCCATCGACACGCACTACATTATCGGCGGCGGCTCCGAAGGCTCTGATCGATTGCACACACTCTCCCGTGCCACCTGGCCTTATAGCGAGCCCTTCCTACGTGCGGCCGGGCTGCGCGAAGGACTGCGGGTGCTTGACGCCGGTTGCGGCAACGGCGCCATCACCCTGCGTATTGCAGACTGTCTGGGGCCAACGGGTCGCATCACAGGCATCGACCGCGATCCCGGGATGATCGACATCGCCCGCGAAGCTGCCGCCCAACATGAGCTGCCCGTCGAGTTCCTGCACACCGACATCGAACAGCATGCACCACCCGGCGAAAGCTACGACCTTATCTATGCCCGGCTCCTGCTCTCGCACCTCGGCGACCCCGCCGCCGCTCTCGGGCGCCTGGTCAAGGCACTGAAACCGGGCGGCATACTCGCGGTGGAAGACGTGGATTTCGCCGGCCACTTCTGCCATCCGACATGCCCCGCCTTCGACCGCTACGTCGTTTGGTACCAGGCGGCAGCCACCGCCCGCGGCGCGGATGCCTTCCTCGGCCGCCGGTCACTCGACCTGCTTTCGACCGCCGGCCTCCAGGATATCAAGCTGCGGGTTGTATTACCCACCTTCCACGAAGGAGACGGCAAACAGATGGCCCTGCTCACCCTGCGCGGCATCCGTAACGCCGTGCTGGACGCTGGGCTTACCGACGAAACGGAATTCGACACGACTCTGGACGAGCTGGAAGCCTACACACGAGAGCCACACTCGATCATGAGTCTGCCGCGGTTTTTCCAGGTGCATGGAGTGGTTGCCACAGCGTAAGCAAACTGAATCTCACCATCAGCCTTGTATAAATCCAGACCAGGCCCTGGTGACGGCAAGTGACCCGAACCCTGACTTTTTTAGCGAAGACCCTCGTCATGCCGCTCGCAATCTACTAAAATCACGCCATCTGATGGCTTGACAAGGCCTTGGGGATGGTGGAGCCAAACTTCATCCAGGACAAAATGGCGGATTTGCTCACCGACATGATTTGCATGGTCGATGTAGACGGAAACTATGTGTACGTGAGCGCCGCCTCGGAGAAGATACTCGGCTATACCCCGGACGAAATGCTTGGCCGGAATATGCTCGAGTTCATGCACCCGGATGACCGGGAGCGGACGCTGGCACACGCCCACAAGATCATGGCCGGTGAGGAACTCAACCACTTCGAGAACCGCTACATTCGCAAGGACGGTCGGGTCGTCGACCTCATGTGGGCGGCAAACTGGTCGGCACAGGACGGCGTACGCGTCGCCGTGGCACGCGACATCACTGAGTCCAAACAGGCCACTCGGCGCCAGGAGGCCATGTACCGAATATCCGAGGCCGCGCAGTCCGCCGAAGACCTGCCCGCACTATTGCGCGCAGTGCACAGCACCGTCGTTAAACTGCTTCCCGGCGACCGCTTCCTCGTCGCGCTTACCGAGTCTGACGGGAACCGGGTATGGTTCCCGTTCTTCTACGACCACGGCGAGCGCGATCAGGAACCGGCCGAACTCCGTGGCGGGATGCGTCTCAACGAAGTCATTCGCAGCCGCAAAGGCATCATCGCGAACTCGGATCACTCGTTCTGTGAAGTGACCGAATCGACTTCGGAAAACCGGGTGCGCGATTGGATAGGCGCCCCCATGACCTCCGCTTCGGACCTGATGGGCGCGGTGGCGATGCAGCGAGCGGCCACGGAATACGGCTATCGTGACGAAGACCTGGAGTTGCTGCAATTCGTGGCAAACCAGTTGGCCTCGGCGATTGAGCGCAACCACCAGCAGACTCGGCTCCTGCACATGGCACACCATGATTCCTTGACCACCCTGCCTAACCGCGCCCTGTTCCGTGATCGCGTGGGCATGAGTCTGCGCAGAGCCCGGCGGGAAAAGGAATTGCTGGCGCTCTTGTACCTGGACTTACGCGATTTCAAATACGTGAACGACGAGATGGGACATGCTGCGGGAGACATGGTGCTCACCGAGACGGCGCGGCGCCTCGTCGCCGTACTGCGCGAGTCCGACACGGTGGCACGATGGGGCGGCGATGAATATACAGCCCTGCTTCCCAACATCCACGGCCGCGAAGACATCAAGACCGTTGCAGACAAGTTGCGTAGCGCCGTTGCTGAACCTATGGAAATCGAAGGGAAAACGCTGACGCTGATGATCGATATCGGTGCGGCACTCTACCCGGACGACGGGGAAGACGTCGAAGCGCTGCTGAACGCCGCCGATATGGATATGTACAGCTTCAAAAACAACAGTTTGCAGGGCAAAGTGTTCAAGCAACGCTGAACGTCATGACTGGAGACCGGCGATGAACCCTGGGAAACAGAGCCTATCCCGTTATTCCCTTTAACCGGAAAATGGGTTATTGCTACTCAGTTTTGCGCCGCACCAATAACAACTCGCCCTATGGTTCTTGATCTTGTGACCACATTCAGGGCATACGGCGATGTCTTGCGGAGTCACTCGTCCATCTTTAACGCCATCACGAAGGTCTATCTCCTCCATCTTGGCCAGTAGATCTTCCTTGGTATACCCCAGATTCCCGGAAAGCATTTCCCACATGGCCTGACTCGCCAGCATTAGCGTATCGAGTCGCGCTTCAAGATCCTTAAGATCCCTCGCATTACCGTGCGCGTTTATCGCCGCATGGTCGGCCCTCTCCTGCCATCTCGCTATTTGCCCCTGTTGGGCCAAATCCCACAAAAATGACATTCTTTTCTCCTTCTATAAACGTTAATGCTTAGGCTGAACGTTAAATTCAAATTTCAGCACGGGAATTGGAATACAACCGATGCCTTCGCTACTCGCAGTTTCTGAAAACGTGTTTCGTAATGTTCTTTGCCCGCAGCCAATGCGCCATTTCCGGCCAATAGTCGTGGGTGTAGTGCCTCGAACCATCCGCATCCCTAATGATGAACGAATGCGGAGCATTGTGGATCGTAACCAGCTCGATGTCAGCATGATGAGTTTTTTGCGCATTCTCGATAGCACGTTTGCTCTGGGCATACGGCACGTTCTGGTCCTTGTCCGCGAGAAACCAGAGCACCGGGATCTTGAGCGTGCCGGCGGTGCGCGCCGGATCCAGTTTGCTGTTGACCTGTCTTCGCGACCATGCATCCGCTTCCACATGCCGCCAGCTTTTTCCGAAGGTCAACTTGAACCAGGGCTTGTTGGCCGCAGCGTTTATCAATTGCTGGGCCTGCTCCCAGGTACCGTTCTTGCGGGCCAGTTGGTTTAGCCGCAACCAAAGGGCCGCTGCCGGTGCGATGCCTGTCTCGGGAACACCGGACGCACGCCAGTCACTTTCGTTCTCGTGTTGGGTAACCGGGCCGATCCACAGCCCGGGACCGGCGCGCTGGATCAGGAAGTGCACATGCGAATCCATGGCAGCGGCCAGCGGCGCATACCAACCGGACTGGCTGGTGGCGTGGATGCCCACGCGTACAGGATCGACCTGCGGCTGTGCAGCCAACCAGTCAACCGCTGCATCGAGGTCGCCAGCCAGATCTACGTAGGTAGCCGTATGCCAGTCCCCTTCCGACTCACCCACGCCGCGTTTGTCGTACGACAGCACGGCAAAACCCAGGTTTGTGAAAAAGGTGATCCAGGTACCTCCAAAACGATCCACCGGGCCCGAACCGTGCGCCAGTACGACACCAGGCAAACGGCCCGAAACGGCGTGAGGCGTATAGAGAGTGCCTGTAAGGGTCAGTCCGTCATGACGAAAATGTACGCTACGCGAGTCGGGCTTGTGCACACGCTTGGCAGTTCGGGTGTGCCCGTGCGGGCCTGTTAACTTCAACCGCTCCCCGCGATCATCGATCCGCAAGTTGTAGCCACGCGGAACCAGCACCTTCAGCACCCCGTCGCGCGACTGAGCAAGAATCCCCATCCGGTTCCGCCAAACGTCCATATACAGCAATCGGATGCCGTCCTCGTCCATGCGGCCGCCGGTCACACAAGTGCCATCCTCGAAACGGTAAGTGCCCTGGTCTTGGGTCAAATACGACGGATCAAAATTCCCAGCGTGCGCCACACCGGCCGTAATCAGCAACAGACAAAAAATTAGTGCGGTGCGCATCATCAGGCCCGGAGTGTCGCATCTTGATTAACAAAGTATACAAACATCGTCGGGACTTGGCCTCGTCGGCTTTAAACGATAACCTCAAACGCAAAAGGCAAGACCCCGAATTCCTTCAGAGCTTTGACTCGACTAGCCTATGAAAATTGCGGTCTGACCACTAAGTATTCATTGGCTTTTGCATTGCAATGCCGGGTGGGTTTCCAAGGTTTCCTTGTAGAGGTTCACCAACAGGAGATGCGCGTGATCATTGTTCCCGTTGGTAGCGCTATTGAATGCCGCGACGAGAATAACCCCGTTGCACGGGACGTACATGTACAGCGTCCGAAACCCCAGCGTTTGCCCTTCGTAAAACCAGAACGAACCGACCGCGGGAACATAATTCTCCGCGACCCCTAATGCAAAACCCTTGGGGTTCTCGGCTGATGTGTGATCGATAGGCTTGCCGGTTTCCACGGAGTTCAGTTTGGTCAACATCTTGCGGCTTTTATCGCTCAGGAAATGCTTGTCCGTGAACAGGTCCCGGACCCAGTTCGCGACATCCGTCGTGGTTGCGACAATCCCCCCGGCCGCCCCGGCCCAGGACAAATCGTTGTTGCGCATATCGCGGCCCACGAGGCTCGGGTTGTCGTACTGGTTGTAGCCATAACCGTGGACCAGGTGGCCGTAGGCCTTCGAATCCGGCTTGGGGCTCGGATAATAGCTATGCTTCAGGCCTAGCGGCTTGAATATCCGTTCCTGCAACAATTCCGAATAAGTCTTCTTCGTCAGGTGTTCGAGCACGAGCTCGGTCAGGATATAGCCCGTGTTGCTATAAAAATAGCCCTCCTTGAGCGGCGGATCGAACGCCCCTTTCGGATACGTGAAATGCAAAAGGTCTTCGTTCGACCAGTGATGCTCCAGATTCTGCGACTCCAGGTAATTCCAGGCCGGTGAGTCGGAATAGTTGGGCAACCCGCTGGTCATGTTCAGGGCCCGCTCAATGCTGACATGCCCCCACTTCCGATATTGATGGATATATTTGCTCACGGGATCCGTAATGGAGAGCCTGCCCGCCTCCTCGAGCTGCAGAACCAATGCCGACGTAAAGGACTTGGAAATGCTCCCAATCTGATAGAGGCTCTCGGCATCCATCGGCCGGCTGCCGGGCTGATGGGACTGCCTGCCGACGGCATAGGTCATGACCGGATGGCCCGACAGGGAAATCGCTACCCCGATGCCGCTGAAATACTCGGCTTTCGCATAGCGGTCGTACTGATCCTGGATAATCGTCTTGACCTGCCCATCAAAACTTGCTGCCTTGCTATTGGCGGCTTGAGCAGGAAAGGCAACGTTCGTCAACGCGGCAACAGCGACCAGAGCCGATGCGGCAGAGGCAGGGATACGCATCACAGCGTTTCCTAATGGAAGGTATTTGGAGTATAGCCCAAGCCCCTGACTGAGGCCGCAGGATCAAATACGACTAAATGATTCTGAAACCCGTGGTTCGCCCCAAGATGCGCGGATCTCGAATTGTATGCGTGGGTGACCGGCGGGAAAATGGCTGTCAGGCTCTCTTGTGCCTGAATCGTTGTAAGGTCCGCACCAGCGAGTGCCTCCAGAAGAACGCGAGTACCGCCGCCAGGGCTATCAGAACCACAGCGACACCGCCTAAAGCGATACGAATGCCTTTGGCCAATGTCAGCAGATCCCTTCCCTGGCTCAGATCCTGCCGGCCCTGGTCGAGACGAGCCTGCCCGGCATCCACCTTCGCCTGCCCGGCGGCTACCTGCTGCTCGCCCTCGGCAATCCGACGTTGGGCGTCCTTGAAACCCTGCCCGTTGTTGAAGGTCTTGTCGGCGAAGACCAGCAACCAGTTGTCCTTGGCTTTTGCGTAGGCGGTCTTGCCCTCCGCTAACTGCGTCTTGCCCGCGGACAGCCTCGCCTGCCCCGCCTTCATATCCGCCTTCCCCGCCGCAAGCGCCTTCTTGCCGGCAATCATCTCCAGTTCCCCGGAATTGATCATGGAATTGATATAGATAAAGCCCGCGCCGGACAGCAGCGCCGCCACGAGGAGGATACCGAGCGTAATCACCTTGCCCATGACGCCCTCCCGCACCCGGGGTGCCTGATGCCCATCGGACAGGGAGAATCTCCGATGGGGCTTGCCGACGCACAAGCAGACATTCAATATAGCACCGCCCGCAGGCCCCCGTGAAGACCGGTACCAGCGCCCTCATCCAGGCGATCTAAGCAACCCGCTCTCAACCTGAAAATACGGGAGCCGACCAGGCTCCCGTATTCTGATTCGGTGCGTCAGTTCCCAAAAGTGGTCTGTCGCCGATAGTGTGTCGTCGGGACTTGGCCTCGCCGGTTTTAGACGATGACTCGGACGCAAAAGGCAAGACTTGACCCCGAGTCTTCC
>CAZPJI010000033.1:0-26184 GCA_964586925.1 uncultured Gammaproteobacteria bacterium
AGGAGGCGGACGTCATCGCCGCATTCAAGCTGCACGGGCGCCGGAGCTGGAAATCCTGGGCTTTTTATGGGGTGCTTTCGGTCGCAGGAATCACCCTGGGCTGGTGGATCTTCGCGTCCCCGCGGTTCCCGCCGTTCATGAACATCCTGGGCGCCATCGCCCTGGGCTCCACGGTCGGTTGGTGGCTGATGACTGTCGTCTTCATGCTTTTGCTGCCCTTCAACCTGCGCCGCAAGATCCGCAAGCACGGCGCCGGCCTCGGCTCCTACGAACTCTCCTGGGACACCGAGCATTTCTTTTTCGAAAACCTGGACACCCAAAGCCGCAGGACCTGGGACAAGCTCGTGAAATGGCGGCAGAACAAGCAAGTGTTCCTGGTGTATTTCACGGCGCGGGTATTCTGGATCGTGCCCAAGCGGCTGTTCGCCGATGATGGCGAACGGCGTGACTTCGAAGCCCTCCTGAAGGACCGGATCGGTCCCGAGAACCGGCCGCGCCCCCAGAGCTGAATCGGCCCCCGGAAAGACGAGTCCTGTAAAATGGGCCGAAACCGCCCGGCATAAAGGCCATTCGTGGCCTGGGAGTGTGTCGGGTTTGAGCGATCGTAGCGAGCAAGGTGGGAGAGTGAGTCCATTTTTTCGATCGTTTGAGGAGAATAGCCGTAGCTATTTGACGAAAAGGATCGGGACAATGTGGGCCGCTCTGCCACCGGCGCAGTAGATCAGTCTCAAATCCGACAGACTCCTAGGGGCAACGAATACTCATTCGTCCGACAATCGACACAGCGAGAAGCACTTCATGAAGATACTGGTCGCCATCAAACGCGTCGTTGACTATAACGTCCGCGTGCAGATCAACCGCGACGGCAGCGGCGTGGCCACCGAGGGCGTCAAGATGGGGATCAACCCCTTCGACGAGATCGCCCTCGAAGAGGCCCTGCGCATCCGCGAGGCCGGCACCGAGGCCGAGATCGTGGCCGTCTCGATCGGCCCCGACGCCGCGCAACAGCAACTGCGTACGGCGCTGGCCATGGGCGCCGATCGCGCCCTGCTGGTCACCACGGACGGCGCACTGCAGCCCCTGCAAGCGGCCCGGGCCCTGCTCAAGGTCGTGGAGGAGGAATCCCCCGACCTGGTGCTGATGGGCAAGCAGGCGATCGACGACGACGCCAACCAGACCGGCCAGATGCTCGCCGCCCTGTGGCAGCGCCCGCAGGCCACCTTCGCCTCCAAGCTGGATATCGCCGACGGCAAGGCCACCGTGATCCGCGAGGTCGACGAGGGCTTGCAGACCATCCGCGTGGAACTGCCGGCGGTGGTGACCACCGACCTGCGGCTCAACACGCCGCGCTTCGTCAAGATGCCCGACATCATGAAGGCCAAGCGCAAGCCGCTGGACACACGAGCGCTCACCGACTTGGGCGTCGATACCGAATCCGGCGTCGAGCAGACCCATTTCGAGGCACCGCCGCAGCGCCAGGGCGGCCACAAGGTCGAAAGCGCGGCGGAACTGGTCGCTGAACTCAAAAGCAAGGGGTTGATCGGATGAGCAAGATTCTTGTCATAGCCCAGCACGACGGCAAAACACTCTCCTCCGCCACGGCGCGCGCGGTCGCCTGCGCCCAAGCCATCGGCGGCGATATCACCGTGGCGGTATTCGCAGACAACGCCGAAGCGATCGCGACGGCCGCCGCGAAGCTCGACGGCGTCAGCCAGGTTCTCAGGATCGAGCGCGCCGAGAATGCCTCTCCCCTCGCGGCCATGCTCGCCCCACAGATCGCCGCGCTGAGCGCCGATTTCACGCACGTGATCATGGCCTCCACCACCTTCGGCAAGGACGTGTTGCCGCGCGCCGCGGCGCTCGCGGGCAGCACCATGGTCACCGACGTCATGGAAGTGATCGGCGAGCGTGAGTTCAAGCGCCCGATCTACGCCGGCAACGTCATCGTCACGGTCAAGGTCGGCGGTGAGGCCACCCTGTTCGCGAGTGCCCGTGCCGCGTCCTGGAAACCCGTGGGCGAAGGCGGCAATGCAGCGGTCGAGACGCGGGCGCTTGATGTGGAACTGCCCGGCCACAGCGAATTCGTGAAGCTCGACGCCGACGAAAGCGAGCGCCCCGACCTGCAGTCGGCCCCACGCGTCGTGTCCGGCGGACGCGGCGTCGGCTCCAAGGAAAACTTTGAGATCATCTACAAGTTCGCCGACAAGCTCGGGGCCGCTGTGGGCGCCTCGCGCGCCGCAGTGGACGCCGGCTTCGTGCCCAACGACTACCAGGTCGGGCAGACGGGCAAGATCATCGCCCCCGAGCTGTACGTGGCCGTCGGCATCTCCGGCGCCATCCAGCACCTCACCGGCATCAAGGACGCGGGCACCATCGTCGCCATCAACAAGGATCCGGAGGCGCCCATTTTCGAAGTGGCAGACCTCGGCCTGGTCGGCGACCTGTTCGAGATCCTGCCCGAACTCGAAGCCGAACTGGACAAATAGCCTCGCGCCACAAGTGCCGCTGGATCATGAGTAGTGCGCCCAACATGACTCCCTGGGGATACAGGAAGCTTTGCGCCTTGGCGTCTTTGCGAGAGATTACAAGCCGGCAGGATGCCGCCGCACCCGGACCCTCCCCTTTGCTCGCGCAGCGAGGAAGGGGGAGCCGGAGGGGGATTCTACAAACAATCGCGGCGGGGACCGCCGCTTCTACAGTGCACATAAGACACAAAGCCGACACCGGAGTATGCGATGACCGTTGAAAAGCCCTTGTGGCAGCCCGATCCGGAAGCAGCCTGCCGTTCCGCCATGGCACGCTTCATGGGCGAGGCCAACAGCCGCTATGGATTGGATATCAATACCTACGAGGCGTTCTGGCAGTGGTCGGTGGAGCATCGCGAGCAGTTCTGGTCGCTGCTGTGGGAATTCTTCGAAGTCAAAAGCGAACAGCGCTGGGACAACGTGCTCGAAAACGACGGCATGCCCGGCGCACGCTGGTTCACCGGGGCCCGCCTGAATTTCGCGGAAAACCTGTTGCGTCATCGCGACGAGCGCACCGCCATCGTGTTCAGGAGCGAATCCGGCCAGCGCCGCACGCTGACTTACGCCGAACTCTATCAAGCCGTGGCTGCCATGCGCGCGGGTCTGGAACAGGCCGGCGTCCAGGCGGGCGACCGGGTCGCCGCCTACATGCCCAACATGCCCGAGACCGTGATCACCATGCTGGCCGTAGCAAGCATGGGCGCGATCTTCTCATCCACCTCGCCCGACTTCGGCATCAACGGCGTGCTGGACCGCTTCGGCCAGATCGAACCCAAGGTGCTGGTCGCCGCCGACGGATACTTCTACAACGGCAAGACCTTCGACTGCCTGGAGCGGCTGCAGCAGATAACCGCCGCCCTGCCCTCACTCGAGCGCCTGGTCGTCGTGCCTTATGTGGCAGACAAACCCGACCTCTCGAAGCTGGAAAAGGCCGCACACTGGAGCGCATTCTGCACCGACTCGGCAAAGAAAATCGATTTCGTCCCCGTGCCCTTCGACCACCCTCAGTTCATCCTGTATTCCTCGGGCACCACCGGCCAGCCCAAATGCATCGTGCACGGCGCCGGCGGCGTACTGCTCCAGCACCTCAAGGAATTGGGCCTGCACACCGACGTCAAGCGCGACGATGTCGTGTTCTATTTCACGACCTGCGGGTGGATGATGTGGAACTGGCTGGTCTCCGGACTTGCGCTGGGCGCCAGGGTAGTGCTTTATGACGGCGCGCCCATGCACGGCGGCCCCGATGCCATACTCAAGCTCGCCGCCGAAGAAAAGATCACAGTCTTCGGCACCTCGGCGAAATTCATCTCCGCCTTGCACAAAGCCGGTGTGGGTGCAGAGCATGGCAAACAACTCGCCACCGTGCGGACCATCCTCTCGACCGGCTCGCCACTCATGCCGGAGCATTACGACTACGTTTATGGCGAACTGCACCCGAGCGTGCAACTCGCTTCCATCTCGGGCGGCACCGACATCGTTTCGTGCTTTGCACTCGGCAGCCCCTTGCTGCCGGTGTGGCGCGGGGAACTGCAATGCCGAGGTCTCGGCATGGCGGTGGAAATCTTCAATGAGGACGGCGAGTCCATGCTCGACGAACCCGGCGAGCTGGTGTGCACCAAGGCCTTCCCGGTCATGCCTGTGAGTTTCTGGAACGACCCCGAAGGCAAGCGTTACCGCGCGGCCTACTTCGAGAAATTTCCCGGCATCTGGCATCACGGGGACTGGGCCCGACTCACGCCCCATGGCGGCCTCACGATCTACGGCCGCTCCGACGCGGTTCTCAATCCAGGCGGAATCCGTATCGGAACCGCCGAAATCTACCGCCAGGTGGAAAAGCTGCCCGAAATCCTGGAAAGCCTGGCCGTGGCGCAAACCTGGGGCGACGACGTGCGGATCGTGCTGTTCGTGCGCATGCAGCCCGGGGAAGAATTCGGCGAAGACGTCGAGCAGCGGATACGCAAGACGATCCGCGACAACACCACCCCGCGCCATGTCCCGGCGAAGATCGTCGAAGTCACGGATCTGCCACGCACCCGTAGCGGCAAGATCAGCGAAATCGCTGTACGCGAGACAATCCACGGCCGCCCGGTCAAGAACACCGAGGCGCTGGCCAATCCCGAGGCCCTGGATGAATTCCGCAACCGCAACGAACTGAAAGACTAAGCCAACCGAAAAAGCAGGAGCGGCTTCGGCCGCGATTGTTTTTTGAATCCCCCTCCGGCTCCCCCTTCCTCGCTACGCGAGCAAAGGGGAGAGTGTTTTTGTGGGGGCGGAGGCCCCCCCCGCGATGCGCCCTATTTCAGATCCTGGTTGAAAAAATCGGGGTCCTCCCTCACGACGCCTGGATCGTCACCCTCGGGTTCAGCCAGGCGCACACAGTTTCTGCCATCGCGTTTGGCTTGATACAAAGCACGGTCTGCCCGGGCCAATAAATGATCGGTCCGCTCATTGGGGGCAGCTTCCGCAACACCTTGCGAAACGGTTACATTGACCTCGACGCCATCAAACACGAAAGGCTTGCCGGAGATCGCCTCGCGGATTCGCTCCGCCGCATCATGCGCCCCATCCAAGCGTGTCATCGGCATGATGAGCAGAAACTCCTCGCCGCCGTAACGGCCAAAACCGACACCTTCGGCAACCCGCCCCAACCAATCCAGGGAGCGAGCTGTCGCCTTCACCCGGCGCACGAATTCCCGCAAGGCTTCATCCCCGATCGAATGCCCGTACGCATCGTTGATATTCTTGAAACTGTCCAAATCAAACAGCGAAATAGAAACCGGGCTACCGAGCCGCAATCCTTCTTCAAGCGTTTCCTCGAGCTGTATGAATATTTCCCGACGGTTGAAAATACCGGTCAGCCCATCGTATTTCGCCAGCTTCTCCAGGGTGGTAAGCGCGATTCTCAATTCCGAGTTGCGGCTACTCAAACGCTTGCGTAACTGGCCTACGTAGGAGGCGAATACGGTGGTCCAGACCAGGGTTCCGCCGACAACCACCAGTCGTACGAACGTGCCATGCGCGTCGAGTCCGAGTCGGTTATCACGCAGCACGGCAATCATGGCAAAGCCCCCAAACTCCAGGCCCGCAAACATCGCGAGCTCGCGCACACCCAGCCGGAACATGCCGAACAACAAGCCCACCACAAGCGCCATTGCGGCAGCATTCTGCGATACGAGGGTACGACTTCCCCAGGCCAGGATCAGCGAGATCACCACCAGACCCAGCGTCTGCATGCCGGTCATGCTTGGATCGCGCAAGGCGAGATTCCGGCCGCTCAGAATCATGCCGCCAAAGATGATATTCAGGAAAACGCAACCCAGAACCAGGGCCAGGAACTCTATTCCGTCGAGGGTCAGTTGCCCGTCCCACCAAAGGTAGGCCGTAACCGAAAAAAAGAACCCGTAGCCGATCAGTGCAAGGCGGAACCGATGCAAGCGCAGGCGTTGGTCACGCGCAACGGCACGTGCACCGTAGGAATTCATGCCTTTGGCTTGCATATCCGTTCTTGCCCGGGCGCGAAAATTCGCCTGATCCGCCCAGCGACGCAAATGCACCCTGTCAGCCATGCGTCTACTTGCCATGGTGCGGCTCCACGGCAAAAGCGTAGCCAATAATGATTCGCGAGTGCGCTGGAAAACCGCGCCACGCCACTTTCACTGGCATACATTTTCTCCAAGGGCCGCTTCCGTGCGGTCGTTCTACTTAATAATCGGAAGCCAGCTCGGCTCCAAGGGTATGGGGCAAGCCTATTGGGTTGCCCCGGTCAATTCAATTTATTGACTCATAAACGCCCGCAGGCATATTTCCGCCTTGTCTATATACCATGCGGGAATTATCGTTGCAAACCAGACACATAGTAAGAATCGGTCGGTTGCTGCCCGGATCGCTTCCTGTTTCTATAGGCGAGCGTCGCACTCGCCCTTTGGGAACACCCCCTTGGCATCATAGATGACATTGGCCTTCTTGCCCAGGACTCGTATCCCCTCGATGCCAAGCTCCTTGATTTGCCGGTGCCCTACGGCCAGGACAATGGCGTCATAAGCCCCGGTCTCGGGTTTCTCCAGGAGTTTCAACCCATACTCGTCCAGGGCCTGATTCTTGTCTACCCAGGGATCCCAAACCTCTGTTACGGCTCCGTAACCTTGCAGCTCTTCGAGTATGCTCACTACGCGGGTATTTCTCAGGTCCGGACAATTTTCCTTGAAAGCCAGACCCATGACGAGAACGCGCGCACCGGCCACCCCGATTTGCTTGCGTATCATCAGGCGGACGACCTGGTTGGCGACATAGCTCCCCATTTCGTCGTTGATGCGGCGCCCGGCCAGAATCATTTCCGGATGATGCCCCACCTCCATGGCCTTATAGGTCAGGTAATAGGGATCGACTCCAATGCAGTGCCCACCGACGAGGCCAGGCCGAAAAGGCAGAAAATTCCATTTGGTGCCCGCTGCCTCCAGAACTTCCTGCGTATCCAGTCCCAGGCGCTCGAACAGGGCTGCCAACTCATTGATCAAGGCAATATTGACGTCACGCTGCGTATTCTCGATGACTTTGGCCGCCTCGGCCACCCGGATGCTTGAGGCGAGATGCGTACCCGCCGTAATGACCTTGCGATACACCGCATCCACCAATGCAGCCGCTTCCGGCGTCGAACCGGAAGTCACCTTGACGATATCGGCAACCCGGTGTTCCTTGTCGCCCGGGTTGATCCGCTCAGGGCTATAACCGGCATAAAAATCTTTGTTGCAGGTCAGGCCCGATATCTGCTCGATAATCGGAATGCAGACTTCTTCGGTCGCCCCGGGATAAACGGTTGACTCGAACACGACCACATCGTCACGCCCAATGACCCGGCCAACCGTTTCACTGGCACTGCGAAGCGGCCCCAGATCCGGCGCCTTGTGCTTATCGAGCGGCGTCGGCACCGTAACGATATAAAAATTCGCATGCTCGAGGGATTTCGTCTCTGAACTGAATTCTAGATATTTGGCCGTGGCCAGCTCGTCCGCTTCGACCTCCAGCGTCCGATCAAAGCCCTTTTCCAACTCTTCGATCCGCTTCGCGGATATATCAAAGCCAATCGTGGGGAGAAAACGCCCAAACGCCACTGCCAGGGGTAGCCCGACATAGCCCAGACCGATAACGCCTATACGGGCATCCGCCGCTTTAAACAATGTGCAGCCTTATGAGATCGTACCGGGTCGATTATACGGCAAGGCCCGTATCCTACCTGCAGTCGTTGGACTAACCGAGAGGGTTTACCTGCTTTATTCGCGTAACTCAAGAATCCCCCTGTCCGACATCGGATTCATACCGCAAGACCAGATCATGCGGATGTTATTATTTTTAGCGTTGTATAGTCAGGAATAAGTAATGATACCGGTCATACTATCCGGTGGGTCAGGCACGCGCCTTTGGCCCCTGTCGCGAGAGCTTTATCCCAAACAATTCTTGCCGCTTCAAGACAAGAGCATCTCTCTATTCCAGAGTACGCTCAAGCGGCTCGAAGGCCTGGCCGAAATCGAAGCACCACTGGTGGTAGCCAATGCCGAGCACCGCTTCCTGGCCGCGGAACAAATGCGGAAAATCGGGGTGGATGATGCTTCCATCCTGCTCGAACCCGAAGGCCGAAACACGGCGCCGGCGCTGGCAGCGGCGGCTCTTCATGCCCAAGCCAGAGATTCGGAATCGTTGCTGCTCGTGCTGCCCGCCGATCATGTGATCGGCCACACCGACAAATTCCACGAGGCTGTGCATGCCGGGCAAGCAGCCGCTTTGGCCGGCAAACTGATCACCTTCGGCATTGTCCCCCAAAGCCCCGAAACGGGTTATGGCTATATCCAGACCAAAGGTCTGGACGGCGACAAGCCTGCCGACATTTCTGCGTTTGTAGAAAAGCCGGATGCCGAAAAAGCGGCGGAATTCCTGGCGTCAGGCCAATACCTGTGGAACAGCGGCATGTTCCTGTTGCGAGCCGACCGCTATCTGGAGGAACTTGACCGTTATGCACCCGAGGTGCTCGCAGCGGTCAAGACCTCGATCGCGAACGCCCAACGCGATCTGGATTTCATCCGGTTGGATGCCGAGGCCTTCCGTAAATCGCCTTCCATCTCGATCGACTATGCGGTCATGGAACATACGCGGGATGCTGCCGTGGTTCCGCTCGATGCCGAATGGAGCGATGTCGGCTCATGGAGTGCTTTGGCCGCAGCGACTGCCGCCGACGACAAGGGCAACGTCCTTAGCGGCGATACGCTGATCGAGGACACGGAACGGAGCCTTATTCGAGCCGAGAGCCGGTTGGTAGCCACACTGGGATTGCGCGATCACATCGTCATCGAAACATCAGACGCGGTCCTCGTGGCCCACACCGACCGGGCGCAAGATGTAAAGCGGCTGGTGAATCGGCTCAGGGAAGCCGGGCGCACCGAACCGCTAATTCATAAACGCGTGAATCGCCCGTGGGGATGGTATGAAGGGATGGTCGAGGGCGACCGGTTCCAGGTCAAACGCATCTGCGTCAAACCCGGCGCCAGTCTGTCGCTGCAAAAGCACCACCACCGTGCGGAGCACTGGATCGTCGTGCGCGGCACGGCCGAGGTAACCCGAGACGACGAACAGTTCCTGCTCAGCGAAGACCAATCGACCTATATCCCAATCGGAACCCGTCATCGCCTGACCAATCCGGGAAGTATTCCGCTCGAACTGATCGAGGTGCAAACCGGCAGTTATCTGGGGGAAGACGACATTGTGCGCTACGAAGACAATTACGGCCGCGACAAGACTCAGCCGGGCTGATACCGCATCCCGGCACCTGCAGGAGCAGCGGCCCCCCACTCCTGCAAAAGATCACTCTCCCCTTTGCTCGCGTAGTGAGAAAGGGGCAGTTGGAGGATAATTCAAAAAACACTCGCGGCTGAAGCTGCTCCCAAGAGAACATCGCAATTCCGGACACGCAGCGCTCTGGAATCCGGTCTCGGCAGCTTCTGCGCCGATCGGCATAGGGTTCACCGAATCAACTCCCCGCGACGCCTGCCGAAATTACCAAACCGTCACCCGGAAACTCGCGCGGCGGTGCTAGCATTAGATTGACACTGCGTGCAGTTGTCCCGGAAGTCATTTCGCGAGGCCATTGGAATGATATCTTTAAAGCAATCCGTAGTTGCGATCATCGGACTGGGCGGGTTGCTCTCCCTCGGGGCCTGCGCCACCACGCCGTCCCCCTTGAAGGGCTCATTTACGGCCGTGACAGAGGATCAGGCGCAATCAGGACAGTACACGGGCGCCACGGTGCGCTGGGGCGGGCTTGTCGTGGATACGACGCCCGGCAAGACCGATACCTGTTTTCGAGTGATGGGCACCCGTCTGGCGGGCAATGGAGAACCGCTCACTGGAAACCAATCGGATTTCGAAGGGCGTTTTCTCGCCTGTGCAAAGGGATTCTTCGATCCAGAGCTTTACGCTCGCGGGCGCCACGTAACTTTCATTGGAACGATCACCAGGATCCAGCACGAAAAGATCGGGAATTACGACTATCCCTACCCACGCATTCAGGCAAGCGTAGTGTACCTGTGGCCACGCGACGTGGTGCGTCCGTATACCAACGTCTATTACATGAACGGCTGGTGGGGACCTTACGGCACCTGGGGCTGGTGGCCATGGCTTGGCGCGCCGATGCCCTACTATCGCTACCCGGACTCCGACGACCGGCATCGTCGTCCACCGCACCAGCACCCGCATTCCAAGCCGGCACCCCCGGCGCAGAAACCCGTTTGGCCGAACCTTCAACGCCCTAAAAAGCCGCGTCCCGCCGGTCGGCCGCTCCGGTATGGGCCGCGCTTTCCAGCCAGGACCTCGGCCCCACCGCAGCACACCCCTTCGCGGCCGGAGGTGACGCCTGCTCGGTCGGTAAGGCCTACACGGCCAAACCCTCCCGAAACACGTCATCATCCCAGCACCGCACATCATCCCCGTCAGGCGCCTCTTTGACGGTCCGGCTCGGAGCCGATTCGCCACGGCCGACGGCAAGGCCGTGGGACAGTCTGCGGCATTGACTGTCAGTACACCTAGGCAGGGTCGACGAAATTCGTCCAAAGTAAATCGCCTGGTCGCGACTGAACCCGCTCCTGCAGAATCATCATCATTCCGGGATTAACCGCCGCCAGCGCGAAGGCCGCACGCAACAGGCGAATGATGCATGCCCCGAAGGGCGAACGGCGCAAGCCGCGAATAATCCAGTTTGACCAACCGCAAACAATCGCGGCTGAAGCCGCTCCGACAAGACATCGTCATTCGGGCCGCGCAGCGCTACTGAACGCTGGCGCTTTTTTATCAGGCGACATTGCGCTGCCGTTCGGGATCGTAAGCCAAGTTGGGCGCCAACCAGCTCTCCGCCTCTTCCACGCTCATTCCCTTGGCGGCGGCATAGGCCACGACCTGCTCGTGGTCAATCTTGCCGACGGCGTAGTAGCGGGACTCCGGATGGGCGAAGTACCAGCCGCTGACAGACGCGGCCGGCCACATCGCATAGCTTTCGGTCAGGCTGATCCCGGCTTGCCGCTCGACGTCGAGCAACCGCCACAAGGTCGCCTTCTCGGTATGGTCCGGACAGGCCGGATAACCGGGTGCCGGGCGGATGCCCTGGTACTGCTCGGCAATCAACGCCTCGTTGTCCAAGCTCTCCCGATCCGCATAACCCCACAATTCGCGCCGGACAGTCTGGTGCATCCATTCGGCAAAAGCCTCCGCGAGACGGTCCGCCAGCGCCTTCACCATGATTGCGTTGAAATCGTCGCCAGCCTGCTCGAAGGCCCGAGCCCGTTCGGCCACGCCCAGTCCTGCCGTCACCGCAAAGGCGCCCATCCAATCGGACTTGGCTGTTTCATGGGGCGCCACGAAATCCGCCAGGCTGTAATTGGGCTTACCGTCGGGTTTCTGCTGCTGCTGGCGCAGGAAATGCAGGCGGGCACGCTCGTTATGGCGATCTTCATCCGCATACAGCACCACGGATTCCGGCCCAACACGGTTCGCCGGAAACAGTCCGACGACACCACGGGCCTTCAACCATCCCTCGGCAATCATGCGGTTCAGCATCGCCTCGGCCTCGGCAAAAAGCTGGCGGGCGGCCTCGCCCTTCTCCGGGTCATCGAGAATGTCCGGGAAGCGGCCCCGCACCTGCCAGGCGTGAAAGAACGGCGTCCAGTCGATGAAGCCGCGCAGCGTTTCGAGCGGGAGATCTTCGAAGACCCGGATCCCCGGCTCTCGCGGCCGGGGCGGTTCATAATTCGCCCAGTCCAGGCGCGGTGCATTGGCCCGGGCTGCGGCAAATGGCACCAGACGCTCGCGTTGATCCTTGGCCTCATAACGGGAGCGAACGCCGTCATATTCCTGGCCGATCTCGTCAATGTAGGCAGCGCTGCCTCGTCCCAGCAATTTTGAAACGACGCCTACCGCGCGCGATGCATCTTTTACATACACCGTCGCGCCATCGTATTGCGGCGCGACTTTCACCGCCGTATGCGTGCGCGAAGTCGTGGCCCCGCCAATCAACAGCGGCACCTTGAATCCCTGCCGCTTCATTTCGGCGGCAATGCGTGTCATCTCCTCCAATGACGGCGTGATCAGGCCAGAGACGCCGATCACATCGACCGCCTGCTTCTTCGCCTCATCCAACAACTTGGCGGCCGGCACCATGACACCCAGGTCGATCACCTCGTAGTTGTTGCATGCGAGCACGACACCCACGATGTTCTTGCCGATGTCGTGCACGTCCCCCTTCACGGTCGCCATCAGGATTCGCCCCTTGGCCTGGGCTTTGCCGCCCTTCTCCGCCTCCATGTAGGGCAACAGGTAGGCCACGGCTTTTTTCATGACCCGGGCCGACTTGACCACCTGCGGCAGGAACATCTTACCCGCGCCGAACAAGTCGCCCACTATGTTCATGCCGTCCATCAAAGGCCCTTCGATGACATCGAGCGGTCTATCGAATTCCTGCCGTGCCTCTTCCACATCGCTCTCGATGAAATCGGCGATGCCTTCCACCAAGGCATGACTGATCCGCTTCGCAACGGATTTATCCCGCCACGCAAGATCGCGTACCTGCGATCGGCCAACGGCTTCGCCGGCATACCGTTCGGCAAGCGTCAGCAATTTGTCCGAGGCCTCGGCATGGCGATTGAGAATAACGTCCTCGACCGCCTCGCGCAGCTCGGGGTCGATATCGTCATAGACCGTGAGCTGGCCGGCATTGACGATGGCCATATCCAGACCCGCAGCGATCGCGTGATAGAGGAACACGGCATGCATGGCCTGGCGGACACGCTCATTGCCGCGAAAAGAAAACGACACGTTGCTCAAGCCCCCGCTGGTATACACCCCGGGAAAACGTTGCTTAATCTTGCCGACCGACTCGATGAACGCCCGTGCATAGTCGTCATGCGCCTCGATGCCGGTCGCGACTGCGAATATGTTGGGATCGAAAATAATGTCCCGGGGCGGGAACCCCACTTCCTGCGTCAACAGGTGATAAACCCGCTCGGCGATCGCCAACCGGCGCTCCACGGTCTCGGCCTGGCCGTCCTCGTCGAAAGCCATCACCACCACGGCCGCACCATAACGGCGTGCGAGCCGGGCCTGTTCAAGGAACGGCGCCTCGCCTTCCTTGAGGCTGATCGAATTGACGATACATTTGCCCTGGCTGCAACGCAGGCCCGCCTCGATGACCGACCAGCGGGACGAGTCGATCATGACCGGTACGCGGGCAATGTCCGGTTCCGACGCGATGAGGTTGAGAAACGTTGTCATGGCCTGCTCGCCATCGAGCAGGCCCTCGTCCATGTTCACGTCGATAATCTGGGCGCCGTTCTCCACCTGGTCGCGAGCCACCTCCAACGCCGTCTCGTAATCGCCGTTGAGGATGAGCTTCTTGAAGCGTGCCGAGCCGGTGACATTGGTACGCTCACCGATATTGACGAAATTGGACTCCGGCGTCACCACGACGGGCTCCAGCCCGGACAGGCACAAATACGGAGATGGTTGCGGCGGCACGCGCGGTGCCTTGCCCGCGACTGCCGCCGCAATGGCCTCGATATGCTCCGGCGTCGTTCCGCAACAGCCGCCCACAATGTTGAGCAAACCCGAATCGGCCCACTCGCCAAGATGCCGGGCCATGAACTCCGGGGATTCGTCATAGCCGCCCAACTCGTTGGGTAACCCGGCATTGGGGTGCGCGCTCACATATGCATTGGCAACGCGGGCCAATTCCGAAACATGGCCGCGCAACTGCTCCACGCCCAGGGCACAGTTCAGTCCGATGGACAACGGATTCGCATGCATCACCGAGTACCAGAAGGCCTCGGGCGTCTGCCCCGACAAAGTGCGGCCGCTGGCATCAGTAATGGTGCCGGAGATCATCAGCGGCACGCGACGGCCACTTTCAGCGAATACTTCGTCGATCGCGAACAGAGCCGCCTTGGCATTCAGCGTATCGAAAACCGTTTCCACCAAAAGCAGATCGCTTCCGCCGTCCAGCAAACCGCGGGCGGCCTCGCGATACGCTTCGACCAGCTCACCAAAGCTGATATTACGAAAACCGGGTCGGTTAACATCCGGCGAAAGTGAGCAGGTGCGATTGGTCGGCCCCAATACGCCGGCTACGAAGCACTGACGGTCCGCGTCGTTTGCCTGAACCTCGCCTACAGCAGCTCGTGCAAGCTCGGCCCCCACGCAGTTTAATTCATAAGCCAGGCTTTGCGTTCCGTAATCCGCCTGGCTGATCGAGGTCGAATTGAACGTATTGGTCTCGACGATATCCGCGCCCGCCTCGAGGTAAGCACGGTGCATGGCCTGAATCCGTTCGGGCCGGGTCAAGTTGAGCAGATCGTTGTTGCCCTTGAGATCACACGAATGATCCGGAAAGCGGTTACCTCGGAAATCGGCCTCCTCGAAGCCTTCCGCCTGGATAAGCGTGCCCATGCCACCGTCGAGCACCAGAATCCGCTCTTTCAGCAGTTCTTCGATTCGCGTCTCACTCATTCCCGATCATCCACATCCAATTGTAGGAGCGACGGTCCCCGTCGCGATCAATCTCATCAATCCCCCACCGACTCCCCCTTCCCGCCAGCGGCGGCAAAGGGGAGAGATGCTGTGGGAGCGGCTTCAGCCGCGATCTTCCCACCATCGTAGAACCAAGCATCGCGACTGAAGTCGCTCCCACACCAAACTCGTCATTCCTGCGAAAGCAGGAATCCAGTAAAAACAAATCGCGGCGGGGACCGCCGCTCCTACAGCAAGCTCTCCCCCTTGCTCGCGCCAGCGAGGAAGGGGGAGCCGGAGGGGGATTCTTAAGGGCGCCGTTAGTCGCAATGGCTTTGCCGACTTTCGCCGAAACGAAAGTCGGTCCGCCTGACAGGCCAATGAAAAACCCTCGCGGCGGGAATCGCCGCTCGCACATCTGAATATCACCCCACCGCCTCAGCAACCGCCGTAACGGGTTTGAGTCCCAACAACCGGCACAAAGCGCTGGTCAACTCGGCGCGGTTCAAGGTATAGAAATGGAACTCGTTGACGCCCTCGTCCTGAAGCTGGTGACATTGCTCGGCGGCCACACTCGCCGCTACGAGCTGCCGAGTTGCGGGATCGTCGTCCAGGTCCTCGAACAGGCGTGCGATCGAGCGCGGGATGGTTGCCCCGCATGCCTGGGCGAAGGTCCGCGTCCGGGCATAATTTGTGATCGGCAGGATGCCCGGCACCAGCGGCACCGTGATGCCGCGGGCACGGACCCGGTCACGAAAACGCAGGAACGTCTCGACGTCGAAGAAGAACTGGCTGACCGCTCGGCTCGCGCCTGCATCGACCTTTGCCTTGAGGTTGTCGAGATCGGCCTCAGGCGAAACTGCATCCGGATGCGTTTCCGGGTGGCAGGCCACGCTGATCTCGAAATCCCCCGCGCGCTTGAGCCCGGCAACCAGCTCCGCGGCACGGGCATACCCGTCCGGGTGAGGCTCGAACGGCCCGCCGTTCGGCGTATCTCCGCGCAGCGCCACCACGTGACGGATCCCCGCGTCCCAATAGCGGCGGGCGACACCATCTACCTCTTTTCGCGAGGCCCCGACGCAGGTTAGGTGTGCGGCCGGACGCAAAGGTGTCTCGCGCAAGATTTGCTCCACCGTCCGGTGCGTGCGATCGCGCGTCGAGCCGCCGGCACCATAGGTCACGGAAACGAAGTCCGGCTGGAAAGGCGTCAAGCGCTCGACCGTCTCCCAGAGGCGGTCCTGCATCTTCGGCGTCGCCGGCGGAAAGAACTCGAAGGAAATATTTAGCGACGAACGCGTACCATTCGCGGCATCCAGTCTGGCCAACATATCCATGCGGACGGCCCCTTTCGGCGCTTTAGCAGTATTTCGAATCCGCCCCGCAATGCACCAGCGAAACTCGGCGGCTGCGGGCAACAAAAAACCCGCTCGGCATGTCGCCAAAGAGCGGGTTCTTCCGTCTCTTTAGCGGCATTTATAAAGCGCCCGCAATCTGACTTCAAATCGGCGCTATGAAATAGCCTACTACAATCCCCCGCCAACGTCAAAATGGAAACAGCTGCATCTTGTAGGAGCGGCGGCCGCGATAAATTCCTGCGATATCGCTCCCAACTCTTGTTGGAACGGCTTCAGCCGCGACCTTCCCACTCTCGTCGAGACATCCACCGCGACTGAGGTCGCTCCTACACCAACCGTCATACCGGCGGAGGCCAATATCCGGCACGATAAGTCATCCCGACTCCAATCGGGATTCGCTTTTACAGCTGGATTGCGAAAAGCTGCACGTTCGGGACAAACCAGCGCCGTGCCGCGATATCATAAGTTCCGCTACCGGAGGCCCGATATACATGGCAGTAGATTTGCAGCCGGAGAACGCTTTCTGATGTTCGCCGGCCTGTTCACATACCGTGACGCACCGCCACCCGACTCCTGGGTGGATGTGGATGCCTGGAAGGAGGCGCTCTCTCCATTCCTCACCCCGGATCTGGCCGGCCACGCCCGACAGGACAATCTAATCCTGGTCGAGACCCAACGCTTCAATACTCCCTGGTCCCACCAGGCACGGAACGCGCCCTATCGTGACGGCGACCTGACCGTTGCATTCTGGGGCCGGTTGGACAACCGCCGGAAGTTGGCTGGGCAACTCGAAATCCCCGAAGACCGACTGGATACGTTGACCGATGCCCAATTGATAGTGTCGGCCTGGCGGCGCTGGGGCGAGGCGATGCCGGAACGGCTGTTGGGCGATTTCGCCTTTGCCGTCGTCGATCACAAGAACAAGAAGCTGTTCCTGGCCCGCGATCCGCTCGGGGTGAAACCGCTTTACTACTGGCCGCATGCGAAAGGCTTGATCTTCGCCACTGCGGTCAGCGCCATGCGCTGCATGAAGACCATTGAACCGACACCCGATGCCGAGTGGATGGCCCGCTATTTATTATTGACGTCGCTGTGCATGAGCCATGACCGGACCGGCTATTGCGAGATTCTCAAGCTTCCGTCCGGGCACTGCTTGAGTGTCGATTATGCGGGGCGCACGCAGCTGCGTCGCTGGCACAACTGGCGCGATGATGCTCCAGTGGCCAGCCGACGTGATCCCCGCTGGCTGGAGGCCTATCGCGAGGCGTTGGAAAACGCCGTCCGCTGCCGGATGCAAAGCGCCTACCCGCTTGGCACCGAGAACAGTGGGGGGCTGGATTCGGCGGCTGTGACCGCTTACCTGGCACGCCTGCTGGGCGAACCGGGGGATCAATTGCACAGCTTCGGCTTTGCCCTGTGCGAACAGGAGCCCGAGTTCATTTTGGAGACCAGTCGCAAAAGCGGTATCACCCACAACTATCTGGTGACAGACCGCGGGAGCATCGATGGCGACGACGAGGAAAGCATTGCGCGCAACCTGCGAGTGCTTGGCTATCCGCAGGAACACGGGAATGGCACGGGGCACACTCTTTTCTACCGCGAGTGCGAGCGGCTCGGAATACGTACCCTGTTCTCCGGTTTCGGGGGCGATGAAGTAGTCACCAACCCCGGCGGGCATATCCGCCACGAACTCCTGGATCAAAAGCAATACGGCGCACTCTGGAACGTCCTGCCGGGCAATCCGGCGACCCGCGTGTTACGCTTTGGCAAGATAATTGCCACCGGCTCCCGACGAGCCGACTACGACCCCAATTACCTGCGCTCGTGGAAGGCCCGCTGGCCTTTCCTGCCCGTGCGAGCCGAAGTGATCGAACGGTTCGGGCTTTATGAGCCCTACATGGAGCTTGCACGCCATGGTTCGCCGTATCGCCGCATCAACGACTGGATCATCAACGGCCTGCTCCCGCAAGGGTATATCCCGACCCGCCTGGAAAATTGCACCTTGGCGGCAGCGGCCTACGGCATCGACTACTGCTGGCCGTTGTGGGATGCGAGACTGGTTCAACAGTATCTTTCCACGCCGGCCATCGAGAAAGTGGGACCGAAGGGCATCGGCCGATACCTCCACCGACGCGCCATCACGGGAACCGTGCCGGACAAGGTCGCATGGAAACCGACCAAGGACATGGGCTACGGCCGCATACACCTGGACATGCGGGAGACCGGAATCATCGGGTTCGCGGAACGCGCTCGCCAGGAGCAGACACGGCTGCACCCGGCACTCGAGGAACTATTGGATCAAGCCAAGTGGAACGAACAGATCGAGCGAGCGGCCAAGGGCAGCGTTCCCAAAGAGTTCAGCTTCGTCTTCCGGCGCACCACACATGCCGTCGCATGGCTCAACCAGTGGTTGTCCTCTAGCTGACGAGAGTCCTTGCCAAAAGTTGCGCCCCTAGGAGGCCGTAAAAGGCGCTACGGATTCTGGGGCAGGCGTAGTCTTGAGATCGCTGCAACTCAGCTGTAGCTGAGTGACCGCAGGAGCCACATACGGCGCACGCGATTTGGCCTGCAGGTCTGAAATCCGCGCTGAATTTCGTGCGGGCTTGTTTTCCGGGGCAACATCATTCTTCCTGTTCATGCAGCAAATTCCCAAGTGGTGATTTTAAGCTCTACCATGTGCGGACCGGGTGCTCAAATGCCGCTGCCGCTACCACTCAAAAACAGCTGCACCCAGGCGACGTAGACTGCCGGCATCAGGAACGATGCCGCCAAGCCATCAATTCGCACCACCACCTGAATCAACCAGCGGCTGGATGACACAGAGCCGCGCATGCGGTCACACCGCAACCGACCTAGGATCCCGTAGTTGTGCCGATTTCACCTGGAACAGGTGACGGCTTGAAGTCGGTGGCATCGTTCAGTGACAGCACGACCACATTCGGCGGCGTATACGGTGCACGCTGCTCTGACTCGAAATCGGGGTCACGCGTTTGGCTTTCCACCGGTCGTGTCTCGGAAACGTTCGTACGCCTAATACTCATCGGATTAACCTCCATGGACTGTAAAGCGGCAGGACCATTACGGTTAGGCCTAACCGATTCCCATGTATTCCATCATATCGTCATAGTCCGGGTGACGCCAATCGGAGCTCGTCCCCGAGCGGCTTAACCTTCAGTTTTCTTGAGGGTGCCTCCGAGAAAGCCACCGTAGAATATTTGTGGCGTTACCACACCCCATCCGGCATTGCCCTCAAGCAGCACGGGCCCTTTCGGCGTCACCACCCAGTCCCAGGCAATTGAATGGACATCCGGGAAGCAGGTGTGGGCACGAAGACTGCCGCGAACCAACTTTTCCCATTCAGGAACCCGGTCCGTTGCCGCCCTTCGGTGGGCATCTTCGGCACGCGCACGCGCGTCAGGGAGCAGCAGGACCTGTGGCGGCACCGGCTGCAGTTCGCCGCTCTCCGGGAGCAGCGGCGATACGGCATAGCGCGTATGCCCGGTTTCCGGGTTCCGGCCGGCCGGAACCTCCAGGGTGGCGTCCAGGCACGCAGGCGCGTCCCCCGCCCAATGCGTGATGAAGCGCACGGTAATGGCTTCGCCCTCATCCGTCATGGGTGCCAGCGACGGATGGCTCTCCAATCGCGGCTGAATCAGGGCGTCGTCGCTTTGCAGCAACTTCCGCCAAGCATTTTCGACAGCGCCGGTATCGGGCAATGACTGCCCGGCGAAGGTGAGCCCCGCCAGGCCCTCGGCGGTCTTCCAGGCGGCAAAGGCGTCGCGGCCCTGGTTGCCCGAGCGGCGCTTGCAGAAGACCTGATCCAAGCCATCCATCAACCCGGCCAGCGAGGCCGATTTTTCACCGCGGGCTACCGTTTGCATGGTCGCCACTACGGGAATATCGACGGCTGCGAGCCGCTCGGCGAGCGCAACCTTGTCCTGCAGCAGGGCCAGCGATGCGTTCGTCAAACCACGCGGTTGGCTGCGCCATCGATGATAGGCAGACGTCTCCTGGTTGAAGACATAGTCGGGGATCGCTGCGGGTTGCCGGTACAGCCGGAAACGATAGATCTCACCCGGCGTAATGCACCAGGCAAGGGCGAGATGCAACACCTGGGCATACTGGCGCCACTGCCCCATTCCCTCCTCAGCCGCCACCGTGGACCCGAGACGGCGAACGGCGCGGGCGCTGGCCCACCATCCGGACCACAAGACCCAGCGGGTCCAGAGCCACGCTTCCAGCAGCCACCAGAGAATGCGCGGCCAACGGCCCCGGCTCTGCCACCAGAACCGGCGATGCAAACGAATTCGTTCGTCGGGACCGGGACGCAGATAGCGCCAGTTGACAAGTCCGTGCGGCAGGCGGCGGCGAATGGCCTCGCGATGCAGACGGCGCAGCAGGCGGCCGACTCCCCGCGACAACGAACCAGACGGCCTAGATCGGTTCACCCTGGGCATCCAGATAGCCGAAGCGATGCATGACCTCGCCGTGATCGGCAACGACACGGCGAACCTGTTCCCCGGTCAGCGTTTCGCGCCATCCACCGCTGGTGCCGCTGCGGAAGAAGCGCTCGGTGTGCTGCGGGCGTTCGCGAAAACCCTGCTCGCCTTCCTGGCGCGAGAGTACACGAAAGTCGCTGAAACGGATCGCCTTCGCGACGCGTTCGGGATCGGCGGGCAGTTGCAGGAAACGTGCGGCACAGCAGAAAGCCGCCTGCGAATCTTCCAGCATGTCCTCGTACCGGATGGCCTCTACATTCAGCCCGGAAGCATCCACCCAACTCAGTACATGTTCCGACCAGCTCAGCAGCCGTTGGCGTACCTGCGGTTGCAATGCCTTCGTGCTGCGGCACAGCGACATTTGGGACCGGCCCATCTTGTCGATGGCCTCGTCGATACTGCAGTGCCAATGATTCGCCGCCGAGGGCGCTACGTCCAACGGATTGCGCAGGATATAAAGAGCGCCGAGGGTGGCCTCCCTGCTGACCAATGGTTCGCCTTCGCTGGTCAGGGTGCACGCATCGTGAATCTTGTGATAACCGACTTCATCTTCACGCAAAGCCCAGCGATAGACCTCGGGCCGCAGCCGCTCGACCTCGTCCGGGCTCAACTCGGCGGTGTCGAATCCAAGCACTTCATCCAGCCAGTCACGGCCGCTGGCGATCCCGGTGGTGACGTCCATGTCGTTGATGTCCACCGGTTCGTCATCGTCCTTGAGAAGATTGCTCATGAATATCCGGAACCAGGTGTTGCCGGATTTGGGATACGAAGCGAGCCAGTAAATGCCGCCCATGACGTCAGGGGTTGTCCGCGATATCCGCGAGGATGCGGTCCATGAGCGCCTCCAGCTCGAAACCCTTTTGCGGTCGGGTAATCCGGGCAAGGCGAATCTTGCCGGCAAGCCGGCCGCAAAGCTGGAGATGTTCGCCCTTGAGCGCCATGCCCTGCAGAAAACGCACGCGGTAGGTGTTGTTGTGCAAGGGCTGGAAACGCTGCATGCCGTGGATCGTCTCGAGGACGGTGTCCGACCGTTGATGAGTACCCAGGATGTAGACCCAGCGGACCGGTAGTGGCTCACCGGCAAACTGCCGGACGAGCGGATAGTTGAACTTCTCCGTTTCGGGTCGAATCCGCTTCAGGGGTTCGGCGTCGATTTCCAGGCGGTCGATGGCATCCCGCCAGAGCTTGAGGCGGGGGAACCCCGGCACCGCGCGGCACTCCTCGTCTACCGGAACCACATCGTCGGCCAGAACCTCATGGCCGCGCTGCAGGAAGCCCGCAGCCAGCGTGGACTTGCCGGCACCGGAAGGGCCGACGCAAATCATGCACTGATCGCCGACGCGCACGGCGTTACCGTGCAACACCAGGAAGCCGCGTTGGAACAGCAGCGCACCCAAAGCGGAGCCCAGCAGGAACACGCGAACGCTGTCCTCATCGATGCCCGGCACCGGCTCGACCACGATTTCCCGGCCTTCGCGAACCAGGAAGCGGGCAACGTTGGGAACCTCCAATGAGAGGGCATCCGGACTGGCCCACAGGAACGGACCCAGTTGTTTGCCATTGTCCAGGCCGGCTTCGCCAACGTGTCCGATACGGATCTGCACCTCCGCCTCTCCCGGGCCGTGATCCGACGTCTGCAGTTCCGGAAGCGCAATTTCACTGCTGATAGTCAAACCGTACGAGGTGTATGGGGTGGACAAACTCATTTCCTTCGTAAACTTCAACAAATCCGAATCGGTTCCCATCCAGTCACAAACCGATCGCTAACGCAGTCGACCACCGACGCGACATAACGGGCCGGAGCCTGTGACGGCGGGCACACCAACTCCATCAGTTTTTCTGCAGCCATTGCTCAAGCTGAATCAGCCCGCGGACCTCGCCCGCATCTTCATTTTTTGTCCGGCTCGCCAGGTATTCCGGCAAGCGGACCGTCAACAGATAGTGCCATCGTGAGAAGTAACACAGATACAGCCGCAGCGAATTTTCCGGCGCCGGATACAAGAGTGCCATCTCCCGTCTTGACGGGAAGGCCCTTTTAATGAAAACCGCTATCTTCCCGCTAACGGAAGGGTGCGACATGACATCGTTTGCCAAGCCGACGTCCTTGCCTGTTCTGACATCGCGCTGGATCAACAAGTTGGCAGCTGTCTCGACAACGCCCTGAGGTACGGAATCGATGGACACGGCGTCCGGCCACTGGACAGGTTGTTTCCCGAAATAGAATTCAACCATCGCCAACAATAGCAATGTCCCCCGTGTTTGGTTATGCCGTTGTGTCCGCTGCCAGAAAGAAGGCCATTCGATAGCGTGCTTCTCAAGCACGTAGGCCAGATCGGTGAGCACGAGCGGGCCATTGTCCAACCGATGGTGATAGACCGCATGCTCAACCAGATGGAGCAGGAGGTCTTCCGGGCATAAAAAGGACAGACTGTTGCCCGCGGCGGTGCGGTCGATCGTCCTTCCCCAGAGTGCGTCCTCGTCCGTCAGATCCGGCACTTCCTTATCCGGGCAGGGCGTGGAAAGCCGAGAGTGCACATCGACCAAAACCCGGCCCGCGGCAGAAATCAGCGGTGGAAGATGGTTCCGGCTTTCAAGAACGGCTTCCAGCTCGCCTTGCAATTTTCCCGTACGGACAAAGCCGGCATCCAACAGTGTGCGGTAGGCCTGCAATGTCATCTCTTTGGGTACAAGAATGTCCAGATCACGCATCGGCCGCAGCGCCGGATGCGGATAAGCGTAAAAAGCCAGGTAGGCCCCTTTCAGGGCAATGTGCGGAATATCGACGGACTCCAGCACGCGATGGATCAGCAACAGTTCACGCTGCATGCGAAGTGCCTGCAGAGTCGAACGCCTGAACGCGCCAGCCAACGCTTCGCGTACCGCTTGCGGGGTGTGCACGCCGGCTTGCTCATGTTCCAGGCGCCAATGCAAGAGGGGTATAACACGGTGCCGGCGCGCCATGCCCAGCAATGTCTCCCAGTCGCGCTCTGTCAAGCCCGCGACGGTTGATTGATCTACACGGCGCCGTGTCGAAAGGAAGTCCAGCAGCAAGGTCTGCAACCGGGCTATCGGGGTATCGGTCAAGCGCTGTCCCTCTTGTCCATTATGTCCGCCCAAGTACCACGATTTGCGATTCTACCTTCCTCGAGAATGATGACCTGATCGGCATGCTCCAGCGTCGGCAAGCGATGACCGATGACAACGACCGTCAAATCGCCGTGCAGATTCTCGATCGCTGCCCTCACATGCATCTCGTTCGCCAGATCGAGCGCACTGGTCGCCTCGTCCAGGATCAACAATGACGGGCGTTTCAAGAGTGCGCGCGCCAGGGCCAGGCGTTGCCGTTCACCGCCGGAAAAGCGGATCCCTCGATCCCCCACCACGGTCTCCAATCCCTCCGGCAGGCGCATGACGAAGTCGGCGGCCGCCCGTTCGAGCGCCAGACGAAGGTCTTCGTCGCTGGCCCCGGGCTGCGCCCAGAGCAGATTGTTGCGGATAGTGTCATTGAACAGGAAGACTTCCTGCGGCACATAGGAGACGGAATGTCGCCATTGCCGGTACCGCTCGTCTTCCACCTTCACGCCGTCGATAGAGAGCGAACCGCTGTCCGGGATCAGCAGCCCCATCAGCACATCGGCCAGAGTGCTTTTCCCGGCGCCAGAGGGGCCCATGACGGCAGTCGTGGTGCAGGCCGGTATCCGCAAGGACACCGAATCCAGTGCCGGACGATCGCGGTCGGCATAGCGGACGGTCACCGCCTTGAGACAAATGTCTCGCGTCACCGGCCAAAGCGTCCGCGAGGCCGTGTCTTCCGGTTCGGCGGCGGCGCGGCATTCGGTCAGCAAGCGATCGGTCTCTTCCATGGCCGGCACGGCATGCAGCCATTGATGATATTGCTGCTGGGCGCTGGCGAACATGGGTATCAATCGGCCGAATACCAGCACCAGGGTGATCAGTTCCGCCGCCGCCGTGTGCAACACACTCAGCCCCAGGTAAAGATAGCCCGCCAGCAAGGCCGCACCGATGACCTGGAAAATGGCCCGCACACGGCTGGTGTTGATCTGGAACTTCAACTGCTCGCGGCGCATTCGGTTAGTGACGCGTTGGAAAAACTCCAGGTGCCGCGTTTCGTTACCCAGAATCTTGGCCAGCTTGATCCCCGCGAGGCTCTCCTGAACGTTCCCTTGCAGCGAGCGGTTCGCCTCTCCCAGACTATGGCCAAGGCGCAGCGCATCCCGGCGCTGGCCGGACAGGAGCATGAGCACCACGCCGCCACTGGCAAGAGCCAGCAACGTCATGGACCACGACAACGCGAAGGCCGATGCCAGATACGCCAACATCGTGGTCAAACTAGCCAACAGGCTCAGCCCGAAATTCAGGCCGTTACCGATCCGGTTGATATCCGTAAGGAGCAGGTTCGCATGATCCGAGTTGCGCCGGGCGGCGAGCCAGCGCCATTGCGTCCCCAGCAGGGCCGAGTAACAGCGGTAACGCAGGCGATCCACCAGCCGATATTGGAGGTTGGCACTCATTACGCTGCGCCCGTGCTGAATCGCGTTGGTGATCAGTACCAGAACCACGAAAACGGCAAGGAGGCCGCCAGCGGTAGGCGGTATGCCAAGCAGGTGCAGGCCGTCCACGACTTTGGCGGCGAGCGGGTTCCCTCCGACACTGGATCCCTGCAGAATTTCGAGCAGCGGCACCAGCAGCAGAATGCCGATGCCCTGGGTCAGGCCGGCAAGCACCATCAGTACCAGCAACAATGCGACGTGCCAGCGAGGGGTTCCGCGCAGCAGGCGAACGAAAGACTTCAGCGACTTCACGAGGATTCGGCCCGGCCGGCGGCCAGCTCCGGCGCCACGAAGCATCCGACGACGGTGAACTGGCCGAATGCGGCACCGCCGGTCACCGGCACCCGCCCGGCGGCCACCCAGGCATGGGCCTTCATCTCCCCGGCTTCCGGATCGCGGGTCAGACCGAAATAGAGCACGTAGGGAATGCGATACAGACCCAACAGCACACGTGCGGTCACTGCCTGCGGGAAGCAATTGGACTTCCAGGGCGTATAGCGGGCCGCGAGCCTGATCAAACGGCCGATCTCCCGAGCGCGCCGCTCTTGGGAACCATTCAACAACGGCACCCAGGGACTCGCACCGTCATGGACCCCCAACCCGGGGGCCAGGCGTTTGAAAGACACGGCAAGAATCAGCGCCCGGCTCACCCCAAGCAGCAGCCAGACGGGCGCCAACCAGAGTTTGATGAAGCCGGAATAACGCCGGAAGCTGCGTATCTTGCGTGGTAATGCCGTTGCTATCGCCATGGAGCCTAGAATACCGGTATTCCGCCGTAGCGGCCATGCTCCCCTTGAAACAAGCCGTTATCCGCGGCATCTGCAGAGGTCTCCTGCGAAGCACCCTGCTCCGCCCGGATTCCGATGGCGATGGGAAAGCCTCTCAGTCGGCGTGGCGTAGCACACCCTTGTCCAGCAATTCACCGACGAATACCGATACGTCCGTGCGGCACGTCGCCTCATCGACTTCGTAGTCCTGAAGAACCCGCATGCAGATGTCCTCAACCGACATCGGCTCGGCCAGCAGATCCCACACAAAAGGCCCGACACCGCTGAGGCCGAAGTACTGCCCCAGCTCGATGCTCATCATGACGGTCTCGCCGTCCATATCGGTCGCGATAATATCCGGATCCCGCATGATCCGGGTGGAAGTCGGTAATGGAGATGGCATGGCGATACTCAATGCTTCGTCGTCGATAAAT